>NZ_JAGGRO010000011.1:0-609990 GCF_018612805.1 Halomonas sp. ISL-56 | reverse complement strand
TGGTCGTGATGATAACGTGAAGAACCGGATACGCAAGCTGAGCTAACTGTTTAACACAGGGCTTGGCAATGAGACGCACACAATTTAGCAAGCAACGATAGAAAGCTAGTCAGCATGATGTACATTACCCGTTACGCCTGACGACCATAGCACGCGTGAACCACCTGATCCCTTGCCGAACTCAGAAGTGAAACCGCTTAGCGCCGATGGTAGTGTGGGGTCTCCCCATGCGAGAGTAGGTCATTGTCAGGCACTTATTAAACGAAGAACCCAGCCAATCGGCTGGGTTTTTTGTTTGTATGGAAGAAAGCCAAGGGGTCTCCCCATGGAGAGTCCCGGATGGCCGGCCCAGTCATCGTCAGGCACTTATTATGAAAAATCCCCCAGGGCTTACGCCTTGGGGGATTTTTTTTGCGTGTAAGTTAGGTTGTGAGGAGAAAATAGTGAGGAGTGAGGGGTAAACTTCAACACCTCACACCTCACACCTCACACCTCACCCTTTACTAAAGAAGCGTCTCTAGCGCTTCAATCAAACTATCCATCTCATTATCGGTTCCGATGGTAATACGTAGGAAGTTGTTGAGGTCTAAGGTATTAAAATGACGCACCAGAATGCCCCGCTCGCGTAGGCCAGCAAAAAGCTGTGCGCCAGGGTAGTCAGGGTGTTGAGCAAGCACAAAGTTCGCCTTTGAAGGCAAAACTTCAAATCCTAGCGCTTCAAGGCGCTGACGGGTGCGCTCACGCGTGGTAATCACATGCTCTCGGCAAGCTTCAAAATGCTCGACATCTTTCAATGCGGCGATACCGACCAGACTTGCCAAGCTATCGACTGGATAAGAGTTAAACGAGTCTTTTACCCGCAGCAGGCCATCAATCAACTCTTGTGAGCCCACCGCATAGCCCAGCCGCAAACCTGCCAAGCTACGTGACTTAGAAAACGTACCGGTGACTAGCAGGTTAGGATAGCGGTCAATTAGCGCTACAGCACTCTCTGCGCCGAAATCGACATAAGCCTCATCCACCAGTACCACGCGATCCGTGACGCGCTTAAGCAGCGCCTCAATAGCCTCCAGTGGGTGTGCATGGCCGGTCGGCGCATTCGGGTTGGCGAAGATAACGCCACTACGCTCAGTCTGGCTAGCAAGCGCCTCAATATCGACCTCCCACTGCTTATTGAGCGGATGCTTACGCAGCTCCACGCCATAAAGATTGGCGTAAACGGGATAGAAGCTATAGGTGATCGTGGGTACGTCGAGTGGCGCGTTATGGCGGAAAAATGCTTGGAAAGCAAACGCCAGCACCTCATCGGAACCATTACCCACAAATACTTGGCTACTTGCTACCTTAAATGACTCCGCTAACGCTTCACGCAGCGCTGCAGAGGTTGGGTCAGGATAGAGGCGCAGATGGTCTGTTGCGTAACCGCGAAGCGCCTCACCGACGCCTGGCGCAGGTGGGTAAGGGTTTTCATTGGTATTGAGCTTAACAAGCTGCTCGCGGGGTTGTTCGCCTGGCACGTAGGGCGTAAGTTCGCGAACGGCCGGACTCCAGTATTGGCTCATGTGGGTAACCTGATTATCCTAGCAAAGTACACCATGGTCGCTTGAAGGCTACCTAAGCGCAAGCATTCGCATCGCAGGGGGTGTGCGTCGCACCTTGTAGCGGTTATGCTGTCATAAGTGCGCGTAAATAAATGTGATGTCCAACACGAGATTAAGGAGACACTCTATGCAACTTAAGAGTTTGCTGGCCGGTTCGGCTATGTTGGCACTGCTGGCTGGTTGTGCAAGCAGCCCCATGGAACAGCAGCAAGAAGAGGCGGCTGCCGCACAGCAAAATTACCAAGGTTCACTGCCTTGCCGTAATTGCGATGGTATCGATCTGGATGTCACGATGGTGGGTGAAGAGATGAGCGCTGCTGAAGAACGCACCTTCACGCTGAACGCTTCTTACCGGAACCATCCTCAAACACCCCCGGATGAAAACTACGCGGGTAATTGGGAAGTGCTGACCGGTACGCCTTCTGATCCAGATGCTACGGTTTACGAGCTAACGCCGAATGGTGATGGTCAGATCTACTACTTTATGCGTATTGATGAGAGCACGCTGGAGTTGATTGACCCAGAGCGTCGCCGCTTTGAAAATGGTGAAATGCTGCAGCTAAAGCGTCAATAACGCGTTAGCCAGCAGTACAAAAGGCGGCCACTGGCCGCCTTTTGTGTTTGCTGGCTCTAACGATTGTAAAGTACGCGTTTGACGCAAGCGATTAGTGACAGCAACCGTAGGAGTGTCATGGCAGTGGCCAAAGCCAAAAGCGCCTTTGTATGCACCGAGTGTGGCGCCGAATATCGAAAATGGCAGGGGCAGTGCAGCAGTTGCCAAGAGTGGAATACGCTCAGTGAAGTGCATTTGGCGAGCGCCCGTCCCGGTGGCGGCGCAGCCTCTGGTCGATCTGGTTATGCGGGGGATCTATCCCGGGAAGTGATCGACCTGGGTAATGTGGATCTCAGCGAAGTGCCGCGTATGAGTTCTACGTTCGCGGAGTTTGACCGTGTGCTGGGCGGCGGGCTTGTGCCTGGCTCGGCAGTGCTACTGGGGGGCAATCCTGGCGCAGGTAAATCGACGCTGTTGCTGCAAACAGCCTGCAAGCTGGCCCAGCAGCGGCGCATTCTCTATGTGACCGGAGAGGAGTCACTCTCCCAGGTTGCCATGCGCGCTCATCGCCTACAATTGCCTACCAACGGTTTGAAGATGCTGGCCGAGACCAGCGTGGAAACTATTCTGGCGGTGGCTGAGCGGGAGAAACCAGAGATTCTGGTGATCGACTCTATTCAAACCATGCACCTGGAAGATATCGCCTCGGCGCCGGGTGGCGTTGCCCAGGTGCGCGAGTCGGCCGCCGCGCTGACGCGCTTCGCCAAGAAGACCAATACTGTCCTATTACTGGTGGGACACGTCACCAAAGACGGTTCACTGGCTGGCCCTAAAGTGCTTGAGCATATGATTGATGCCTCACTGTTACTGGAAGGCGGCGCAGACTCACGCTTTCGCACCCTACGTGGTCAGAAAAACCGCTTTGGCGCCGTTAACGAGCTAGGCGTTTTCGCTATGCTTGAACAGGGGCTTAAAGAGGTTAAAAACCCTAGTGCAATCTTTCTTTCCCGCCAAGAGGTGCAAGCGCCCGGCAGTCTTGTGATGGTGGTCTGGGAAGGCACGCGGCCGATTTTGGTCGAGGTGCAAGCGCTGGTGGATGAGTCTGCGCTGGGCAATCCACGTCGAGTCGCCGTCGGCGTGGATCAAAACCGTTTGGCCATGCTGCTGGCGGTACTTAATCGCCACGGCGGCCTATTTACCGGCGACCAGGATGTGTTTTTAAATGTCGTCGGCGGTGTCAAAGTGTTGGAAACCAGCGCCGATTTGGCAGTACTTTTGGCGGTGGTCTCTAGCCTGCAAAACCGGGCACTACCCAAAGAGCTAGTGGTATTTGGTGAGGTTGGGCTTTCCGGCGAAATACGTCCGGTACCCAGCGGCCAGGAGCGTATTGCCGAAGCCGCCAAACACGGTTTTCTACGTGCCATTGTACCGCGCGCTAATGCCCCGAAGCAGGCGCCCAAAGGCATGGAGGTGATTGCCGTGGATAAACTCAGTGACGCGTTGGACGCCCTTTAGTCTGCGCCATGCTGGGCTAAACTGATGATATTCCCCAAGTGCCAAGGAGAGACACGATGAGTTCGATTCGCTTGACTCAATATAGCCACGGTGCGGGCTGCGGCTGCAAAATCGCCCCAGATGTGCTGGATGGCATTCTTGCCAAGGCGGGGCCCGCGGCGGGCCATAAGCAGCTTATCGTCGGCAATCAAGGGCGCGAAGATGCCGCCGTTTACGATCTGGGCGATGGCCGCGGCATGATTGCCACCACGGACTTCTTTATGCCCATTGTCGATGACCCCTTCGATTTTGGGCGTATCGCGGCAACCAATGCAATCAGTGATGTTTTCGCCATGGGGGGGACGCCGGTGATGGCGTTAGGCATTCTGGGTTGGCCACTGGACAAGCTTAGCGCTGAAGTGGCGGGTGATGTCATGGCCGGTGCCCAGGCGGTATGTCGCGAATTAGGCGTTGCCCTAGCGGGCGGTCACTCTATCGATGCGCCTGAGCCAATTTTCGGGCTCGCTGTAAACGGCTTGATCGACCTGGACAAGCTGAAGCTAAACAGCACCGCCAAGCCCGGTGATCTACTGTTCTTAACCAAACCGTTAGGCGTCGGCATGCTCACCACGGCAGAGAAACGCGGTTTGCTGGAAATGGGTCACCATGGGCTTGCCCGTGAAACCATGCTTAAGCCCAATAGCATTGGTGTGAAGCTTGCCGATGTGAAAGGGGTGAACGCCATGACCGATGTCACCGGTTTTGGTTTGGCAGGCCACCTTGCGGAAATGTGCCAAGCCAGCAATGTGATGGCACAAATTGATTTTCGTAAGCTGCCACGTCTCGCTGAGGCGGAGTCCTATCGTCGCCAGGGCGCTGTGCCTGGCGGTACGCTGCGTAATCGCGATGCGCTGGGTGAAAGCCTACCCATTATGGACGAAGCCCACTGGCAGTGGTTATGCGACCCACAAACCTCCGGCGGCCTGCTGCTCAGCGTCGACCCCGCCTGGGAAGACGACGTTGAGCGCATCGGCCGCGAATTCGGCCTGTCGTTACACGCATTTGGAGTAATGAAAGCGCGTCAAGGCAACGCCTCCATTGAGGTGGTCGGGTGACACTAGCCGCGATGTCAGCAACGACGCCAGTGGTTCTGAGTTTAATCAGAGAAGAGCGTCCGCTAATAGATGTGCGCGCCCCGGTGGAGTTTGCCCAGGGCGCGCTGCCCGGTGCCGTCAATCTGCCTTTAATGGTCGATGATGAGCGCCATCAGGTGGGCATTGCTTATAAAAAGCACGGCCAAGCCGCGGCGATTGAGTTAGGCGAACGCTTAGTCAGCGGCGAGGTCAAGCAGGCGCGGATCGCGGCGTGGCAGGCGTATTTAGCCGATTATCCCGACGCACTGATTTACTGCTTTCGCGGCGGGCTACGTTCAAAAATTGCTCAGCAGTGGCTAGAAGAAGCCGGTATCTCAAGGCCGCGCCTGGAGGGTGGTTGGAAAGCCATGCGTCAAGCGCTGTGTGAGCGCATCGAGACCGCCGCTCTTCAACCCATGCTGGTTGTCGCGGGGCTGACCGGATGTGCAAAAACAACGCTGATTAACCAGCTTGATAACGGCGTCGACCTGGAGGCTTACGCGCATCATAAAGGCTCCGCCTTTGGGCGCAGGCCCGAACAGCCTGCCACGCAAATCAACTTTGAGCATGCGCTGGCCAAGCGGCTAATTGGGCTGACGGAAGGGCTGGTCATTGAAGATGAGTCCCGCCAGATTGGTAATGCCAATATTCCGCTGAGCTTTTGGCGGGCACTGCAGCAAGCGCCACGGGTGCGTATCGAAATGCCATTGGACTGGCGCCTAGCTCAGATCCAGCAGGACTATATTATCGATCTGGAGCAGGCCTATGCCGCTCGCCATGGCGACTATCAAGGCTGGCAATTAATGCAGGCACAGTTAAGCAACGCGCTTATTCGTTTAGGCAAACGCTTAGGCAACGCGCGCCTGCAGCGCTTACAGCGGCTGCAGGCGCTGGCCTTTAAGGAGCATGCCCAAGGCAACCCCCAAGCCCACGAAGCCTGGCTTGCGCCGCTACTTACCGAATACTACGACCCACTCTACCGTTACCACTTAGAGAAGCAGCGCGACGCCGTTCCGCCAGAAATTCATGTGGGTGATTGGGATAGTTGCCTAGCGGCCGCCAGGCAGTGGAACCGCTGACGGCCATATTCTTGCTACGGTTACGCCGCTTTAAGCCACTGAGTCATGACGCGATCCAGTAGTGGCGCTAAATTAATAAAGCGGTTGGGGGCTTCAAGGATCTGCGTGTCATCCTGAACGTAGCGGGTGGCGGTGAGCGGTGCGCTGGGCCACTCGGCGCTGCCTAACAGCTGTTTTACGCTAGCCGCGGTGGCTTCTAGATGGCACAGCAGACCGAGGACACGACCTTTGTCCCAGGCAAACCCCTGCAGCGGTGCGGCTTCGCTACCACCGAGGGGAAACGCATCGTCGGGAAGGCTAAAGACGTAGCGATGCCACATAAAAGCGGTGAAGGTTTCAGGTAAATCGAGCGAGCTTTCCGGCGCAAGGGTGACCGTATGCCAGCCTGTTTCAGTATAAGTACCAGGCGCCACCACTGAGCCCAGCGCCTGGGCAATCCAGTGTGCGCCCAGGCCTATGCCCAACAGCGGTTTTTGGCCGTCCAGGTAGCGGTTGATCAGTTTGTCTTCTGCTTTAAACCACGCCGGGGGTTGGCTGAGTAGTGCCTCTGGGCCATCGAGGACAATCAGCGCATCAGATTCGTTTGGGCGGGGTGTCAGCTCGCCTGCGTAGAGATGAAAAACGGTGTAACTATGGCCCATACTGGTTAGCCAGTCGGTTAAACGGGCGGGGCCATGGTCAGGGCCGTGCTGTAGCAGATGAATATGCATGGTAATCTCCTCGCCGGCCGTACAATCATCGAAGCGCTGGGGGATCGCCCCAAGCGTATAGAGACGATAACGTACCCACTACTTTTCACCAATATCCCACGTCAAGCGTTCCAGGAAATCAGTATGGTGTCGAAACCCCAGGGCTTTTACCAACGGCTGCAAGAACTCCCTCTCCCCGCCCAGCAAGCCTTTATGGCGGCGCTATGTGAGCGTTTGCTGCCTAACTATGTGCTCTATGAGCAAACCACCGGCCACGGCGATAGCCATACGCTGCGTACCGTGCTGAGTTTGGTCTGGGAACGGCTTAATGTGCCTAACGCCAGTATCGACTTTGCTCGCCAGGCGGAAAAGCTCGCTGAGTGTGAGCCGCCGGAAGAGGATGACAGCTTTGGTGCTCGGCGAGCCCTGGATGCCGTGGTGTCGGTCTCGGCGCTTCTGGACACCCTACAAGGCGACTCCCCAGAAGCCGTGCTGGATGTGAGCCGCACATCGCGTGCGGGCGTGCGCGCCTTTATAGAGCTCACCGAAGGTGAAGTTGACGCGCAAGCGTTGGCACTGATGATTCGCGACCATCCGCTGATGGCCGATGAAAACGACTTTCAAGACGCTGTGCTCGACACCGTCAGCGAGCCGTTGGATAAAGCGGGGCTAAAAGACGTGCGCGAATTAGGCCGCAATGGGGGGATTAGTAACCTGGGTTTGTCGCTGGACGAAGTTGAGGAGTAGCGGCTAAAAACGCACCCCCGCGGTTACCATCATGCCAGCAGCGCCAAATACAATCAGGTCAGATTCAAATCGGCCCCACTGCACACCGATACTGGGGAGTGCTGCCGGGGCGATTTCCAAGTGATTGAGCGGAATTTTGTCGCGATACTCACCCTGGTAGCCGCGCAGGAGACCGGCGGTTAGTTTGGCGCGCACGTTTAAACCCTGATCGGTTTGCCACAGAGGAAATTCCCGCCCTGCATAGAAGTACCAAGAAGGTTGATCAAAGGAATTTTTGAACCAAGCGGCGCCCGCTAACCAGCGATTCGGATTATGCAGTTCGATGCTAATCAGGTCTTGCTGGTTGGTATGGTCTGGATCGGGGCTGAAGTGGCGGGTATAAAGGCTGGTTTGCACCAGAGTGTGATCCCACTCCAACGCCGGTGTCCAATCAGGTAGCGAGAATGCAGTAGCAGGCATGCTAATCAGCAGACCTGCTAGCCATCCCATCCATGGATGTAAGCGATACATTCGATGTTCCTGGTTGATAAAGGGCATTTTAAAGCCGCATTTCGATACCGCGTTCGGCCATATAACGTTTAGCTTCAGGAATGGTGTACTCGCCAAAGTGGAAGATACTCGCGGCCAACACCGCATCGGCGCCGCCCTTGAGCACGCCATCCACCAGGTGATCCAGGTTACCCACTCCGCCTGAGGCAATGACTGGCACGCTCACTGCTTCGGAAATTGCATGGGTCACGCCCAGGTCAAAACCAATCTTGGTACCGTCGCGATCCATGCTGGTCAGCAGTAGTTCTCCCGCGCCGAATTCCACCATCTTCTTCGCCCACTCAACGGCATCCAGACCCGTTGGGCGACGGCCGCCATGGGTAAAAATTTCCCAGCGGGGTGTCTCACCCTCTTCAGAGACCCTTTTGGCGTCGATCGCTACCACAATGCACTGGCTGCCAAAGCGTTCGGCGGCTTCGCGCACAAACTCAGGATTGGTGACCGCCGCGGTGTTGATCGAGACTTTGTCTGCCCCGGCGTTCAACATGGTGCGAATGTCGTCACAGCTACGAATGCCGCCACCGACAGTCAACGGGATAAATACTTCCCCGGCGATGCGTTCGACCATTTCCACCGTAGTGTCGCGGTCTTCGTGGCTGGCGGTAATATCGAGAAAGGTGATCTCGTCGGCGCCCTGCTGGTTATAGCGCTGGGCAATCTCCACCGGATCACCGGCATCGCGAATGCCAACAAAATTGACACCTTTGACCACCCGTCCGGCGTCTACATCCAAGCAGGGGATAATGCGTTTGGTAAGGCTCATGAGCCGCCTCCCGTTAGTTGGTCGCTCAATCGCTGGGCCTCGGCGACGTCCAGGCTGCCTTCATAAATCGCCCGGCCAGTAATAGCGCCCAGGATGCCGCTATCAGCCACCTTGCAGAGGGCTTTGATGTCGTCCAGATTGGTCACACCACCCGAGGCAATCACCGGTAAACCGCCTTCTCGGGCCAGTTGCGCGGTGGCTTCCACGTTGACGCCCTGCATCATGCCGTCGCGGGCAATGTCGGTGTAGACGATGCTGGAAACGCCATCGTTGGCGAAACGCTTGGCCAATTCAGTAGCCTTAACCGTAGAGACTTCGGCCCAGCCGTCGGTGGCGACATAGCCATCTTTGGCATCGAGACCAACGATCACATGGCCGGGAAAGGCGCGGCACATCTCGCCCACAAATGCAGGCTCTTTTACCGCTTTGGTGCCGATAATGACGTAAGAGACACCGGCACTTAAATAATGCTCAATGGTTTCCGCACTGCGGATACCACCACCAATTTGAATCGGCAGGTTGGGGTAGGCGCGGGCAATCGCCGTGACAGCATCGCCATTCACCGGTTTGCCTTCAAAGGCGCCGTTCAAATCGACTAAGTGAAGGCGCCGGGCCCCTGCCTCTACCCAGCGGGCTGCCATCGCGACTGGATCATCGCCGTAAGAGGTCGCGTCTTCCATGCGGCCCTGCTTTAACCGGACACACTGGCCGTCTTTGAGATCAATAGCGGGAATTACCAACATACAAAATCCTCTCAGGGCGTCCAGGTAACAAAATTTTCAAGCAGGCGGAGGCCCGCGCGTGAGCTCTTTTCCGGATGAAACTGCACCGCGAAGGTCGAATCACGGGCAATGGCCACGTGGGCGCTTACCTTACCGTATTGGGTAGTGCCAAACACTTGGGCATCTTCCGCGGCATTAACGTAGTAGCTATGCACAAAGTAGAAGTGTTCGCGGTTATCAATACCGGCCCAGAGCGGGTGTTCATGGTGCTGTTCGACCACGTTCCAGCCCATATGCGGTACTTTCAAACGCTGCTCGTGGGCGTCGCGCATATCGCCAGGAAAGCGATCCACGCTGCCTTTAAAGAAGCCTAGGCACTCCACGCCGCCGTTCTCTTCGCTGCGCTCCAGCAGCATCTGCTGTCCCACGCAGATTCCCAATAGCGGCTTGGCTTGACGGGTTAAAATATCGTCCACCAGCCCACGTAACTCGGTGCGTTCAAGTTCGCCAACGCAGTCGCGAATGGCCCCTTGGCCGGGCAGAACCAAGCGCGTTGCGCCCAGAATGCGGCGCGGGTCTCGGGTAATGACGACATTCTCATGGGTCACATGCTCCAGCGCTTTGGCCACGGAATGTAGATTACCCATCCCATAGTCGATTACAGCAATGGTCATGAAGCGCTCCTTGGAGAAGTGGACAAAATAGGGCTAACGGCATAGCCCATGGCATCGCACAGGATACAGCGCAGCATCACAGACTTCCTTTGGTGGAGGGCATTTGGCCTGCCATGCGCGGGTCTTCTGCCACGGCCATGCGTAGCGCCCGACCGAAGGCCTTAAAAATCGTTTCCGCCTGATGGTGGGCGTTAAAACCTTTTATATTGTCGATATGCAGCGTGACGTGGGCATGGTTGACGAAGCCTTGGAAAAACTCCCAGAACAGCTGAGTGTCCATACTGCCGATGGTATCGCGAGTAAACTCAACGTTCATATGTAGCCCTGCCCGACCGGAAAAGTCGATCACCACGCGAGAAAGCGCTTCATCCAGGGGCACATAGGCGTGACCATAGCGGTAGATACCGCGTTTATCGCCAATCGCTGCAAAAAACGCTTGGCCTAGCGTAATACCCAGGTCTTCTACGGTATGGTGGTCGTCAATATGCAGGTCGCCAGTGGCGTTGATGTCGAGATCGATCATCCCGTGGCGGGCAACTTGATCAAGCATATGATCCAGAAACGGAACGCCGGTTTGGCAATTGAGACGGCCTTCACCGTCGAGATTGACGCTGACCTTGATCTGCGTTTCGTTGGTGTCACGGCTAACCGTGGCAATACGCGCTGACATGTTGCATCTCCTGCGCTAAGGCGCACTCTGAGGGATGGCCGATGGCTCTGCATCAACTTACCATTATTTGATCAGCCTAGGGCGAAGCGACCATTATAGTGAATCGGCGCCTTCATCCGCTACAATGCGCGAAATGTAGCCGCAATCAATTGCGGCAGAAATAGCAGCCAGGCTGCTTTGGCGAAGAGGATTTCACCATGCCGGTGACACTGCACCATGTCGACCAGGCCCGTTGGGAGACCGATGAGCAGATCCGCCTTGATCTGATGCGCATCTATCAGGATGCGCCCCAAGAGCGCATGCCCACTCCAACGGTTGAGCCATTTATTGAACAACATTTTGCAGGCCAGCACTTTTTTGCCTGCGCGCTTTTCAATGATCGGCTGCTGGGAGCCGTTGCCGTTCAAGAGGGCGAAGACCGAGCGTGGTGGCTTTCTGAGCTCTGCGTACGCAAAACCACTCGCCGCCGTGGCGTCGGTTCGCGCTTAATGGCCCTGCTCGGCGAGCAAGCCAAGCAGGAAGGCCGCGTGCTGCGCATTGAAACGTCTACCTTACCACTGGCTGACCGTGTGCTGCTCTCTAAGCTAGGCTATCGGCCAATGGCCAATCCAGAAACTCCGGCGGCGGGAGTGCCCGCCACCAGCGATTTTGTTGAGCTAGACCCACAAGGGAAAGGGTAATGAAACAGCTATTACGTATTGTACTGGCAGCCGTCGGTATTCTTGCCATCGTCGCGGTCGCCGCCGTGGTCTATGTGACCACCTTTCTGGATCCAGAAGACTTTAAGCCCCGCTTAACCGCCGTTGTTGAGGAACAAACCGGGCTCAACTTGGCGCTGGAAGGCCCCATTACCTGGTCATTCTACCCGCGAATCGGCGTTAGCGTAGAGAAAGCCCGCGCCTGGTTACCCGAGCAGGCTGAAGATAGCGCGGCTTTTGCGGCGATTGACCGCGCGGAAGTGAGCGTGGCATTCGGCCCGTTGCTGCGCGGGGAAATTGCCGTTGACGGCCTTACGCTAGACGGTATGCGCCTTAATCTGGAGCGCGATGAGCAAGGCGAAGGTAACTGGGAGCCCTTGTTGGAGCGCTTATCCGAACATAATGAGGGCGCGGCTGAAACGGTGCTGGCACCCGCCAGTGCAGGCCCCAATGCAGACGCCGGTAGCCTGGCGGTGGTGTTAAGCATCGCCAGTGTCGAAGTGAAAAACGCTGATATTCGCTTCCGCGATGCGCAAACCCAAGCGCTGTGGCGCATGCAGCAACTGAATATCTCGGGTAGCAACGTTAACCCACTGCGCGCCTTCCCATTGAAGGCCATGTTTACCCTGACCAAGCATAATCGGCTTGATGCCGAAGTGCTGGAACGCACCCCTGACCTTACCAGCGAGATTAATCTCGAAACGCGCGTGCGGCTTGGCTTGGCGGATAAGCTTTTCGCCCTGGAAAATATGGCGCTGACCACCCGCACGACTAAAGGCGCACAGGGTGAACCTCAGCAGCTTAGTTTGAAAGCCGCCGAACTCGTCGCCCGTATGGGCGAGCAGCAACTGACTATTAAAGAGGGGCTGCTTGAAACGGGCCTGCGTAATGCGGAAAACTGGCAGGGCAGCCTGGCGCTGGCTCTCGCCTTTGGCCTGGAGAGCGATTGGCAAGCACAAACGGCCCAGTTGAAAGAGCTGCAGCTCACCGGGCCTGATGGACTAAGGGTCAGTGGGCACCTTAACATTGAGCAGTTGCGCGATGCGCCGCGCTACCGTGGCCAGCTAACCGCTGCCCCGTTTACACTGCGACCCTGGCTTGCCCGTGCAGGCGTGACGCTCACTACCGCGGGCGAGTTGGCGCTCAGCGATGTGGCCATGACCAGCCCTATTGAAGGCGATGGCGAACAGTTCTCCCTGCCTAGCCTTTCATTGGTGGTCGACGACAGTACCTTTACCGGTGAGCTATCAGCCGCGCTGGATGGCTCACGTTTGGCGTTCGATTTAGCCGGTGACCAATTAGATCTTGATCACTACCTTCCCGGTGAGGCGACAGCCAAACAGGCTAGCCGGGGCTTTTTGCGTAATGCCTTCGCCCAGGAAAGCAACACAATCGTGCCACAATCGTTTCTCAGCGGGCTGGCGCTAGAGGGCGATTTGAGTGTTGATACGCTTATGTTTGCGGGGCTTACCTTCAATAACCCAAGCTTGCAGCTGCGTGGCGACGATGGCATTCACCGGCTAACGGCGTTTGAATCACGCTTCTACGAAGGTGAACTCAGCGCTACCGGCCAGCTTGATGCCACGGACTCGATTCTTGAGTGGGCGCTCTCGCCGACCATTAACAATGTTCAGGTTGCGCCACTGATTGAAGCCATTAGTAAAAAGGAAGAGGCGTCACCGCTGCGCGGCCGCTTTAATTTAGCTGGGGATGTCACCAGTCAGGGTAATACCCGCGGAGCACTCATTGGCAACCTCAATGGGGAGCTTAATGCGCGCTTAAACGATGGCGCTATTTTAAATACCAACATTTCCAAGCAAATGTGCGAGCTGGTGGCTCAGCTAGAGGGGCAGGGCACCTTGCGGGATTGGCACACCGATACACGCTTTGAGCGTTTTGATGCGACCTTCCAAATTAGCAACGGGTTAGTGGAAAGTGACGATCTGCTGATCACCCTGCCTGGCATCGATGTGCGCGGGGAAGGCGAGCTCAATCTCGCCAACTTGAATTTCGATACCCGTGCTAATGCCCGCTTGGTAGACACCGCCGACGCGGCCTGTGAGGTTAATCCGCGTTTGGAGCAACTGCCGTTACCCGTGCGCTGTGAAGGTAATTTCGGCGATGAGCGTACCGAGTGGTGCCGCTTTGACCGTGAGATGTTCCAAACCGCCGTGGTTGACCTGCTGCGTAACGAAGCCGGGGATCGGGTGGATGAAGAGCTGGAAGAGCGCTTGGGTGACTCGTTAGACAAACTAGATGAACGCCTTGGTGAAGGTGCTGCTCAAGAACTCCGCGACGGCCTGCGTAGTCTGTTTAACTGAGTATCTCGACATTCTGATCTAAACCAGTCAGTGCAGCGCCGGCCTAAACGCCGGCGCTTTTGTATAGCGACTATTTAACAACCTTACATTAGAAAGCTTGCTGTTTAAGGAACGCACATGACAGATATGCCCACGCCGCGGTTGGCGGCAAGCGAATTCCAGCAGCGTCTACTGGCCTGGTTTGATTGCTATGGTCGCCACGATTTGCCGTGGCAGTCGCCGCGCAGCGCCTACCGGGTGTGGGTGTCGGAAATCATGCTGCAGCAAACCCAAGTGACTACTGTCATTGCCTACTTTGAGCGTTTTATGGTGCGCTTTCCTACCCTGGAAAGCCTCGCCAAGGCGCCGCAGGATGAGGTGCTGCACCTCTGGACAGGCCTTGGTTACTACGCCCGCGCGCGCAACTTACATAAAGCTGCTCAGGTTGCGTTGGCGGAGCACGATGGTGAACTGCCAACGGAGAGTATCGACGCTTTAGTGGCGCTGCCCGGCATTGGCCGCTCCACCGCTGGCGCTATTATTGCGCAAAGCACTGGGCAGCGGGCAGCTATTCTAGACGGCAATGTGAAGCGTACGCTCACTCGCCTGCATGCGCTGTCAGGTTGGCCGGGCAAGCCTGCGGTGGAACGAAAGCTGTGGGCGCTGGCGGAGTACTACACTCCCACAGAGCGGCTGGCTGATTACACCCAGGCGATGATGGATTTTGGTGCCACGCTATGTAAACGCAGCACGCCCGACTGCTTGAGCTGCCCGTTTGACGATGTCTGCTTGGCCTACGCCGAAGGTGCCCCAAAGCGCTACCCAGAATCCAAACCGAAAAAGGCGCTGCCTACGCGGCAAACGATTATGCTGATGCTGCGTGACCCAGAAGGCCGGGTATGGCTGGAACAGCGCCCGCCTAGCGGCCTATGGGGCGGGTTATGGAGCTTGCCGCAGTTTGAGACGCACAGTGAACTCAACGACTGGCTTGAAACCAACGCCGTCAACCCAAAGCGGGAGACTACATCGCCCAGTTTCTACCATACCTTTAGCCATTTTCGCTTACAGATTACCCCGCAGCCGGTCAGCTGCGATAGGCTGGGCGGTGTTCGCGAAAGCGGCGTATGGTACGACGTTAATCATCCGCCCGCGCTGGGCCTTGCAGCCCCGGTTAAAGCGCTGCTCAGCCAGCTAACACCCTTTAGCCTCAATCCAACACCGGGCCACGCGTAAGCGTTTTAAGCTGGTTGGATGAGATCACGGAATTAAATTGCAGAACCAGGAGCACGTTATGAGCAATACCGTTTTTTGCCGCAAGTACCAAAAAGAGCTAGAGGCGCTGCCTTTCCCGCCCTTGCCGGGCAAGCAGGGCCAGGAAATCCAGGCCACCGTTTCAAAGCCCGCCTGGGAGGCCTGGCAGGCACTACAGACCCGCCTGATCAATGAGAAGCACCTTAATATGCTCGACCCTGAAGCCCGTGCCTACCTTATGGAGCAGATGCAGCGTTTCCTGGATAACCAGGAGACCGATCAAGCCGAAGGCTATGTACCGCCCTCGCAGGCATGAATAGCAGGGCATGAAGAGGGCGGTTGCTCGTTCTTCGGATAGGGTGGCTTGTTCGAGTAACTAGCTTGTCATCAGTGGCTCTAGGTATAGGTGTTAGGTATAGGTTTTAGGTACAGGTGTATAGAAGCCCGAGCCATAGCTGGCGCAGGTAAAAAGCCCCTAAGCATCGGTATCGCAAGAAAGTTTCACAAAGGTGTTGACGAAAAGCGGAGATTTTAGTTTAATACGCACCGTTGGCAGCGGCCAGATAGCTCAGTTGGTAGAGCAGGGGATTGAAAATCCCCGTGTCGGCGGTTCGATTCCGTCTCTGGCCACCAAACGTTGGGGTATCGCCAAGTGGTAAGGCACCGCTTTTTGGTAGCGGCATTCCCAGGTTCGAATCCTGGTACCCCAGCCATTGCCAACAAGATTTCTTGTTGATTGTGAAGCCTAGCAGCAAAGCAATCATTTTCTCAAGGAAACGTGAAGCGCCGACATAGCTCAGTTGGTAGAGCAACTGACTTGTAATCAGTAGGTCCCGGGTTCGACTCCTGGTGTCGGCACCACTGAAGAGTGGTTAAAAGCAAAGCGTTAGAGAATTAGATTAAACCGTCCTTAGGGGCGGTTTTTTCGTGTGTGTCTATAAAATGTGGCACAGTTTTCAAAAGAGCAGAAAAGCATAAGCCGATGCCATCTATGCCATGATTTCTGGCTGTGTGAAGTCCCCATAAAGACCCAACGCCAGGGATGAGTGCCACATCGTAACGCACTGAAAAAGGGCGCTAATTATTAGCGCCCCATAACCAGTGATTTACTTCGCGCTACCACGGTAGGTTATTCAGTGTGTCAACCAGATTTAGTTTGGCAATTCCACAAGCTCGACCCGGCGGTTAAGACTGCGTCCTTCTTCGCTATGGTTGCTGGCCAGAGGTGCCATCATCCCTGCACCTGACGCTCTCAGTCGGTCAGCCTGTATGTCATGCTGACGCTCAAGATAAGCGTTCACCGCTTGAGCACGGTCAGCAGATAGGCGCAGGTTGTACTCAAAGCTGCCGTCACTGTCTGTATGACCTACAACAAGCAAACGTAACCCCGTTTCAGCTTGCAGTAACCGTGCGACCTCTGCCAGTGCTTCGCTGGATTCGGGGAGTATCTCTGCGCTGTCAAAGGCAAAGTGGATCTGCTGCAAGGCCACCCGCCCTTGGCTATCCAGTTCGGTGGCCAACCGATCTGCTTTTAACGGCTCATGCGCCATCTCACTGTCCATTTCGGTAGTGGTGACTACATCCAACAGCACGACAGGGGTATCGCTACGAGCTGGCATAAAAATCACCACTGCGGCTAACACGTTTCTATCTGCTGAGCGCACAGCAAGATATGCCACATCGGAAGCGTGGCTCATGGGTAGTCTCATCTGAGGCTTAAACCCCATCCTTTCAACAGCGCTGTATCTGCCCATAAAGCGTGTGCCACGGCGGTTATCCAGCGCATTATCCGCACTGCGCCCACTGAACAGTACCTCGAAACCTGCGCGCTCCAACGACTGCTGATAGCTGCGCATGATTCTGAGAGTAGAGGTTGTTGACTCATCGAAGAAGTAGACAATACGCAGATGTTCGCCTTCGAGTGTTTCAGTACTGTCATAACCTTGGCGATACACAAAAGGGCCGGTGGGCACCGTTACTTGCTCAAAGTCACTTCGTGAAAACCAGCCAATATAAGACCCAGCCACGCGCTCGATCAAAGGGTGATCTCCCGATCCCTCGACATCCTCATTGGCTGAAGAAAGATAAGGCAATGCCAGTAAGAGCAGTAGTACGACTATTTTTTTCATGAGATATATTCATTTAAGTTTGGATTTGAAAGTATAAACACTGCTCGCTGGCTAAGCTAGATAGGAAATTTATATCCTCGGCGGTCTCCAACTCTATGTGTTTGTTTTTATACATTCATGCTAGCTACGCCCATTGTGGCGCAGCCGTTTCTAAAGTCCGATATTGCTTAATTTTCCTATGTCGATGGGAAGAGGTAATTGCATCGATATGCTTGATCTCAATGAGATTGCTCTGTTTGTGCCAGTAGTACGTAACGGTAGCTTCACCGAGACCGCACGCCGGTTAGGCACACCTTCCAATACGTTAAGCCATCGACTTCAAAAGCTTGAAAATCAGCTTGGTACGCGGCTACTTCAGCGGCCTACTCGCAAGCTGACACTCTTAACACTGGCCAAACATTTCACGAGCAGTGCGTAGGATCAGTCGATGGACTTATGATCCCCTGAATACTTGCTTTGATAATTTAAATATTAGTGGCTCGTTGCGTGAGCCGATTACTAATAAAGATACACCGCCTCGAAGGTCGCCAGTGGTTTGCTATTGGCATCTGACAGCACAAGCATCGCGCCATCCACGTGCCATGCTGTTACCTGCTTGAGTGAGGCAAGAAAATCGCTCTCGGTTTTCATTTGGGTCGTTGGGCAGGCCATTTTAGTGCTGGCGATTTGACTAAACTCAATGTGCTCGTTTTCCAACAGGTAGCTGCCCATCAGGGTATTACAGCCCGTAGCGCCGGCTAAGCGTGAAGCATCTTGATGAAGAACCAGGTGAGCTTCACGAACATTCTCATGAGTGACGACCGGCGCACCATTCAGTCTCGTCAGCTTCCAATAGGTATTGACCAACGGTTCATCTAGGGTCGCGGAAGCGCTTTGGGCTTTTGTCGCGTCCACGGTGCAGCCGACGAATATTAATAGAGTGCCGATAAATCCACATATCGCTAGCAGTCGCTTCAAATTGCAATTCCTTATGAGGTTAAAGAATGATAATAGCATTAAATAATATGAATATTAAAATCAAAAAAATGATGATATTTTTAAGCCTGAAATTTTAGTTTTTCTGAGGATTTAATGAGTATGGTGATGTTGTTGTAGTTTTTACGGTAAGTTATCTTGGTGATTTAAAATTAAGCTGGCATGATTTATTTTAATGTAAGTTAAATCTTTTGTTTTGTGCTGCTTGCGGCTTGATAGGCAAGGCATGTCAGCTATGCTCATTAGTGTTCGATCTATATGGTGAATTATCTAAGAGGGATGAGGTTTGTGGTTTTAAATTACTAATAAACCTAAAGATCACCTATGACATTACTGCCAGTGGAAGGATTCTCTGGTAGCTCATTAAGGAGAATTTAAAATGTTTCATCATTCCGCAAAACTTCAGTACCCGGTAAAAGTCGATAAGCCTAATCCCCAGTTCGCCATGCTGCTACAGCAGGCAATTGGTGGTATAGAAGGTGAAATTCGCGTTGCGATGCAGTATTTCTTCCAAGCGATGGGCGCCCGAGGCGATGACCGTATCCGCGATATGCTGATGTCGACGGCAACGGAAGAGCTATCGCATATTGAGATGCTTGGTCATGCCGTCGCGCTTAACCTTGAAGGAGCGCCCCTCTCTTACCAAGAAGAGACCGCCAAAGATCCGGTTATGAATGCCATTCTCGGCGGTGCCAACCCACGGCACCTATTATCCTCAGGTCTTTCGGCGATGCCGGTAAATGCGAATGGTGTTCCATTTGATATGAGCCATGTCTATGCCACCGGTAATATTGGTGCCGATATGCTAGCAAACGTGGCTGCGGAAGCTGGGGGCAGGGTGCTTGCATCACGCCTATATAACTGGACTGATGATAATGGCATGAAGGATTTCTTATCGTTCCTGATCGCACGAGATACCTACCATCAACAGCAATGGCTGGCCGTCATAGAAGAGTTGGGTGGCATGCAAGCGCAGCTTCCCATTCCGAACTCGACCCCAGAAGACCATGAGGCGATGCAGCACTCTTACTATTACTTGAATACCCTACTTGATAAAGAAGCGCCGAAAGGCCGCTGGGCAGAAGGCCCTTCTCTTGACGGAAAGAGCAATTATTCAGTAATGGATCAGCCTGCACCTGAAGGCCAGGAAGCGACGTTGGGTAAAGCTCCGCCAAACTCTGGCGCTCAGAACGAGCAGATGTAGATGATTATTAAGGTTGAATCGGTTATGAAATAACTGGCTGTCTCGTAAACGTTATAACGTTTTTCAAAAGAGAAAACGTGCTAGATTGACCTGATGGTTTTAATTTTAATATTTTAAACTGTCTCACATAGTGAATGTTTAGCCTTGGCTTGTTGCCCGGGCTTTTTTGTCGCAGTTTTTATTCTTTTATTCCTTTATTCCTTTATTCCTTTATTCCTTTATTCCTTTATTAATTAATTATGTTGTCGCTTTTTGGCTGAGTGGGAAGTGGCGGATTTCGATAATCTATATATTTAGTGTTAAGTGAATTCGCAGCCCATTTTTTAATGCATGAATAAATTGACCTTGTAGTATTTCTAATTGTTGTCTATATTATTTAGTCATCAATCGAATGGATAATGTTTCCCATTATACATTATGTGATTGAGTGTATGCCTTTTGTCTAACTACAAGGAATGTAGAAATGACAGATTATATAATTGATATTCAAAACGAAACTTCGAATATAAAAGATCACTGTGCTCAAGTGTCTGAAGTGATAGTCAATTTGTCTCAGCTTACAAGTTTGGGTGATGTTTTGAATCGTTATTGTAAAATTGAAGCTGAAGCTTTGGATCGTTTGTCGAGTATTAGGTTCGATAACGTAGATTTAAAGAAAAATCAAAAAATACACTCTTTGTATCAAGAAAGGGCGGACGTTTTTGTAGTGAAGAAGGGATGGGTAAGCTCAAGTCGTTCCGTTAAAGACCGAAGTGAAGATATATGTAATGTATATATGCCTGGTGATATTGTAGGTATCCGAGAGAGTTTTTTCGACAATCATAATATGACAGTATTGGCATTGCAGAATTGTCAGTTAGATAGGGTGTCAACTGATAGGTTGCATGAATTATTTGAAAGTTATGTGGATGTAAAAAGAGCGGTAATTTCTTATATAATGGTTAATGATAATATTGCCATCGAAAGATTGAGAAGTTGTACCCATCATAAAGCTGAAAAACGGGTGGCGCATTTTCTTCTTGAGGTATATGCAAGGCATAATTTTAAAGAAATAATGGATTCAAATGCAATCTCTCTGCCAATCAAACAAGAGGTGGTGGGTGAGTTGTTGGGTATTACTAGCGTGCATGTCAGCCGTTGTATGACTGCGTTAGAGCAAAAGAAAATGATTCGAAAAACTAGAGGCTCAATTAGTTTGTTACAACCTGATCTGTTGGCTGAATATGCCGACTTTGACGAAGATTCAATCTATGGTCATTTAAAACAGGTATGAGCTATTTTTTAAGAAAACTGATTTTTAGCTGGTAAATTGAACAACTAATACGTTGGTTAGATCATGGGTCAATTAAAGTTATGTAAGTTACCGTTCAATTTTTTTCACGTAACCTACGTTATCAAATGGCTAATCACGCCTTGCGGGGAAATTTTAGTGGTCTAGGATACTCCCTGCACGTTGTTTTAACCGTGCCCTACTTTTTATACGTACGTGATTATTTGTACGTACAATATGTTCGATCTGAAACCTAATCATACAAGGAGTGGATTAGATGACAGTCAAAAGCACACCGCTAAATGCGGTAACTGCCCATAAGCAATATAGCGAAATGGCCGATACGCCTAACGCTCACGTTACTCCGGCTCAGCGTACACAGGTACAGGATGCCTACCCGTCGCGCTTGGCCACTACCCCGGTAAACACTTGGTTGTCGCGCCAAGATGCGGTCATCAAGGGGCGCCAGCTTTCTGGCCCGTTAAGTCAGGCGCAGCTTGATGAGTTTGAGCGTAAAGGGTTTTTGTTTATTCCCAATCTCATTGAAGGCGCAGAGCTTGATGAGTTGCGTCAGGAAATGAAGGCGCTGATGAGCAACGATGAGTATCTCAATAAAGACTTCAGTGTGACTGAACCAAAGAGTCAGGAAATTCGTTCGCTATTTGCAGTGCACTTCCTCTCTGAGCGGCTGGGAAAACTGGCCAGCGATGAGCGTGTCGCGGGCGCTGCTCGTCAAATCATTGGCGGCGATTCTTATGTGCATCAATCGCGGATAAACTACAAGCCTGGGTTTGCCGGTAAGGGCTTTAACTGGCACTCCGATTTTGAAACCTGGCACGCAGAGGACGGCATGCCTGCGATGCATGCCGTCAGCGCATCGCTGATCTTAACCGACAACCACGAGTTCAACGGCCCGTTGATGTTGATTCCTGGCTCGCACAAAAAATTCGTGCCATGCCTAGGTGAAACGCCGGAGGATAACCATAAAAGCTCGTTGAAAGAGCAGGAAGTGGGCGTGCCCAGCCCAGAGGCGCTGGCCGAGCTAGTGGCCGAACACGGTATTGAAGCACCCAAAGGTAAGGCAGGCGGCTTGTTACTGTTCGATTGCAATACCCTGCATGCTTCGAACGCTAACCTTTCACCCGACCCACGAAGCAACGTGTTCTTTGTATTTAACCGTCAGGATAATCGTTGCCAAGCGCCTTATGCGGCGGCTCAACAACGCCCAGACTTCTTGGCTCATAGCCCTGATCAAGCGGTGCAACAATATCGCTAACCCGCAGTGGGGAAACAAATTCATGGCCGAAGGGTGTGGAACCTTCGTCTAGGTGGGGTAAACTGTTGCGCCTGTCGTTGCGAATGCGGCACGCATAATGAGAAGGAGAATACCCGCCATGCGTTTTGTTCCACAGTTTACCGATGGCCAGGAGTTTCCCCACCCGTTGGGCAAGGTTGTCTGCATCGGCCGTAACTATGCCGACCATGCGAAAGAGCTGGATAATCCGGTTCCCACTGAGCCGCTGCTGTTCATTAAGCCGTCGACCAGCGTTGTGGATCTAACCAAACCGTTGGATCCGCCGTTTTCACGCGGCGACGTACATTATGAAGTTGAGCTTGCGCTGTTAGTGGGTGAAACCTTAACCCATGCCACCCTGGATGAAGCCGAGCGCGCGATTGTCGGTATCGGGTTGGCGATGGATTTAACCCTGCGTGATGTACAGACGAAGCTAAAAGAGAAGGGGCACCCTTGGGAAATCGCCAAAGCCTTTGATGGCGCTTGCCCGCTTTCGTCGTTTCTGCCCTTAAGCCGAGTGCCCAACTGGAACGCGCTGGCTTTTACCCTTGAGATTGATGGGGAAGAGCGTCAGCACGGCGAAGGTTCCGATATGATCTTTGCTGTCCCCACGCTGGTGGCTGAAATGAGCCGCCACTTCACCCTGGAGCCGGGCGATGTAATCTTAACCGGCACGCCTTCTGGCGTTGGGGAACTGGTTCGCGGTTCATCGTTGCGCCTAACCTTGACCGGTGGTTTGGAAGTTGAAACCAGCGTCGTCGAGTAACTAAATAGTTGACCCACAAACAGTGAAGCAGATAGCCCGCCACAAGCATTCGCTATCGTTATTAATAGAAACGCCACCCGTTAACCACAGGTGGCGTTTCTTTTTGGGCTGTTTAAGCCAAGCTGTTCAAGATCGCTTATTCAAGATGGCTTATTCAAGATAGGTATAGCCTTCCAGCCCTTCGCTTAAGCTGGCCGCAAAGCGGGCCTGCTCGTCGGCAGAGAAGCCGCTTGCGGCTAGCTGGTCGGTGAGTTTCTGCTTGAGCACGTTGGCATTGAAGTTGACGTAGGCCAGCACCTGGGCCACCGAGTCCCCGGCCAGGGGATTGGAGAGCGTCCACTCGCCGTCTGCATTGAGCGCAGCGTCAACGGAGTCGGTGTCGCCGAACAGGTTATGCAAATCGCCAAGGATCTCCTGATAGGCGCCCACCAGGAAGAAGCCTAACCAGCGCTCGTCGTCTGATGGCCATTCAGGCAGCGGCAGGGTGCTCTCGACCCCCTGGCCGTCGACGTAGCTGTCGATGCGGCCGTCGGAATCGCAGGTGATATCCTGAATCACCGCCCGTCGGGTGGGGGCCTGATCAAGCCCGCTCAACGGCAGCACCGGGAATATCTGCTCGATCCCCCAAACGTCAGGGACAGACTGGAACAATGAGAAGTTAACGAACAGCTTGTCGGCTAGCTTCTCCGCCAGCTCGTCCATGATTTCACGATGGGCCCGGTTGCGGGTATCAAGCTGGGTACGCAGTCGTGCGCAGGCAGCCATGTACACCCGCTCGCCTTCGGCGCGGGCGGTAATATTACTCAAGCCCATTACAAATCGTTCCTGCAACTCACTTACCGCCTGAAGCAGGTCGTGCCAGGCTTCTACCAGCATGCGTGGTTCTTGAGCGGTAGCGAGTTGCTCGAACACCCGCCACAGAAGCTCCACTTGGGTATCTTCTTGAGAGTGCTGCTCAGGTGGGGTGTCGTCGATACGCTCTTCGCCAATCACGTTGGTGATCAATACCGCGTGGTGGGCGGTCAGCGCACGGCCCGATTCGCTGATCAGATGGGGCTGTGGCAGGTTCGCTTCTTGGCACAGCTGGGCAAAGGCGCTCACTACGTTACGGGCGTATTCACGCATCGAGTAGTTGGCCGAGCAGAAGCTACGCGAACGAGTGCCTTCGTAGTCGATTCCCAAACCGCCGCCGACGTCTACAGTGTCAATCGGTGCACCCAGTTCCATCAGATTTTGATAAAAGCGTGCGCATTCGCGTAGGCCGCGCTGAATATCGCGGATATTGGCGATCTGGGAGCCTAAGTGGAAGTGCACCAGCTGCAGGCTTTCCAGCGCATCCTCGCGACGTAGGGTGTCTACGACCTTTAGAATCTGGCTGGCGGTGAGACCAAACTTGGATTTTTCACCGCCGGTATTCTGCCACTTGCCTTTACCCACCGAGGCTAGGCGGGCACGTAGGCCTATGCGGGGCGTGACCTCCAGCTCTCGGGCTTCTTCTAGGATCAACTGCAGTTCGGAGAGCTTTTCGACCACCAAGTAGACCTTGTGGCCCAGCTTCTCCCCTAGCAACGCCAGACGCACGTATTCGCGGTCTTTATAGCCGTTACACACAATGAGCGAGGAGCCGCTGTCGGAAAGCGCCAGCACAGCCAGTAGTTCTGGCTTGCTGCCCGCTTCGAGCCCCACCCGGCCATTGCCGCGCTCAGCGGTCGCCAGAATTTCTTCGACCACCCGACGCTGCTGGTTGACTTTAATCGGGTAAACCGCAGTGTAGCCGCCCTGATAGTCGCAGTCGCTCATGGCAGCATCAAAAGCACCGCACAGCTGCTCTACCCGGTCATGAAGAATATCGCTAAAGCGCACCAGCACCGGTAGGCGCAGCCCGGCTGCTTGCAGTTGGCGAACCAGGCCGCTAAGCGGCAGCGCCGGGCCTTCCGCATCGCTACCCAGCGGGCGTACCAGGGCCTGACCGTGGTCATCCACGTCGAAGTAGCCGCTACCCCATTGGTCGATATTCCAGGTGCGCCGTGCGCGCAGGGCAGGGCTAGTCGTTGCCATCACACTCATGCAGACACCTCAGGCAGCGGCAGTGCACCGTGGGCAATGCGCGCATTTAAAATAGTACGGAAACGCTCCGGATCGTGGGGCGTCAAGTCGTGAGCTGGCGGGTCAACATAGACCACCAGTAAGCGCGACAGCCAGTAGCGCAGCGCTGTCATGCGCAGCATGGTCGGCCACAGCTCCCGTTCAGCCGCGGTTAATGGGCGGCGCGCTTGATAAGCGCTTAATAACGTATCGTGGCGCTCTAAATTAAGCGTGCCATCCTCGTTAGAGGCCCAGTCGTTGATCACAATCGCCAAATCAAACAGCAGATCGCCGGTGCAGCCATTATAAAAGTCGATAATACCGCCGAGCTGATCCCCCTCGAACAGAGTATTGTCGCGGAACAGGTCACCATGCAGAGCACCCTGGGGCAGCTCACCGTGTTGGCTGAAGGCGCTTTCGAAATCGTCGACTTCGTCCTTCATCAGCGTTTGATCAGCGGGACTTATGTAGCTCAATACCTTGTGGTGCATCACGTGCAGCCAGTTGAGATCCCGCGGATTCGGGCGGTGGCCGGGGAAGCGCTTCGATACCACGTGCATACGACCCAAAGTGTCACCTAAGGCTTGGCATTGGGCTAAATTGGGCGCTTCCGGATGACGGCCAGGCAGGCGCGGGAATAGCAGCGCTGGCTTGCCCTCCAGGCTATGCAGCGCGATACCTTCACGGTCGTGCACCGTACCCGGCACCGGTAAGCGGTGCTCGTCCAAATAGTCGAGCAGTTCAACAAAGAACGGCAGCTCCTCGTGTTCGCCTTGCTCAAAAAGGGTCAGTACAAGTTCACGGCGGTCGGTGGTCACAAAAAATGTCGAATTCTCGGTGCCGTTTGCGACGCCCTGTAGGGAAACGAAACTGCCAACATCAAATTTTTCTAAAAACGCAGCGACCTGTGCGTCGCTAAGCGGGGTAAATACAGCCATGAGAGTCTCGCCCAGGTTGCTAAGCCCGTTATTGTAGCGGCTTGGCCGCTTAGTTGGCAGCGTTGTTGTGTTAACAGAGAGGAGTTTGACTCTGCAGGCGGCCAGCGCAGCGGGTATCATGTGAGCAACTCTTTTTAAACAATCCTATTTAACAATGGAACTTGGTTATGGCTCGCGCTCCAATCGTTCTCGTCGATGGCTCTTCTTATCTTTACCGTGCCTTTCATGCGCTACCGCCGCTCACGACCTCCAATGGTCAGCCGACGGGCGCGGTGAAAGGCGTGTTGAATATGCTCAAACGGCTGATCAAGGATTACCCCGAAAGCCCCATGGCGGTGGTATTCGACGCGCCGGGTAAAACCTTCCGTGATGATATGTACAGCGACTATAAAGCGCATCGCCCGCCCATGCCCGATGATCTGCGCAGTCAGATTGCGCCGCTGCACGCCTGCGTGAAAGCGCTGGGCCTGCCATTACTGTGTATTGAAGGTGTCGAAGCGGACGATGTGATTGGTACTCTGGCCCATCACGCTACCCAGGCGGGGCGCGACGCGGTGATCTCCACCGGCGATAAGGATATGGCGCAGTTGGTCAATGCCCATATCACCCTGGTTAACACCATGAAGGATGAAACCTTGGATGAGGCGGGCGTGGAAGAGAAATTTGGTCTTTCTCCAGCGCTGATTATCGACTTTCTCGCCCTAATGGGTGACAAGGTCGATAACATTCCCGGCGTGCCCGGCGTGGGTGAAAAGACTGCGATTGGTCTGCTGCAAGGCATGGGCGGCGGGCTGGAGACCATCTACGGCGATTTAGAGCGAGTCAAAATGCTCACTTTCCGGGGCGCGAAAACGCTGCCCAAGAAGCTTGAGGAACATCGCGAACAGGCGTTTCTCTCCTATCAGTTGGCGACCATCAAGGTCGACTGCGAACTGCCAGTGGGCTTGGATGACTTGGATATCGCCCACCCGGATCGTGAAGCGCTGGTCACCCTGTATAAAGAGATGGAGTTCCGCCAGTGGCTGGGTGAGTTGCTGGAAGGCAAAGACGAAGGTGTGGATGATGTGAAAGGCGGCGAGCCTGCGCCCGTGAGCGCTGATGAGGCAGAGACCAAGTCCGAAGCGTCGAGCGCTGCTGAAAAAACGTCTGTGCGTGAAGACCACGTTATTCTCGAACAGGCAGACTTTGAGGCTTGGCTTGCGCGGCTACAAAACGCCGAGCGCTTCTGTTTTGATCTGGAAACCACCAGCCTCAACTATATGGATGCAGAAATCGTCGGCGTCGGCTTGTCGCTAGAAGCGGGGGAGGCGGCCTATATTCCGCTGGCCCACGACTATTTGGATGCCCCCCAGCAGCTTGACCGTAAAACAGTCCTCGCCGCGCTAAAGCCGCTGTTGGAAGATCCTAAAAAAACCAAGATTGGCCAGAACCTTAAGTACGATATTTCGGTGCTGGCCAACTATGCAATCTCCGTTGCCGGGCCTTTTGCAGACACTATGCTGGCGTCGTACGTGCTCAACTCCACCGCTACGCGCCATGATATGGATTCGCTGGCGCTGAAGTATCTGGGCGAAAAGACCATCTCCTTTGAAGAGATCGCCGGTAAAGGCGCCAAGCAGCTGACCTTTAACCAAATTGCCTTGGAGCAAGCGGCGCCTTACGCCTGCGAAGATGTTGATATCACGTTAAGGCTGCAAGAAACGCTGCGCCCCCAGGTTGAGAACGAAGGGCGTCTGGCGGAAGTGCTCGATCATATCGAGCTGCCGCTAATCAAAGTGCTCTCGCGCATTGAGCGCAACGGAGTGGCGGTAGATGCTGACCTACTGTACAAACAGAGCCAGCAGTTAGAAAAGCGCATTGGTGAGTTAGAGCGCGAGGCGTTTGAACTCGCCGGGCGGGAGTTTAACCTGGGCTCGCCCAAGCAGTTGGGGCAGATTCTGTTTGAAGAGCAGAAAATCCCAGTGCTCAAGAAAACCCCTAAAGGTGCGCCCTCTACCGCGGAAGGCGTGCTGGAAGAGCTGGCACTGGACTACCCGCTGCCGAAAGTGATTATGCAGCACCGGGGGTTGGCCAAGCTGAAGTCCACCTACACCGACAAGTTGCCGCGGCTGCTCAATAAAGCTACCGGCCGAGTGCATACCAGCTACCACCAGGCGGTCACCGCCACCGGGCGGCTGTCGTCATCAGACCCCAACTTGCAAAACATCCCCATTCGCACCGAAGAGGGGCGCAAAATTCGCCAGGCGTTTATTGCCCGCCCTGGCTATCGCATTGTCGCCGCCGACTACTCGCAGATCGAACTGCGCATTATGGCGCACCTTTCCGAAGATAAAGGCCTGCTGGAAGCCTTTGCCGAAGGGCGGGATATCCACACTGCCACCGCAGCGGAAGTCTTTGGCACCTCCCTTGAGAAGGTCTCTGGCGACCAGCGGCGCAGCGCCAAAGCGATTAACTTCGGCTTGATTTACGGTATGAGCGCCTGGGGGCTGTCGCGCCAACTGCATATCGAACGTAACCAGGCGCAGACTTATATTGACCGCTACTTCGACCGCTACCCTGGCGTGGCCCGCTACATGGAGCGCATTCGCTCCCAGGCGGCGGAAGATGGCTTCGTCGAAACTGTATTAGGTCGGCGCCTCTACCTGCCGGAAATCCAGTCGCAAAACCGCAACCGCCGCCAAGGCGCCGAGCGCACTGCAATCAATGCGCCGATGCAGGGCACCGCGGCGGATATCATCAAGCAGGCGATGATCGACGTGGATGCGTGGCTGGCGGAAGGCGAGTTCGATGCGCTAATGGTCATGCAGGTGCATGATGAGCTGGTGTTTGAAGTCGCCGAGAAACAGGTCGAGGCGTTTATCGAGCAGGTGCAAAAACGCATGCAGGGCGCGGCAAAGCTAAAAGTGCCGCTAATCGTCGAGGCGGAGAGTGGTGCCAATTGGGATGAAGCGCACTAACTCCCTAGTCTAATCATTGTTATAAACGAAAAATTGTTATAAACGAAACCCCCGCAGCCATTGGCTGCGGGGGTGGGCTAACCGCGATGGTTAGTCGAGATGCTTCGTTGCGATGATTTGGACTGAGGCTTAACGCCAGCCGACGCGATCAAAAATGCGGATCGCTTCAGGGTTGTTCTCACCCAGTACGCTGATATTCACGTCATCCGTTTTGAAATTGCCCCAGGATTCCAGCACTGGATCTTTCTTGATGCCTTCGACTACCGGGAACTCGTTGTTGCCGGAGGCAAAGATTTCCTGGGCGGTGTCTGAGGCCAAGTACTCTAGGAAGCGGATGGCGTTGTCGCGGTTGGGCGCACCTTCTACCACACCGGCGCCGCCAACGTTGACGTGGGTGCCGCGGTCATTCTGGTTGGGGAAAATAATACCCACTTTACGCGCCGCTTCACGTTCGGCGTCGTCGTCAGATTTCAGCAGGCGCACATAGTAGTAATGGTTGGCTACGCCGATTTCGCACTCGCCGCTGGCAACGCCGAGAATCTGGTCGGTATCGCCACCTTCCGGATCCCGCGCCATGTTGTTAACCACGCCCTGGGCCCACTCTTCGGCACCCTCTTCGCCGTGATGCTCAATCATTGAGGCCAGCAGTGACTGGTTGTAAATGTTGTTGGAAGAGCGAATGCACACTTTGCCTTCAAACTGCGGGTCGGCCAGGCCTTCGTAGCTTTCGATCTGGCTTGGGTCGAAGTTTTCGCGGTTGTAGTAAATCGCCCGGGCGCGCTGACTAAAGCCAAACCACAGGCCGTCAGGGTGGCGCATGGCTTCGGGCAAGCGTTCATTGAGAACGTCTGACTCGATGCTTTGGAAGATACCTTCATCTTCCGCGCGCCAGAGACGGCCTGCGTCGACGGTCATCATGACATCAGCCGGGCTCGCCACGCCTTCGCGCTGAATACGCTCAATCAGTTGGTCGGAGTCGCCTTCAAGCAGGTTGACTTTGATACCGGTCTCTTCAGTGAACGCGTTGTAGAGGGGCTCGTCAGAGTCGTAATGGCGAGCAGAATAAAGGTTAAGCTCGTTTGCTAGAGCGCTGCTAGCAACGGCGGAACCCGCCAAAATGGCGGCGACTGATAGCGTCAGGCGTGCTTTTGTCATCATGAATATCTCCCTTCAGTTTTGATAATAAGTTGCATTATCAGCGGTGAGTATTCAAGCTTTAATCCCCGTTGAGGTCAAGGTGAATGCTAACCAACCGCATTCAACGAAAGGCACTAGACGTGCATCTCATTGCAATAAAAAATACAATGCAAATAACTTTCAAATGTACACAATCCGCGTTTAGTCGTTTGTCGGGCGGTTTGCCCAGCTGCAAAGTGGGGATTTATGACAGCAACCCTGAAGGTCGCCGCGGCGGTGCCTAGTTCATCGGCGTTAACCCTGCATAATGTACGTCATGCCTATGATGGCGATACGGTAGTGAAAGGCGTGGACTTAAGCGTTGCCCCTGGGGAAGTAGTTTGCCTGCTGGGCCCCTCGGGATGTGGGAAGACAACGCTGCTGCGAATCGCGGCGGGTCTTGAAGTGCTGCAAGAGGGCAGCGTTTCCTTGGAAGATATTTATATTGCCGGCCCAGGCCAGCGTCATGTGCCACCGGAGAAGCGCAATGTTGGACTGGCGTTCCAGGACTCGGCACTTTTCCCCCACCTAACCGTATTGGAAAATGTCACCTTTGGGCTTAAACATTTAGCCTCTCGCGAGCGTCGCGAGCGGGCGTCACAGCTGCTTGATCAGTTGGGTATGGCCGCCTATGCCGATGTTTACCCGCATATGCTTTCTGGTGGGCAGCAGCAGCGGGTGGCGCTGGCGCGGGCGCTGGCGCCATCGCCGCGTTTAATGCTGTTGGATGAGCCGTTCTCAAGCCTGGATGCGCGTCTACGCGACCGCATTCGCGACGATACCCTCCACGTGCTGAAAAAGGTCGGCGCGGCGACGCTGCTGGTGACCCACGACCCTGAAGAAGCCATGTTTATGGCCGATCGCATCGCGTTGATGCGGGATGGACGAATCGTGCAGACCGGAACGCCCCGCGAGCTTTACTGCGCGCCTCAAGATCCTTTTGTAGTAACCTTTTTTGGCGACGTCAATGAGCTACAGGGCAAGGTACAGAATGGCGCTGTGAATACGCCAGTGGGGCGGGTGCCTGCCCCCTGGTTAGCCGAGGGCAGCGACGCGCAAATCATGATCCGCCCCGAGGCGCTGCGCATTGTTGAGCGCGACTTGCCTGCTGATGCCCATCGCCATAGCCATGTGGTAATGGCGAAACTTCTTGGGCGCACCAGCCTGCTGCACCTGTGTGCCCATGGCGAAAACGGCCTTGAGGCCCACCTGCACGCTCGCGTACCCGGGGTGTTTCTACCCGCAGAAGGCCAGCCGGTGGATATTCACCTCGACCTTTCCCAAGTATTTGTTTTCCCGCTCACGGCGTAATGCTTCATCAGGACTGAGCGCCGGGGCGTGAACGGCGCATGGCCATGCTAAGCAGAATCACCGGCAGGATACCCACCACCACAATGGCCAGCGACGAGGTGGAGGCTTCGGCCAGACGCTCGTCAGAGGCGAGGTTATGCGCTCTCACGGCCAGGGTGTCGAAGTTGAAGGGGCGTAGAATAATCGTCGCGGGCAGCTCCTTCATGACGTCGACGAAGACTAAAATCCCTGCCGCCAGCAGGCTGCTGCGCATCATCGGTGTATGAATATGGCGCAGCGTGCCCCCCGCGGTTTGCCCCAGGGTGCGCGATGCGGCATCCATGCTGGGGGTGACTTTGCCCAGACTGGCCTCAACGGCATTGAACGAAACGGCTAAAAAGCGCACCACGTAGGCGTATAGCAAGATAAACGCTGACCCACTGAAGATCAGACCGATAATGTAGCCATAGTGGTTATTCAGCCAAGTGTTGAGGGCGTTATCCAACCAGGCAAACGGAATCAGAATACCCACCGCAACCACCGAGCCCGGAATCGCGTAGCCCATGGAGGCTACCCGGGAAGCCACCCGCGCAAAGGTCGTATCGTGCATGCGTACGCCGTAGCTCAGCACAACGGCTAAGCCCACGGCGATTAGCGCGGCCACGGTTGCCAGCCCCAGGCTGTTCCAGGCGTAGCCGATAAAGCGCGTGCCCCACAGCGCATCGCCCCCCTGCAGCGCTAAATTGAGCAGAATGCCGCTGGGCAGTAAAAAGCCCACCAACACCGGCACCAGACAGGCCAGCGTTGCCGCCACAGCGCGCCAGCCGTGCAGCGCGTATTCGGGTAACTGCTGATAGCGATTGGTGGTATGGAAATAGCGGCGCTTGCCCCGCGACCAGCGCTCCAGTAGCACTAATACAATCACGAAGGTGAGCAGGCACGCCGCCAACTGCGCCGCCGCTACCTGTTCGCCCATGCCAAACCAGGTGCGGTAGATACCGGTGGTAAAGGTATCCACGCCAAAGAACTGCACGGCGCCGAACTCGTTGAGTGTCTCCATTAATACCAGCGATACACCACCTACTAGCGCCGGGCGCGCCAGCGGCACGGCGACGCTGGCAAACAGTTTCCAGGGGCCGCGCCCTAGCGTACGGCCTACATCCAGTACGCATACAGATTGCTCAAGAAACGAGGCGCGAGCCAGCAGGTAAACGTAGGGGTAGAGCACCAGGGTAATCACCGTTGCGGCGCCGCCGAGGGAGCGAATATTGGGAAAGTAGTAGTCGCCATAGCCCCAGCCAAATGTCTCGCGCAGCAGGGTCTGGAATGGCCCGGCAAACTGCAAAAAGTCAGTGTAGGCGTAGGCGATCACGTAAGTGGGCACCGCCAATGGCAGCAGTAGCGCCCACTCGAAGAGCCGTTTGCCGGGAAAGCGGCACATCACCACTAGCCAAGCCGCCCCGGTACCGATGATCAGCGTGCCAAGTCCTACGCTCACGACCAGCCAGAAGGTATTGTTTAAATAGCGGCCCAGTACGGTGCTGGCCAGGTGTTGCCAAACGCCATCGGTGGGCATCGCGATATGGGCAAAAACCACCAGTACGGGCAGCGCAACCACGAACGCTACCGCAATCAGGGCAATTGACCAGGGGTTAGCGCGACGGCTAAGCGAAGAAGAGAAGGCGAATAGCCCGCGATAGCCGGATCTGAACAAGCGAACACTCCTTGCATTGACGGAAAGCAGTCGTGGAAAGCCGGAAAGTAGCGCAGCACACTGAATGCGAAATAGTGACGGGCGTGAATAGTAGCATTGGCGCTGCTCTGCTGCAGCTTTGCAGGCCCGACAACATTACAAAAAAAGCCCGCCAAGGCGGGCCATAATGGTTGGTCGTTAAGCCTGTGAGGTGTGGCGACCTAGTAACCTCCTAACAGCATGCTAGGCAGGCCCGTAATCAGCCACGGGAAGAAGGCCATCAGCGTACACGCCAGTAGAATCAGCGCGACGAAGGGCACGACCGCTTTGTAGAGGTGGACGATTTCGACCCCAGGCGGTGCGACACCTTTTAAGTAGAACAGTGCGTAGCCAAAGGGCGGCGTCAGGAACGATGTTTGCAGCACTACCGCCACCATTACCACGAACCAAAGCATATCCACGCCCATGGTTTCGACGATGGGCAGCATGATTGGGAAGCTCAGCAAGACAATGCCCGTCCAATCCAGGAACATCCCCAGGATAAACACCAGGAACAGCATCAGGATCAGTGCCCCAATGGTGCCGCCGGGCATGGCCAGTACCAGCTCGCTGATCACGGTCATACCGCCCCCGCGGGAGAACACGCCGGTAAAGGCCGTGGCGCCCACTAGCACGAGCATTACCATCGTGGTGGTTTTGCCCGCTTCGATCATCGTCCAAAAACAGGTGGAGACTTTACGGTCACCGAAAATCAAAAACAGAATAAAGGCGATAAACACGCCGATGGCCGAGGCCTCGGTGGCCGTAGCGACGCCGGTAAATAGCGCGCCCAGCACGCCCAGAATCAACGCCATGGGCGGAAGCACGTACTTCGCCAGCATAATCAGTAGCTGCTTAGTGCTGACTTCTGCGCGCTCTTCTGCCGGTACCTTGGGGCCGTAGCTGGGTTTGATATAGCAGATAATCAACACATAGAGTGCATACATGACCCCGAGCAGCAAACCGGGAATCAGCGCGCCTGCGAACAGTGCGCCTACGGAAACCGGTGAGTAGCTGGCCATAAGGATCAGCATAATGCTGGGCGGAATCAAGATGCCCAAACAGCCGCTGGCCATGATCACGCCTGCGCTAAGCTCTTTGTTGTAGCCATACTTGAGCATGGGTACCAAGGCAATCATGCCCATCACCGCAATCGAGGCGCCAACAATGCCGGTGGTAGCCGCTAGCAGCACCGAAACGATTACCACGGTAAGCGCCAGGCCGCCGCGCAGGTTCGCCAGTAGTAAACGCATGGCGTCAAACATCTTCTCGGTTACGCCGGAGTCGTTCAAGAATCGCGCCATTAGGATAAACAGCGGTATCGCCACCAACACATAGTTGTCCATGGCGTTACCGAAAATATTGTTGATCAGGGTGCCGAGGATGCGCTCGCCGGGGCCAAGAAAGGCACCGATAACCGCTACACCGCCCAGCACAAACGCCAGCGGGTGGCCCATAAACAGCCCGATCATAAGGCCACCAAACATCACCAGCGTGAGTAATTCAGGACTCAGGTTCATGCTGATGTCTCCTCGCGAAGCTGCATGATGGCACGCAGCACAATGGCAATGGCCTGCAGCAAGATCAGAATAGCAGCGACCACAATCACCCCTTTAATTGGGTAGACCGGGATCGAGACCATGCCATAGGTGGTTTCACCGCGGCTCCAGGCGCGTTCAAAGAAGCTCCAGCCCAGGGTGATCAGCATCCAGATAAAGGGGACAAAGAAAATCAGATAGCCGAGTACGTCGAGCACGGCTTGCTTTCTACGCGATAACAAGCGCTTCAGTACGTCGACTTCCACATGGGTGTGATGTTTTAGCCCATAGGCCGCCATCAGCATAAAGTGGGCGCCAAACAGCATTTTGGTGACGTCAAAGGCCCAATCGCTGGGGCGCCCAAATAGAAACCGTGACGCAATGTCGAACAGAACAATCAGGGTAATGATGGCAATCAATGGAGCGATGATGCGCCCGAAGGCTTCATTGATGGCATCGATCGCCTTAGCAATCGCATTCATGGAAGATCTCCGCGGTCAGCACAAAAAACCGCCCCGGAAGCCGAGGCGGCACAGAAGCGCCTTACAGGCAGGCTTCGATCTCTTCCAGTGAGGGCAGATTGTCCATCACGCGGCTCATATTGTAGGGTGCGGAAACATCGCGCCAAGTCGCATAGTGCTCAAGATAGGCAATCATCGATTGGTAGACTTTGGCATGGTCAGGGTCTTCGCAAGCGCCGCGCAGAATAACCTCGTTGGTGACCTCCTGGATGCGTGCCAGATCCTCTTCAGAGAACTGGTTGATCGTCACCCCCGCGTCAATAAATTTCTGGGTGGCTTCGGTAGACTGGCGCTCTGACCAGGCTAATGACCAAGCCATGGTGGCGTCTGCCGCAATACGCAGGGTCTCTTGGGTCTCTTCGGAGAGCGCATCCCAGGCGTCTTTATTGATCATTACGCCAAATACGCTAGCCGACTGGTGCCAGCCGGGGGTTGCCCAGTAGTCGGCCACTTCGGCAAAGCCGGCATTAAAATCAACCCCCGGGGTGGAGAACTCACCGGCATCAATAACGCCGCGCTCAATGGCTTGGTAGACTTCACCACCTGCCAGGGTGACTTGTGAGCCGCCCAGTTCTTCGAGTACGCGGCCCTGGTCGCGGCCTGACAGACGTAGACGCTTGCCATCTAAATCGGCAATGCTCTCAATTGGAGTGCGGCCCATAAAGCCCGACTCATTGTTGGTAATGCCGTAGGGGAGATAAACCATGTTGAACTGGCCATAAATCTCTTCGTACAGTTCGCGGCCGCCCCACTGCTGAATCCAGTTGAGGTAGTCAACGCCATTAAACAGGCTGGTGGTGGTCGCCAGTGGCGAGAAGGCGGGGTTTAAGCCTGCCCAGTAGCCTGGCCAGTCGCCTGCGGCTTCAATGCTGCCCGTTTCAGTGGCGTCAAATACTTCGGTGCCGGGCATTAGCGTTCCGCCTGCGCGGAAATTGATCTGCAGCTCTTCACCCGCCAGTTTGTTGACTAGTTCCACCCAGTGCTGGTCAATCTTGATTAGATCAAGGTTTTCCGGCCAGGTGGTGGTCATTGTCCACTCTTCTTGTGCTTGGGCGGTGGTCGTTAACGTAGCGAAGGCAATACCAGCAGCGAGGCCGGTGAGGGCGAATTTGGTCATTTTTTTCATGATGTATTTCCTGGTTTGGCGTGTGGCGTTATTAGTGTTGGTTACCTGAATGCAGGAAAGTGCAGCACTGTTGAGTTACGTTTACGTAAACAAGCGTTGTTAGCGCTGCAGAGCTAAATTAGCACAACAACCCCGCTGCGGTGCAATATCAGTAATGTAAGCAGTGTTATCTATCGATTCTTATAAAAAATTTCATATGTTCAATCTAAACAGCGGGTTATAGAGTGTTTTGAGAAAAAAAGAGAGGGGGGGAATCGCTTCATAGCGTTGAAAGTAGTTAAATTATTGAACCAAAGTTGTAAGCAAAAAGCCTGCCTTAAAGCGCTATGCGGCACGCTGAAAGACGGGATAGGCTAACGTAATGGGAAACGGCCGCGCTGAAGTAGGAAATCATTTGCCCGATAATCACGTGTTAGATAACTCACAGCAAGCGCGAGTGGTGGCCTCATTAGTGCATCACGCACGTCGTTTAGCCCGCCGCCGATGGCGTCAGCTAGTGTGGCTAAGCGGCGATGCTTCGCAGTGCCGCTCAATGGCACAGGCGCTATGTCAAGCCCACACCTGGCAAGCGCCGCTGTGGGTGGGAGACGAACACCTCTCGCCACGCAAGGCGCGCATGCGCCTGGGGGCAGAACACCAGTTGATAGTGCTCGACACTCACGGCAGCGGGTTTGATCCCGAGGCGCTGGGGGCGCTGGCGGGAACGATCACCGCCGGCGGTCTGCTGGTATTGCTTACACCGCAGCCGTGGGAGGAGTCGCCTGACCCGGACTACGCGCGTTTTGCCGATCACCCCTGGCATTGGTCCGAGCTGAGTTGCCACTACCTTTCGCGCTTGGCGCGTCAGTTGCAGGCTTCACCTAAGGTAGTGCGCTGGCGCGTTGATCAGTCGTTGCAGCTGCCTTACCTGCCTTTGTGCAAGGTAGACGACACGGGAACAACTGATAGCGACTGCTCGACCGCAGATCAGGCCTTCGCGGTGAAACAACTGGTTGGTTTGAAACGCCGCCGCCCACTGGTGATGACTGCAGACCGTGGGCGTGGCAAAAGCGCCGCGCTGGGTATCGCCTGCGCGCGGCTGCTAATGGGCAAAGCCCAACGAATCGTGATTACTGCGCCGCGGCTGAGTGCAGTGGAAAGCGTGTTTGAGCGGGTGGCGGCACTTTGCCCAGACGGTCGTCGCGTTACCCCTGGCCAGTTTGTGCTTGCCCAGGGCAGCGAGCTGATTTTTTTACCTCCGGATGTGCTTACCGAGCAGATCAACGCCCAACGGCAGGGCGGTGATGGCAGTTATTTAATGGTCGATGAGGCGGCAGCAATCCCCGCAGCGCTGTTGGGGCACTGGCTCAGCGCCTTTCCTCGGATTGCTTTCGCCACCACGGTGCATGGTTATGAGGGTTCCGGAAGGGGGTTTGCGCTACGCTTTCGCGCGACCCTGGAGCGGCTGACACCCCAATGGAAAGCGCTGACGTTGGATGCCCCCATCCGTTGGCATAGCGGCGACCCGCTGGAAGCCCTGGTCAATCAACTGCTGTTGTTAAAAGCGCCACTGCCCATTGCGCAGCCGGATGATAGCGCAGTAGTAACGCAGGTGGTTGAGCGTGGCTGGCTTGCCCAGCAAGACGCCGCGCTGGAAAAACTGTTTGGCCTGCTGGTGCAGTCCCACTACCGCACCTCTCCCAACGACCTGCGCCAACTGCTTGACGGTCCAGCTACCCAGCTACGCACGATAGAGCAGGCAGGCGAGCCTCAGGCGGTACTGGTCACTAGGGAGGAGGGGGGCTTTGAGGCAGCCCTTGCCGATCAGGTTGCCCGTGGTCAGCGTCGCCCCCAGGGGCATTTGTTGGCGCAGTCGCTGGCGACTCACGCTGGTAGCCGCACGGCGCTAACGGCCCGCTGGCGGCGGGTAGCGCGTATTGCGACGCACCCCGAGCGGCGTCGCCAAGGCTTGGGGCAAATGCTGCTGCAAGAGGATATGGTCGCCGCCAGGCAGCAGGGGGTTGCACTTTATGGTGCGACCTTCGGGGCAGAGGCATCGCTGCTACGCTTTTGGCTGGCGCAGGGGTTTACCCCGGTACGCTTAGGGATTAGCCGGGAGACCTCCACCGGTGAGTTCGCTGTTATGGTGGCGAAAGCGCTGAATGCGGAAGGCGAGGCGGTGCTGGCTGACCTCATTGAGCGCTTTCAGGCAGGTTTACCCGGTCTGCTGGCATTTGAGCTAAAGACGCTGCCGGCCGCGGTGCTGGTATTGCTACTCGCTCAAATGCCCAGCGTTTCGCTAAGTGACCGCGAGTGGCAGGATGTTGAGGATGTGGCCACCGCCCATCGCGACCCCGCCCTTGCCCGCCCGGCGCTGCAAGCCTTGGCCCGGGAAGCCAGCCACCGCAGTTTAAGCGAGCCACAGCAGCAGGCACATCAACAGCTAGCCGCCTGGGCGTTTCAAAATAGTGCCCAGGCGGATGCCCATAATGACGGCCTCAAAGCCCTACGCCTCGCTGTGAATAGCCTCATTGAGGTAAAGTAGGCCGGTTATCGATAATGAAGAGTCTTTATGAACGCACATCTTGACGCGCTTGAGCCCTCATTGGTTTGGCGCCACTTCCGAACGCTGTGTAATACGCCGCGGCCTTCTGGGCATGAGGCGGCACTGGTGGCTACCCTCGAAAGCTGGGCCGATGCCCAAGGCCTCGCCCACGACCGCGATAGCTTCGGTAATTTACGTCTACGTAAACCGGCATCCCCAGGCTGCGAACAGGCGCCCGGCGTTGTGCTTCAGGGTCACCTGGATATGGTCGCCCAAGCCAATAGCGGCCACGCTCACGATTTTACCCGCGATCCGATTAGCACCTATGTAGCCGACGGCTGGCTGCACGCCGATTGCACCACCCTGGGGGCTGATAACGGGCTAGGCGTGGCGGCGATTCTCGCCGTACTGGAAGATCCTGACCTTCGCCACGGCCCGCTGGAAGCACTGTTTACCCTGGAGGAAGAGACCTCCATGGGGGGCGCGCTTAACCTGGCTGAGCACTGGCTCGAAGGTTCGCTACTGCTCAACCTGGATAGCGAGGATCGGGGGCAGGTCTATATTGGCTGTGCGGGCGGGGCTGACGTGGAAGTGGATGCACAACTGCCTAGTGCCGCTGTTGGTGACCACGAGCGGACTATTGAGATCGCCTTGACCGGCCTGAAGGGTGGCCACTCCGGCGCGGATATCCATAAACCGCTGGGGAATGCCAACCGGTTGTTGGTCAGGGTGCTGCGCTCCCTTGAGGCATTTGATGCGCGCTTGATTAGCTATCACGGCGGCACCTTACGCAATGCGATTCCACGGGAGGCTTTTGCTCAAGTGGCGCTGCCTGCCGATGAAGTAGACGCCGCGATAGTATTAATCGCCGGGTTGGAAAAGACTCTGTTAACCGAGTTGGGCAGTGGTGATAGTGGCCTTAGTATCAACGCCCAGCGTTTGGCTGAGACGCCCACCGCGGAGCCGTTAACCCTGGATGCCAGCGTAATGCTACTGGCCGCACTTCATGCCGCCCCCTGTGGGGTCGAGAGGATGAGCGCCGATGTGCCGGGGGTGGTAGAAACCTCCAATAACCTGGGCGTACTAAGCCTGGAAAATGGGCGGCTGCACCTCTGCGCCCTGGTACGCTCACTGCACGACAGCGCGGTGGTCGCCATGGCGGATCGCTTTAAAGCGTTGTTTGGGTTGATCGGTGCACGGGTAAAAGTGGAAAACAGCTACCCGGGCTGGGCGCCTAATCCTGACGGCGCACTGTTGGCGACCTTTAACGCGCGCCATGCGGCGCTGCTGGGCCGCGAGCCGGAGGTGAAGGTCATCCACGCGGGGCTTGAGTGCGGTATTCTTGGCAGCAAATATCCGCAGCTGGATATGATCTCCTTTGGACCACTGATTCGCGGCGCCCATTCACCGGATGAGCGGGTCGAGTTAGCCTCGGTGGAAGAGTTCTGGTCGCTGCTGCGGGCGTTGATTGAGGATCTTGCTGAGCAACGTTAGTCCGCGTCTGCAATCGATAAGCGCAACGAAAACGGCACCCACAATGGGTGCCGTTTGACGTCAATATGAATAAAAACCTTTTAAACGCTTATTTACTCAAGTAGGCATTAAGCATCCAAATGGTTTTTTCCTGCTCGCGGATGTAGTCACCTGCTTGCGCCGCGGTGCCTTCATCGTCGGCATCAGAGGCGAGCGACAGCAGTTCACGCTGCAGCTCAATAATCGTTTGGTACCCTTTGAGTACGCCTTTAACGCAGGTGCTGCCGTCGTGAACGTCTTTGTCTTCCTGAATACGTGATAGCGTTACGTAGTCGCTGTAAGCGTGTACCGGTTTGTGGCCTAGGGTCAGGATACGTTCGGCAACCTCGTCCACTTTGGTCAGCAGGTCGGTGTAGAACTCTTCAAACTTGGCGTGCAGCTCAAAAAAATCGTTACCACGTACATTCCAATGGTAGCCGCGCACGTTCATATAGAAAATTTGGTAATTAGCCAGCAGGTGGTTAAGTTTTTCGGCGAGTTGACTAGCGCTACCTTCGTGTAGGCCAATGCTATTAGTATCCGTCATATCCTGCTTCCTCTTTATGCCGCAGTGTTTATGCAACAGTATTGATGTCGCAATGGGCGGCGGTTAATGCGTGTAACCAGAATAGGGTGCCTTAGCGCCAGTGTGAAACAAGTTTTTTGCATCGCTGCCATAGCTCTTTGGTATAGCTTTTTGATATAGCTCTTTGGCATCAGTGTTTCGACATCTGTACTTTGACATTATCAGCACTTCGACGTTATGTCGTTGCCGACACCCTTTGGTTACTGCATTAGATGCTGGCGATAAGGGCTTTTTTCAAGGGCTGCACATGTTGTTTTAAGGTCTTTTTAAGGTCTTTTTTAAGGTCTGTTTTAAGGTCTGTGCACCCACAGCCGCAGCAGGCTTTCGCAGCGCGCTTCCAGCAGTTCAGCGGTGCGCGGTAGCGCATCAGATAAAGTCATGGGGCCATCGGCCAGCGCAAACGCTGCCGTTACGCCTTCGTCAAAGCAGGCCTGCCAGCCGTCGCCTAGGCTGCCTGCCAGCACGATAACCGGTTTGTGAAGGCGCTTGGCGGCGCGGGAGACGCCAATCGGGGTTTTGCCAGACAAGCTTTGGCCATCCAGGCGCCCTTCACCGGTGATGATCAAGTCGGCACGGGCCAAAAGCGTGGCCATATCTGCCTGCTGCATAATCATCTCAATACCGGGCTTTAACGTGGCATTTAAAAACGCCTTGGCTGCAAACCCCATACCGCCCGCGGCGCCTGCGCCCGGCAGCGTTCGGAAATCATCGCCTAATGCATGCGCGCTTATATCGGCGAAGTGGCCAAGCGCACGATCCAACTGCTCAACCTCTTCAGGCGATGCGCCCTTTTGCGGGCCAAATACCGCGCTGGCCCCGCGTTCGCCCAGCAGAGGGTTATCTACATCAACGGCGGCCTCCAGGGAGAGCTTGGCTAACCGCGGGTCTAGCCCGCCAAGTTCCAAGCTCGCCAACTGGCTAAGCGCGGCGCCGCCGGGCGCCAGCGGTTGGTCGTTTTGATCCAAAAAGCGCGCGCCCAGTGCCTGCAGCATGCCTGCTCCTGCGTCATTGGTAGCGCTGCCGCCGAGCAGTAAAAGTGCTTTTTCAGCACCTTGATCCAGCGCCGCCAGCAGCAGTTCACCCACGCCAAAGGTGGAGGTGTGCAGCGCATTGCGCTCCTCGGCCTCAAGGTGCTGTAAACCGCTGGCTTCTGCCAGCTCAATAAACGCGGTACGCTGGTCGCTCAGCCAGCCCCAGGCTGCTTGGCGAGGGCGCCCCAGGGCATCATGAACGTTGAGCTGGCGCCGCTCAGCGCCGGTAGCGGCGATTAGCGCATCCAAGCTGCCTTCGCCGCCGTCAGCCAACGGGCAAACCTGAACATGCGCTTCAGGCATGGCGCGCTGTACGCCTCGCGCCATGGCGGCCGCGGCGTCTTGAGCGCTGAGCGCATCTTTGAAGCTGTCGGGGCAAAGCAAAACATTCATTAGCACGTTCTCCGCAAAACAGTGTCTTCATTACAATGTCATTTCATTTAAGCATGACTAGCTTCGGCGAGCTAAACCAGCGGCCTCGTCCGTTAGAGGATCTAACATGAAGTCGATACCCATAAGCTTAACCTGTCTGCTAGCACTTGCTGGCTGCCAAGCGATTCCTGATCGCCTGCCGCAAGCGGAACCCGCGCCTGCGGCGGCGTGCTATTTTCCCGTCACACAAGAGCGGGCGCTGGAAACCAGCGTTGAGGTGCTCACTGAGTGGGGCTTCACCTTGAATTCTACTGATACCAACTTGGGGTTGGTTAGCGCCAGCCGCGAACGTCCGCTACACGGCTATTATGACCCTTACGATGATGCCTATGGCTATGGGCGCGGAATGCGGGTCTTTGGTGGCTTGGGTATCGGCCGAGGTTCCGGTGTGGGGTTCGGTATAGGTAGCGGTTTTGGCGGTGGCGTAGGCCAGCAGCCGGTGGAGTCTGAGCGAGTGTCGCTACTGGTTGACGATGCGCATATACGCATATCCCGTGATATTCGCCGCTTTGATCACTGGGGTGATCTACGCGAATCCTACAGTGCCAGCAACGACGATTTCTGTCAGCGTTTTCAAACCCGCTTTGCCCAAAGTGCCCCCGCAACCGGGAGGCCGTTATGAAGATTCGCCACTGGTTGTTAATCGGACTATTGGGTGGATTAGTCGGCTGCGCGACAACAACGCCCCTGGAGCCTCGTGAGTTGGCTTATAGCACTTCATCTGAAGAGACCTTTCGCGAAGCCGTCGAGCTGATGGTGGAGCAGGGTTATGTGGTTCGCCATGCGGATCTATCGTTGGGGCGGGCGGAAGCATCGCTGGCCCGCTGGCCGGAGTACCGGCTGCAACTACAGGTGAGCGATGAGGGCAGTGGTAGCCGCGTGCGGGTGTCGGCGTTGAGGGGTAGCCAACCACTGCCGCCCCAGTTGCTCGACCCTTGGCTGGTCGCCTTGCAGCATAAGCTGGGAGTTGCGCCATGAAGTGGGCTGGTAGCGCAGTCGCCGTTTTGTTGACCATGAGTAGTCTGCTGGTCAGCCCCTATGCTCGTGCCCACCCTCACGGCTGGATCGATCTGAGTGTACGGGTCATCACCGATGATCAGGGCGTAGTGAGTGGCCTGCATCAAACCTGGCGGATGGATCCTTTCTACAGTCTGGTGGTTTTTGAAGAGCTGCAACAGGTGGAAAACGCCAGTTTGGAGGAGGGGCTGGATCAGCTTGGCAGAGAGATTCGCGATAATCTCGCCGCGCAGCATTATTTAACCGAAGTGAAAATCAACGGCGAGCCCCAGGCGCTGGGCGAGGTAAGCGAATATACCGCTATGGAACGCGATGGGCGGCTAACCTTTATGTTTATTCTGCCGCTGGCAACACCACAGCCGCTGACAGACGCTTTGCTGACTTACCAAGTGTTTGACCCTACCTACTACATCGAAGTGGTGCACGAGGAGGAGGGTGGCCAGCCCCAGGATGACGCGCTGATACTACACGGCGAGCCGGACTGTGAGTTGGCTATCCTCCCTGCTGATCCAGATCCTGAAATGGTGATGCAGGCGGCGCTACTCGATAAGGATGAGAGTGGTGAGCCAGGCTTGGGACGCTATTTTGCTGAAACTGGCCAAGTTGATTGCCGCTAGCCGTTATTTAAGGCGTGCTTGTCACGCTCAACCTATCGACTATAAATGTTTTTATGTTACTTTGTAACAATTTGGCGGTGGAGCGGTAAAATGTCATTAACACGGCCGTTTAAACGACATTTAGGGTTAATGCTGGGTCTGCTGCTGGTCGCAGTAGTGCTCATCATCGTGTGGCAAGGCGGATTTCAGAGCGTGAGCTATCAGCTACTCGGTTGGCAGCGGGATCTGCACCGTTCGCTGACATTGGCGATTACCGAACTTTCACGTACCCCCACCATGGCGACATGGGTGAGCCTGCTAAGCATTAGCTTCGCCTACGGCGTGTTTCATGCTGCTGGGCCGGGGCATGGTAAAGCCGTCTTGGCGACTTACTTAGCCACCCACGGCGGTGCGGTCAAGCGTGCTTTGGGCCTATCGTTCGCTGCCTCGTTACTGCAAGGGGTGACCGCCATAGTGCTAGTCGTGGTGTTGGTGTATGGCTTGGGTTGGGTGACTCGGCAAGCCATGGGCAGCGTTGCCTGGGTGGAGCAGGCCAGTTTTTTACTGGTGGCGGCCTTGGGTGCGTGGCTATGTTGGCGAGCTGTAAAGCAACTACGGCAAGCCTACCAGCCAGGGCGAACGGCTCATTTGCACGGCCCAGCCCATGAGCATCATCAAGACCACAGCCATGAACATAGCCATGACCACAGCCATGACCACAGCCACTGTTGCGGTGGAGCTCACCATATTGAGCCGCAGCAGGCGTTGGATTTGCGGACAGCGGTGATGACAGTCGGGGCCATTGGTATGCGTCCCTGCAGCGGTGCCGTGCTGATGGTAGGAGCGGCCAGCTTGCTGGGCCAGTTTGAGGTGGGCGTGGCCTCGGTAGTGGCCATGTCGATAGGCACTGGAATAACGGTGTCAGCGCTCGCGCTGGCGAGCATTTTTGCTCGAAGCTGGGCTCAGCGGCGCCTATCCAAGCAGCAGCACAGCCAACGTAGCGTGCAAAAAGCCACCGGCTGGGTAGCCTTGGCTGGCGGTGCCTTGATAGTGGTGCTGGGTATTTCACTTAGCGTGGCGGGCGTCGCCCAGCCTGATAGCGGGCCGCTTCTTAACGATCCGCCTGCGCGGCAAGGCCATCCATTAACGGGGTAACGGTTAAACTACATATCAAGTCCATCGATAAGCGCCAGCAGTTGGTCGCGTAACTGCGCCTGACCATCCAGATCGTAGGGTTTAGCTGAGCCGTTGCCCCACACGGGAGCCGGCCAGGTTGCATCACCGTGCCGTCGGATCACCACGTGCACATGCAGCTGGCTAACCACATTGCCTAGCGTGGCAATATTAACTTTGTCCCCTCCCAGCGTTGCTTTCATGGCATTGCCTAACTGGGTGGCCTCACGCCAAAGCTGCTGCTGGTCGTGAGCCGAAAGCTCAAACACTTCGCTGATAGAGGCGTGGCGTGGCACTAGAATCACCCAGGGGTAGCGCGCGTCATTCATTAGCAGCAGGCGGCTTAGCGGGAGGTCTGCGATGGGTAAGGTGTCGGCAGCAAGGCGTTCATCTAGCTCGAAATTGATCAAATGTAAGGCTCCAGTCAGCGGTTTAGGTGATTGTTAGTATAGTCGCCGCGAGGTGGCGCAGGGAAAACGAGCGCGATTGCCAAAACGCTGTTACCCTGAAAAAACTCCCAACTGGCAAATTAATTTGCCAGTGGAGTTCCCCGATGTTGAATAACTCGTTAAGGAGAACGGAAAATGAAAAAAATATTGGCCATGAGCTTTATGCTGCTGATGACAGCGGGTGTGCTAACAGGTTGCAATACCATCGCTGGCGCTGGCCAGGATGTGCAAGAAGGCGGTAAAGCCGTCCAAGATGCAGCTGAATAAATAAGTAAGACTGCGTTTTAGCGTAAGTGGTACCCCACGAGCTAGGCTAACGCCTAGCTCGTGGGGTTTTATAGCCTATCCTCATAACCTTCTTTTGGAGATTCAAGGATGAAACCCCGTATTACCCTGGTTAAGTTTGCCGCTGTTAGCGCCTGTGCGCTGCTGCTAACGGCCTGTGTCAGTTCCCAAATGCCGATTTCCCCTGCCAGCGACAACGTCGACGCAGCACCACCGCCGCCCACGGTAGCGCCAAACGGTTCCAGTGATGAGCAGGCTGCCAGCTGTGATCTAGACGCTATTCAATACGCTATCGGTGAACCCTTCAATGAGGCTAGCTTTTCGCAGTTAAAAAGCGCTAGCGGTGTTCAACAAGTGCGCGTGTTGCGGCCTGGCGATATGGCCACTATGGATCACCGACCGGATCGCTTGAACATTCATCTTGATGATCAAGATGGCATTGAAGCGCTGCGCTGCGGCTAACCTAAGATCAGTACAACGCAGGCGGCGGTCAGTATCCCCATGGTGATGTTGAACGCCCGCCATGCGTTATCCGTTTTGATCCACTGGCCAATCGCACTACCAAAGGCGGCCCATAGCGCAATACAAGGCAGTGCCACCATTTCAGCAAAGCCTGCCAGTAGCAGCGCATTAAATACCGGTTGGCCACTTTCGGGTAGAAAGCCCGCCATCAATGCTAGCCCCATTACCCACGCTTTTGGATTGGCGAATTGAAATGCCGCTGCCTGCCAAAATGTAAACGGTACGCTATGAGCTTGGGCGTTAAGATTGGGCGGCGGCGCGCTGGCTATCTTCCATGCTAAATAGAGCAAGTAGGCGCTGCCAAGCCAGCGCAGCGCGGTTTGAATCGCTGGGTAGCGTTCAAATAGCACGCCCAGCCCCAGCGCTATGCCTGCAAAGAGTAAAAAGCAGCCCCCTAAGATCCCCCACATATGCGGCAGCGTGCGCTTAAAGCCGAAGTTGGCACCAGAGGCGGTGAGCATAACGTTATTAGGCCCAGGGGTAAGCGTCATCGACATCATATAGAGCGCGGCCGGGCCGAGAATTAACCATTCGCTGTTCATTTTATTGTATCCATACAATTTTGGATTGAAGGTTGCTTTAGAGCGACTATTGTTAGCATAATGGGGATTAAATTGACGTCAAAGGTTTTATTGTCACCATGACAATGTGGGTGCCTTCGCTAGCTGAGTTTTCTAGTCCACGCTACCGCGCTATTGCCAGCGCCATTGAGGCCGCTATAGAGGCTGGGACGCTATTGCCTGGGGAGCGCTTGCCGCCCCAACGCCGTTTGGCGGATGCGCTAGGGGTGACTATCGGTACAGTCACCCGGGGTTACGCTGAGGCTGAGCGCAATGGCTGGGTGTCGGCACGGGTGGGTAGCGGCACTTATGTAAAGAACCAAAGCCAAGACAACGCTGTTAGCCTGACGTTTCCCGCTGACGATACAGACGGTGTGATTGATTTGAGCCTTAGCCTGCCGCCTCCCCATCCGCTGCGGCAGGCGCTGCTGAGTGAAGCACTGCTCACTTTGAGCCAGTCCGGGGCTGCATTAGCGCGCGGTGTCACCTACCAAGATGCCCAGGGGCGTCGTGAGCATCGTGAGGCGCTGGCTCGCTGGTTAAATAGCTTAGGCATGCCATTGATGGCTGATGAACTGCTGATCACCCAAGGTGGTCAACACGGCATTAGTCTGGCGCTCAGCACCTTGCTACGACCGGGCGAGCTGTTGGCCGCCGATGCCTTAACCTACCCCGGTGCCATTAGTGCAGCCCAGCAAGGACATCTCAAGCTGATAGGGATTGGTCAAGACAGCGAAGGGATGCGCATGGATCTGCTGGAGGCGCAGTGTGCCCGGCAGCCGCCAAGAGCGATTTACCTTACGCCGGAGCAAAACAATCCTACCGGCGCGTGTTTAAGCGCGTCGCGTCGCGAACAGTTGGTGACGCTGGCGAGGCGCTATGATATCTGGCTGATTGAAGACGGTGTGCAATATCTGCCCGCTGAACAGCGTGGTACACCTCTTTATAAGCTTGCGCCGGAGCGTACGCTGTTTGTGTTTAGTACCGCTAAAGTGCTGGCGGGTGGGCTGCGAATTGGCGTGCTGCGTGCGCCTAAGAGTTTGCACGAACGGCTAGCGACTGGCCTGCGCGCCCAAAGTTGGATGGTGCCACCGCTAATGGTCGATGTGGTCTGCCACTGGGTTAATCAGGCTGCGGCTGAAGAATTACTTACCTGGCAGACCCAGGAGTTAGCGGAGCGTCAGCAGTTGGCTGCAAAATGGCTGCAAGGGTTTACCCTAAGCGGGCGTTCCCATAGCAGTAATGTATGGCTAACACTGCCAGAGGGAAGCCGGGCCGTAGAGCTGTGTGACCGGCTACTGCAGCGGGGTGTCAAGGTAAGCAGCGCGGAGCCCTTTTGTGTGGGCAGTACGCCAGCGCCCCAAGCGATTCGACTATGCATTGGAGCCGCGGCGGATCGCAGCGAGCTCATTCAGGCATTAAGTATCGTCGCCGCCTGTTTGAGCGAGCGTCCGTTAGCCCCCACCACCTTGTGAGTTATTCATAGCGGTCTTTCCAGGCTTGATGGCTTATCTGCTCTTTGAGCATTTCGAGGATGTCATACAGCACCTGCTCGGTAACGCGATTGCTGCCTTCGTCAACCGTTAGCCAGGTGTCGAAGCCGCTGTCGGCAGCGCGCTCCACCAACTGCCTAAACTCATCGGAATGAATACCTAGCAGCAGTTCATCGACGAGTCGCTGGGCAACGCCACTGAGTGATGCCTCCATCGCCCTGGTGGCCTGCTGCCCCATCGGTAGGCGGTTAAGACGCTGAATCTCGGGACTTTCCCGCAGCGTACGGCTAACCAAATCGCTGATCGCCGCCATGATGGACTGTCGGTTGTGCTGGTAGGCTTTGCCGATAGTGCTCTCTAATCGCTGGGCAATCTCATGAATTAGCTGCGACTTGCGGGGCATGATGACACGCTCAATCACGCGCTCGGTCAGCGAATCGCTGGCACGAATCTGCTGCTGCACATTGCCCAGCAGCCGCAGCGCGATACGGTCGGAAAGCTCCTCAAGTAAAATATCGTAATACTTGGCAACAAATTGGTAGATATACCAGTGGGTAACATCAATAAGGCCGAGGCGGTGTAGTCGGTTGATTAACGATACCACGCGTAGAATACGCAGCAGGCGGAAGCCAGCGAGGGGAATACAGCCCAACACGTCATACCAGTGCACGAAGGGGTAGAAAAACCAGCGGTGGTAGCGCCGCTCGGCAATAGCAATTGTCCAGCCTAGCAGTACATCGGCGATAAAAAAGCTGACAAATACCAAGTCGATGGTGATAAAACGGCTATGAATCGCCTCATCGTAAAAGGTGTGAAAACTGGGCGCGAGATTGGCGATGCCCTGGTTAATAGGGCCAAGTAAAAACAGTGAATCAAACAGCAGCAGCGCGAGGTTAATCACCACCAGCGTCAAAATGAAAAAATCCCAACCAATATGGGCGTATTCAACCGCTTTAGGCAGGTGCGGGTAGCGTTCCCTGGCGGGCATACGAACTCCTTGTCGTTGGATGGGGTTTATGTCGAGGGCTCTGTTTTTGATTTTTGATAAGGTCTATGTTGTTGGTTAGTCCTGTGATGGGGCATTAGGCTCATACTGGTGCTGGGTGAACAGCTCTTCTTTCTCGGCCTGTTTGCGTAACTTCTTGCGTAAAGCCGCCTTATCAAAGCGTAGCTGCTGTAGAGGTGTTGCCAAACTGAGCGGCGGCACATTGGCGGGTTTTCCATCTTCATCCACAGCGACCATGGTCAGGTAGCAGCTGTTGGTATGACGGATCAGTTTATTGCGAATATCTTCAGCCACGACCTTAATGCCCACTTCCATTGACGAGCGGCCAACATGATTGACGCTGGCTAAAAAGGTGACCAGCTCGCCGACATGAATCGGCTGTTTAAACAGCACCTGATCCACCGACAGTGTCACCACGTAGTGGCCCGAATACCGACTGGCGCAAGCAAAAGCGACTTCATCAAGCTTTTTAAGAATCGCGCCGCCATGCACTTTACCGCTGAAATTCGCCATGTCGGGCGTCATCAGTACGGTCATGGAAAGTTCGTGCTGCCCAGGCAGGGCAGCGTTGGCGCTGATTTCGGCGTCTGTCATACGGTGCTCCTGCGATTATTTGCAACGGTTAACGGCTACCCCTCCCGCCGGGCAGCCGCTGGTTATTGGTTTAGAACCATGCGCTTATTAAAACCACAATAGGCCCACTGAGATAATAATACCGGTGATAAACAGCTGAATCAGGCAGAAGCCCATAATATCTTTGGCCTTAAGCCCGGCAATGGCGAGTACCGGTAGCGCCCAGAAAGGCTGCAGCAGGTTTGTCCAGGCATCGCCCCAGGCCACTGCCATGGCGACTCGTGGGATGTCAGCCCCTAGCGCCTGGGCGGCAGGCAGCATCACCGGTGCTTGCACGGCCCACTGGCCGCCGCCGGAGGGTACGAACAGATTGACAATCCCTGCGCTGATAAACGACCAGAATGGCAGTGTCGTGGCGGTGGCAAAAGAGACCAGCCACTCGGACATGCTTTCTGCCAGCCCAGATTGAACCATGATGGCCATAATGCCCGCATAAAAGGGGAATTGGATAACAATCCCCGCACCGCCTTTAATCGCTTCGTTCAAGCTATTGAGTAGGTTGCGTGGCGTGCGGTGCAGCACAATGGCCAGGAATAGGAACAGAAAATTGACCACGTTAAGGTTTAAGCCGCCACCGCGCAGCAAAAAGTGATCCAGCAAGAACAGCAGCCCTGGAACGCCGACCAGCAGGGCGAGGGTCACGCTGTTTTCCAGGCGTTCCGCCGGGCGGGTAAGACGGCCAACGGGTTCCGGCTCATCATTCAGCACGCTGGGGTCGACGTAGACGCTGTCCTTCTCATCCGGCAGCATCATGCGGTTTACCAACGGAATGGCAATGAACAGGCAGACCACGATACCGAGGTTAAATAAGGCGAAAATCGTTGAGCCAGTGCCAATCACGCCAATCTGGTCGGCGGAAAAATGCCCTTCGGTGGCGATGGTCAACGGTATCGAGCCCGCCAAACCGCCATGCCATACCACAAAGCCTGAGTAGGCGCTGGCGACGAGTAACCGGTAGTCAACGCGGATCAGTCGTGCCAGCTCTTTGGCAAAGAGTGCCCCGACTACCAAGCCAAAACCCCAGTTAATCCAACTAGCTGCCAATGACACCAGCGTGACCAGGATAATGGCGCCGCCTGGCGTTTTAGCGGTACCGGCGATTTTTTGCAGAATGCGTTTTACCGGTGGTGAGCTTGCCAGCATAAAACCGGTGACCAGCACTAGCAGCATCTGCATCGAGAAGGTCAGCAACCCCCAGAAGCCATCGCCCCAGAAGCGTAGCACCGCCAGCGGTGTTTGGCGCTCAATGGCAATCGCAGCGACCGAGGCAATTAACGTCAGCAGCAGCACGAAAATATATGGGTCGGGGAGATAGCGCTCCACCAGCTTTACCGCCGGTTTTGAGATCATTTTAAGCATGGGATGCTCTCTTTATTCATTATTAGGAAGTGGCTAAGCAAGATTTTTACAAGGTCTTTGAAGTGCCTACGCAGTGCAAGTACATAGCTAATATACGGGGGAGTGCGGTGTTTTTCACGTTGAAGCTGCTCGGCTAATCTCACGTTATTGCAGTTATGGTCAGACGTGGATCGTTTAACGCCAGTGAGTATGGCGATAACGGCGATGGTAGTGGGCAAAATAGTAGAAGATCAGCACCGCCGAGCGAACCAGCATGAACAGCATAAATGAAAACCACAGCCCATGATTACCCAGTCCGTGGGTTAGCCACCAAACGGGCAGATAGACGGCAAGGCCGATAAAGATACTGTTACGCATTTCACGCACCGCGGTGGTGCCAATAAATACCCCGTCAAGCAGGTAGCTCCATACCGCAATCAGCGGCATGACGACCATCCAGGGCAAATACTGCGCCGCGGTCGCACGTACTTCTTCAAGACCAGTGAGCAGCGCGATCAGCGCATTGCCGCCCAGCGCAAACAGCAGAGCGGCCACACCCGCTGTCCAGAATGAAAAATGCGCGGCGGCGCGCACAGTGGTCGCAAACTCACGCCAATCTTTGCGCCCATAGGCGCGCCCAATCAGCGATTCGGCAGCATGGGCAAAGCCATCCAACGCGTAACTGGTGAGCATAATAAATTGCAGCAGGACAGCGTTGGCAGCGAGCACTATATCGCCCTGACGGGCGCCCTGAGCGGTAAAGAACGCCACGGCAAACAGAAGGCCAAGGGTACGCACAAACAGGTTGGCGTTGACGTTAAACAGCGCTTTATAGGCTGCCAGTGCCAGCAGACGCTCGCGTAAAAAATGGCCATCCAGGCGGCTTAGCTGGCGCAGCACTAAATAGCCGCCAAAGGCTAACGCACTGTAGTCGGCGATCACACTGGCCCAGGCTACGCCGTTGCTGGTCATGCCTAGGCCCACCACGAACCATAAATCTAGGATGATATTGACACTGTTAGTGAGCAGCAGAATCATTAGCGTGACGCGGGAATTCTGTTGGCCCAAAAACCAGCCCAGAATGGCGTAGTTGGCAAGCACTGCTGGCGCAGACCAGAGACGAATATGAGCGTACTCTCGCGCTAAGTGAGAGGCTACCTCGCTACCATCTAACAGCCACAACCCCAGCGTAATCAGCGGCGAGGCAAATACAATCAGCAAGCTGCCGATTACCAGCGCCATGATCAGCGATTGCCCCAGTAGGTTACGCACATCCGAGTCGCTCTCACGGCCCATGGCTTGGGCGACCAGCCCCGTGGTGCCCATGCGCAAAAAGCCAAAGCCCCAGTAAAGGAAGCTAAACAGCGTAGCGCCGAGAGTGACGCCCGCCAGATAGCGGGAGTCGGGCAGGTGCCCGACCACAGCCGTATCCACCAGCCCAAGTAGCGGGACGGTGATATTAGAAAGGATGATTGGCCAGGCGAGGGCCCAAATGCGCATTCAGCTTAGACGGCAGTAATGATGCGGTACTTCTTCATCAACTGTTCTTGGGTCTCGTGGCGTTCTGGATCAAGCGGGATGCAGTCCACCGGACAGACCTGTTGGCACTGAGGTTCGTCGTAGTGACCGACGCACTCGGTGCATAGGTTAGGGTCGATGACGTAGATCTCCTCGCCGGGGGAGATGGCATCGTTGGGGCATTCGGGCTCGCAGACGTCGCAGTTAATGCACTCGTCAGTAATCATCAGGGCCATGGGCATACCTCGCAGATGGCGTTCGCACCCAGGCTGACAAGTACCTGAGTGTTTTACTCAACAATAGCGTTGGCTAGCTAGTGTAGTGGTTACGCAGCGCTTCGGCGACCTGTGGATGCACCAGAGGGGAAATATCGCCACCCAGCTTGGCAATCTCACGCACGATGGTTGATGAAATATACGAATTTTCCACCGCAGGGGTTAAAAACACGCTCTCAAGCTCTGGGTTCTGAGCGCGATTCATATTGGCCAACTGTAGCTCATACTCAAAGTCGGAGACCGCGCGCAGGCCGCGCAGAATGATCGTCGCCCCCTGCTCGTGCATCATGGTCGTCAGTAGGGTCGAGAAGCCAATCACCTCAACGTTGGGCAGCGACGCACAGACCGTTTTTGCCAGCGTCATACGTGTTTCCAGGTCGAGGTGGGGGCTTTTGCCGGGGCTTGCCGCCACCGCGATGACCACTTTGTCGAACATGCGTGCACCACGTTCAATGAGATCAAAATGGCCGTTGGTGATAGGGTCGAAGGTGCCAGGGTAGACGGCGATATTAAGCTTGCGAGTGGTCATTCCTCGCTCTCCTCGTCCAGGTGGCCAAACGGATTATCGCTGGTTAATGAGACAGCATGCGCGTAACCGGGGATATGAATCCGATCAGCATGAATGTCCAACTCTGGGCCTTCCAGTACCGCTTCGCCGAACTGGTAGCGTGGGGCGTAGTGGCCAACGTCTGCCTGGGCAAGGTAGGCCGCTGCCGCTTCGCGGGTTGCGACCCGGCGCGTTTTCCAAGCGCTTACCGCGTCTGCGCCGTGGCGCTGAGTCAGCAGGCGCTCGGTGACTGCAGGTGACAGCACCACGCCAGTGGCATTGTTGCCGCCGAAGCCCTTAGCATTAATAAAAGCAGCGTCCGCACGAAAAGTTTGTGTCGTTTGTGAAAGACGCAGCCGTTCGGCATAAACATCGTCGGCGACGGCATCCAGGGTGGGAATCCCCGGCAGAAGGCCGTGGGCAAAGCTACCTAGGGCGCTCGCCAATTGGTCACCCGCTGCGGTGCCCTGGGAGTGGCCGATAAAGGCTTTGATGGCCACCACCGGCCAGTCGTTAATGCCGTTGGCGCGGGCAATTGCGTCGAACACATGGGATTCGGTGATGCGGTTTTTGGGGGTGCTGGTGCCGTGGGCGTGCAAAAAACTGCGCTCTTTAAGGGCTTTTTCACCCAGCATATCGCGCACCAGGGCAGTCGCTTTGCCCAGCGTGATGTAATTGCCAATTCCCGGTGCCGAAATTGAGCGCTTGTAACCGTCAGCATTGACGAATACGTCCGGCACCGCGCCAAGAATATCCGCGCCGACTTCCATTGCCAGCGAATCGTCCATCAGCAGCACAAACTGGCTGGCTTCCGCCATGGTAAAGCCGCAGTTGCGCGCAAAGGGGCGGCAGGCGCGCTGATAGTCGCTATCGGTGAGTAGTTCAAGCGCGTCCAAGGCTTTCAAGCCCGCGTCGTCGGCCAGCGCGCCCATGGCCCTGAAGCCCTCGATAATCTCCGGGGTGATGGGTGCATCAGCGGTACCCACCATCACCACACGGCGGCGTCCGGCGCGAATATCGTCAATACCCAGGCGCAGGTTATAAAGAAAGCTGGCGCAGGCGCCTAATGCTGCGCCGGTGCCACCTACGCTGCCCAGCACATAGGCATTCAAAAAGTCGGCAGGCATCTGGCCATAGCCCAGCGGCATCTGCTTGGAGGTGGCGCGTTGGCCGCTCACCAGACTTTTCAGTAAGCCGCCCCAGCCTTGATCGTCCAATTGGCCGATAGAGTTGCCTGCATACACGGCAATATGATCTGGGTTTAACTGCTGGCGTAGCGTCTCCCATGACAAGCCGCTGGCACCCAGACAGTCGCTGGCGCCAAATACCGCCAGCGATAGGCCACGGGGGTGGTGCACACTGCGGTAGAGACTCGCCGGATCAAAGCCGCTGGGTAGCTGAGCCGCCGCGCGCACCTTGGGTGGCTGGGCGTCGGGCAGCAGTACTTCCAGCACCCCTGCGGGTACACTCACTTCTACCTCACGGGCATCAATATCGCGCACCTGCCAATCAGCGGGCAGGTTTTCAGGCAGTTGGCGGCGGCGCAGAGTAAAACGTAGCGGCTCGGCTAACTGCATGCTGGCTTGCCGGTTAGACGGCATGCCGGGGTCGAGAAAGCGCGGGTCTTCGTTGCGGCGTATCAGGGTATGGTTAAGCACCTGATCACGCAGCGACTGTGCCGGGGCCTTTATGGGTTGGCCTCGACTATCGTGCCACCCCTCTTCGGAGTGCTCTACTAGGCGCATAAGCGCCGCTAAGCCTTCCAGTGTCTGGCGTTGCTGGTCAGCAGGAAGGGCATCAAGCACAGTGCGGCGGAAGGCCTGATGGCCAGAGGTTCTGCCAGCGGGATTGATGCCGCCCATGCCGACAATCACCGGTAAGTGTGACAAGCCGGGTTCCTCTTAATACGGTGGTGGTAACAATTATTGGCAACGGTCATGGCAGATCTGGCCCAGTACCATGCGCTTAATAAGGTCACTAATACATTCGTTAGGCGTGATCATAGCACCGGGTGCGCAACGCCGTCATGCCGCAAGCGTTCGAGACTGATAGAATTACGCTTTTCAGCCGAGTAATGGCATGCAGCATAATTCCCGAACAGTGACGTCTAATCAGCCAGGCCCGCACCAGGATTTGGCCCGTCGAGTAAATCGCGCGCTGACCCATCCACTGCGTAAACCGATCGCCGCACACACGCAGGGTAATTTTGCCCTGGCGGCTGAGTGGTTAGCTAGCCGTCAAGCACCGTTGATACTTGATTCAGGCTGTGGCGTAGGGGTATCGACACGCCAACTGGCGGCGCAGTTCCCCGCCCATGCGGTGATTGGCGTTGATCGTAGCGAGGATCGCCTGGGGCGGGATCACGGCAAGTTGCCTGACAATGCGCTGCTGGTAAGGGCCGATCTTGTCGACTTTTGGCGTTTGGCCTATCAAGCTGGCTGGGCGCCAGAGTACCACTTTCTGCTTTATCCCAACCCTTACCCCAAGTCGGGGCACCTGAAAATGCGCTGGCATGGGCATGCGGTTTTACCCACACTGTTGGCGCTTGGAGGGCGCCTTGAATTGCGCTCCAACTGGTCACTTTATGTTGAAGAGTTTGCTTTGGCGGTGGCGCAGGTAACCGGTCAACAGGCAGTGGTGAATGAAATTGCGCCTAAAGATGACTATTTAACGCCGTTCGAGGCTAAGTATGCTCGAAGTGGCCAGGCACTGTGGCGTTTATGTGTTGATTTGGAGCGAACATGACGTTTGTCTATCTGGTGCTGGCGATTGTGGCTGAAGTGATCGCTACGAGTGCCTTAAAGGCGTCCATGGGGTTTACCCGTCCATTGCCCAGCGTGGTGGTCGTGGTGGGCTATGGCGTAGCCTTTTATTTGCTCAGCCTGGTACTGCGTACGCTGCCGGTGGGGGTTGCCTATGCGATTTGGGCGGGCCTAGGCATTGTGCTGGTCAGCTTAGTCGGCATAGTGGTGTTCGGTGAAAAGCCCGATTTACCGGCGGTGGTGGGGATTGGCTTAATAGTAGCGGGTGTGGTCATGCTGCAAGTGTTTTCTAAAATGAATGTGCATTGAGGTATCGTATGGGTCGTTTTGCTAGTAACCGTATGCGGCGCTGGTCGCTGGTAACCGGTTTTGCCACGCTGGCGCTGTGCGCCAGTTCCAGTTTGTTCGCTGATTTTAGTCGTCTGGGACAGCTGCAAAATAAAGGCTTTTCGATTAGCGCCGAAGCCCGCCTGTTGGATGCTAACGCAGGCGCCAATGCGTTATTAGGCAGCATCACCCCGGATCGCCAGCTGTCGCCAGCCTCGGTCACTAAAGCCTATCTATCCGCGGCGGCGTTGAACCGTTTTGGCCCCCAGCACCGCTTTACCAGCCAACTGGTCAGCTCAGCTAGCGTCGATAATGGCGTGCTGCGCGGCGATTTGGTGTTTGAGGGCGGAGGGGATCCAGGCCTCACCACTGAAAACCTGTGGCGCTTGGTGCAGCGTTTGCACTTAGCCGGGGTGCGTGAGGTAGATGGCGCTTTGGTGGTTAGCCAGTGGCGCTTTGGGGCGGTGGACTGCATTACCACTGACCGCTGCAATGCGCTCAATCGGGTCGCCAATGCGTATAGCGCGCCGCTCTCTTCGGCTGGCGTTAACTTCGGCAGTTGGTGTGTCAATGTCGCCCCTGCCGCTAGCGCAGGGGCGCCTGCCCAGGTGGGACTGTGCGATAGTCAGACATCGCTGCTCACCATCGATAACCAAGTGGTCACTCGCCCGGCGAATAGTGGTACTGAAATTAGCGCTGAGCGTATCACCGATGAGCGTGGCGATGTGATGCGCTTGACCGGCCAAATTTCCACCAACGCCACTGCCCGTGATGTCTACCGTGGCGCTGGCGATGCCGCCGAAACCACCGCGCAAGTGTTGATGGGCATGTTGAATCAGGCAGGTATTCAGGTGCGCGAACCGTGGCGCGTCAGCTCGTCTCAGCCGCCCAGCAACGCCCAGCGTCTGGCCGCGGTGGACAGCCAGCCATTGCAAGAGCTATTGCTGCGCATCATGAACTACTCCAATAACTACATGGCCGATGTGCTGGCGCTAGATCTCGTCGAGATACCCCAGGCGCAACTACGTCAAGCAGGTCAGGCCATAGAGAATTATGCCCAGAGCCTGCCAGGGCATGGGCCGTTAACCCTGTATAGTGGTAGCGGACTAACCACTGAGAACCGTACTTCGGCTCAGGGTGTTAACGTGATGCTGGAAGACATGTTTCGTCAAAGCAGTCTGTTTCCAAGCTTTGTAGCGGCCTTTCAGTCACCCGCTAACGGCGTAATGCGCTTTATTCGGCGAGGCTCCCCCACGTTTCAAAACAATGTCATGATCAAAACGGGCACGCTTAACCAACCCTTTGCCGTGCGCGCCGCGGCGGGTTATTTTCGCACCGCGCAAGGGCGCTGGGGGGTGTTTAGCGTCATGGTCAATGGTAACAGCAGTACACCTTATTTAAGCTGGTCTGAGGTGCTGGATCCGTTGTCACTGGATCTTGAAGCAATGATATTAGCCAACTAATCCAACTCTACGCTCACAAGGTGAGGCGATCTGCATGAAACCTGGGCATACCGGTTTAACACATTTGGTTCACTCCACGCGTTATTCGTGGAAAGGCTTAAAAGCAGCGTTCAGAAACGAAGCGGCTTTCCGCCAAGAGGTGGGCATTACGGTGGTGTTGCTGCCACTTGCTTGGTGGATTGGCGAAGGCCCCATCAGTTGGTTACTGCTGGTGGGTAGCCTGTTTTTTGTGCTGATAGTGGAGCTGCTTAATAGTGCAATTGAAAACGTGGTGGATCGGATCGGCACTGAGCATCATGAGCTTTCTGGGCGGGCCAAGGATATTGGTTCTGCGGCGGTAATGCTGTCGCTGATTATGGCCGGTCTTACCTGGGGACTATTAGGCTGGGAAAAGTTCTTTAGCTAAGCTTATTTTCAAACCATTTATTTTTAACGCGCATGGCAGCGAGGTAGATATGCAAGTGAACGACGATTTTTTACCGTTGTCGACGCTGCCAGCGTCGTTACAAAAAATCACCCAATCTGCTTGGCAGCGGCTAAGCGATGCGCTTGTCCAAGCCGATAATGTCGCCGAGATGACCAAGCAGGAGTTGCCTTCCAGTAGCTGGCAGGGGTTATCTGAGCCGCGCCGCGAAGCCCTGGCGAGAGTGCTGGCTATTTCGACCTTTGCGCTGGATACCTTAGTGCGCCACCCCCATTGGCTAGCTGAACTGGACATCGTCGGTGAATTGGACGCAAACCCAGGGCGCGATGAGCTGGCCAGTTGGCTGAATGAGTCGCTGGAAAGCGCCGAAGATGACGCTGCCATGCAGCGGGCGATTCGCCGTTTTCGCCGTAAGCGCATGCTGGGTATTGTTTGGCGTGATCTTAACCGTGCTTCCGGCCATAGCATGTGGGATACCGCTAAGGCAGTTTCAGAACTTGCCGAAATATGTTTAGAAGCTGCTTTAACCTGGCTTGAGCAGTTTTACGCGCCGCGTTGGGGCTTACCTGCCCCGCGCAAAGATGGCTCGCCTCAGCGTCTGGTAATTTTGGGCATGGGCAAGCTGGGGGCGGGAGAGCTAAATCTCTCCTCCGATATCGATCTGATCTTTGCCTTTCCCGAAAAAGGTGAAACCCAAGGTGGGCGTAAGCCATTAGAGCACCAGGAGTACTTCACTAAGTTGGGGCAAAAGCTGATCGCCGCTCTAGACGCCATGACCGCCGACGGCTTTGCCTTCCGTGTTGATATGCGCTTGCGGCCTTTGGGTGACGGAGGGCCGCTGGTGGGCAGTTTTGCCATGCTCTCCAGCTACTACCAGGATCAGGGCCGAGAGTGGGAGCGCTACGCGATGCTGAAAGCGCGCCCGGTGGCGGGGGATCTCGATGCGGGCGACGAACTATTGGCCGGGCTGCGCCCCTTTGTATATCGCAAGTATCTCGATTTTGGCGCCATTGAGTCGCTGCGTGAACTGAAAGCGATGATCAACCGCGAAGTAAAGCGCAAAGGTATGCAGAGCAATATTAAGCTTGGCCCCGGCGGCATTCGTGAGGTTGAGTTCGTGGTACAGGCGTTCCAACTGATCCGCGGCGGCCGCGATACGGAGCTGCAGGTGACATCGCTGAAAACGGCGCTTAATCGCTTGCCCGAGCTAGGCCTGTTACCGCAAGAAGTGGTTGATGAGCTGCTGCCGGATTATGCCTTTTTACGCGATGTGGAGCACGCGCTCCAAGCGCTGGAGGATCGCCAGACACAAACCCTACCCAGTGATGATAGCGATCGTGAACGGGTCGCCTTCGCCATGAACCATGAAGACTGGCCGGGGCTGGTTGCCCAGCTTGACGAAGTACGCGATCGGGTGCGCCAGCACTTTGACGCAGTGATTGCCGACCCTGAAGAGGACGTCGACGAGGCCAATGATGATAGCCAGCTTGGCTTGGCCCAGTGGCGGCTTATTTGGCGCGGTGAGTTAGAGGCGGAGGAGGCTACAGCGCACCTTGCCGAGGCGGGTTTTAATGCGCCTGAAAAAGCCTTGAAGCGGCTGCAGAGTCTTTACCACTCTCGGCAAGTGCAAAGCATGCAGCGAATTGGCTTTGAGCGCCTGGACGCGTTGATGCCGCTGTTGCTAGACGCCTTGGCGGACAATGAGGCGCCGGATACAGCGCTTGTAAGGGTGCAACCGCTGATTGAGGCTGTGCTCCGACGTACAGCTTATCTCGCCCTGCTGCGCGAAAATCCCCAGGCACTAGAACACCTGATGCGCCTGTGTGCGGCCAGCCCATGGATAGCCGAGCAGCTGTCGCGTTATCCCATTCTGCTCGACGAGCTGCTGACCCCGGAAACGCTGTATACCCCCGCCGATAAAGCGCGCCTTGCCGATGAACTGCGCCAAACGCTCAATCGTCTGCCAGAGGATGATGAAGAGGCCCAGCTAGAGGCGCTGCGCGTTTTTAAACACGCGCAGACGCTACACGTAGCGGCGTCGGATATCGTGGGTACTCGGCACTTGATGAAAGTAAGTGATTACTTAACCTTTATCGCCGAAGTCATTCTCGATGCAGTATTGGCCATGGCGTGGAAGCATATTACTCGCAAGCATGGCGTTCCTGAGGGGCTGAACGCTCGCGAGGCTGAGTTTCTGATTGTCGGCTACGGCAAGCTGGGGGGCATTGAGCTGGGCTACAGCTCAGATCTAGACCTAGTGTTCCTTCACGATAGCGATGGGCAGGGCACGACTGACGGCCCAAGGCCTATTGATACAGCGGTGTTCTTTACCCGCCTGGGTCAGCGCATTATTCACCTGCTTACTGCGGTAACACCCACCGGCACACTTTATGAAGTGGATATGCGCCTGCGGCCATCGGGAAATTCAGGGCTATTGGTCACCTCACTTAAAGCTTTCGCTGAGTATCAGCGTCAAAATGCCTGGACCTGGGAGCATCAGGCACTGGTGCGCGCCCGAGTGGTGGCGGGTAGCGATGTGCTAGCGGAAAAGTTCAGCCAGTTGCGGGGCGATATCCTGGGCGCTGAGCGTGATAAAGCCATGTTGCGCGATGAGGTGGTCAATATGCGTCATAAAATGCGCGACCACCTGGGCAGTAAAATCACCAGCCAGACCTTCAACGTCAAACAGGATGCGGGCGGGATGGTCGATATTGAGTTTCTCTGCCAATACGCGGTGTTAGCACTTGCTCACCAAACGCCTGAGTTGCTTACCTACAGCGATAATATCCGTATTTTAGAGAGTCTTACCGAGAGTGGTCACTTACCTGCTGAAGAGGCGGAGCGCCTTCGCGAGGCGTATTTGGCGTATCGTAGTGCTACCCATCGAGCGGCGCTCACCGGTGAAAAAGCGCTCAGCGATGGTGAAGAGTTCCGTGCCCATCGCGATATCGTCACGGCGTTATGGCAGCGCTTTCTTGAGCCATCAGCGGCTAATAACACCTAGTCAAACGTATTTCGCCAGACTAATCAGGAAGTGACAGTGATGCCAAGGAGCAAGGCGGGGCGGCTCGCATGATTGGACATATTCTGGCCACCTTACTGCCGGTGTTTTTAATCGCGGGGTGTGGTGCTGCCTATGGGCGCTACCGTACGCCGGATATTCGCAGTCTCAATACGCTCAATATGGAGCTGTTTGTTCCGCTATTGGTATTTGCCGTGTTGGCCGACCGTCAAGCGCCGTTGGCAGAATATGCTTGGCTTGCTACGGCGGCCATTGCGGTAGTGCTTGGCTCGGGGGTTGTGCTGTGGCCGCTCGTCAAGTGGCTAAAGCTGGATAGCAAAATCTTCCTTCCGCCGATGATGTTTAACAACGCCGGTAATATGGGCGTGCCGCTGCTGGTGCTGGCATTTGGTGCCGAAGCGCTGCCCGCAGCGGTGGTAGTCTTTATCGTTGAAATGCTGCTGCACTTTTCGGTAGGGCTTTACATGCTTAACCCGCGCACCTCGCTGTGGCGAATGCTGCGCATGCCAATTGTACTCGCGAGTTTGGCGGGCTTAGCGGTGAATATCAGTGGACTACCGCTGCCTGGCTGGCTGCTGGAGGCGATGCATATGCTGGGCGGAGTCTGTATTCCGCTAATGCTGTTTGCACTGGGGGTTCGGCTGCTGGAAATCGACTTTAGCGATTGGCGTACCGGCATGTTGGGGGCGGTGCTTTGCCCGCTTTCCGGATTAGTGATTGCCTTGCCGTTGATGTGGCTACTGCCGCTTAATGCGCTGCAGATGGCGGTACTGCTGGTGTTTGCAGCGTTGCCCCCTGCGGTGTTGACTTATTTGGTCGCAGAGCAGTACCAGCTGGCGCCACAAAAGGTCGCTTCGCTGGTACTGATTGGAAACCTGGGGAGTTTGGTGGTGATGCCGCTCACCTTGGCGGCAGCATTTACTTGGGTGTATGCGCCCCTCTAACTTTCATCGGTAGCGCAAAAAAGTAACTAACTGCGCAATTAGCGTTCATCTTTAACTTCGTAACTACCTTCTAGCACGTCCTGATGACCTGGACGGTTGTTCGCCGACGTGGGCTCGTGGGAGTAGCCGCCACCGATATCTTGCGCCTGCTGAGCACGCATTTGATCCATACGTTTTTTCATTTTATGGCGCAGAAACGGCATCATTGCCCAGCCAATTAGTAAGAAAAACAGGCCGAGTACTACACCAACTATCATTAACGCGCCAAACGCTAGCCATGTGAATAGCAGCTTTAAGCTACCCGCCAAGCCAGTAGGTTGGGTTTGCGCAGCACGGGCACGCCATTGGTTAGCCGCTTGCCATGCAGCGTTGCGTTGATCGCGATTCATCTGTGGCATAAGAGCCTCCATCGGTTATTCGCACCCATTGGAACACAGTTGCTCTAGCAAGTTCACTGTGTGGCTGTAAGGGGAGAGAGGAGCAAAACTATTATCTAGGCGCCACTTTTTACGTACAGGTTCTGTGTGCAGTTTTTAGGTACAGTTTTTTAAGTGCAGTTTCTATGACAGTGCGATGAGGTTTTTCAACTGTTACCATTAAGCTGTACAAGGCAAGTTTTGTTGTACAAGCATGCGCTTAATACGCTGCGCTTACCTAAATAGAGCTCATCTAACAGGAAGGTTATATGGCTAATCATGGAGGCAAGTCGGTATTCATCGCATCGGTGGTGATTATCTTTGGCTTGGTAATTGTTGGAGCGTCATTTCCAGAAGGGTTTGCCAACGCGGCAGAGGGAGCGCTGACCACGATTACTGGGCTGTTCGGGTGGTTTTATCTATTTTCAGTTTTTGGTTTTGTGATTTTTCTGTTTGGACTAGCGCTGAGCAAGTACGGAAAAGTGCGCTTAGGCCCCCAGGATAGCCGGCCCAACTACACGTTTTTCTCGTGGATCAGCATGCTGCTGGCCGCAGGCTTTGGTGTTGGGCTGGTGTTCTACGGCATGGCGGAGCCCATGTTCCACTTTATCGAGCCGCCTTATGGTGACAGAACCGCTGAAACCGAGGCGGCGGCTCGCTACGCGATTCAATACAGCTACTTTAACTGGGGGATACACCAGTGGGCGGCCTTCTCGATCGTTGGTTTGATCATCGCCTACTTTCAGTTTCGCAAGGGGCAGGCGGGGTTGGTCTCATCAGTGCTGTCATCAATAACGGCTAAGAATCCTAAAATTCGCCCCTATGCTTCCTGGTTGGACGTGTTTGCGGTAGTCGCCACGGTGATGGGCGTTGCTACCTCGTTGGGCTTGGGTGTGCTGCAGATGAACGGTGGTTTGAACGCCGTTTTTGGTCTGCCGGAGAACGGTTTTTGGCAGTTTGTGATTCTTTTCGTGATGTTCTGCGCCTATATGGCATCGACTTGGTCGGGCTTGGATAAAGGCATTAAACGCCTCTCTAATCTCAATATGATTTTATGTATCGGGTTGATGCTGTATGTGCTGTTTACTGGCCCAACCGTGGCAATACTCGAAACCATCACGGTGGGCATTGGTGACTACCTGCAAAACTTTATTGGTATGAGCCTGCGCATTTCGCCCTATAGTGATAATGAGTGGGCGAGCACTTGGACAATTTTCTACTGGGCCTGGGTCATTGCTTGGTCACCTTTTGTCGGCACCTTTATTGCCCGGGTATCCCGTGGCCGTACCATCAAAGAGTATGTGTTTGGGGTGCTGTTTGTACCGCCGCTGTTAGCCTGTTTATGGATCGGCGTGTTCGGTGGCGCGGCGCTGCATATGGAGTTGAATGGCACCGACGTGGGGCTGGCTGCCGCGACTCAGAATAATATCACCGTCGCGCTATTTGAAATGTTTGAGCTGATGCCTTTTACGGGCGTGCTGTCGGTTGTAGCGATGCTGCTGATCTTTATTTTCCTGGTGACTTCGGCTGACTCGGCTTCGTATATCGTGGCGCAAATGACCGATAATGGTTCTATCAATCCGCCGCTGTATAAGCGCGTCATTTGGGGGGTGCTGATTGCTGCCATTTGCCTGACGTTGATTGCTTCGGGAGGTTTAACGGGGCTGCAGTCGGCATCGGTACTGTCGGCACTGCCGTTCACCTTTATCCTGTATATGATGGTGTTTGTGTTAGTCCAGGAGCTACGCGCAGACCGCAAAGCCATGCTGACCCAGCTTTATCGTCGCCATGGCGAAACGCCGGTGGGCGCCGACGCTTTTGAAGCCGAGCTGTTAGGTGAGGAAGAACGCCTGCGCCGTGCACCGAGTGTGGTCAACCGGCGCATTAATAGTTAGCATCACTCATCAGCACTAATAAAAAGTAACCAAGCCTGCGGTTGCGGGGCGGGGTAATTCGGGAGCAGTGACACATGAAGCGAATATGCTAATGGCGCGGCAAGGGCGCCATGGCGCGACGCGTAGGCAGTCCAAGGGGATTGCCGTTGATCGCTGGCTTGATCGGGTAGTCACCGTGGCTGTACTTACGGCAATGGTCATTGGTCTGGCTGCCGTGGCTGCGCACTGGCTACTCTAAAACGCCTGCTCTTCGTAATATTGGTGCTTAACGCCCGGCTTTATGCCGGGCGTTTGCGTGTCTCGACACGGTTTCGGCCCAGGCGTTTGGCGCGGTATAGGTGCTGGTCGGCGCGTTCAATCAGCGCTTCAGCGCTAATCAAAAAATCGGGCGACATGCTAGCCACCCCCATGCTGACAGTGAGGTCTGAGTGGGTGCTGGAGAAAGCATGGGGAATGGCCAGCGACAACACGGCTTCGCGCAAGCAGTTGGCAATGCTGACGGCGTCCTCATGATCTTGGCCCGGCAGTACACAGACAAACTCTTCGCCGCCGTAGCGGGCGAGTAAATCCCTGGCGGGGTCGATACACAGATTGAGCGCATTAGCCACCGCGCGTAGCGTATCGTCCCCCATGGCATGGCCATAGTGATCGTTAAACTCTTTAAAGTTATCGATATCGATAAAAATCACTGAGAGCGACTGCTGCGCTTGCTGTGCCAAGTGCCAGTGGCGCTGATAAAAGTCATCAAATTGGCGGCGGTTCGCCACGCCGGTTAAGCCATCCATATTTGAGAGATGATGAAGCTGGTCACGCTGCTCCAAGCCCTGCTGAAACGCTTTAAGTAAATGATCCAAACTATCCACCAGATGACCCAATTCATCATGCTGATGGCCTTTCAACACTGGCTTGAGCCATTTTCCAGGTTGGGTGGGGTCGGTTTGGGCAATCGCTGCGTGTACTTTGAGCAGCGGCCGGGTAATGAAAAAGTGGAAAAAGGTGATGATTACAAGGCTTAAAATAAACGCCTCCAAAATACTCACCCCGACCAACGTATAAATACGCGCTAAAAACTGTTGGGTTAAGTAGCCTTCCGCCAGCACCAGTTCAATTTCGCCAACGACCGCTTCCGGCATATCGCTGCCCATGTAATAAGCGAGGGAGGTTCGATAATGCAGTATATCGCCAAATAAATACTGGCTGAGCCAGGTTGAATCAGCCTGTTTGGGCCGATCAAATTCAGCCAACGCGCGGCCAAAATCATCACGAATCGACACCCATGCGACCTCATTATCATTAAATAGCCCATAGGCGATTTGGTGGGCAAGGTCGGGGTTAAGCTGGAAGGCGGCTTCTGCGGCGGCACCGTTGACGATCGTCAACTGCTGGGTGATGCGTTGTTCGGTTTCTTGACGCATTTGCGTGGCGTGACTGATAAGTTCGACACTGCCCGCTACGCTACTAATGAGCATAGCGATCAGCAGTGTGAGTAGTGCTTGCTTGGTGGTCAGGCTGCCTTTTTTAGGGTCGGGGGCTGAGAGAGAAAATCGTGGGCGAGGGCTGATCACTGGCTCTCCTCCTGCGCATTGCGGTGCAGGGTATCCAGCTGCGTTTGCAGTCTCGCCAGCAGCGCTTCAGGCACGCTAGGGTGGCAGGCGAGATAGAGGGGCGCACGGTAAAAGGTAAACAAATGCGCTAACGCGATATCCTGTTCTTGTGCCATAAATTCACCGGTTGCTTTACCTGTCACGATCACATCTAGCAGGCCCGCCTTTAAACGCGCGATATTTTCTCGCTCCGAGGGAGCCAGGAGCACATTAATGCCGCGAGAAGCAACGTAATCACCTACGGCATCTTCGCGAAAACTGCCCACCCGCCAAGCGTGTAGCTCTGAAAGCGATGCAATGCTGAGCCCGCGTTCCGCTAAACTAAATGCTGCCCACTCATTAACCACCAGCGGCCCTACCCAGTGAAACAGCGCTTCACGCTCCTGGGTGCGGGTCGTAGAGTAGACGCAGTGATTATCGCGTAAGCGTGCTTCGGTGTAAGCGCGCGCCCAAGGCCGTAGCCGAAAATAAGCCTCAATGTCAGCTTGGCGTAGCGCGTTACGTAGCAGCAACGTTGCACTGCCGATAATTTGCCCTTGGTCGTCCGTATAGTTGAACGGCGGGTACTCTTCCGTGTTAATAGTGAGCGGTAGTGCTTCTGTTGTAGCCGCTAGCGGCATCGAGTGGAGTGACATACTGTAGCTGCCGAGCGTGGTGAGCAGAGCAACGCCCATGCGGTATCGCCATCGGCGAGTAACGTCATTAGCCATCGTCAACTACCTCTGGGGCTGTTCCGCTATCACCCTGTCTAATGCCTGCTGCATCAGCGTTACCAAGCGATGGTCGGTGGCTTGGTTTATGGCAAAGTATAGCGAAGATTCACTGAGAGTGTGTATCGGGATTAACTCATCTTTAGGATAACCTTCCGACTCAGCTATCCAGACAGCCACATCTTCACTGTAAGCCCATAAATCAACGCGCCCGCGGGTTAGCATGTTGAGTGCGCTACGGTTATCAATGGCCGGTACGAGTAAGCGTTCAGGGTAACCCGCTTCTAATAGCGCCTGGGCGCCAATATCTTCCCGAATGACCGCGACGCTCAGACCGCGTTCAATCGCCTGTGATAAAGACTCAATCGTCACCGGTGCATCGCGATGGGCAAGCAGTACGACCCGATCTTGAGCAATCGGCCCTACCCAGTGAAAGTTGGCCTCTCGGGCTGGGGTGCGAGTGGTTGAGAACAGCACCGTATTCGGCTGAGTGAGTGCCAGCTCATAGCCGCGAATCCAGGGGTAGTAGCGGATGTCATGGCGGTTGAGGGGCGTTTGGGTAGCCGCAAAAATAGCGTCCAATAAATCAATTGATATACCGGTTAATTGCTGATTATCGATATAGTTATAGGGCGGGTACTCTTCCGTAATAAAGGTTAATGTTGTCAAGGTGCCGGACGCATCAGCCTGTACGTTTGCGGCGTTTGCCAGCCAGAGACATAGCACTACCATCAACCTATTTAATAGTGGTCGATATAATCGCTGTGGAGATGGCTGGGCTAACTCCATCGCAGTTTATCCCTATTATTTATCAATCAACCAAACTTAGAGCAACGCTGGTCGGCTGTCACCTCTAATCTACCAACGCAAGCCGTGGCGTCTTCCTGGTTCCTCCTGTTAGGCTTACAGCTTCCCCTGTGAGAGAAAACTAATGCTGTCTGCTAACTCTGCTAAGGCGACGGATGGCTACGCGTCGCGTCGAGAAATATTTGGCTGGGCGATGTTTGATTTTGCCAACCAGGCCTACACGCTGCTGATTATTACCGTGGTATTTGGTGAGCTATTTACCACCGTTATTGTGGGGGATCGCGGCGATAACTTCCGGCTTGCCAACTTTCTATGGAGCTTGGCCCTGGCGATTAGCTATCTGATGGTGGTTATCACGGCGCCGCTATGCGGCGCCGTGATGGATTACCGGGCAGAGAAAAAGCGCTTTTTACTGATTAGCTATTTAGCCACCGTCGTCACCACGGCGATGCTTTACTTCGTTGAACCGGGTTACGTTATCGTCGGACTGCTATTGATTGTGCTGTCCAACTACGCTTACTCCATGGGGGAGTCGTTTATCGCCTCTTTTTTACCCGAGCTTGGACCACCGCAATCGTTGGGCAAAATTTCCGGTTTTGGTTGGGCGTTAGGCTACATCGGCGGGTTGTTTGCGGCGGGGTTCACGCTAGTGGTGCTAGGCGAGGCCAGTGCGGACAACTTTGAACGCATCCGTTGGGTGGGGCCTTTTGCCGCCGGCTTTTTTCTAATTACCGCTATTCCTACGTTTTTATGGCTAAAAGAGCGCGGTACGCCCCAGCCTCGCGGCGTTTCTTATCGGCATATTGCTCTGAATCGCGTCACCGCCACTTTTCACGAGTTGCGCCATTTTAAAGACTTGACCGTGTTTTTGATATCGCTGCTGTTCTCGATGGCCGGTGTCTACATCATTATCGCGTTCGCCTTTATTTATGGTGCTCAAGTGATTGGTTGGGATGAAAGCGTGCGCAATATCATGTTTATTATTGTTCAAGTTACCGCCGCGGCAGGCGCTCTGGGGTTTGGCTGGATACAGGATCAGCTCGGCGCCAAACGCACGTACCAAATGACCTTGGCGCTATGGGTACTGGCGATTATTGCTATTTGGGCAACGCCTGAGGTGACTCAGTGGGTTAATGGGGATTTTGACCTGCAGTGGCAATCTCAGTACGTATTTCTGGTGGTCGGCTGCCTTGCTGGGCTTAGCCTAGGTTCTAGCCAATCGGCAAGCAGGGCGCTGGTGGGGCTATTTTCACCCTTGGCTAAATCAGCCGAGTTTTTTGGATTCTGGGGGTTGGCTAATAAGTTAGCGGGGGTGTTGGGCATCGTCATGTTGGGTGTCCTGCAAACGCTGATTGGCTTGCAAGCGTCTATTCTATTATGTGTTGCCCTGTTCGTTATCGCGATGCTGATTTGCGCCAGGGTCAACGAGCGCCGTGGCCGGGAGGCTGCGCTCGCCTGGGAAGCCAGCCCTATCAACAACCATAAGGCTTGAAAGGGCGCCCTGACTTCAGTGAGGTGAAGTATGGCAACGCACATGGCAAGTCGAACAACTCAGCGTGGCGGCATCGTTATGATGCTGCTGTTTTGGGTACTATTAATGGCAGTGGGCACTTGGTGGATTCACGGTGGTTTGGAAGAGATGATGCGCCCTAATGCGAATATTGTGCATACGCTGCCTGCGGGGGAACCGGTTACCTTAAAGCGTAACCGAGCCGGCCATTTTGAGTCGCCGGGGCGTATCAATGGCACGCCGGTAACCTTTTTGCTCGACACTGGCGCCACCTATGTAGCCATACCGGCCGAATTGGCAAGCGAGCTAGGTCTCGAACCTGGGCGTAGCGCTTGGTTCAATACCGCCAACGGCCGAGTAGAAGGTACCTTAACTGAACTTGATGAGGTTTCGCTGGGCGGCCTAAAAGTGCAAAATGTGCAAGGGTCAATCAGTCCCGGCATGGAACGCGACACCGTACTACTCGGCATGAGCTTTCTGAATTTATTGTCGATTGAAATACATGCGGGTGAGATGGTGTTGAGCCTTCCTGAGCAGTGAGTTCAGCTTATGGATGTACCATTGATATGAAGAGCTAAGCGGCCATGTAAAAAAGGCAGACCACTGATGGTCTGCCTTTTTGATATGCTTGAGCAAAAGTTGCTTAATATGCCTTACTCATTGGTGTCGTTTCCTTCCCCGGGTGGCGCCTTATAATGCCCTGGGATTTTTAACTTCTCCCCGTTGGGCAGGTCGCGCACTTGGGCTGGAATGTAAACACGTTTTATAACACTTTTCGTTTTGCTACTTCCCATGGCAGGCTCCCCCTGTCAGATTGTCGACAGTTAGCGTTTACACATTAGTCCTCGCTTGAGGAAGAATCAAGTTTCCGGCCTCGCGCCCAAGCCAATACGTGCAATTGTAAACGACAGAAGCGGGTGTTTTGGTGGTTTTGAGTTATCCTGAGTGCCAATCATGGGCGCCTGCGTTGATATTGGGTGAGCGGGTGAGAAAATAAACAGCCTAAGCGGAGTGCATAAAGAGGATGGTAGATCATTTGGAACAGCAATTTCAGGCACTTGAGTCGCAAGAGTCTGTAACGCCTGACTATCCCGATCAGGATCATGTTTTGATCATTGAGGATGACCAGCGTCTGGCCGAGCTTACCCGTGATTACTTGGAAGCGAACGGCTTTCAAGTAACGCTGGAAGCAGACGGTGCTAAAGGGGTCGACCGCATTTTAACCCTGCAGCCCGATCTGGTGATTTTAGACTTAATGCTGCCAGGGGAGGACGGTTTAGCGATTTGTCGCCGCGTTAGACCTAATTTTGCAGGCCCGATTATGATGCTGACCGCGCGCACCGATGACCTTGATCAGGTTTTGGGGCTTGAAATGGGCGCTGACGACTATGTGCCGAAGCCGGTTCAACCGCGGGTGTTACTGGCGCGCATGCGCGCGCTGCTACGCCGGGCGGACGGGCCAGCCCCGGACGGTGAAATGCGGCTGCGTTTTGAAAATCTGGAGATCGATAACGCGACTCGCGAAGCCTGGCTCTCGGGTGAACGTATTGACTTAACCAGCGCCGAGTTCGACCTACTTTGGCTGCTGGGTCGTAACGCAGGTCGAGTACTCACCCGTGAAGAGATATTCAGCGACCTAAGGGGCATTAAGTACGACGGCCAAGACCGTTCTATTGATGTACGCGTATCGCGTATTCGACCCAAGATTGGCGATGATCCTAATCAGCCTCACCGGATCAAAACCGTGCGCAGTAAAGGTTATCTTTTCGTCAAGGACAGTTGATCATTCAGAGGGACAGCATCATGCGGCGAGTGCTCAGTCACGGCTCGTTTTTACGCTTCTATCTGTTGCTGGGTATCGCGCTATTAGTGGTGTTTATCATCGCCCTAGCGGGGCGTTCCTTTATCGAACAGGTGCGCCGCGAAGACTACCGTGAGCAGCTTGCCGCGCTACCCATGTCGCTGATGACGCAACAGCTCGCCGCCACGCCTTTAGAACAGCGAAATACCCTGCTTGAGCGTTTTTCAGAGCAGCTCGATGTGCAACTGACTCTAGAGCCCATCAACGAAGCGGATTTGGGCTATTTTGAGCGGTCTCGGCTGGAGCGGGGCCGGATACTGGTCGCCGAAAGCCCCTGGCTCTTGCAACAGCGTCTGCCCAGCGACACCTGGCTGCTGCAAGCACGCCTTGATGACTGGAGCGAGCACCAGTGGCATGGCAGCATTGAACTGCTCGGCGAGTGGCTTGCGGCAACGCCCGCGGAAGAGCGGGATGGCCGCATTGCCCAATTACGCCAAGGGAGTTGGCCGTTGCAGCTTTTGTCGTCGATGCCTGTGGGGCTAACAGCGCAGCAGCAGGCCCAGCTGGCCAGCGGTAACGTTATCACTAAGCTAGTCTCCGATAAGCTGTCAATTACGCTGCTCTATCAGTTGCCAAGCCAGCAGTTACCAGGCGAGTCACAATGGCTGCAAGCAGGGCCTATTTCCCGCGGCGACACCCTTCCACTAAATTTACATCTGCCTCTCCTTGTCGGGCTGATGATTGTTCTCAGCCTGATTATCTATTTGATTATGCGCAGCATTGAAGCCCGCATGGCACGGCTGGAATTGGCCGCCACGCGGATTGCCAGCGGCCGCCTGGAAACCCGTGTGAAAGTTGAGAGCGGTGACTTTTTAGGCCGCTTGGGCATGGCGTTTAACGGCATGGCCAATCAGGTGCAGAGCCTGCTGCGTGGTCAGCAAGAAATGATTCGGGCGGTTTCCCACGAATTACGCACCCCCGTAGCGCGTATTCGCTTTGCCGTACAAATGGTCGAGGATATGACTGACCAGCCCGCCATTCGGCGCCAGCTTCAGGGCATTGATGCGGATATTGCCGAACTTGATGAATTAGTCGATGAAATTCTCACCTATGCGCGCCTAGGCGGGGAAACGGTGAACGGCGCCGAGCTTGAAACGGCGCTAGTAGAGTGTCGGGCTATGGCCGAGCGGGTGATTGATACGCTGTCACCGCTGCATAAAGGTTTAGCGCTGGCGCTTGCGCCGAGTCCTGAAATCGAGCTCCTGGCGGAGCCGCGCTATCTCCAGCGCGCGGTGCAGAATTTAGTCGGAAATGCCTGCCGTCATGCCAAGTCCCAGGTGGTGATTCAACTCTGGGATGAACCCAATCTGGTGCGTATAGACGTTGAAGACGACGGCCCCGGTATTCCCCCTGAAGCGCGGGCGGATATCTTCAAGCCTTTTGCCCGATTGGACGACAGCCGCGCCCGCAGCTCCGGCGGCTACGGGTTAGGGCTTTCGATTGTACAGAAAATCATGGCCGGGCACGGCGGCAGCGTGACCATCGATACCAGTCCCACCTTGGGCGGTGCGCGCTTTACGTTGCTGGTTCCACGTCGCGATCCGCCGGCTTAACCCCCGTTAGCACTGCAAAGGAGGTCTCCCGCGCAGTGCGTAAGAAATCCTGCATCCACGGCGCTTCTCGGGTCTCTTCGCGAATCGCCGCATACAGCGTGCTCCATACCCCATGTTCGCCAAGTTTCACCGCACAGACGTAATCGCGCTCTAAGTACTCGGTTAACGCCCAGTTAGGCAGCGCGCAGACGCCGCGCCCGCTGGCCACTAGCTGCATCATCATAATCGTCAATTCAGCGGTGCGGATCTCCTTAGGGCGCACATTCGCGGGCTGCAAAAATTGGGTAAAAATATCCAGACGCGACTGCTCAACAGGGTAGGTAATCAAGGTTTCCTCGGCCAGTGCCTGGGGCGCTATAAAGCCCCGACCTGCAAAAGGGTGTTGCCGGGCAACGGCCAATAGCCCTTCATAGCGAAATAGCGGCGCGTAGTGAATACCTTCAATGGGCTGGGGGTCGGCGGTGATGACCAGATCCAGCTGCTCTCGGGCAAGCGCTGGCAGCGGGTCAAAATGGTGGCCGCTGGGAATATCGATTTCTACCTCTGGCCAGTGATCACGAAAATAATCCACCGTGGGCATTAGCCACTGAAAGCAACTGTGGCACTCGATGGCCATATGCAAACGCCCTTGCTCGGTGCCTGCAAGACGCGCTAAATCGCGCTCCGCCTTGCGTACTTCAGGCAGTACTTGGTCAGCCAGGGCGAGCAGGCGCAGCCCCGCGCGGGTGAACTCCACCGGGCGGGTTTTACGCACAAACAGCGCGCTGTCCACGCGGCTCTCAAGATCTTTAAGCTGGTGCGATAGCGCCGATTGGGTCAAATGCACGCGATCGGCAGCATCGACCAGAGAGCCGGTTTCGCGCAGCGCCAGCAGCGTGCGTAGATGTCGTAACTCAATCATGTAGTGATTCAATCATATAGTGGCTCAATCATCGTGAGTATTTTTCATTTTACTATTAGAAACTTTAGTTTGATTCACTAAGGTGTGGTGCCCAGACTGTGTGAAATTATTCACGTTAGTAGGGTTCATCATGACAGTTTCTCATATTCTCGGCTATCCCCGCATCGGCGCCCAGCGCGAGCTAAAAAAAGCCACAGAAGCGTACTGGAAGGGCGAGTGCACGCGTAGCGAGCTGGAAAGCACCGGCCGTGAGCTGCGTTTACGTCACTGGCAGGCGCAGCAGGATGCAGGCTTGGATTTTGTTAGCGTGGGCGATTTCGCCTTTTATGATCAAGTGCTTAACGTAACAGTGGCGCTGGGCGCGGTGCCTGCACGCTTTAATGCCCAAGCAGAAGTGGCGGGTGGCAATATCGACCTGGATACCGTCTTCCGCATGGCCCGCGGTAGAGCGCCCACAGGTGAGCCCGCCGCGGCCTGTGAAATGACTAAATACTTCGATACCAACTACCACTACCTCGTCCCCGAACTGCACGAAGGGCAAACCTTTACCCTGGCCTCTAACCGCCTGTTTGACGAAGTGGATGAAGCGTTACGCGCGGGTTTTACCCCAAAAGTAACGCTGACAGGGCCGCTAACCTGGCTATGGCTGGGCAAGACCAAAGGCGGTGATTTTGACCGCCTGACGCTGCTCGATAGCGTACTTAATGTGTATGGCGAAATATTAGCGCGGCTCGCCACCCAAGGTATTGAGTGGGTTCAGTTGGATGAGCCAGCGCTGGTGCAGGATCTGCCGCTGGCGTGGCAGCAGGCCTATGAGCGCGCCTATCACCGTCTTCAGTCTGCGCCGCTAAAACTATTGCTAGCCACTTACTTCGGCGGCTTGGGCGATAATCTTTCCCTGGCGACCCGCCTACCCGTAGCGGGTTTGCACATTGACGCCGTACGGGCGCCGCAGCAAGTCGAGAGTGTGATTGACCGTCTCGGCCCCCACCAGGTGCTATCGGTGGGTTTTGTTGATGGCCGCAATATCTGGCGGGCCGATTTGGCTGCCTTGCGCGAACGTCTGCTGCCGTTAAAGGTGCGCCTGGGCCAGCGGCTTTGGCTGGCACCGAGCTGTTCGCTGCTACATGTGCCGGTGGATCTGGCCCAGGAGACGGCGCTTGACGATGAACTGATCAGCTGGCTGGCCTTTGCGCGGCAGAAGCTAGACGAGGTGGTCACCCTGGCGCGCTTGATCGATAACCGCGCCACGCGCGCCGACGAGCAGCGCCTGGATCAGGCCACTCGGGCGCTGGATGTCCGGCGTGAATCATCACGTATTCACCAAACTGTGGTCAGTCAGCGTTTGGCGGCGATTAGCGCCGCCGATAGCCAACGCCAGGCGCCTTATCCTGTTCGCGCTGTGGCTCAGCGGCGAGCGCTTAAGCTGCCGCTTTTCCCCACCACGACGATTGGTTCTTTCCCACAAACCGATGATATTCGTGCCGCCCGGCGCACCTTTAAGGCCGGTGAGCTGTCGCTAGCCGACTACGAAGCCCGTATGCAGGCCGAAATTGCCTACGCTGTCGCGCGCCAGCAAGCCTTGGCTATCGATGTGCCGGTACACGGCGAAGCCGAGCGCAATGATATGGTGGAGTACTTCGGCGAGCAGCTAGACGGGTTTGCCTTTACCCGCTTTGGCTGGGTGCAGAGCTACGGTTCACGCTGTGTTAAGCCGCCGGTGATTTTTGGTGATGTTTCGCGCCCTAGGCCGATGACGGTACGCTGGAGCGAGTATGCCCAGAGCCTGACCGACAAACCCATGAAGGGCATGCTGACCGGGCCGGTGACGATTCTACAGTGGTCGTTTGTACGCGATGACCAGCCGCGGGAAACCACCTGCCGCCAGATTGCCTTGGCGCTGCGCGATGAGGTGCTGGATCTTGAAAAAGCGGGGATCAAGATTATTCAAATCGACGAACCGGCGCTGCGTGAAGGGCTGCCGCTTCGCCAGCATGAGTGGCAGGCGTACCTTGATTGGGCGGTGGAAAGTTTCCAGCTAAGCGCCGCAGGCGTGGCCAATGCCACCCAGATTCATACCCATATGTGTTATTCAGAGTTCAACGACATCATTGGCGCGATTGCAGCCCTTGATGCCGATGTGATCACCATCGAAACGTCGCGCTCCGATATGCACCTGTTGGATGCCTTTCAGGATTTCGCCTATCCCAACGAAATCGGCCCTGGGGTTTACGATATCCACACCCCCAATATTCCCGAGGTGAGCTGGATGGTCGATTTGATGGAAAAAGCCCTGGAAAAAATCCCCGCCGAACGGCTGTGGGTAAACCCGGACTGCGGTCTAAAAACCCGCAACTGGGCGGAAGTAGAGCCAGCGCTGGCCAATATGGTGGAAGCGGCCAAGTTACTTCGCCAACGCTATGCATAATGGTTAGAGGTCAAAATCAACCCCGCTAAGCAGCGGGGTTTCTGGTGCTTAGATACCTAGCTTTTCGATGCATAAGCGTAGAGCAGGGTCTCCTGGGCGCTGATCGCGTCGGCATCACCGGGGTCTTGTAGCTGATAACTGCCGTCGGTCTGCAGCAGCCAGCTTTGGCAGTTATCCACCAGGTAGGTTTCGAGATCCTTGCGCACCCGGGTGGCGAGCTTTTTGTCTAGTAACGGAAAGCAGGTCTCTACGCGGTGGAACATATTGCGTGACATAAAGTCGGCGCTAGAGCACCAGGTCTCCGACTTGCCATCATTGTGGAAGTGAAAGACCCGAGTATGTTCCAGCAAACGGCCAATAATCGAGCGCACGCGAATGTTGTCTGAGACGCCCGGTATGCCGGGTTTCAAACAGCACATGCCGCGAATAATTAAGTCGCACTCAACCCCTGCCTGGGAGGCACGGTAGAGCGCCTTAATAAGCTTGGGCTCAGTTAACGAGTTGCACTTAATGATGATATGCCCGCGCTTTCCCTTACGCGCTATCTGCGCTTCCCGGTCAATCATTGCCACCAAGCGCTCATGCAGGGTGAAAGGCGCATGCAATAGCGTGTCGATTTTGCGCGCGCGGCCCATCCCCGACAACTGTTGAAACACCTTATGCACATCCGCACATAGCGCTTTGTTGGCGGTCAGCAGGCTGTAGTCGGTATACAGTTTGGCGGTTTTAGCGTGATAGTTGCCGGTGCCCAGGTGGGCGTAGTAGCACAGCTCACCTTTCTCGCGGCGCACAATGTGGAGCATTTTGGCATGAGTCTTGTAGGCCATAATGCCGTAGACAACAATTGCGCCCGCTTCCTGCAGGCGTGAAGCCAGCTGTAAGTTGTCAGCTTCATCAAAGCGCGCACGCAGCTCAATGACCACGGTGACTTCTTTACCCTGGCTGGCCGCTTCCACCAGGGCGTTAACAATGGCTGAGTCTGCGCCCGTGCGGTAAAGGGTCTGCTTCACCGCCAGGACATGTGGGTCACGGGCGGCTTCGCGCAGCAGGTCTTCAATCGGCGTAAACGACTGGAAGGGATGATGGAGCAGAATGTCGTTCTTGGCGATAGCGTCAAACAGGCTGCCTGCTTTGAGTGCTTTGGGAATGCTGGGGGTGAACGGCCGATAAAGCAGTTCGGGGCGATCTACGTCCCCTAGTACCGACATCATGCGGGTTAAGTTGACCGGCCCTTTAACGCGATATAGGTCGCCGTTATCGAGCTCAAACTGGCGCAGTAAAAAGTTGATTAAGTCATCAGGGCAGCTGTCGGCGACTTCCAGGCGCACGCCGCTGCCGTAGCGGCGTGCCAACAGCTCGCCACGCAGCGCCGAGGCGAGATCCGAGACCTCCTCAGGGTCAACGCTCATATCCGCGTTGCGGGTTAGCCGGAACTGATAGCAGCCGCGCACGCTCATGCCGGGAAATAGCTCCTCGGCGTGGGCATGGATCATCGACGAGAGGAAAACATACTCAGAAAAACCCTCCTCGCAAATCTCCTTGGGCAGTGCCATCAGGCGCGGCAGCGAACGCGGCGCGGGTAGAATCGCCATCCCTCCGGCGCGCCCAAAGGCATCTTTGCCCTCCAGCTCAACGATAAAGTTAAGGCTTTTATTGACCAGGCGCGGGAAGGGGTGCGAGGGGTCAAGCCCTATCGGGCTGATGACCGGCATAATTTCATTATCGAAAAAGGCCTTCACCCAGGCTTTTTGCTTGGAAGTCCACTGATCGCGGCGCCGAAAGCGCAGCCCATGGGTTTCCAACGCTGGCAATAAAGTGTCGTTGAGTATCTGATACTGGCGGTCAATTTGGGCGTGAGCAAGCTGCGAGATCTCCGCCAACACTGCTTTGGGCAGCCGGCCGTCGGCGGCAGTGGTATCGTCGCCCAGGGCAATTTGGTGCTTCAAGCCTGCCACGCGGATCTCGAAAAACTCATCCATGTTGGAGGAAAAAATCAGCAGGAACATTAATCGGTTGAGCAGCGGGTGGGCGTCGTCTAAGGCCTGCTCCAGCACGCGGATATTGAACTGTAGATGTGACAGCTCACGGTTAAAGTAGAGCTGAGTGTCGTCAAGATCCGTTTCAGGCAGCTCTTCACGCGCTTGAACACCGGTCGGGGTGCGATTGATCCGCAGCGGCATATCGCCGTCGCTGCTGGTGTAATCAGTAGACGATAGTGGTAATGAATCTGATGCTTGATCGTCCATGGTGGATCTCCCCGCGTTGATAGCTCGAAGGTATCATAGCCTGATACTTGTTTATCAGTAGAGTATGCGGGGAGAAGATGACAAATAAGTGTCACCTGGTTGTCATCTTAGCGTTATTGGTTAGCGTTGCTGGAGTAAACGCGCGGCGTCGAGGGCAAAGTAGGTCAGAATGCCATCCGCGCCTGCCCGTTTGAAACACATCAACGACTCTAGTATCACTGGCTCCGCTGCCAACCAGCCGTTATCGAAAGCGGCGCGGTGCATGGCGTACTCGCCGCTGACCTGGTAGGCGAAGGTGGGTACCTGCAGTTCGCTTTTTACCCGGCGCACGATATCCAAGTAGGGCATGCCGGGTTTGACCATTACCATATCGGCGCCCTCGGCGATATCCATGGCCACTTCGTGCAGCGCTTCATCGCTATTGGCGGGATCCATTTGATAGGTACGTTTGTCTGCTTTGCCCAAGTTGGCAGCTGAACCGACCGCATCCCGGAAAGGGCCATAGTAGTGTGACGCGTACTTGGCGCTGTAGGCCATAATACGTACGTTGTGCAGGTGTTCTTGCTCGAGTACTTGGCGAATTGCGCCAATCCGACCATCCATCATATCGGAAGGGGCGACCACGTCGGCACCGGCTTCGGCATGGGAAAGCGCTTGTTTAAGCAGCGTGTCTACCGTGCGGTCATTCTGCACGTAGCCGTGCTCATCAAGAATACCGTCCTGGCCGTGGCTGGTATAAGGGTCAAGGGCCACATCTGTGATAATACCTAAGTCTGGCAGGGCTTCTTTAAGAGCGCGTACGCTGCGCTGGACTAAACCGCTGGCGCTATAGGCCTCTTCGGCAAGCTCACTCTTGTGCTCAGGCCCGACCACAGGAAACAGCGCCAGCGCCGGGATGCCCAGTGCATATGCCTCGCGGGCTTGCTCGATCAACAGGTCGATCGAGAGCCGCTCAACGCCGGGCATGGAGGCGATGGCTTCGCGCTGATTTTCTCCCTCTAACACAAACACCGGCAGAATTAGGTCGGATGGGGTTAGGCTGTTCTCCTGCATCAACCGGCGTGAAAAATCATCGCGGCGCATACGGCGCATACGCGTGGCGGGAAAATGACGGGCAGTGGGTGTACTCAAGGGAGCTCTCCATTAGAAGTCATAAAAACAGGTAACGCGAACATTAAGGATCGTAAATAAACATGCTCGAAGGCCTGAAGGAAGTATATCAGCCATGCCTTGCGGCGAAAGCCGCCTTGTGACAATACGACAGACTGACTAAAGTGGACGATTGCTTTGCTGTATTGCGTTCGGCAGACCCTGGGATAAGGAGATAGGCATGACCAAACAGGTGGCAGTGATTTTAGCCGGCTGCGGCGTTTACGATGGCTCGGAAATTTATGAGACCACGCTGACGCTGCTGCGCCTGGATCAGTTGGGGATAGATTACCGTTGTTTTGCCCCGGACATTGAGCAGCACCATGTGGTTAATCACCTCACCCAAGACGTCGTTGAGGGCGAGCAGCGTAACGTTCTGCTAGAGTCTGCCCGCCTGGCGCGGGGCGACATTAGTCCATTGGACGAGTTAGTGGCGGATGATTTTGATGCGGTCATTGTCCCCGGTGGTTTTGGCGTCGCCAAGAACCTGTCGGACTTTGCCAGCGCCGGTGACAGTATGCAGGTGTTAGAGGTCTTAAAAGAGGCGCTGACCGGCTTCCGGCAAGAAAATAAGCCGATTGGTTTGATGTGTATTGCGCCCGTCATCGTGCCCCGGCTGTTCGATGATGGCATCGCGGTGACGGTGGGCAATGACCCAGCGGTTTCTGGGGCGATTAGTGCCATGGGCGGGCTTCACCGGAGTTGTGGGGTAGAAGATATCGTGGTGGATATTGAACACCGCGTGGTAACTACCCCAGCCTATATGTTAGCAACGCGAATTAGCGAGGCCGCAACCGGTATCTTTAAACTGGTAGACCGCATCAATGAAATGATGGATTTAACCACTGCTTAAATAACTGTGAGCCATTTAAAAGCCGCCGCCATCATTGATGGCGGCGGCTTTTTTAATTATTCATCAGCCAATTGCCAGCGCTATACGTCGGCTTCTTGATCTTCAGCAGTCTCTTGCTCTTGTTTGCGTTTGCGCACCAGGCGGCCAAACAGCAGCCCAACTTCATACAGCAGATACATCGGAATCGCCAGCAGGCTCTGAGAAATCACGTCCGGCGGGGTGAGTAGCATGCCGACCACGAAGCAACCTAGCAGAATATAAGGGCGCTTTTTAGACAGGCTCTCTACTGTGGTAGCGCCAGAGAGGATAAGCAAGAAAGTCGCAATGGGAATTTCAAACGCTACGCCAAAGGCAAAAAACAGCTTAAGCACGAAGTTCAGATACTGGTTAATGTCGGTCATGACAGCGACATTTTCCGGCCCGGTTTGGGTGAAAAACTCAAAGAGCAGCGGAAACACCACGTAGTAAGCAAACGCCGCGCCGCCGTAGAACAGCGCAATACTTGAAACCAGAATCGGCACCGCCAGCGCTTTCTCATTATCGTAAAGCCCCGGGGCGATAAACGCCCAGGCTTGGTGCAGTACGAAGGGAATAGCGATAAACACCGCCACCACCAGGGTAAGCTTGAATGGCGCCAAGAATGGCGAAGCGACTTCCGTGGCGATCATTTGCGAGCCTTCAGGCAGTAGCGCCATTAACGGCTCGGCAACAAACGTATAGATATCATTGGCAAAGGAGTAGAGGCCCAAGAAGACCACCAAAATCACAATCACGGCCCGCATTAGCCGTGAGCGTAGCTCAATCAGGTGCTCAATCAGGGGGGCTTGGCTGTGTTCTTCCTGCGGCTCCTTTGAATCGCCAGACATACTCATTGGTGATTACGATCCTTTTCAGATTCAGCCTTATTAGGTGCAGCTGATTCAGGTTTAGCCGTTTCTGATCCGGCCTGGCGGGAGGGCGCTGCCGGGGCGGAAGACGGCGAAGGCGTTTCTTCACGCACCGTTTGTAGGGCGTCATCCAATCGAGCGCTAGCCTTGGCAACCCGCTGTTCAGTATCGCTCTGCGCTGCTTTGGCCGGTGGCGTTTCTGCCTTTTTAGCATTAGCACCGGCGGGGGCATCGGCAATGCTCTCTACATCCAGCTTCGCTTTCTGCAAACTGTCATCGAGCTTCTTCTGCTGTTCGTTGAGTTTTTGACGCAGCTCTTCTGCTTCCAACTGGGCGCTGATTTCACGCTGCATGCCGGATACCGTGCGCTTAATTTTGCCAATCCACATACCCGTCGTTCGGGCAGCACGGGGCAGCCGCTCCGGGCCAAGCACCAGCAGCCCGACGATACCAATCAGCATCAGTTCAAGAAAGCCGATATCCAGCATGGTTTATTTGCGCTCTTCGTTGCGGTCGCTTGCGGCCTGTTTCTCTTCGGCTTTAACGTCATAAGTGTTGCCGGGCTCTTCATGGCTCACTTTGGCATGGGATTGGTCAGCGTCTTCTTTATCAGCTTCTTTGTTTTTCTCCTCGTCGTGCATGGCTTTTTTGAAGCCCTTGACCGCCCCGCCCAGGTCGGTGCCCACGTTGCGCAGTTTTTTGGTGCCGAAAACCAGGATGATAATGCCCAGCACAATCAGCAACTGCCAAATACTAATACCACCTAACATATGCGTTTCCTCACGGATGGTTAACTGTCTCTTTTACCACTCTCTTTTACCACTATCCCTTTTACCACTAATTCTATTACAGCGATGCAAAAGCTATGGCTGGCGGGAGGCTTTTTCCGCGTGTCCGGAAATGCCAAAGCGCCTGGCCAGTTCGTCTAATACAGCCTGATGATCCATCCCCAGGTGCGACAGCATCACCAGGCTATGAAACCATAGGTCGGCGGTTTCAGAAATCAACGCTTGGCGTTCAGCCTCGCTGCCGTGCTCGGCATCTTTTGCTGCTAGCACTGTTTCCGTTGCTTCTTCGCCAACCTTTTCGAGTATCTTGTTCAAGCCCTTATGATGCAAGGAGGCAACATAAGAATCTTCCGCCGCGGCGTGGCGCCGCTGCTTTAATACCTCATTGAGCGTATCCAGCACATCGGTATGGCGAGTCGAATTGTTAGGCGATAATGCGTTGCTGTCCATGGGAATCCTTGTAAACGTTTAATGCGCCGCTCTGTTGATCTGCAGATAGATGTACCGCGCAGGCTTACTGCCATACCAACAGCAGGAGCCCGATGGCGGCGGCCGCTAGTATCGGCCACTCCTGAAGCGCAATCCAACCGCTTAACGGCTGCCATGCTAGTGCCAACGCCAGTAGAATCAAGCCAAGCCGTAGGCGGTAAAGGCGTTTGCCTTGCCGCGCCATTTGCACGCGCATGGCGTTGATCGAGTCGACCTGCTGGTAGCGCTGGCGATGCTCGTGCTCCATTCGGCTGAGCGCCTGGTGAGCCAGTCCGGGCAGTTCGGGCAACTGGTGGGAAAGCTCCGGCGCTTGACGCTTTATCGACTCCCATAACCCGCTGACCCCGGCACGCTCTTTCATCCACTGTTCTAAATAGGGTTTGGCGGTGCTCCACAGGTCTAGATCAGGGTAGAGCTGGCGCCCCAAGCCTTCAATATTGAGCAGCGTTTTTTGCAACAGTACCAGCTGCGGCTGTACTTCCATATTAAAGCGCCGCGCGGTTTGAAACAGTCCCAGCAAGACCTGACCGAAGGAGATATCTTTCAACGGCTTCTCTAAAATGGGCTCACAAACGGTGCGAATAGCCGCCGCGAACTCATTGGCGCGGGTGTTTTCGCCCACCCAGCCAGATTCAATATGCAGCGCGGCCACTTCGTAATAGTCCTGATGGAAAAACGCCAGTAGGTTGCGCGCCAGGTAGTCCTGGTCTTCCCGCGTCAGGCTGCCCACAATGCCGCAGTCGATGGCAATGTACTGAGGATCTTCGGGGTTGTCACAGTTGACGAAGATATTGCCAGGGTGCATATCGGCGTGAAAGAAGTTGTCACGGAATACCTGGGTAAAGAACAGCTCAACGCCGCGCTCGGCGAGCTTTTTCAGGTTGGTGCCCCTGGCAACCAGGGTGTCCAAGTCGGCGACTGGAATACCGCGGATGCGCTCTTGCACCATCACGTGGCGGCGGATGAAGGGCCAATAGATGGTGGGGACAAACAGCAGCGGTGAGTCTTTGAAGTTACGTTTGAGCTGCGAGGTGTTGGCGGCTTCTTTATAAAGATCCAGCTCGTCAAACAGCGTAGCTTCGTAGTCGCGAATAACTTCTACCGGGCGCAGGCGACGCGCCTCGGGGATTTTGGAGCATAATTTGGCGACTTGATACATCAGCGCCATATCTTGGCGCATCACGCGATCAATGCCGGGGCGAATAATTTTCACCACTACGTCTTCACCGCCGTGCAGCGTTGCTGCGTGTACCTGGGCAATTGAGGCCGAGGCCAATGGCACTCGGTCAAACTCAGCAAAGGCCTCTTCCAGCGACATTTCCAGCGCTTTCTCGACCCGGGCGGCGGCTTGCTCGCCAGGGAAAGGCGGGACTTGATCTTGCAGGCGTTTCAGCTCATCGGCGATGTCTGCTGGTAGCAAATCGCGACGGGTCGAGAGCATTTGGCCGAATTTAATAAAAATCGGGCCTAGTGCCTCTAGCGACAATCGCAGACGTTCTCCCCGTGAGCGTTTGCCAACAGGCACCAAGCGGAGTGGAGAGAACCATAGCAGCGCTCGAAGCCACCAGGGCAGCCGCTCTAACGGCAGCAGTGTGTCCAGTCGGTGGCGGCTGATCACCCAGCTTATCCGCAGCAGGCGCAGACTCATGGGCGCGACTCCTGTGAGGCGGGCTGGCGCTGCTCCAGTCGTCGCTCTAAGCGGTTTAGGCGCGCTTCTAAACGGTCGGTCGCCACCTCCAGCTCAGTAAGATGCTCGCGGAGTAGGTTACGCTGCTGTCGTCCGGGTAGCAGGCGGGCCTCTTCAAAGACATATTCAGATACATCCTGCATTAGCTCGTCTTTGGTACGTAGACCCCAGCGGGCAGCACGGCGCAGGCCTTCGGCCAAGGAGTGGGCGGGCATATCGCCTAACCAGCGGGCCAGCTCGTTTTCCCAGTCGATGTCCAGATCGAGGAGCAGGTCGCGGGTGGCTTCAAGCAGATGAATACGCCCGCGCACGGCTAGCTTGCCGTCAAACATAAGACGTTCAACCGACGCCCCGCTGAGCCACTCTGAAAACGTTTCTGGGGTGAGTTCGACCACGGCGTCTACGTCGGTTTCATCAACGTCATCGCCGCGCATCAGGTCGAGCCCGGCGTGATGATAGTGAATGACCAGCGCTAAATGAGGCTGCTCCAGGCGCACCAGTAATCGACTGCCTGCCAGCTGGGCCAGCCGTGCAGGCGCCGCCGGATCACGGGCGAGTAGGGCATTGAGCGTGCGTTCACAACCGGCCAGCAGCAGGGTCGGGGTTACCAGCATGCTGACCTCTTGGCAGTGAATGTCAGGGCACAAAACGTCAGAGCACACAAAATCAGGGCACCAAAAATCAGAGCAACAAAAATCATAGCTTAATGCCGCGGTGCAGGGCCACGATACCACCGGTCAGGTTGGTGTACTCGACCCGCTCGAGCCCTGCATCTTCCATCATGGCTTTGAGCGTTTCCTGATCCGGGTGCATGCGAATCGACTCCGCCAGGTAACGATAGCTATCGCCATCGCCCGCCACCAGTTCGCCCATTTTGGGCAGCAGGCGGAAGGAGTATTCGTCGTAAGCTTTGGATAGCAGCGGGTTGTTGGGCTTGGAGAACTCCAGTACCAACAAGCGTCCGCCGGGTTTGAGCACGCGAGTCATGGAACGCAGTGCGGCGTCCTTGTCGGTGACGTTGCGCAGGCCAAAGGCAATGGTGATGCAGTCGAAGCTGTTGTCAGGAAACGGCAGGCTTTCGGCATTGGCTTGCACATACTCAACGTTGCCGCCTACACCGTTATCCATCAGCTTGTCGCGGCCTACTTTGAGCATCGAGGCATTGATGTCGGCGAGTACGACTTTGCCCCGGGGGCCAACCAAACGAGAAAACTTAAGGGTTAAATCCCCGGTGCCGCCGGCGATGTCCAGCACGTGGTGACCGGGGCGCACGCCTGCACGCTCGATGGTCATGCGCTTCCATATCCGGTGGATGCCCATGGACATCAGGTCGTTCATTACATCGTAGCGGGCAGCTACCGAGTGGAAGACATCAGCCACTCGCGAGGCTTTTTCATCAACAGGGACTTCCTGAAAACCAAAGTCAGTAGTGCGTTTTTCTGTGGGGCTCATTGGGCAGTAGCTCCCGAATTCGAGGCGGTGGCAAATCGACCGTCAGTCTTTTGACCCATGGGCCGACGCGATTAAAAAGTTAGCGTCATTGTAGCCTTCTCCACCCTGACTTGTCTTCGTCTTGTCTGAGGCGTGCGGTCACAGCTGCTTGAATTGAATACTGGCAGGCTCTCGCGAGGCACCGGCTTCTTCTAAGCGCTGCAAGTAATTGTTCCAGTAGGCCTCTTGGTGGCAAGCGAGATCAAACAGGTAGTTCCAACTGAACAGCCCGCTGTCGTGACCATCGTCAAAGTGCAGTTTCAGCGCGTAGTTGCCTGCCTGGGTAATATTTTGCAGGCCGACATCTTTTTTACCCACTTGCAGTACCGCCGTGTCGCCGCCGTGACCGCGCACCTCGGCAGAAGGTGAATAGACACGCAGTAACTCTACCGGCAGCCGGTAGTTTTCGCCGCTGGCGTAGCCAAGTTCCAACTCGCGGGCCTGCTTATGGTAGTGAACCCGAGTGGGGGTAGGGGCATTCATAATGAGACCTCATCGCTCAGTGTCATAGAAGCGACTGACATAGCAGCAAGCCCGCAGAGAGCGGGCTTGCTGTTGCTGGCTATACCAATGCTGACTATACCAGTGCTGATAATAACGCGAGGCGCAGCTTATAAAATATACCGCGATAGATCTTCGTCGACCGCCAGTTCGCCAAGCTGGGCATTGACGTAGTCGCCATCAATGACCAGCGGGCTATCCATATCGCCGCCCCTGAAAGAGGCTTCTTCCAACAGCCGCTCCATTACCGTGTGCAGGCGGCGGGCGCCGATATTCTCGGTGCCTTCGTTAACCTGCCAGGAGATCTGGGCGATACGCTCGATACCATCGGCAGTGAACTCAATGTCGAGCCCTTCGGTGGCCAGCAGCGCCTGATACTGCTTGGTCAGCGACGCGGAAGGCTCGGTAAGGATGCGTTTGAAATCGTTGGGCGTTAGCGCGTCAAGCTCAACGCGAATCGGTAACCGCCCCTGCAGTTCAGGAATCAGATCCGACGGGCGCGACAGATGGAACGCGCCAGAAGCGATAAACAGGATATGGTCGGTCTTGACCATGCCGTACTTGGTTGACACGGTAGAGCCTTCAATCAGCGGCAGCAGGTCGCGCTGAACACCTTCGCGGGAGACTTCGCCACCACTGGATTGACCGCTGCCCTTGGCGACTTTATCGATCTCGTCCAGGAACACGATGCCGTGTTGTTCCACCGAGTAGACCGCACGGGCCTTGATCTCTTCTTCGTTGACCAGTTTGCCGGCTTCTTCATCGCGCAGCAGTACCAGCGCCTCTTTCACCGTAACACGGCGGTGTTCACGCTTCTGCTGGCCCATGTTGGAGAACATGCTCTGCAGTTGGCTGGTCATCTCCTCCATGCCCGGCGGGGTCATGATATCGATGCCTGGGCCCTGGGAGGAGATCTCGATATCGATCTCTTTATCGTCCAAATGGCCCTCGCGCAGCTTCTTGCGGAAGGTTTGGCGGGTGCCGCTGTCTTCGCGTGGCTTATCTTCCTGGCCCCGTGGCGGCGGTAGCAGGGCATCGAGTACGCGGTCTTCAGCCGCATCTTCGGCGCGGTGGCTGACTTCTTCCTTGGCCTGTTCGCGTACCATCTTGATGGCGGCTTCCATTAAGTCGCGAATAATTGACTCAACGTCGCGGCCTACGTAGCCAACTTCGGTAAACTTGGTCGCTTCAACCTTGATAAACGGCGCTTTGGCCAGCTTGGCCAAACGGCGGGCAATTTCGGTCTTACCGACACCGGTGGGGCCAATCATCAAAATGTTTTTGGGCGTAACTTCCGGGCGCAGATCGTCATCGAGCTGCATGCGGCGCCAGCGGTTACGCAGGGCGATAGCGACGGCACGTTTAGCATCCTGTTGACCAATAATGTACTGATCCAGGGCGTGAACAATTTCGCGGGGTGTCATCTGAGTCATATAAGTAACCTTAGTGTGCAGTGAGCGGCGTTTGGGGATCGCAGGTTAGCGATCGTCAATCGACAGCTCTTCGAGGGTCACGTGGTGGTTGGTGAATACACAGATATCACCAGCGATCGAAAGCGACTTCTCGGTAATTTCACGCGCCGAAAGTTCGGTGTTTTCCAGTAGCGCTCGGGCGCTGGCCTGGGCGAAGTTGCCCCCAGAGCCAATGGCAATAATGCCGCGCTCGGGTTCGACTACGTCACCGTTACCGGTAATGATCAGCGAGGCGCTATGATCGGCGACGGCGAGCAGCGCTTCCAGGCGGCGCAGCGCCCGGTCGGTGCGCCAATCTTTGGCCAGCTCAACGGCGGCCTTGGTCAAATGGCCCTGGTATTTTTCCAGCTGGGCTTCAAAACGCTCAAATAAGGTGAAGGCGTCCGCGGTGCCCCCGGCAAACCCGGCCAGTACCTTGCCGCGATAGAGGCGGCGCACTTTGCTGGCGTTACCCTTCATTACGGTATTGCCCAGCGACACTTGGCCGTCGCCAGCGAGGGCGACCTGGTTACCACGGCGGACAGAGACAATGGTGGTCATGGAGATAATTCCTTGGGGGGAGGCGTGCTCCCGATGACTGATCGGCCGCTGCTGGCGGCCGTAAAAAAAGCGATTCACAACAAAATGCGGGCGGCTGATAAAAAATCAACCGCCCGCAGGGTATTCAGCAGGGGATTATCAGTTTTGCAGTTGAATAAGCAGCGGTTCGATACCTTGGGTATTCATTAAATCCTGAGCTCGGTTCAGCTCACGGGTGTCCTCGTAAGGCCCTACTTGTACGCGGTGCCAGGTATTGCCGTCGGCCTGTACTTCGCTGATTTCTGCCAGCAGGCTTAAATTACGCAGTCGACCGCGCAGCTGTTCGGCGTCGCTTGCTTTGCGAAATGAGGCCGCCTGAAGCATATAGCGCCCTGGGGTGTTGGTGGCCGCTTCATTTTTTTGGGCTGCTGACACCTGATCCTCAGGCCGGGTATTGGCGGCAATGACCTGGGCGATAGGGTCGTCGCCTGCTGCGCCAGCGGCCGCTTCGCTACCCGCTGTGGGTTCTGGCGCCTCTGGGCGCACAACGCTTGACGGCAGCGAAACGCCTGGGGCAATGACCTCGGTTTCCGGCAGCAGGGTGTAAAACTCAAACGTCGGCATTGACGTCTCGGCGGCCTCCTCGGTTTCCCGGGCGGCAGCGCGCTCTTCGCTGCCCGAGGGTTTGGGCATCACTGTGGCTTGGGGCGTGTCACTCGGTTGTTCTTGCCAGGGAGCGGTACCGTGCTGGTGTTGCGCCAAAAAGAAACCAGCGGCCATGCCAGCAAGGCCCCACAGCCAGCCGGGTAGGCGAAAGCCGCCGCCTGAACTGCGATTGGACTTGCGCTGCGATGTGGCGCCGCGGCGAGGGGCGGGCTTTTTGCGCGGGCTAGCCATTGCTTACATCTCCTCTGGGGCGCTAACCCCCATTAAATCAAGCCCGTTGCGTAGCACTTGACGGGTGGCGAGGCCCAGCGCCAAACGCGTATTGCGTAGGGTGTCGTCCTCGACCATGACTTTGACGGCGTTGTAGCAGGTGTGGAAATCGCCTGAAAGATCAAGCAGATACTGAGCAACCTGCTGGGGCTCGCGATTTTTGGCCGCGGTTTCAACAACTTCAGGGAAGCGCGCCAAACGGTTCAGCACAGCTTTCTCCTGGTCGCTGTCGAGTAGCGCAAGATTAGCCAGCGCCAGCGCGTGATCAAACGGTTGGTCGGCATCCTGGGCCTTGCGCAGCATGCTGCATACCCGGGCGTGGGCGTACTGGATGTAGTAAACCGGGTTGTCGTTTGACTGGGAGCGGGCCAGGTCAATATCAAAGGTGAGCTGGGAGTCGGCGCGGCGTGCGGCGAGGAAGAAGCGCGTGGCATCGCGGCCCACTTCGTCGATCAAGTCGCGCACGGTGACGTAGCTACCGGCGCGCTTGGAGAGTTTCACCTCGACGCCAGAGCGGGTGACCATGACCATCTGGTGGAGCACATAGTCGGGCCAGCCTTTGGGGATGCCCACCTCCAGCGCCTGTAAACCGGCGCGCACGCGGGTGACGGTGGAGTGGTGGTCGGCGCCCTGTTCGTTGATCACGGTTTTGAAGCCGCGCTGCCACTTGTCCAGGTGGTAGGCCACATCGGGTAGGAAGTAGGTGTAGCCGCCGTCGCGTTTGCGCATCACGCGGTCTTTGTCATCACCGAAGTCGGTGGTGCGTAGCCACATGGCGCCGTCATCTTCATAGGTGTGGCCCGCGCTCACCAGCTTCTCAACGGTGGCGTCTACCTTGCCATCTTCGTAGAGTGATGACTCTAGGAAATAGACGTCAAACTCGACGCCGAAGGCCTTGAGATCCAGATCCTGCTCGCGACGCAGCCACGCCACGGCAAACGCTTGAATGGCGTCTAAATCGTCAGGATCTTTTTTGGCGGTGACTTCGCGGTCATCGGCGCTGACCGTTTTGCCTGCTAGGTAGTCGTTGGCCACATCGACGATATATTCGCCGCGATAGCCATCTTCGGGCCAGCTTTCATCGTCAGGGCCCAGGCCTTTTACCCGCGCCTGCACCGAGCGGGCCAGATTGGCGATCTGGGCGCCCGCGTCGTTGTAGTAGAACTCGCGGGTGACATCAAAACCGGTGGCTTCGAGCAGGCGGCAGAGACAGTCGCCAATTGCCGCGCCGCGACCATGACCAACATGGAGCGGTCCAGTGGGGTTGGCGGAAACGAACTCGACCTGAACTTTTGCCCCTTTACCCGCCATGCTGCGGCCAAAGGTGTCGCCGCAGTCGAGCACTTGGGCAACGATTTGCGCCGCGGCGTCGGCAGCGGCGAAAAAGTTGATAAAGCCGGGGCCCGCAATTTCGGTTTTTTGGATGGCGTCGCTGTCGGGCAGCGCTTCAACCAGCGCATTGGCTAATTCACGCGGGTTTTTGCCAGCCGGTTTGGCCAGCATTAGCGCCAGATTAGTGGCGTAATCGCCGTGGGCCTTGTCTTTCGTCGGGTCGACTTTGATGCTGGGCTGAAGGTCGTTGGGCAGCACGCCTTGGTGCTTGAGCGCGGCAACTGCGCCTTCGAGCAGTGAAACTATCGTATCTTTCATTGAGGTATCCGGTGTCGTCGGTGGCGGCGTGTGCTAACGCGCAACTATAAGGGTGCGTCGATTAAAGCGGCTATTATCGGCAATTGGGCCGCAGTTTCAAAGCCGCGTGATGGTAAGTCAGTGCTAGGAGAGTGTTTGTGGGTCGATATCTATCGACCAACGTACCTTGCGCGCCTCGCGATTGGCTTCAAGCCACTGCACCAGCCAGCTAACGGCGGGGTGTAATTGGCTGCGTTTATCGGCGGCTAGCATAACGTGTAAATGGTAGCGGTTCTGGCGTCTTTCCATCGGCGCGGGTACTGGCCCTAGGCAGCGGGTGGCTACGCGGGACTCTTTGAGCCACTGGCGCAGGGCCTGGGCGGCCTGTTGCGCCATCGCTAAAGCGGCCTCCTCTTTGGGGCTTTCGATGCGCAGCAACGCCATAAAGCAGAACGGCGGCAGTTGGGCGATGCGTCGTTCTTCGAGCATGTTGCGCGCCAGCGCCCCGTAGCCATGTTCGGCCAACTGACCCAAGTGAGGGTCGTCGGGGTGCAGGGTTTGCACCAGCACACGGCCAGGGTGGGCGGCGCGCCCCGCACGGCCTGCCACCTGTTCGAGCAACTGGGCGCTATGTTCGAGGGCGCGAAAATCTGCCGCATACAATCCGCCGTCGGCATTTACGACAACCACCAAAGTAACGTGGGGCAAGTGGTGGCCTTTGGCAAGCATTTGAGTGCCGACCAACACGCAGGGCTCACCGCGCTGTATCTCTTTTAACACTTGCTCAAAGCTATCCTTCCGTCGGGTGCTGTCACGGTCGATGCGGTGGATAGTCGTTTTTGGAAACAGCGTTTGCAGCGTCTCTTCGGTGCGTTCTGTGCCGCTACCCAAGGCGCGTAGGTCGCCGCTGCCGCACTCGGGGCAAGCGTCCGGCAGGGCACGGCGGCTATCGCAGTGGTGACAGGCCAGCAGCGGTGGCTGGCGGTGCAGCGTCATGCGCGCGTCACACTGATTGCAATCGGCCATCCAGCCGCAGGCGTGGCAGGCAAGCGTCGGCGCAAAACCGCGCCGATTGATAAAAATCAGCACCTGCTTGCCAGCGCTCAAGGTGCTTTTAATCGCCTTAATGGCACCGGGTAGCAGGCCGCCCTGACGACGCTGATGGCGTAGATCGATCAGCTCTAGCTTGGCTGGCGGGTGCTGGCTGGGGCGCTGGGTCAGGCGAAGATGGCGGTAGGCGCCGCTAAGCGCCTGGTGCAGGCTCTCCAGGGAGGGGGTGGCGCTGCCCATTAGCAGCGGAATCTTATGGTAGTGGGCGCGTGCTACGGCTAAATCACGGGCGTGGTAGCGCAAGCCATCGTGCTGCTTGTAGGAGCCGTCGTGCTCCTCGTCGACAATAATCGCGCCGGGATTGGCCAGCGGGGTAAAAATCGCCGAGCGGGTGCCAATAATAATCAGCGCCCGGCCGCTGGCGGCGGCTTCCCACACGTCGAGCCGCTCGGGGTCGGTGAGGCCGGAATGCAGCGCCACCACGGGAACGCGAAAGCGGCTTCTAAAGCGCGCAAGCGTCTGTGGGGTGAGGCCAATTTCCGGCACCAGTACCAGCGACTGCTTGCCCCTAGCGGCGATGGCTTCAATCAGTTGGAGATAGACTTCGGTTTTACCGCTACCGGTGACGCCTTCGAGTAAGCAGGGGTGGTAGCTGTCGAGCTTTTCGTGCAGTACTGCCAGCGCCGTTGCCTGCTCACGGTTAAGGGGTAGCGCTGGGGTTGCCAATAAGTTGCCGCTGGGCGGCGTTGGGGCCATCAGGATGTGTTCCTGGCTGGTCGCTAAGCCTTTCTTCTCTAGCGCTAATAGCTGGTCGCGGGCAAAACCATGGGCGCTAACCGCGCGCCCGGGCAGCCCGTGGGGGTGCTGGCGCAGCAGTGCATGCAGCGCCGCTTGTTTAGGTGCTCGGCTGAGTGTTTCTTCGGCGTCTTCGCCCTGGGCAAGCCAAAGGGTTTGGGTTCGACCGGCCATCGGGTGGCCCTGGCGCAGTCGCGCGGGCATGGCGTGGTGCAGGGTGTCGCCCAGGCTGTGCTGGTAGTACCGGGCGGCGAAGCGGCATAGCCATAGCCAATCTTCCGGCAACGGGGCATCATCCAGTGCTTCACTGATGCTACGCAGCTGGCTGTGTGGCAGGTCACTATGGTCGGCCATTTCAACGACCACGCCGACGACTTCGCGACGCCCAAAGGGCACTCGCACTCGCAGCCCCGTCTGCCAGCCGCAGGAGGGTGCGTGCTTGGATGGCAGGTAGTCGAACAGGCGGCGCAGCGGCGAGGGCAGAGCTACCTTAAGCACATGATCGAGTGCTTGAGAAGGTCTTAGATAAGGCCTTTGAGACGGTCTTTGCGAAGATGCCTGCGAAGAAAAAGAGTCAGCCAATTGGCCTCCGGCGTTAGTTTTGCTAGAATATGCGACCGCTCTAAATCTTAACGATCTTTCTTTCTTTGGGAAGTGTCCCTAAAGACTATCGTAACGACAGGGCGGCTAACCGGTTAGTCGTTTTTTCCAAACCCGTATGCGGTACCTGGCACGAGATCAGGTGGCGGCATATAGCTTCGTGAGGCTCGAGATGAGACAAGGTATTCACCCGAATTACAACACGGTCACCGCCAACTGTTCTTGCGGCGCCACTTTCCAAGTAGGTACGACCTCTGGTCAGGACTTCTCCTTGGATGTGTGCTCCAACTGCCACCCGTTCTACACTGGTAAGCAGAAGCAAGCGACCACTGGTGGCCGCGTAGAGCGCTTCAACAAGCGTTTCGGCGCTGCTGTTAAGCGCGGCTAATCCCAGTCGGATAGCCATATCGCAAGCATGCCTGTACTTATTTAGGTTAAGTTCAGGTTAAGCTCGCGCAAAACCCACGCCTCGGCGTGGGTTTTTGTTTTATGGAATAAATTTTCATAAATGCTGCGCTACAGCAATAAGCAAACAGTTATAGATAGGGCTTGTTTGCATAAGTTTCAGCAAATAATGGCTAAATGTGACGAATGTGAAGGGATAATTCAGTTAAACGGGCGTTTTGTTGTAAGTTGACGGCGCGCTTGAGGCGCTATGGTTTTTTCTATATTCTGAAATGACTTATCTACTTTATGTTAACTGGACTCTGACCATGACGGATGCAAATAAGCAGGCTGCTTTGGATTATCACGCGAAACCGATTCCCGGTAAGCTTTCGGTGGAGTTGACCAAACCCACCGCGACTGCACGGGATTTGGCGTTGGCGTATAGCCCAGGCGTGGCTGAGCCAGTGCTTGAAATTGCTCGGGATGCGGAAAATGCGTACCGCTATACCGGCAAGGGTAATCTGGTCGCGGTTATTACCGACGGCAGCGCTATTCTTGGTCTGGGTAACCTAGGCCCGTTGGCCAGCAAACCGGTAATGGAAGGTAAAGGCGTGCTGTTCAAGTGCTTTGCGGGCATCAACTCCGTGGATATCGAAGTGGATGCAGAAAGCCCGCAGGCGTTTATTGATACCGTCGCGCGCATTGCTGATACCTGGGGTGGCATCAATCTTGAAGATATCAAGGCGCCGGAGTGCTTTGAGATCGAGAAGGCGCTAATTGAGCGTTGCAGCATTCCGGTTTTCCATGATGATCAGCACGGCACCGCGATTGTCACGGCGGCTGGTATGCTGAACGCTTTGGATATTGCTGGCAAAAAAATCGAAGACGTTAAAATTGTTTGCATGGGCGCTGGTGCGGCGGCGATTGCCTGCATGCGGCTGCTGATCTCATGTGGCGCTAGTAAAGATAACCTGGTGATGCTGGATCGGCGTGGCGTTATTCACACTGATCGTGAGGGCATTAACGAATATAAAGCCGAGTTTGCCCGCGATACCGAGATGCGCACCTTAGACGATGCCATCGACAACGCGGACGTCTTTATCGGCCTGTCAGGCCCTGGGCTGCTGTCCGCTGAGCAGGTGAAGAAAATGGCGCCCGATCCGGTGATTTTTGCTTGCACCAATCCAGATCCAGAAATTCACCCTGATGTTGCTCGTGCAGTACGTCCGGATGTGATCATGGCGACCGGCCGTTCGGACTTCCCGAACCAGGTCAATAACGTGCTGGGCTTTCCTTTTATCTTCCGCGGCGCTTTGGATGTTCGCGCCACGCGCATCAATGAAGAGATGAAGCTAGCGGCGGTGCATGCGCTGAAAGACTTGGCCCGTGAACCGGTACCCCAGGAAGTGCTCAACGCCTACGAGCGTACAGAAATGAGCTTTGGCCGCGAGTACATCATTCCCACGCCGGTCGATATTCGTCTACTGGCGCGGGTTACCTCGGCGGTAGCCCAGGCCGCGGTTGATTCTGGCGTGGCGCGTAAGCCATTCCCAGCGCACTACCCGCTGCAGTCAATTAACGACGTTTACGGCGGCTAACCCCCTAACTTGTTCGCTGACTTACGCCCGCTTCTTGCGGGCGTAAGTGTTTTGAGAGACTGCCTGTTTAGTCTTTTGAATAGCGCGTCAGCCCTTCCTGAGCGGTAGAGGCCACTAAGCGGCCATCGCGGCTGTAAATATGCCCCCGCGCCAGCCCGCGAGCACCGCCTGCCCAAGGGGAGTCGATAACGTATAGCAGCCAGTCATCCAGACGGGTGTCTTGGTGGAGCCACAGAGCATGGTCAAGGCTGGCGATGCGCAGTTTGGGGTCGCGGTACTCAATACCATGGGGAATCAGGCTGGTGGTCAGTAAATTGAAGTCAGAAGCGTAAGAGAGCAGATGGCGGTGCAATGCCGGGTCGTCTGGCAGCGTGCCGGAAAGACGAAACCATAAGCATTGGCCTGCAGGCGTGCCATTGCCGGGGTTGCCGGGTAGATGCACAAACTCAATCGGGTGGCCGGGAAAGCGGTCGTGCTTGGCCTCGCCGCTTTCGATTAACGCTTCGGGGGTTGGCACATTCGGCATGGCGCGTTGATGGCTAAAGCTCGCTTCTTCACTTTGAAAGGAGGCGCTGCAGAAGAAGATCGGCCGGCCTTTCTGAATGGCAGTGACGCGGCGAGTCGTGAAGCTACCGCCATCGCGAATGGTATCCACCTGATAGACAACGGGACGGTGGGGGTCACCGGGGCGTAGAAAGTAGCCGTGCTGAGAGTGCGGCCGGCGCTCCACAGGCACTGTACGCGCCGCGGCTGCGAGCGCTTGGCCGAGTACCTGGCCACCATAGAGCTGAGGAAAGCCTAAATCCTGACTCTGGCCACGATATAGCGTCTCTTCCAGTGTTTCTAGCTCCAGTAACGCTACCAGTTTATTTAGCGCGTCTGTCATTCTCGGTATCCTTGCGGCTGTCTCAATCGAATGCTGTCGATGAAAGTGATTTGCTACGGCAGTGGACAAGCCTTTCATACGATCGTTTAGCTACCTTAGCGGAGTTTACGTTTATGCGCAGCGATGAATTTTACATGTACCGGGCGCTCGACCAAGCCCACTTGGCCGCTGCCGCAGGCGAAGTGCCCGTGGGGGCGGTGGTTGTCGATGCGCAGGGGGAAATTATTGGCGTAGGTTGTAACGCGCCGGTGGCTAGCTGCGACCCCAGCGGCCACGCGGAAGTTCGTGCCTTGCGGGAAGCGGGCAAGCGCCAGGGTAACTATCGGCTTGAGGGCTGTACGCTGTTTGTCACCCTAGAGCCGTGCATGATGTGCGCAGGTGCGATGATACACGCGCGCTTGGCGCGGTTAGTGTATGGCGCCGCCGAGCCCCGAGCTGGCATGGTTGAATCAAAAGCTAACCTATTGGCGCAGCCGTGGTTTAACCATCAGATAGAGGTGTCTGGTGGTGTTCTGGCCTCGGCCTCGCAAAAACTGCTAAAGCGTTTTTTTGCCGCGCGGCGAGCGTCGGCGGGTCAGTAAGCGCTAGGCATCTTCCGTTGTATTGAGTTCACCGCCCTCGACCCGGTTACGCCCGTTGTGTTTGGCGTGGTAGAGCGCTTCGTCAGCGGTTTGCATCATGCGTGCTAGGTCGACGTCTTCAGGGCAATCAAAAGTGACAACCCCGGCGCTTAACGTGAGTGGTGTGCCGTCGGCATGGGAGAGGCTTGATGAGGCCAGCTTTTGACGCAGTTCGTCCGCCACCTTAAACGCTGAGGGTAGGGGGTGGTCAGGCAGCCAGGCGACGAACTCCTCACCGCCGTAACGGGCGAAAATACCGCCATGATATTCGATATGCGATTTACCCAATTGTGCAAAAAAGTGTAAATGCTCATCGCCGACTAAGTGTCCTAAATGGTCGTTAACCCGTTTAAAATAGTCGATATCGAACAGCACCAGGCTGATTGGGCGTACCTCCTGCAAGGCGTCGACCTGTTCTAAAAAGTGACGACGGTTAGCAATCCCAGTTAATTCATCGTGGCGTGCCAGCCACTCAACTTCCTGCTGTAACTTGCTGCGCTTGCGTATTTCCTGTTGCAGGACGGCATTGCTGTTTTGCATAGCGCTGTGCTGATGCCCCAGACGCTGAAAGGTATACAGCACGAGATAGAGTAAATACGTCAAGATTAACCCGGTGACCAGGCTAATGGTTGGTAGCCGCGAGAGCTGGCTGGCCAGGTACTCCCAGCGTGGTTGATAGGACAGCGTGAGCGTTTTATCCAACAAATTTACCTGAGAGTCGAACACCCAGGGGCCTGGTTGGGTAGCGTTGCCGTGTTGCGCTAGCAGCTGAGTGCCGTTATGCCAGCGAATAACGCCTTCCTCGGCAGGAAGTCGGGCAAACAGTGCTTCAGCAAACAGAGGGAAGCTTACCGCCATCGCTGCTGCGCCTAAAGGAACGCCATCAGCATTAAGTACTGGGAAGTAGTGGATGACGCCTGGATCACCCTGGAGTAGCTCAATAACATCGGTACTGCCCTCTTGCTGCCCCCGGAGGGCTGGTTCAAGCGCGTCTCGCCCTGCCGGTTGAACGTCAAAAAGGCGTCGTCCCAAGAGGCTTAAGTTGAGCGTGGTAATGGGGTAAACGTGGTCTATGACGCTATCAGGCGTGATAAAGGCAATGTTGATTAAATAGGCAAAGTCCTGACGGTAACCCGCCGCTTGGTCTGTCCACTGTTGGTAGGTTGGGAGCGACCTCTGTAGTTGCCAAATACGCGCGAAACCGCGCATGGCATTTAAGTGGGTGTCGATTTCAAAAGAGAGCTGGTGAGTGGCTTGCTGAGCTTGTGCTACAACCTGGTGATAGAGCGTCTGTTCGGCCTCATGGTGCAGCTTTTCCCAGAGTAGCAGTACCGCGATGAGCAGTCCGCAGGCTGGCCAAAGCGCGTTAGTCAAATAGCGTTTGCCGCGCCAGTAGCGCACTGACAGCAGGTTTTGGCACAACAGTAATAGACCTAACGTCAGCAGACCAGGCCAGTCGGCCGTATAGCGCAGCAGCGGTGCAAAATTTTGGCTGCTGGGTATCAGCTGTAAACCCGTCAGTAGGAGGGCTGCGAGCAGCAGTAGTGGCGCGCCTAAACGGGCACGCTGACGGAGCAGTATCGCGAGCGCGCTCAACTGAAGGGCCAGTGTCATTAACAGCGGTGCACGGAAACCTTCAAATGCTATGGGCTGCGCCCAATGGGTCAGCGTTTGCCAACTCTCAGTGGTGACCCAGCTTTCCGGGGTCAGGTAGCTAATAAGCCCTGGCAACAGTAGGCCAATAGCGCTAACGCATAGCAGGCAAGTGAGCCAACGAACGCCTTTAAGCGTACTCAGTTGGGCAAGCGCCACAAGCGTCAGCGCGGTAGAACTAATATTAGGATGAAGAGCGACAAGTGTAACGGCACAGCAGGCAGCAATAATCGGTAGCCAATGTGCAGCACGGGCAATGAGAAAGGGCATTGCATCCTCACGTTAATTTAGCGGCGGCACAAGCTCAAACAATAGCAGTGGATCATCGTTGACAGGCGTTTGTTCTAGTTGGAAAAACTGTTGGCGGCTGCGCTCAACATACTCAATCATTTCGTAGTAGCGGCGGATATTGCGTACATATATCACCGGCTCGCCACCCCGGGCATAGCCATAGCGTGTTTGGCTATGCCATTCACGCTGTTGCAACAGGGGTAGCGCAGCGCGCACATCAGCCCACCTGTCGGGGTCGCCGCCACGCATCTCTGTAATCTTGCGAGCGTCATATAAGTGGCCTAGGCCCACATTATAAGCAGCCATAGCCATGAATAGACGGTCATCACCGGTGATGCTTGCCGGCAAACGGTCTTTAATGCTGCGCAGATAGCGAGCGCCGCCATCAATGCTCTGGGCTGGATCGGTACGGTCGCTGACGCCCATCTCGCTAGCGGTAGGGTTGGTCAGCATCATCAAGCCGCGCACCCCCGTTGGCGAAACAGCGTCAGGATCCCAGTGAGACTCCTGGTAGCCCACGGCAGCGAGCAGCTTCCAATCAAACCCCGTTTCCCGAGCAGACTGTTGGAATAGATCCGTGTAGCGGGGCAGGCGTGCATCCAGGTGATCAAGAAAAGTACGCGTGCCGACATACTCTAAGTAGTCGTCATGGCCAAAATAGCGGCTGACTAGCCGATCAAGCGTACCGCTCTCCTGCAGGTCTTGGAGAAAACGATTAGCGGCCTCGAGTAAACCCAAGCCGCGACCGCTGGGCACGGCCCAGGCCATTGAGAGCGGGTCGCCGAGGATAAAACCACGCTCAACGTTGGGGAAAAACAGCCGGTTTAAACGAAACTGGTGCTCAAAAATAACCGCTGCGTCCAGGGTGCCGTTCTCAACCCGCGCCAGCAGTTCAGCGACTTCCAGCTCATGGGACTCTTTCCAGCTCAGGGTAGGGTGGCGAACCTGCAGATCGCGCAGCGCTTCGCTGGTGCCCGCTTTGCTAAGTGTACCCAGCTCCAGGCCAACGAGGTCACTTGGCTCACTAATACCGTTCAGTCCACGCCGGTATACCACAAGTGGCTGCATCTGAATGATTGGCCGGGTGTAGTAAATACCTGGCGTATTGGGCAGTAGAGGGAGGGCTGCTGCCCCCAGATCGCCGTTTTCACGTACCGCTGGCAGCACACTTTCAGGGTGATGGCGGGCGTTAAGGTTAAGGCTCACCCCAAGGTAGTCGGCAAAGCGGTGCATTAGCTCGTACTCAAAGCCGGTAGGGCCTTGGCGACCTTCGTAGTAAGTGGTGGGCGTGTTACGGGTGTGAACGGTAATAAAATCTTTTGCAGTGATCTGCATCAGATGCTCGCCGGGAGGAACCAGGGAGAGGGTAGGTACCAGAGTCAAAAGCGTAACGGCGATCAGCGCATAATAAGCGCTGGCGCGGGTTACTAAATGTCGGCAAATCAACGTCAGCATGGCGTCTTGTCGGCATGAAACAAGCTGCCACGATACCCAGCCAGGAGCAGGCTGTCACCTTGTTGATTTCGTGTGGCGGCTGGTTTCCAGTATCATAGTGGCTTTCCGTTACTAAAAAAGCACGGCCGTACTGCGGCCTGGTGATTTCCCTGCTCGAATTTCCCTGCTCTAGAGGCTTCAGGATATGCTCGAACTGCGAGGCGCGCCCGCCCTTTCTGCCTTCCGTCATGCTCGGCTGCTAACGGTGTTGCGTGAACGTGTGCCCGAGGTGGAAGCGCTATCTGCCCACTATGTTCATTTTGTTGATGTGCACACCAAAGAACACCACCAAGAGCTCGATGATGCCTCCCGCGAGCGCTTAGCTCAGCTGCTCGATTACGGCGCTCACACGAGTGTGGAAGTGCTCGATAATGCCCAGCGCTTTTTGGTTGTGCCACGCTTAGGTACTCAATCTCCCTGGTCGTCTAAAGCCACTGATATCGCCCATAACTGCGGCCTGCGTCAGATTAGCCGCATCGAGCGCGGCATCGATTACCGCATAAGCGTCACCGCCATGCCAGATGAAGAGAGTTTGAGCGCGCTGGCGGCAATGCTGCACGACCGGATGACCGAAACGGTGCTAGCCGATGCCTCCGACGCCGCTAAGCTGTTTGCCCAGCACGACCCGGCACCGCTGGGCAGTGTGGATATTTTGGAAGGCGGGCGGAACGCCCTGGCGACGGCCAATCAGGCACTCGGTCTGGCGCTGGCGGAAGACGAGATCGATTACCTGGTTGATGCCTTCAACGAGCTTGGGCGTAACCCCAGTGACGTCGAGCTGATGATGTTTGCCCAGGCCAATTCCGAGCACTGCCGTCACAAAATCTTTAACGCCGACTGGGTGATCGACGGCGAACCACAGAGTCACTCGTTGTTTAAGATGATCAAGAATACTTTTGCGTCATCGCCGGATAACGTGCTCTCGGCCTACAGCGACAACGCCGCCGTCATCAAGGGCAGCCAAGCCGGGCGCTTCTTTGCCACGCCGTTGACCGGCGCTGACGAAGAACGTGCGCTCTACGCCACTCATCAGGAGCCTATTCATATCCTGATGAAGGTAGAAACCCATAATCACCCCACCGCGATTGCCCCCTTCCCGGGGGCGGCGACGGGCTCCGGCGGGGAAATCCGCGATGAGGGCGCGACCGGCATCGGCGGTAAGCCCAAGGCCGGTTTGTCGGGCTATACCGTGTCTAATTTACGCATTCCGGAGTTTGTGCAGCCCTGGGAGGCGTTTGATTACGGCAAGCCCGAGCGCATGCAGTCGGCGCTGAACATTATGCTCGACGGCCCCATCGGCGGCGCCGCGTTTAACAATGAGTTTGGTCGCCCCAACTTAACTGGCTATTTCCGCACCTATGAGCAGGAGTCGCTGAACGACGGCGGTATCGAGCGGCGCGGCTTTCATAAGCCGATTATGCTCGCCGGTGGTTATGGCAATATTCGTGCCCACCACGTTCAGAAGGGCGATATCCCCGTTGGTGGCAAGCTGATTGTGATGGGCGGCCCGGCGATGCTGATTGGCCTTGGCGGCGGTGCCGCCTCCAGCATGTCATCCGGCACCTCTAGTGCCGATCTGGATTTCGCCTCGGTGCAGCGTGAAAACCCCGAGATCGAACGTCGCGCCCAGGAAGTGATTGATCGCTGCTGGGCGTTGGGCGATCACAACCCGATCCGCTTTATCCACGATGTGGGCGCGGGCGGACTCTCCAACGCGTTGCCGGAGTTGGTCAAAGACGGTAATCGCGGTGGCCGCTTTGATCTGCGTGCGGTACCCAATGCCGAGCCGGGCATGAGCCCGCTGGAAATCTGGTGTAACGAAGCCCAGGAGCGCTATGTGCTTGCGGTCGCGCCAGAGGATTTGGATACTTTTGACGCGCTTTGTAAGCGTGAGCGCTGCCCCTATGCGGTCGTCGGCGAAGCCTTGGAAGAACACCACCTTGAAGTGCGCGACGGTCACTTTGAAAGTAAGCCGGTCGATTTGCCGATGAGCGTACTGTTTGGCAAAGCGCCTAAAATGCAGCGCGAATTTGAGCGCCACGACCCGGCGCTTTCCGGCATGATGCTGGATAACCTCGACCTGCGCGAAGCCTTGGACCGGGTGCTGCGGCTACCCACGGTGGCCTCTAAAAACTTCCTGATTACCATTGGCGACCGCTCGATTACCGGCCAGGTGGCTCGCGACCAAATGGTCGGCCCTTGGCAGGTGCCGGTGGCCGATGTAGCGGTCACTACGGCAAGTTTTGATACCCACGCCGGTGAAGCCATGGCCATGGGCGAACGTCCGCCGGTGGCACTGATCAACCCGGCGGCCAGCGCTCGTTTGGCGGTCGCCGAAGCGATTACCAACTTGGCCGCGGCGCCGATCGCCAAGTTAAGCGACATCAAGCTCTCCGCTAATTGGATGAGCGCTGCCGACCACCCAGGTGAAAACCAGGCGTTGTATGACGCCGTCTACGCGGTGGGCATGGAGATGTGCCCGGCACTGGGCATTGCCATTCCGGTGGGCAAAGACTCTATGTCGATGCGCACGGCCTGGGTTGATGAAAGCGATCAAGGTGAAAGTGAAGACAAGAGCGTGACCTCGCCGCTCTCGCTGGTCGTCACCGGCTTTGCGCCGGTGACTGATGCTTTAGCAACGCTGACGCCGCAGATCAACCTGGATCAAGATGAATCGGATCTGATTTTGATCGATTTAGGCAGCGGCCAGAACCGTTTGGGCGGCTCCGCTCTGGCCCAGGTGTATGGCCAAGTAGGCAATGACTGCCCGGATGTGGATGACCCGGAAGATATTAAGGCGTTCTTCGAAGTCATTCAGGGCCTTAACCGTGACGGTAAGCTACTGGCCTACCACGACCGCAGCGACGGCGGATTGATCGTCACCCTGCTGGAAATGGCCTTTGCGGCTCACGCCGGGCTTGAGATTAAGCTCGACTGGATGATCGATGAGCCGGTTGAGGCGTTGAACGCGCTGTTCTCGGAAGAATTAGGCGCGGTGATCCAGGTCAATCGCCAACACACCGAAGAAGTGCTGGCGCAGTTTGCCGTGGCCGGTATCGAAACCTGCGGCGTTATCGCCCGTCCCCGCTATGACGACCAGGTGCGCGTCACGCTGTTCGAAGAGCCGCTGCTGGAAACCACGCGGCAACTTACCCAGCGCACCTGGACAGAAACCAGTTACCGCATGCAGGCGCTGCGCGATAACCCGGAATGCGCTAAAAACGAATTCGACAATCTGCTCGATAGCCGCGATCCGGGGCTCTCCGCCACACCGACCTTTGATATCAACGACGATATCAGCGCACCGTTTGTGAATACCGCCAAGCCCGCCATGGCGGTGTTGCGTGAGCAGGGCGTTAACGGTCAGTTGGAGATGGCCTGGGCTTTCGATAAAGCGGGGTTTGAGGCAGTGGATGTGCATATGAGTGACATCCTTGAAGGGCGCGTGTCCTTGGAAGCGTTCAAAGGCCTAGTGGCCTGTGGCGGTTTCTCCTATGGCGACGTGCTGGGTGCCGGCGGCGGCTGGGCCAAGTCGGTGTTATTTAACGAGCGCGCTCGGGAGCAATTTGCGGCGTTCTTTGCCCGCGACGACAGCTTCTCGTTGGGCGTGTGTAACGGCTGCCAGATGCTGTCGCAGTTGAAAACGCTCATTCCCGGTGCTGAAAACTGGCCGACCTTTTTACGCAACGAATCTGAGCAGTTTGAGGCACGGGTTTCGATGGTGCGGGTTGAAAAGAGCCCCTCGATCCTGCTCGCCGGTATGGAAGGTTCAAAGCTGCCCATTGCCGTGGCCCATGGTGAAGGACAGGCGGCGTTCCGCGACAGCGCGCATCTGCGCAGCATGCAGTCGAGCAGCCAAATCGCCCTGCGTTACATCGATAACTATGGCCAGGCAACTACCCGTTATCCCGCTAACCCCAACGGCTCGCCTGCCGGCATTACCGGGCTGACTACGCCGGATGGACGGGTGACCATTATGATGCCTCATCCGGAGCGTGTCGCCCGCGCTATCACCAACTCCTGGCGCCCAGCAGAGTGGGCCGAGGATGGTGCTTGGCTACGGCTATTCCGTAATGCACGGGTTTGGCTCAACTAATTCAAAGTATGTGTTTGTTTTAGAGATAGCGTCCACGTTAACGGCGGCTTTTGCCGCCGTTAACCGTTTCATCAGCCTCAAGAGTGCTGCTGAGCAGTGCTCGCTGGTGTTTCTTCTGCTCCCGTCGGCGGCAGTCCTAGCTTGGCTTCCAGTGTTTCAAGCTCTAAGCGGTAGCGCTCAACGAGGTATTCAAAGCGCCCAAAATCATGTCCGCAATCCATACAGAACACATGGGCTTGACCACGCCGTGTGGCGGGCAGGCGTTTTAGACGGCTGCTGCATTCCGGGCATTCAGGGCTGAAATGGTTGGTTGTCATGACTCACCTCACTATTATCTTCTCGCTGATAGACGTTGCGAGTTCAGGGATTATTTAAACCATCATTACTACGACGCGACTAAAGTCGTAATAGTTCAATAGCAGGCTATTTAATTTGCCATCACCTAACGTCTCACGCCCGTCATCTCCAACGCCCCAGCTACGCCCCTATCAGCAGGAAGCGGTAAAGCGCGTGGTGGTGCATTTTCGCGCCTCCAGCGATCCAGCGTTGGTGGTATTGCCTACCGGCAGCGGAAAATCTCTGGTCATTGCAGAGCTGGCGCGCTTGGCGCGTGGGCGGGTGCTGGTGCTGGCCCATGTGCGGGAACTGGTGGAGCAGAACCACGCCAAGTACCAGGCCTATGGCCTTGAGGCGGATATTTTTAGCGCCGGTTTAAAGCGCAAAGAGGCCAGTCGCCAAGTGGTGTTTGGCTCGGTGCAGTCGGTGGTGCGCAACTTGGACAGTTTTAACGACGCTAACTTTACCCTGCTGGTGATCGATGAGAGCCACCGCGTATCACTTAATGAAGACGCCAGCTACCGCCAGGTGATTGAGCACCTGCGCCAGCATAATCCGCAGCTTAAAATACTTGGCCTTACCGCGACGCCATACCGCTTGGGGCAGGGGTTTATCTACTATCGCCACCACCACGGCATGGTGCGGGGCAGCGAGGAAAGCTTTTTTCGCGACTGCGTGTTTGAGCAGCCGCTACGTCTGATGGTTAAGCAGGGCTATCTGGCCGCGCCCAAGCGGCTGGATATGGCCATTGAGGGCTACGACTTCTCTGCGCTCAAGCCCGCTTCAAGCGGTCTGTTTGCGGAGGAAGCGCTTAATCGCGTGGTGGCGGGTAGCCGGGCAACCCCGGGTATCATCGGACAAATTGTCGAACGCGCGGTTGAGCGCCAGGGGGTGATGGTTTTTGCCGCCACCGTGGCTCACGCCGAAGAAATTATCGGCTATTTGCCCAGGGCAGAAGCGGCGCTGATTACCGGCGCAACGCCTTCCCAGGAGCGTACGACGCTGATCGATGCTTTCAAGGCGCGAAAGCTGAAGTATCTGGTCAACGTGGCGGTGCTGACCACCGGCTTTGATGCGCCCCACGTGGATTTAATCGCTATTTTACGGCCCACCGAATCGGTGAGCCTCTATCAGCAGATGATAGGTAGAGGGCTGCGCTTATCGCCGGGTAAGAGCGACTGCTTGATTCTGGATTACGCCGGTAACCCCTGGGATATCTATGCCCCGGAAGTGGGCGAACCGAAGCCGGATAGCGACAGCGAGCCGGTGCAGGTCGAGTGCCCCGCCTGTGGTCACGCCAATCTGTACTGGGGCAAGCGCGATGGCGAGCTGGTGATTGAGCACTATGGCCGTCGCTGCCAGGGATTGATTGAAGATGACGAAGGGAGGCGCCATCAATGTGACTTCCGTTTCCGTTTTAAGGTGTGTGATGAGTGCGGGGCCGAGAATGATATTGCCGCCCGGCGCTGCCACGGTTGCGAAAAACTGCTGGTGGACGCGGATGATAAGCTCAAAGATGCCCTTAAGCTGAAAGATGCCAAGGTGTTGCGGGTAAGCGGCATGCAGTTGGAAGCGACCACCAACGGCCGTGGCCTGCCGCGCTTAAAAGTCATCTATCATGACGAAGACGGTAGCCATCTTTCCGAATGGTTTGCCCTGGAAACCCCCGCCCAGCGGCGGGCTTTCTATGCCGCCTTTCTGCGCTACCACCTGCGCGCACCAGGGGGTAAATGGCAACCGCTAAGCGCCGAGGAGGTCGTTGCCGAACAACGCCGCCTGCGCCACCCTGATTTTGTCGTAGGCCGCAAAGTGGGGCGCCATTTCCAAATCCGTGACAAGCTGTTTGACTATGCTGGCCGCTACCGGAAAGCGGTGGAGGCGGGGTAGCATGTGTCTTGTGGCGATAAACCATCTATTATTCAGTATTTAGGCTGTAAACTGCAGGAGCGCTAGATGCCGACGGTGCTACGCTTGCAGGGTTTTAGGTTCTTCTTCTATTCAAATGAAGGTAATCCTTTAGAGCCTGCCCACATCCATATATTTAAAGCGGGCGCTGAAGCTAAATTTTGGCTCTCACCTGATGTTCAATTGGCGAGAAATGATGGCTTCGACGCCAAAGCGCTACGCACTATTACGGCGATGATTCTTCAACACCGCGATATATTAGAGGGAGCCTGGCATGACTACTTCTCCTAAGCGAGTTACGTTTGATGAAGATAATTTTTGGGTTGAGTTAAGCGATGGGCGAACGGTCGGCGTACCGCTGGCTTGGTACCCGCGCCTTCTTAAAGCATCACCTCAACAATTGGCAAGCTATGAATTGAGCGCCCGTGGAATTCATTGGGATGCACTGGATGAAGATGTATCTATTGATGGGATTCTAGCCGGGCAAGGCGATTTAACGCGTCACCGTCAGGCTGTTGCCTGATTTCAACCACCTTAAGAGAGCCCGACCCGCGTGAGCGAGACGCCAAGCGATGCTATCGATTTAGAAAATCCTGATGCCGCGGTCACCGAGCCTGCGGCCGCTTCGTTTGGGCGCCTGTTTAATGAGCCGATTACCCAAATGCCGGAGGATTTGTATATTCCGCCGGAAGCGCTGCGCGTGTTTTTGGAAACCTTTGAAGGCCCACTGGATCTGCTGCTCTACCTGATTCGCCGCCAAAATCTGGATATTTTGACCATCAACGTGGCGACCATCACCCACCAGTACATCGAGTACGTGGAGCTGATGAAGGCCATGGAGATCGAGCTGGCGGGTGAGTACCTGCTAATGGCCGCCATGCTGGCGGAGATCAAGTCGCGTACGCTGCTGCCCCGCCCGCCTAAAGCAGAGGGCGAGGATGAAGAAGATCCCCGCGCCGAGCTTATCCGTCGGCTACAAGAGTACGAGCGCCTTAAAGAAGCCGCAGAGACACTGGATACGCTGCCACGTATGGGGCGTGACTGGTTCAGTGTGCAGGCAGGCTTGCCGCCGCTGGAATCCCGGGTGATTCACCCCGAGGTGGAATTGGATGAGCTGCTCAGTGCGCTCTCCGATGTGCTCAAGCGTGCCGAACTGGTGCAAGCTCACCAGATCAGTCGAGAGGTGCTCTCTACCCGTGAGCGCATGCTCAAAATTATGGAGCAGCTAAGTCTCGACGACGCCCAGCAGCGCTATACCCCCTTTGAGGCGCTGTTTACGTTGGAAGAGGGGCGTGCAGGCGTGGTGGTCACCTTTATGGCCATTTTAGAGTTAGCTAAAGAGTCCATGATTGAAATTGTCCAAAATGCCCCGCTGTCACCGATTCACGTGCGCGCGCGGCGTGCTGCCCTTGCTGACGGCGAGGAGAGCGCTTTTGATGAGGGCGAGATAGAAGATGATGCCTATGGCGAGTCCGCTTTTGAGCCCGGCGAGGAGACGCCATGAGTAACGCCGTCACCGCGTTAGATGACATTATTGAAGCGGCATTGCTGGCCGCTGGCGAACCCTTGCCGCTTGAACGATTGGAGACGCTTTTTCTTGAGGGCGAATGCCCCTCTCGCAAGGAGTTTCGTGACGTTATTGAACGGTTGCAGCAGCGTCATTCTGGCGGTGCACTAGAGTTGCTGGAAACGGTCTCAGGCTACCAGCTGCGTATTCGTCCGCGGCTTTCCCAGTGGGTGTCGCGGCTATGGGACGAGCGCCCCCAGCGCTACTCCCGAGCGCTACTGGAAACCCTGGCATTGATCGCCTACCGCCAGCCGGTTACCCGGGGCGATATCGAAGAGGTGCGTGGGGTTAGCGTGAGCAGCTCGATTATGCGTACCTTAGCGGAGCGCGGCTGGATTCGGGTAGTGGGGCATAGAGATGTGCCAGGTCGCCCGGCGGTTTACGCCACCACGCGTAGTTTTTTGGACGATTTTGGCTTAAAAACCCTCGATGCACTGCCGCCCATGCATACGCTGGCCAGTTGGGAGGAGAACGAAATACCCGAAGAGCCGGGAATGATGAAAGGTGCTGACATTCATGAAGAGAATGGCTTCGTTTCAGACAATGAAGCACTGGACGAAACGAGCAAAACCGTGCAGGATGCGCCTCCCCTGCAAGATGAGATTACCGCGGCTGAAATAGCCGATAAGCACGCCGAGACGGCGTTAACCCAGCCGCTGAGTTTTGCCGATTTACAGGCCCGACTAGCGGCACGTGCGCAGCGCGCTGACGATGATGAGCGCGGGCGCACGCAGACTACCGATGTGAGGTCAGACGACCATGAGTCAGAGTGATAACACCACGCCCCCCACCAGTGAAAAACTGCAAAAAGTCCTGGCCCGTGCAGGTCTTGGTTCGCGGCGTGAGATGGAAACGGCGATTTCCGCCGGGCGCGTTAAAGTAAATAGCCAAGTGGCAAAACTGGGTGATCGTGTTGAAGCGCGGGATAAGGTCAGTTTTGATGACCGCCCGGTGGCGCTACGTCCGGAAGAGGAGTCGCCGCGTCGGGTCATTATGTACAACAAGCCGGAAGGCGAGCTGTGCACCCGTAAAGACCCGGAAGGTCGGCGCACCGTATTTGAACGTTTGCCGCGCCTGAAAGGTGAACGCTGGATTGCGATTGGCCGCCTGGATATCAACACCAGCGGTTTGCTGTTGTTCACTACCGATGGCGAGTTGGCCAACCGCTTGATGCATCCCTCTACCCAGGTAGAGCGCGAATATGCGGTTCGCGTCATGGGGGAAGTGAAGCGCGAGCATATCTTGGCGATGGTCGACGGCGTTATGCTGGAAGATGGCCCTGCGCGCTTTACCGACGTGCAGGAGTTTGGTGGCGAGGGTATCAATACCTGGTTCCACGTGGTGATTCTGGAAGGACGCAATCGTGAAGTGCGGCGTCTTTGGGAGTCCCAGGCGCTGACGGTGAGTCGTCTGAAACGCGTGCGTTATGGCAATATCTTCCTCGATAAAAGGGCAAAAGCCGGCGAATGGGTCGAGCTCACCCAGGATGAGGTGGATGACTTAGCTACCCTGGCTAACTTGGAAACCCGTAAAGTGCCCGCGCTGACGCCAGATGAGAAGAACCGCTGGAACCGCGATAAACACAAGCGTAAGCCGGTGCAGGCGTTGCGCAAGCCGAAAAGCAAAGCCCGCTAAACGCAATTGTCTGAGCCCTACCTTGTCCACAGCCGTTAGCGTTTAGACTTGGCGGCGAGCCTGCCCGCATTGAGTAATGTGGGCAGGCACGAAAATGGTTGATTATTGTAGAGTGAAGGCAAAAAACGCTTGCTATCAATAAGGTGTAAGCGTAGGATATGCATCCGTTCAGGCGGGTCGTTAGCTCAGTTGGTAGAGCAGTTGACTTTTAATCAATTGGTCGCAGGTTCGAATCCTGCACGACCCACCATTCAAACAGCTGATCTTTTTGGATGAGGTTAGGTTAAGTCAGTTTGAATTAAGTAATGAACGTTTAGAGTAGATGGCGTATGTTTGATGGCGCCAGTAAGTAAGCAGCAAAGCAAGTTTGGGTCGTTAGCTCAGTTGGTAGAGCAGTTGACTTTTAATCAATTGGTCGCAGGTTCGAATCCTGCACGACCCACCAAATTCAGCGCCCTTGGCAGTTTACTGCCAGGGGCGTTTTGCTATGCAGGCAGGAAAGGATCTGCTGTAACAAGTTGCTTGCAGCAAGCAGCAATTACCCACCACAATGGTCTAGAATTGATTCTAAAGCGGTAGGCTTCCGCGAGAGACGCACCGGCCTATCGCGCACGCGAGCGGCATAGCGGTATCACGATAATGACCTATGCCGTGACCCAGTGTTTAACAGGGGGATTCCCTGTTCGTCGCAGTGGTAGACACAATGACTATTATGACTACGCAAGCAGAGCTGAGTGTTCAGCTACCCACCGCTTATTGTCCAACCCGTATTCCAGAGGAAGATCAGGCCCGGGTTGAAGAGATAAAGCGGCTTTTAAAAGCCCATAACGCTGTTTTGGTCGCCCACTACTACACCGATGACGCCATTCAGCAGCTAGCGGAAGAGACCGGTGGCTGTGTCGCGGACTCGCTGGAGATGGCGCGCTTTGGTGCCCGTCATGACGCCACCACGCTGGTCGTGGCGGGGGTAAGGTTTATGGGCGAGACCGCCAAGATCCTCTCGCCTGAAAAGCGCGTATTGATGCCCACCCTGGAAGCAACCTGCTCGCTGGATATTGGCTGTCCGGCGGGGGCGTTTAGCGCTTTTTGCGATGCCCATCCTGACCGTACCGTGGTGGTGTATGCGAACACTTCCGCGGCGGTTAAAGCGCGGGCGGATTGGGTGGTGACGTCGTCGATTGCGGTAGAGGTGGTTGAACACCTGCAAGCCAAAGGCGAGAAAATTCTCTGGGCACCCGACAAACACTTGGGCGGCTATATCCAGAATAAAACCGGCGCCGATATGTTGATGTGGGACGGCGCCTGCATCGTCCATGAGGAGTTTAAGGCCAAGGGCGTTGAAGACCTCAAACGCCTTTATCCGGATGCCGCGGTGCTGGTGCATCCAGAATCGCCGGAGCCGGTGGTTAAACTGGCCGACGTGGCAGGTTCCACCTCGCAACTGATCAAGGCGGCTAAAGAGCTGCCCAACGACAAGCTGATTGTGGCGACGGATCGGGGTATCTTTTTCAAGATGCAGCAGGCCGTGCCCGACAAAACCCTGTTTGAAGCGCCTACAGCGGGCAACGGTGCCACTTGCCGCAGCTGCGCTCACTGCCCCTGGATGGCCATGAACGCGCTGGATAACCTGGCGGGTGCGTTGCGCGAAGGGAGTGGTGAGATTCAGGTGGATGAAGCGCTGCGCCTGCAGGCCTTAAAGCCGCTAGAACGTATGCTTAACTTCAAAGCATAGATGGACTTAACCTGCTAAGAGCATACTGCGCCCATGATGCCTAACTCATGGGCGCTTTTCATGCTGAGGGCATCAACTAAAATCTTTTAGCGTTTCGCGATACGCAATAAAGTCTTCACGGCGCTGCTCAATTCTTGCCAACGCCTGCTGGTCATTTTCCCGCTCGGCGGCATCCCGTGCGATGGAAAGCTGGCGAATGCCGCGATCAACTCGGCCGGTCAGTTGAAGATACTCTGCGCGTGCTAAATGTCCCCAGCTATCGTGTCCGCTGCGCCCGGCTGCTTCGGCCAGCAGGTTAAAGCCCTGGGGGTTTTCCGGGTTTTGCGCGGTAATATCATTTAGCAGTTGGTAAGCCGCCGGAGGGTCGCGCTGAAGTTGCGCTTCAGCCAGGGTCAGCTGGGCAGGCAGGTAGTTGGGCATAAAGCGCAGTAATCGCTGACTGCGCTGAATGGCCTGGTCGTAGCGGCCAGCTTCCAGCGCGACACTCGCCGCGGAGGCGGGCAACATGGCATAGTCAGGGTGCTGGTTGGCAAGCCTATCCAGCTGCTCCAGGGCGCTGTCGGTTTGGCCGTTGCGAGCATCGATCAGCGCGGCTAAATAGTCCTGAGCGGCTTGTTCGGCGCCTTCCTGAGCAAGCCGGGAAGCTGCTTGCTGGGGAGTGTTGGTGTAAATGCTCAGCAGTGCACGGGCGCGCATCATGTCGTAGAGGGTGTTGCTGGTATAAGCATCGGCGACATTGAGTTGGGCAGCGCGGGCTTGTGCGGCGCTTAGGCGGTTATCGGAGACTGGGTGGGTGAGCAAAAATTCCGGTGGCGTATCGCCCTGCAGCCGTGCCATACGCTGCATGGCTGAGAACATGCGCACCATTGCCTGGGGGTCATAGCCCGCGTCGGCCATCGCCTGCAAGCCTATGTTGTCGGCTTCCTGTTCAAATAGCCTTGAGTAGCTGAGTTGATCCTGAATCAGCGCCGCCTGAGAGCCCATAGCGGCCGCCATGCCAACGTCGCCCCCACCGCTGGCGGCAATCAGCATACCTGCCAGCATGGCTGCCATGGCGGGCAATTGGGTCTGTGACGCGCGGGCGCTCCCCCGGGCATAGTGGCGTTGAGAGAGGTGACCTAGTTCGTGGGCGAGTACCGAGACAAAGGCGCCTTCATCTTCGGCAAATGCGAAAAGCCCTGAATTGATACCCACTACGCCGCCAGGTACGGCAAAAGCGTTCAGGGAACCGTTATCGACCATCACGGTGATCGTGCGCAGGCCGTTAATTTGGCTATGTGGGGCTAGTCGGGCAATCAGGCTTTGCAAATAATCATTGGCAATCGGGTCTTGCCACTGGGGGGCTTGGGCACGAAATTGGCGCAACCACGCGCGGCCCAGGCGGTACTCTTCATTGCTGACGGAGGTAGATGCCGCCCCTAAACTTGGCAACCCATAGTCGTTACTAGCCGCGCTGGGTGGGCTAAAGAGTAGGCTGCCACAGGCACAAGCGAACGCACATATCCAGCCTGGGTAAGTAGTACGAAGGGTCGGCATGGCATCCTCTTAAGTGATGGTTAAGTATAGCGGTCAGGGTATGCATTGATTGAGAGTGTGACATTGATAAACACGGGGAAGTGCCGTTAAATCGACTACCTAGTGAAATCAATCGCTAAAAGACAGTGTATGCCGCAGGGTTTATGAAACAGGATTTATGAAACAGGGTTTAGTGAACAGGATTTATTGAACAATGTTTGTTGAAGAAAGTTTGTTGAAAAAATGTTTATGCAACAGCATTGATCCATTTATGCCGTCAATAGGCAAGTCATTTTGAGGGAGAGTGTATGTCTGAGCAAACCGGGGGCTTTCAACCCGACACGGTGCTTGACGCTTGTGGGCTGCATTGCCCGTTGCCGTTGCTAAAAGCGAAGCAGGCTTTGGCGAGCTTGGCGGCAGGGCAATTATTGGAAGTACGTTCAACGGATGCGGGGTCGTGGCGGGATATGGCGTCGTTTACCGACCAAAGTGCGCATACGCTGGAAGGACGTGAACAGCGCGACGATATTTATGTGTACTGGATTAGAAAAGCTGGGGATGCGCACCCATGACCCTGCGCACGATTCTAAAAAGTTGGGTGGAGCGCTACTTCTCGGACGAAGAGGCGCTGATCCTGCTAGTAGTTCTAGTGGCGGGCTTTGCAGCGATTATTTGGTTCGGGCGGATGCTGGCGCCCTTTTTTACCGCCCTGGTGATTGCGTTTCTGTTGCAAGGCGTTGTGAGCGCGTTTACCCGGCGGGGAGTGCCGCATCTGCTGGCGGTCATCCTGGTCTTTTTGGCCTTTATTAGTGTGCTGCTGACACTGGCATTTATTCTAATGCCGTTGATCTGGAATCAGTTAGTGGGGCTGGTGCAAGAGACGCCGCGGATGTTCGCCAGTGGACAGGGATGGTTGGATGAGCTGCAGGCGCGCTACCCGAATATTATTACACCGGATCAGATGCAGAGCTGGATTGGGGTGGCGAGCCGTGAAATCAGCCAACTGGGCCAGCGCGCCTTGACGCTCTCGCTGGCGTCGCTAGGCAACATCATGTCGCTGATTATTTATCTGGTACTGGTGCCGATTCTGGTCTTTTTTATGCTTAAAGATCGTGACGTTCTGGTCGGTTTTATACTTTCACTGCTGCCCCAAAAGCGCACGCTGCTATCGCGTATTTGGCGCGAGATGGATGATCAAATAGCCAACTATATCCGCGGCAAATTTATTGAAATCATCATCGTGGGTACGGTGGCGTTCTTTACCTTTGCTTTTTTTGGTTTGCCCTACACGGCGCTGTTGGCGGTGCTGGTGGGTTTTTCAGTGCTAGTGCCCTACATCGGTGCGGCGGTGGCCACGCTGCCGGTAGCTGCGGTGGCTGGGTTTCATTTTGGCATTAGTGAGCAGTTTGCGTATGTGCTGGTGGCTTACGGCGTGATTCAAGCGCTGGATGGCAACGTTTTGGCGCCGATTTTGTTCTCTGAGACCAATAATATTCATCCGGTTTCTATCATTGTGGCGGTACTGTTTTTCGGCGGCATTTGGGGCTTCTGGGGTATTTTCTTTGCCATTCCCTTGGCAACGCTGCTGAAGGCACTGATCTACGCTTGGCCGCGCAGCCTGCAAGGGCGTGAGGAGCGACGAGGGCTGCAAGCTCCGGCAGCCCAAGAGGTCGAGTAAGGTTGATCCATTACCCGTGCGGGTCTGCACGGGTAATGGGATTGGTTGAAGAAAAATTAGAAAAGCGGGCTAGCCAGCCGCGTTAAGTTGTTCAGCCGCAGCAAGCACTTCGTCAACGTGGCCAGGCACTTTAACACCGCGCCACTCCTGGGCTAGCTTGCCTTCCTTATCAATCAGGAAGGTGCTGCGTTCGATACCCAGGTGCTCCTTGCCGTACATCTTCTTGAGCTTGATAACGTCAAACACCGTGCAGACGTTTTCATCTTTGTCGGAGATCAGGTCGAAATTGAAATCCTGCTTGGCCTTAAAGTTCTCCTGGGCGCGCAGGCCATCGCGGGAGACGCCGAGAATCACCGTATTAGCGGCATCAAAGGCGGTTTTACGGTCGCGGAAGTCTCCGCCCTCGGTGGTGCAGCCAGGCGTACTGGCCTTGGGATAGAAATATACCACCACTTGTTTACCGCGCAGTGCCGATAGCGTGACGGTAGTGTCTCCGGTAGCTGAGGCGGAGAAGTCAGTGACGGTTTGACCAATTTCAATGGGCATGAAGCGTCCTCGTTGAGGGTGGGTGTTAAGGCGGTTGCTTGGGGCGATTACACGTATCCTAACCGCGTATGTCAAAGCGATAAAACAGCGTGGCTGCAAACTCGCAGCGCTTTACGCTGTACAGGCTCGAATCGCCTGAGTACCATTTGCTCTCTGTGCGATACTGGCGCTTGATGCAGAGTGTCGCTATAGCGCTTAAAACACGACGTACTTAAAAAAACGTAGATAGTTGATACCATAATTTGGCTGGTGAGGAATAAACGGATGATCACAGGCAGCATTGTCGCCCTGGCGACGCCTATGAAGGTCAATGGCGACATCGACTGGGAGGCGCTTCGCCGTCTGGTGAACTTCCATCTCGATAATGGCACCGATGCCATTGTGGCAGCTGGCACCACGGGCGAACCGACGACTATGTCCTTCGCAGAGCACTTTGACGTTATTCGCAGTGTGGTTGAAGAGGTCAATGGCCGTATTCCCGTCATTGCGGGTACCGGCTCGAACAACACCACCGAAGCAGTGGAATTGACCCGCTACGCTAAAGAGGTCGGTGCAGATTATTGTCTGACGGTTGCTCCCTATTACAACAAGCCTACTCAGGAAGGCCTGTTTCAGCACTTTAAGGCCACCGCCGAAGCCAGTGATCTGCCGGTCATTCTTTACAATGTGCCTGGCCGTACTTGCTCTGATATCTACAACGAAACCGTGCTACGCCTAGCTGAAGTCGATAATATTATCGGTTTAAAGGACGCTACGGGGAACCTAGAGCGTGCGGAAGATCTAATCACTCGCTTAAAGGGCAGTGGCTTTATGCTCTACTCCGGCGACGATGCCACCGCCTGTGACTTTATGTTGATGGGTGGTCATGGAGATATTTCTGTCACTGCCAACGTTGCTCCCCGGGCGATGCATGAGCTTTGCGCGGCAGCCGTAGCCGGTGATTCTGATAAGGCTCACCAAATTAATACGCGTTTGATGCCGCTGCACACCAATCTGGGAATAGAGTCGAACCCTATTCCGGTGAAGTGGGCGCTGAATCGTATGGGTTACGCGGACGCGGGTATTCGCTTACCGCTAACCTGGCTGTCGGAAAAGTACCACGCCACAGTGAGCGAAGCGCTGCAGTTAGCGGGCGTCGTAGAGGAGTAATTCGGCGCAATACCCTTTGCTACCCAGCACACCTACCGCTGTGCTGGGTACCTGATTTGTTGACTTAAGGTGGCTTGATGAGCTCTGTGCTTGAAATACGTGCGCTTAAATGGGTGCCGCTGGCACTCGCAGCGGCTGTCGCGCTCTCTGGTTGTGCGCGGGATGGTTTTTACGATGACCGTAATCTGGATTACACCGACGCCGCGCCAGCGCCGCCGCTAGTGCTGCCAGAGACCCGCAATACTCAACGCTATCGCGATGCGCTGCCGGTTCCTCAAGCCGCCACCCAAGGTGCACGGCTTGACGAAGCGGCAGAAATTCGTCCTCCTCAGTCACTGGCAATCGGTAGTGGCCTGGAACCTGAGTACGTTGAGCGCCGCGAAGTGGGCGATCAAACCTGGCTAGTCGTCGCCGCTGATACCGGTACGGTGTGGCCGCAGTTGGAAGCGTTTGTGCGCAGTCGTCAGTTGGAGGTGCTGCAGAGCAGCGCTTCCCAGGGTGTCATCGTTACCCCCCAGGCGGAAATACGGTTACAAAGCGCGCTGCGCGCAGGTAGCAGCGAGGTTCGCTGTGAACGTGGTGGGCAAACCATGGCTAGCTGCCTGGAGGCACTAGAGAGCCATCTAAGTTCGCGCAGCGCGTCAGCCAGCGTCTCCTCTTCCTGGACGGCGCAGCGTCTTACCGATGAGCAGACGCTGCAAATTCGCCAGCAGAACGACGAGTGGGAAGTGGTTATCCCGCAACCCGTTGACCGTGTCTGGGCCGAGTTGCACCACTACCTTGAGCTGGACTTTGCTCAGCAAGGCCAACGTGATTTGCTGGCGGCTGATCCGGCTAGTCACGAGTTTATGGTTGAATATATGACCGAAACCGAGCGCAACCGTAATCCGCTGCAAATTGTCTTCAGCGCGGACGTGCGCAAGATGTCTCAAGAGATCCGTCTTGCCCTGCAGCCTGACGGCGACCAGACGATTCTGCGTGCCATTAACGCCAGCGAGCGGGCATTCAGCGCCGATGATCAGCGCGAGCTGCTTGAGCGTGTCTCCGGCTATTTACGTTAACTTATTGACCTTTGCCCCCTTACGGAGCCCCCATGGAAAAGCGCCAAGAACTTTACGCCGGTAAGGCGAAATCTGTGTATACCACCGACGATCCGGATTTGTTGGTGCTCAATTTTCGTGATGACACCAGCGCCTTCGATGGCAAAAAAGTGGAATCGCTGGCCCGCAAGGGAATGGTCAATAACATCTTTAACGCCTTCATTATGGAGCGGCTGCAGGAAGCGGGCATTCCCACTCACTTCGAAAAGCAGCTCTCCAATACGGAGAGTCTGGTCAAAAAGATGCAGATGATCCCGGTGGAGTGCGTAGTGCGCAACATCGCCGCAGGTGGCCTAGTAAAACGACTCGGCGTCGAAGAGGGCATCGCGCTTACGCCGCCGACCTTTGAACTGTTCCTGAAGAACGATGAGAAGGGCGACCCGATGATCAATGAATCGTTGGCGGAAACCTTCGGTTGGGCCACGCCTGAGCAGTTAGCCAAAATGAAGGTATTAACCTTCAAGGTTAACCATATCCTCAAAGCGCTGTTCGCTGAGGGCGATATGCTGCTGGTGGATTACAAGCTGGAGTTCGGCGTATTCAAAGGTGAAGTCGTGCTGGGCGATGAATTCTCCCCGGACGGCTGCCGCCTGTGGGATGCCAACACCCGTGAGAAACTGGATAAAGACCGCTTCCGTCAGGGGTTGGGCGGAGTGATTGAGGCGTATGAGGAAGTTGGTCGTCGTTTGGGCATAACTTTCCCCGCTTAAACCGCCACGCTTGTGTCATTACTGGTCGTACGGCTCGATAGCCATCACCTCTAAGGTGGTGGCTTCGCCTTTTTGGCGAGGGCAAAACTTAACGTCCACGTCGCGCAGCCGCACGCCATAAAGACGGTCAGACCCTCTATCCTTTTGCTTGTAGGCGGGCCTGGGGTCTTGGCTTAGCACCTGCTCAATTAAGGCCAGCAGGGTGGCACTGTCTTGGCGCTGAGCGAGCGTGTCGAGTGCCGCTGGATGAAAGGCAACCTCCATGAGTGACGGTGTCTCAGGGGCAAAGCCGGCCAGTGCGTTAGGATGAGATTCGGCCCAGGGTAGATAAGGCTTGATATCGACCACCGGGGTTCCGCTGACTAAGTCGCAGCCCTGGAGCTTTAGGGCGACACCGTGCTGGGAGTCTATCCCGACTAACCTCACTAGAGAGAGCCCGAGGCGGTTAGGGCGGTGGGTGCTACGGCTGGCAAAAACCCCCACTTTTTTATTGCCCCCCAGGCGCGGCGGCCTTACCAGCGGCGACCAGCGCTCGGGGCTTTGATGAAAAATAAAGCTCAACCAAAGGTGGCTGAAGTCTTCCAAACCGCGCACAGCGTGTGGATCGTTGTAGGGAGCGGTGAGTACCAGTTGGGCATTGGCAGCAGGGGCGAGCCCCGGCTGGCGCGGAATACCGAATTTATCCGGGTAGTCGCTAACCACATGACCAATGGGCGTCAGCGTAAAGTGCTCGCTGTTATGTGCATCGTCCATCACACTGCCTTTTGCTAGGGTTGATTCGCATAGGGTTGATTTGCGTAGTATAAAGCAGGCAATGGCCCAAGCGTGACCAAATGGGGCGTGAGCGAATGTGTGTTGAACAAATGATAGCTGAACAGCTCAGAGGTGACGCATGACCAATACCGAGGGGCAGCAAGCGCCAACGCCGGCAAATGCGCGCGTTATGTACCGTGCGGCGCTGGCACGTGATGCCGTCGACCAGGCGGAAGTGTTTTACCACGCCGTGATGCAGGGCGCAGCAGCGCATTACACGCTCTCAGAGCGAAAGGCCTGGGCGCAGGCGTTGCCCCGCGAAGGCAGTGCCTGGGGGGTGCGACAAGCGCTCTATACCACTTTGGTGGCTGCCTGCGATGGTCGCTGCGTGGGCTTTTTGGAGTTGGACTTAGCCGCTGGGCGGGTTGAAACCCTCTACGTTTGGCCCTCTCTGGCCGGCCGCGGTATCGGCACCACGCTGCTGGTTCATGCCGAGCGGCTACTGTTGGAGCAGGGGCTTGGGCGGGTAGAAATAGAGGCCAGTTCGATGCTCTATGAGCGGCTAGTGCGCCGTGGCTGGGAGAACCACGGCGAAGAATGGGTAGAGCGAAGCGGAGAACGGCTGCAGCGCTATAAGCTCTCCAAGCGGCTTAACGCTGTCGAAACTTAATCATCACACGCTATAGCTGCGCGTGATGCGCATTGAAAGATCGATGGAGGCGATATCTTTGGTCAGTGCGCCGCTAGAGATACAGTCAACGCCGGTATCGGCGATTGCCCGCAGGGTGGTGGCATCCACATTGCCTGAGGCTTCCAGAGTGGCTCGGCCGCCGTTAATTTCAACCGCAACGTGCAGGTCTTCAATGGCGAAATTGTCGAGCATGACAATATCTGCCCCCGCTGCCAGCGCCTGATCCAGCTCTTCAAAGGTTTCTACCTCGACTTCAATGGGCAGGTCGCTGGCTAGCTTGCGCGCTTGGGCAACCGCTGCTTGAATGCCTCCGCAGGCGGCAATGTGGTTCTCTTTGATTAAAAACGCGTCCCACAGTCCTATGCGGTGGTTGTGTCCGCCACCGCAGGTGACCGCATATTTTTGCGCCAAGCGCATGCCGGGTAGCGTTTTGCGGGTATCCAGCAGGCGCACGCCGGTGCCTGCGATCAGGTCGACATAAGCGCGGGTAGCGGTAGCGGTGGCCGATAGTGTTTGCAGCACGTTCAGCGCTGCACGCTCGCCGGTGAGCAGTATGCGGGCGGGGCCTTCCAGAGTTAAAAAACACTGCTCAGCCTCAAGCTTATCTCCGTCGGCAGCGTGCCAGGTCAGGCTTACCCGACTATCCAGGCGGCGAAACAGTTCATCGACCCAGGGTGCTCCGCACAGTATGGCGGCTTCACGGGTAATAACATCGGCGCTGGCCCACTGGTGTTCAGGGATCAATTGCGCGGTAATATCACCCGGGCCAACGTCTTCTGCTAACAAGCGAGCGGCACTGGCGCGGATTTCTTCAGCAAGAGCGGATTGATAATGCATGGCAGTGAATTCTCTGAACGTCGTCTTCGATGTCGGGCATTGTAGTGAAAAACAGCGGTGAAGGTGAAAGAGAACGGAGAAAGAGAGCATTGAAAAAGAGCGCTAACGTAGAGGAGCCCTCCAGTGGAAAACAAACAACCCCTTGACGGCTGGTGGGAAAAAGCGCGTAAAGTCGTTTCACCGAACTGTGATTCTCGACCCAGCGGTGAGGTGTCGTTGCTAGTGATACATGCGATCAGTCTTCCCCCAGGTCAGTTTAGTGGTCATGCTATTGAGGCGCTATTTACCAATCAATTGGCAGTAGACGAGCATCCGTTTTTCGCCGAAATTGCCCACTTAAAGGTCTCCGCACACCTGCTTATCCGTCGCGATGGTGAGTGCGTGCAGTTTGTTGATACAGATCAGCGTGCTTGGCATGCCGGGCGCTCCGGTTGGTGGGATGCCCGCCTGCTAAGCTGGCGAAGGGCGCTCAACGATTTCTCGGTGGGGATTGAGCTTGAAGGGGATGACGTTAGCCCCTACACCAGGGCCCAATATGACGCGCTGATAGAAGCGGTGGTGTGGCTATTGGCGCGCAACCCCCAGCTAGATAGCCGTCGTATCACCAGCCATGCCCATGTAGCGCCGCTGCGCAAAACAGACCCCGGTCCGGCGTTTGACTGGGCGTATTTTAAGCAGCGGCTGATATCGCGCCTTGAGTGATGGCGACTCGGTTACGTTTTTCCGCGCTAAGTATTTCACTAATAACGTAATAAAACGGTAGTTTAATTACAGCTGGCTCTCGAATGGCAGCAGTGGCAAAGGCTATATATATTGCTTATGTTGCAGTGCAATAGTTTGTTTTCGATAGGCTTTTCCGCTGCGACAGAATTGGCAGCGTGGCGACTTTGAGGTATCTTCCCCTATACAAAAGGCTAACTTTTAAGAGAATTGTGTAGCTTTACTACATTAATGAGCACGTAGCTTGTTGAATGTAGAGCTAAAACCCCTATCCGGCGTTTAATCACCGGCTGAATGTTGGCGGGTGGTGGAGTTCCACACCGCCGCCCCAGGCCCTTCAGGGTAGCGGGGATTTTTGTCATTTATCGTCATTCGGAGAGACCTCTATGAGTCTGGAGACAAGAGAAGATCTCGATCCGATCGAAACCACGGAATGGATTGATTCCCTGGAATCGGTATTGGATCGTGAGGGCGAAGATCGTGCCCGCTACCTGATGACCCGCCTGGCGGATCGCCTGCGCCGGGATGGGATGAAGGTGCCCTTCTCGGTGACAACCCCGCACCGTAATACGATCCCGGTTCACCGCGAAGCACCGATGCCTGGCGACCTGTTCATGGAGCGTCGTATTCGCTCTTTGATCCGTTACAACGCCATTGCGCAGGTCATTCGTAATAACCGTGCCAAGCCCGGTCTGGGTGGCCACATTGCCAGCTTTATGTCCTCGGCAACGCTTTATGACGTGGGCTTTAACCACTTCTTCCGCGCCCCTCAGGGCGACTTTGCCGGTGACTTGGTGTATATCCAAGGGCATGTGGCGCCGGGTATCTACGCGCGTTCCTATTTGGAAGGTCGTCTGTCTGAAGAGCAGATGGACAAATTCCGCCAAGAAGTGGACGGCGATGGCCTCTCGTCCTACCCGCACCCGTGGTTAATGCCTGACTACTGGCAGTTCCCCACTGTCTCCATGGGTCTTGGGCCGATCCAAGCGATTTATCAAGCGCACGTGATGAAGTACCTGCATCACCGTGAGCTGAAGGACATGTATGACCGCAAGATCTGGTGCTTTATGGGTGACGGCGAGTGTGATGAGCCGGAATCTCTGGGTGCCATTTCGTTGGCAGGTCGCGAAAACCTCGACAACCTGATCTTCGTTATCAACTGCAACCTTCAGCGCCTTGACGGTCCGGTACGCGGCAACTCGCGTGTTATGGACGAATTCGAAGGCGTCTTCCGTGGTGCTGGCTGGAACGTGATTAAGGTCGTTTGGGGCCGTCACTGGGATCCGCTGTTCGAGAAGGACAAGAAAGGCATCCTTCAGAAGCGCATGGATGAAGCGGTCGACGGCGAGTACCAGAACTACAAAGCCAACGGCGGCGCGTATACCCGCGAGCACTTCTTTGGCAAATATCCAGAAACCGAGGCGATGGTCAACGACCTCTCCGACGAAGATATCTGGAAACTCAACCGCGGTGGCCACGACCCGTTCAAGGTTTACGCGGCATACAACGAAGCGGTTAACACCTCTAATGGCAAGCCCACGGTTATCCTGGCGCATACCGTTAAGGGTTACGGTATGGGGAGCGGCGATGGCGAAGCAGCCAACGAAGCGCACCAGGTCAAGAGCATGGAGTACGAAGCGCTCAAGACATTCCGCGATCGCTTCGGCATTCCGATCACCGATGAACAGCTCAAAGATGTGCCTTACTACAAGCCGGAGGATGATTCTCCCGAGCTGAAGTACATGCACCTGCAGCGTGAGCGTCTGGGTGGCTACTTGCCTAGCCGCCAGAGCGACTTTGAGGCACTGGAAATCCCCAGCCTCGAAGATAAAACCTTTGCCTCGCAAATGGTCGGCTCGAAAGGCCGTGAAGTCTCCACCACCATGGCGTTCGTGCGGGTACTTAACGGCTTGGTAAAAGATAAGAAGCTAGGCCAGAAAGTGGTGCCGATCATCCCCGATGAGGCGCGTACCTTCGGTATGGAGGGCATGTTCCGCCAGCTGGGTATCTACACCTCGGAAGGTCAGAAGTACGAGCCGGTGGATAAAGGCCAGATCATGTTCTACCGCGAGGATCAGAAAGGTCAGATCCTTGAAGAAGGTATTACTGAAGCGGGCGCGATGTCGGCCTGGATCGCCGCGGCGACCTCCTACAGCAACAACAACGTCACGCTATTGCCGTTCTACATCTACTACTCGATGTTCGGCTTCCAGCGCATTGGTGACTTGGCTTGGGCAGCAGGCGACCTGCAAGCACGCGGCTTTATGGTTGGCGGCACGGCGGGGCGTACCACGCTTAACGGCGAAGGTTTGCAGCACCAGGATGGCCACAGCCTGATTCAGGCCTCGACTATCCCTAACTGCCGCAGCTACGACCCGACCTACGCACATGAAGTGGCGGTTATTGTTCAGGATGGTCTGAAGCGCATGTTCTCCGACAAGGAGAACTGCTTCTACTACCTAACGGTGATGAACGAGAACTACGAGCACCCTGCGCTGGAAAACGTACCTGCCGCAGATATCGTTAAAGGCATGTACCTATTGCGTGAAACCAAGGGTGACAAAGGCCGCGTTCAGCTGATGGGTTCGGGCACCATTCTGCGCGAAGTCGAAGCTGCCGCTGAGTTGCTTGAGAATGATTGGGGCATTGGTGCCGACATTTGGAGCGTGACTAGCTTTAACGAGCTGCGTCGTGAAGCGCTGCTGCTTGATCGTGAAGCCTTCCTGAACCCAGATGCTGAGTCTACTAAGCCTCACGTCACGAAGTGCTTGGAAGGTCGCGACGGGCCGATTATTGCGTCAACCGATTACATGAAGCTGTATGCCGATCAAGTGCGCGCCTGGGTACCGGGTGACTACACTGTATTGGGTACCGATGGCTTTGGCCGTTCAGACACCCGCGAGAAGCTGCGCTACTTCTTCGAAGTAGACCGCTACTTCGTGACCGTAGCGGCGCTGCGTGCGCTGGCTGAGCGTGGCGAGATTGATCGCAAGCAGGTTGGCGAAGCGCTTAAGAAGTACGGCATTGATGCCAATAAGCCTAACCCGCTGACTAGCTAAACCGCTGACCGGTGGGCGCTTGCCCACCGGCTCGATCCGATTTGGAAGGAGCGCGACCTTGAGTAGCGAAATCATCAAAGTTCCCGATATCGGCGGCGATACCGATGTCGAAATCATCGAGATTGCGGTGTCAGTAGGCGACGTCATTGAAGCGGAAGACACCCTAATCACGCTGGAATCCGATAAAGCCAGCATGGATGTACCGGCCCCTAAAGGCGGCAAGGTGCTTAAAGTGCTGGTCAAAGAAGGCGATAGCGTCTCGGAAGGTGACGATATCGTTGAGCTGGAAGTCGAAGGTGGTGGCGACGAGAAACAAGAGAGCTCGTCTGATAGCCAGTCTGAAGAGGCCCCAGCGAAAAAAGAAACACCTAAAGAAGACAAACCACAAGAGCAGAAGCCAGCGGCTAAAAAGTCCGCCGGCGGTAAGCAGACGGTGGATATCAAAGTGCCGGATCTCGGTGGCTCTGAGAGCGTCGAAATTATCGAAGTCGCTGTCAGCGAAGGTGATGTGGTCGAGGCTGAAGACACCCTGATCACCTTGGAGTCCGACAAAGCCTCCATGGACGTGCCCAGTCCCCATAGCGGTAAGATCGTCAGCTTTACCGTAAAAGAGGGCGACACGGTCTCGGAAGGCGATGTGATCGGCCAGATGGAAATCGTTGGCGAAGGTGGCGATGGCAGCGAAGACGCTTCTGACGACCAGCCATCCAACCAAGCCAGCGAACCACAAGCGGCGGCTGAGCCGGATGACGAGCCCGAAGAAGCCGCCAGCGGCGAGCCGGAGCGCAAAGAGATTCGCGTGCCGGATCTGTCTGGCTCCTCTGACGTGCCGATTATTGAGATCGGCGTAGCGGCGGGTGATGAAGTCAACGAAGAAGACCCGTTGATTACCCTGGAGTCTGACAAGGCCTCTATGGACGTGCCCAGCCCCTATAAAGGCAAGCTCCTTGAGCTAACCGTTAAAGAGGGCGACACGGTTTCGGAAGGCGATGTGATCGGCTATATGGAAGTGGCTGGTGCCAAAAAAGCGGCACCGAAAAAAGCCGCGCCCGAAAAAGCCGCGCAAAGCAGCTCAAGCCAGCCAAGTGCTAAGCCTGAATCACCGGCGGGTACGCCCAGCCCGGAAGCGCAGATGGCAGCCCACAAGCCCCGCGATGGCAAGTTGGTTCACGCTGGCCCTGCGGTACGCATGCTGGCTCGCGAGCTGGGCGTCGATTTGGGGCTTGTTAAGCCCAGCGGCCCGAAAGATCGCGTGCTCAAAGAGGATGTGCAGTCCTACGTGAAGCAGGCGATTGCCAATCAGGGTAAAGCGCAGACCGGCGCGGCAGCCGCAGCGACGGGTGGTGCGGGCATTCCGCCGATCCCGGAAGTCGACTTCAGCCAGTTTGGTGAAGTGGAAGAGAAACCCATGGGGCGCCTGCTCAAAATGGGTGCCACCAACCTGCACCGCAGCTGGCTCAATGTGCCCCACGTCACCCAGTTCGACGAAGCGGACATCACCGAGCTGGAAGCTTTCCGTAAGGCGATGAAGGCCGAAGCGGAAGCCCAAGGCGCTAAGCTGACGCCGCTGCCGTTTATGGTTAAGGCCTGTGCCTTTGCGCTGCGTAAATTCCCGCAGTTCAACGTCAGCTTGAAGGGTGACGGTGAGACTCTGGTATGGAAGAACTATGTGCATATCGGTATCGCCGTGGATACTCCCGATGGCCTGATGGTGCCGGTGGTACGTAACGCCGATAAATTGTCCTTGATCGAGATTGCCAAGGAGATGGCGGAGCTAGGCAAGAAAGCCCAGACCAAAAAGCTTAAGCGTGACGAGATGACCGGTGGCTGCTTCACCATTTCGAGCCTTGGCTCGATTGGCGGCACGGCGTTTACCCCGATCGTCAACGCGCCGGAAGTGGCAATTTTGGGTGTTTCTAAAGCGCAGATGAAGCCGGTATGGGATGGCAGCGCCTTCCAGCCACGCTTGATGATGCCGCTGTCGCTCTCCTACGATCACCGTGCGATCAACGGCGCCGACGCGGCACGCTTTACCGCCTTCCTGGCCGATGTACTCACCGATATTCGTCGCTTACTGCTGTAATTGGTAGCGATGTACTTTCACTAGCGGCGCCCTTCGGGGCGCCGCTTGTGTTTGTTAATAAGCAGGTTAAACCGATCACCGGGCGACCAAAGTGGTAGTTTTGCCTCACCTGACTGATTTAACGTTAAAAAAATGACATAAAAGTGGGTCTATCAGGCTTTTGGGGAGTTGTGTCGCTTGAGAGGCGCGGTTATTGTCAGCTAACAGAATTTCAATACTCGTTTTCATATTCATTTTTCATACCTTTTTTCATACTAAGAACTTCAAGGAGCAGTGCCATGCGTTTAATCCTGTTGGGTGCCCCCGGCGCGGGGAAGGGGACTCAAGCTCAGTTTATTTGCGAGCAATTTAAGATTCCTCAGATTTCCACCGGGGACATGCTGCGCACGGCCATTAAAGATGGCACTGAGCTGGGCCTGAAAGTAAAAGAGATCATGAACAGCGGTGGCCTGGTGTCTGACGACATCATCATCGACCTGGTCAAAGAGCGCATCAGCCAGCCCGACTGCGAGAACGGCTTTCTGTTCGATGGCTTCCCACGCACGATTCCCCAGGCCGATGCCATGAAAGAGGGCGGCGTTAAGCTGGATCACGTGGTGGAAATTGCCGTACCCAATGAAGAGATCGTCAGTCGCTTGGCGGGGCGCCGTGTGCATCAGGCATCGGGACGGGTATATCACGTAGATCACAATCCGCCCAAAGAGCCGGGCAAAGATGATGTCACTGGTGAAACGCTGATCCAGCGTGAAGATGATCAAGAAGCCACAGTACGTAATCGTTTGTCGGTTTACCACGATCAAACTGCACCACTGGTCGATTACTACCAGCAGTGGGCTAAGCAGGATCCGCAGAGCGCGCCCCAGTACCACCGCATTGAAGGTGTAGGCAGCGTGAAGGATATTACCCGCCAAGTAAAAGTAGCCCTTAGCTGATAAGAGCCTCAAATGATAGAAGCGTTTTTCGCTTTTGCCGATGGCCCGCTTAATGCGGGCCATCGTCGTGTTAGCGTGACAAAGGTATAATGCTGCAACTTTTCTTTCGAGTGGCCATTTGCTATGCCGTTACACCTGCTTGCTCTGGACGCCTCTTCGAGCGCCTGCTCTGCAGCCTTGCTGCGCCAAGACGACTCGGGCACTGAGTGCCTGGCGCGCTTTGAGATGACGCCCCGTGCCCATACCCGTCGGCTGCTGCCGATGGTGGATGAAGTGCTTGCCGAAGCGCAGCTAACGCCTTCCCAGTTGGACGCCGTGGCCTTTGGCCGTGGTCCTGGGTCGTTCACTGGCCTGCGTATAGCGGCGGGAGCCGCTCAAGGGTTGGCGTTTGGCCTCGACTGCCCCTTGTTGGGTGTGTCTACCTTGAAAGCGTTGGCCCTGCAGGCCCATCGTCGCTACCACCTGCGCCATGTGGTGACCGCCTTGGATGCGCGTATGGGTGAAGTATACGCTGCGACCTGGCACTGTCTTAAAGACTCCCTTACACCGATGAGCAAGGAGGCTGTGCTTGCCCCTGAGACGCTGCGCCTGCCAGGCGAAGAGACTGACTGGGTCGGTGTGGGCAGTGGCTTTACGCTGTGGGAGCGTTTCACTGTCGATGTACAGCTCAGCATGCCCCAACATTTGGATGATTTAGAGCCCCGCGCCGAAGAGATGGCGTGGCTGGCGGCGCGTGATTTTGCCGCTGGGCTGGGGCAAGCGGCACACCTCGTTCAACCAGTTTACTTGCGCAACGATGTTGCTTGGAAAAAGCCTGCATGAGCTTTGTAGAGCGCTATGTTGGGAGCCTCGTTGAGGGCGACGTTGAGGGCATTGTTTTGCCTGCCGACCTGCGTTTAGAGCAGCGCGATGAAGGGTTAGTGCTGATCGGTGATGAGAAGCGCTACGGCAAGCCACTCAGCGTCGACTTTGCGGCGGGCAAAGCGGCTCATCGGCGTCGCTTTGGTGGTGGCCGTGGCCAGCTAATTGCCAAGGCTTGTGGGCTTGCCAAGAGCGTGACGCCCAGTATCGTTGATGCCACGGCAGGGCTGGGACGTGATGCCTTTGTATTGGCCAGCCTAGGCGCCCAGGTGTTGCTAATTGAGCGAGTTGCGGCGATTGCGGCGCTGTTGGGGGATGGCTTGAAGCGTGCCTCCAGACATAGCGATACGGCGGAAATTGCTGCCCGTATGACGCTGCGCCACGGCGACGCCGCTCAAGCGTTGGCTGAACTGGTGGCCAGTGCTCACTTTTCACCGCAGGTGATACACCTGGATCCGATGTTTCCCCATCGTGAGAAATCGGCGCTGGTGAAAAAAGAGATGCGTCTATTTCGCGAGCTGGCCGGTGATGATGACGATGCCCCACGCCTGCTGGAAGCGGCGCTGGATGTCGCTACGCATCGGGTGGTGGTAAAGCGTCCGCGTAAAGCGCCGCCTATTGCGGGCCCAGCGCCCCAGCATACCCTTGAGGGTAAAACCAGCCGCTACGATCTGTATGTGCATCGCTCATTGGCACGCTAGATCGTTGGCACCCTATCAACCCAGGAGCACCTATGCGGAACGAGTGGCGAGAAGGTAATCGCTTTACGCTGCTGCCCGAGGCTGCGCGCTTTCTGCCGGCCATGTTTGAAGCGGTGCATACCGCACGGCACTATGTGCTGGTAGAGCTCTACTTGATGGAGTCGGGGGAGCTTGCCGATCAGGTCAGCGATGCGCTTATAAAAGCTGCCAAACGCGGGGTCTGCGTCTGTCTGATGTTGGATGGTTATGGCTCCATGGGCCTCTCCAATAGTGATCGCCAACGCCTCAAGCAGGGCGGTGTTCAGCTGCGCTTTTTTAACCCTATTGGCTTTCACTCTTTAGCACGGAACTTAAGCCGCGATCACCGCAAAATAGTGGTTATCGATGGCGAACTGGCGTTTACCGGCGGTTTTGGCGCGGTGGATGAGTTTCTCAATGCCTGGTACGAAATTGCGCTACGTATTGAAGGGCCAGTGGTGGCCGATTGGGAACTGCTGTTTCGCCGGCTGTGGCATTCGCGCCTGACCCGCGCGGAGAAGGGCGATAGTCGCCCGGCGACTCTCCCTGAGCGCCGTAAGCCACAGGTGCTCCCTAATGGCGTGCCTGGGCGGGCAATGTCAGCCCGTGGCTACCGCTATCAAGCGATTCGCCACTCGCTGCATCATCGTGTCAGCCAGGTAAATGAACGGCTCTGGCTGTGTACGCCCTATTTCGTGCCCACTTTTGCCCTGCGTCGGCGCTTGGTTCGGGCGGCTCGCCGCGGGGTTGACGTGCGTTTATTGTTGCCGGGGGCAAAGCATGATCATCCCGGCGTGCGTTTTGCCGGGCAGCGCTTTTATCACGCCATGCTCAAGGCCGGAGTGCGCATTTTTGAGTTTCAACCGACCTTTATCCATGCCAAATTTGTGCTCGCCGATGAGTGGGTGAGCATTGGTTCGTGTAACTTTGACCATTGGAATTTGCACTGGAATCTGGAAGCCAACCAAGAGGCGAAGGATCCGAAGCTCGCGGCCGATGTACGCGAGCTGTTTGAGCGTAACTTTGCCGCCAGCCAGGAGGTAGATGCCGAGGCTTGGGCGGCCCGGCCCTGGGGGCAGCGCGTCCGGGAGTGGCTCTATGGTGTGCTTGACGCGCTGATAATGCGGCTTAAATAGCGTCTTTTGCCTGCGTGCTTATGCTTATCTAAGTACCTAGCGCTTTTTGCCTTTTGCAGGCGTTTTTTTGCGCGGTTTGGGTTTGGGCGTTTCCTGCGGCACGCGGTAGTGCAGGTAAAGATCCAACACCAGTTCCGGCAACTGCACCACCAGCGACTCCTGGCGCGCTTGATCTTTCGCCAGCTCGGCCATATCCGGCTCTTCGTCGAATAGCCCAGAGAGCAACATAAACGGCAGCAGTAGCGTGGCAGCGGCCTCTTCGTCGTCCTGGAACCAGGCGCTCTCGTCGCTGAAGACGCCCTCCATAAAGCCCGCACACCAATCGCCAATGGGGGTGTCTTCGGCGGGTTCGCCGCCGAGCGTTAGCTCAAAGGGGAGTTCCGGAAGACCCCCTTGTTCGAGTACCGCCACCGCGTTGTCACGCAATAGCGTGAGGAGGGTGATAATCTCATCACGCTCGGCGTCATCGGCATAGCGAGGCTCGCCCTGAAACAGCTCAGCCAGCCACTGGGTGGGCGGCACTTCGCTGGGAGCCACGGCAAGGGCCACTAAAAAGCCATGGGCGGAAATGAGATCCAGGGCGTCTTCATCGACTTGATCAGAATCGAGGAAGTCGTCCAGTCTATCCAGCTGCTCATCCTCGAGCAGTGGTTGCGGCGGCGTGTTGGTGTCGGGCGTGTCACTGCGCTCTGCCATGCGTAAAGCCTCATCTATACAATTTTTTCATTGATGAGTCGTTCATCAACGAATCGTTCATCAATGGTTATCTTTAACGGCTAGTTTATCACTAATGAAGACATTACCACTGCCCCCTTGGCCCGCCGCTGAATTGGCCGCCATGTCGGAAACAGCGTTACACCAGGCCGCACGGGCGCGCGTTGAGCAGGCGTGGCAGCGCTGCCGTGAAGTGAACCCTGGGCTGCCAGCCCCTAAGGTGTGGTTTAACCTACGCGGCGCGTCAGCGGGGCAGGCCCACCTTGGCCACGGTGGCCTACGCTTAAACCCGGTGCTGTTGAATGAAAACCGCACGGCGTTTTTTGATGAGGTGATTCCACACGAAATGGCCCACTGGCTGGTGTTTCATTTGGACAATGGCCCGCGCCTGAAACCCCACGGTCACGAGTGGAAAACGGTGATGCGTGATCTATTTGGCTTAGTGCCCAGCGTCACCCATCGGTTTGATATTAAGCAGGCGCAGTCGGCACCTTATCGTTACCAGTGCGATTGCCGGTTTCATCAGTTTACCCCGCGACGTCATTCTTTAGTGGTAAACGGGCGCCGTTACCGCTGTCGACACTGCGCTAAGACGTTGGTCTACAGGCCGGAATAAGTGCTTTGATTCGTTTATAAATATCTGTTTTTTAAATGAAAAATGCTAATACCAATGTCTAAAGGGAAGCCTGCTCGAGGAGGTTTATGCTAAGGGCACATTACTGGGTGTCGATACGACCAACAACGTTCAATAATCCCTGGCACAACAGTATCGACTATTTTTTCTAGACTATATTTTCTAGAGAGTGCATTTCCACGGACAGAGGCAATTTCATGAGCAATCAACAGAACGTCTATCCGGTGCGCGACGATTTCGCCGCCAATGCCTGGGCCGACCAAGCCAAGTACGAGGCCATGTATCAGCAGTCGATGGACGATCCGGAAGGCTTCTGGGCTGAACAAGCCAAACGCCTCGACTGGATTAAAGCGCCCAGCAAAATTAAAAATACCTCCTTTGCGCGTGACAATGTCGATATTCGTTGGTTTGAGGATGGTCTGCTGAACGTCAGCGCCAACTGCCTTGACCGCCATCTGGATAAGCGCGGTGATCAAACGGCGATCATTTGGGAAGGCGATAACCCCGATGAGTCCAAACATATTACCTATCGCGAACTCTATGCACGCACGAATCAGCTGGCCAACGCGCTGAAAGAGCTGGGTATCGGTAAAGGCGATACCGTCACGCTATATATGCCGATGATTCCCGAAGCGGCAATGGCGATGCTTGCCTGTTCGCGCATCGGGGCCGTTCACTCGGTTGTCTTTGGTGGCTTCTCGCCGGACGCCGTTGCCCAGCGTGTCATTGGTGCCGACTCCAAACTGGTTATCACCGCCGATGAGTCGGTGCGCGGCGGCAAGCACGTGCCGCTTAAGGAGAACGTAGACGCCGCGCTAACCCGTGACGGCACCGATGTGTGTAAAAACGTTCTGGTAGTGAAGCGTACCGGTGGTGAAATCGAGTGGAAAGACGGTCGCGATATCTGGTTTGATGAGCTAGTTGATAAGCAGTCCAGCGAGTGTGAAGCTGAAGCCATGGGCGCTGAAGACCCACTGTTCATTCTGTATACCTCTGGTTCTACCGGTGCGCCTAAAGGCTTGAAACACACCACTGGCGGTTACCTGACGTACGCAGCCATGACCCACCAGTACGTTTTTGACTATCAAGAGGGTGAAATTTACTGGTGCACCGCGGATGTTGGCTGGGTCACCGGGCATAGCTATATCGTTTATGGCCCCTTGGCCAACGGCGCGACTACCCTGATGTTTGAGGGCGTTCCCAGCTATCCCACCCATGGCCGTATGGGTGATATCGTTGATAAGCACAACGTAAATATTCTTTACACTGCGCCCACCGCGGTACGCGCTCTGATGGCCCATGGCGACAACGTCATGGATTCGAGCAAGCGCGATAGCCTGCGTCTGCTGGGCTCCGTGGGCGAACCGATTAACCCTGAAGCCTGGGAGTGGTTCTATCGCGTTATCGGCAACGAAAAGTGCCCGATTGTGGATACCTGGTGGCAAACCGAAACCGGCGGCATCATGATTGCTCCGCTGCCGGGCGCTACACCGCTTAAACCGGGCTCGGCAACCATGCCGTTCTTTGGTGTGAAGCCCGCGCTGGTGGATAATGAAGGTAACATCTTAGAAGGTGCCACCGAAGGTAACTTGGTGCTTCTTGACGCCTGGCCGGGGCAGGCGCGCTCTATTTGGGGTGACCACGAACGCTATACCCAGACCTACTTCTCGACCTACGATGGTATGTACTTCACTGGTGACGGCTGTCGTCGTGATGAAGATGGTTACTACTGGATTACTGGCCGTGTGGATGACGTACTGAACGTTTCCGGTCACCGCATGGGTACCGCCGAAATTGAGTCTTCTCTGGTTGCGCACAGTGCTGTTGCTGAGGCAGCCGTTGTTGGCTTCCCGCACGATATTAAGGGACAAGGCATCTATATCTATGTCACCCTGAACGACGGTATTGAAGAGTCAGACGAACTCAAAAAAGAGCTGACCCAATGGGTGCGTAAAGATATTGGCCCGATTGCGTCGCCGGATGTGATTCAGTGGGCGCCAGGCTTGCCGAAAACCCGCTCGGGTAAAATCATGCGCCGTATCCTGCGCAAGATTGCCGCCAACGAGTGTGATGGCTTGGGCGATACCAGCACGCTGGCGGATCCGTCGGTGGTCGATGAGCTGATTGAGCATCGCGTCAATCAATAGTGGCGACACCGATGTAGGCTGTCTAGCCGCAATAGACCATTGAAAAAACGTGCCGACCCGAGTGGGTCGGCACGACTGTGTTTACAGATACGTGCTTGTAGATATGGATTTATAGTTACGCGTTTTATTGGTATGAACTATCTATTATAAATTGTGCATGTGATGCTTGGGCATGATGAAGCCCATGGGGTACCATGCTTCACAACCGTAAGAGCCTAGCGTCGCGGCGGCAGACAACCCCGCTGCTCGAGGAACCGGAGGAATATCCATGGCAGTAGCTCATAAGTTTATCGTCGCTGACGATCACCCGCTGTTTCGTGCAGCGCTGACCCAAGCGTTACGCCAGTTGGCCCCCCAGGCGGAAATTGTCGAAGCGGATACCATGGAAGCCACCACTGACGTGGTGAATCGCCACCCAGACGCCGACTTGATTCTGCTCGATCTGCACATGCCGGGAGCCCACGGCTTCTCTGGTTTGATCCAACTGCGCGGCCAAATGCCTGATATCCCTGTCGCGGTAGTGTCTGGCAGTGATGAGCCCTACGTGGTTCGTCGTGCTATTGACTACGGCGCGTCGGGTTTTATCCCTAAATCATCGTCTCTACAACTAATTGCTGAAGCCGTCGGTGAAATTCTGCAAGGCGAAGTGTGGTTGCCTGAAGCGTTGGCCAACGTGCTGGAAGAGACCAGCGAAGAGGAGTCGCGTTTTGCCGAGGCGATTGCGTCGCTAACGCCTCAGCAGTTCCGCGTCTTGAATATGCTGACCGAAGGTCTGCTAAATAAACAGATCGCTTATGAACTGAGCGTCTCAGAAGCCACGATTAAGGCCCACGTGACCGCGATTCTACGCAAGCTGGGCGTACACTCACGTACCCAGGCGGTTATCGCAGCTCAGAAACTTGAAGTTGAGCCGCCAAAAGTCGTTTCCTAAGCAAGTAGCAAGCAACGACTGTGTTAACCGCGGCGCGCTTAGCGCGCCGCACGATTGGCCTGCAGCGTGCGCGTCAATAGCGCCCGTAGTGCCGCCGGTTTAACCGGTTTCAGCAGCAGTTGATAGCCCGCCCGCTTGATCTCCTCGGCCACTGCTTCGGTACGGTCAGCGGTAATCACAATCCCCGGTACCGCTCCTTCAAAACGCTCGCTGAGCGCTTCTAGCGCCATTAAGCCGGTCACTTCGTTATCCAGGTGATAGTCCGCCAGAATAGCGTCGGGGTCACCATCCATATTGCGCAGGATCGACTTGGCCCCGCCAATACTGGTGGCGGTAAACACCTCGCAGCCCCAGCCGCTCAGCATTGCGGTCATGCCTTCCAGAATCAGCGTCTCGTTGTCGATACACACAATCCGGGTACCGCTTAGCTTATGGCTACCGCGTCGGCCCTGGGGTTCAAACTCGGCACTGCTCGCTGCGTGGGCGGCAACAATCGGCACGCTAACCGAGAAAACCGCGCCTTTGCCTACCGTCGAGCGTACTTTAATGGGGTGATTCAGCACCCGGCTCATACGGTCGGCAATGGAGAGCCCAAGCCCTAAGCCTTTTTCGCTCTCTTTGTGGCGCGATACTTGATCCAAACGGCGAAATTCTTGGAAGATCTCAGTTAGTTTGGATTCCGGAATACCTGGGCCGCTATCCCACACTTCAATCGACAGCCAGCCGTTCTGGCGGCGACAGCCGAGCAGCACGCGGCCCTCTTGGGTGTAGCGAATGGCGTTAGACAAAAAGTTTTGCACAATGCGTCGTAGCATCTGAGGGTCTGAGTCGACCCAAAACTTCGTAGGCACGACCTCTAAATCCAGCCCGCGGTCATCCGCCATCACCTCGAATTCGGCGCGAAGCGGGCGGAAGATATCCGCCAGGGCAAAGTGACTGCGCCTCGGCGTTAAGGCGCCTGCGTCCAGCTTGGAGATATCCAGCAGAGTACTCAGTAGCTCCTCGGCGGCCTGCAGCGAGTTATCGATATGCCCCACGATGCGCTGGGTATCGGTGGTAGTTACGTTTTGCATCAGCGCGGAAGTAAATAGCCGAGCCGCGTTAAGCGGTTGCAGCAAGTCGTGGCTGGCGGCGGCCAAAAAGCGTGTCTTTGAGGCGTTGGCATCTTCCGCCAACTGTTTGGCTTGGCGCAAAGCAAGCTCTGCTTCAGCGCGTACGCGGTTCTCCTGGCGCAGCGCGGCGTTAGCTTCAGAGAGCGCCTGAGTACGTTCGCGTACGCGCTCTTCCAGGGTTTCGTTGGTCTCTTTAAGGGCAATTTCGGCCTGGCGGCGCTCGGTTATGTCCTGATAAAGCGCGAAAAAACCGAGAATCGCCTGGCTGTCACCAAAGTGTGGCGTGTAGGTGACCAGCATATAGCGCATCGACTCGTTGACCCGCAGCGAGACTTCAAAGCTGACCCGTTCGCCACTGAGCGCGCGGGACACCCAGGGGGCGCGTTCCTCCGCCTGTTTAACCGGTAGTACGTCTTCAAAGCGGCGACCAATCACTGCATTGCGGTCAATATTGAACGCTTGCTCGTAGGCGCGGTTGGTAAACAGGTAGCGGCACTCTTTATCGAAGTAGGCGATCAGCGCGGGCACGTTATCGGTATAGATACGGATATTGTTTTCCGAGCGGATCAGCGCCTCTTCGATACGCTTCTGCTGGGTAATATCCTGATAGGTATACACAAAGCCGCCGCCGGGCATCGGGTTGCCCTGCACCTCCAGCACGCTGCCATCCTGGCGGTAGCGCACGTAGCGGTGTGGCTGGCCTTCGCGAATATTGTCGAGCAGCAGTTGCACATGCTCCTCCGGATCACCCGGGCCGTATTCGCCGTTGTGGGCGTTGTAGCGGAAGATGCGGTCAATGGGGGCGCCAACGCGAATTAAGTGGTCAGGAAAGCGGAATAGCTCCAGATAACGCTGGTTCCACACCACCAGGCGCAGGTTTTGGTCGACCACGCTAATGCCCTGGTTAATGTTTTCAATGGTGGCCTGGAGCAGCGCTCGGTTGAACTCCAATACCTGGGAGGCTTCATCGACAATCGAAATCACATCCGAGATGCCGATGCCGCGCCCTTGAAGTGCTGAGTTAACCACAATGCGAGCCGAGGATGCGCCCAGCACCGAGGCCAGAAAGCGTTCAGTGAACTGGATAATATCGATTGAGGCGCGAGTGCCATCGTCCAACGGCTTACCCACCCGGCGGGCGTAGTCTTCAAAGGCACGATCCACCTGGCCCGCCCCCAGAAAGCGCTCGCACAGCACTTTTAAATCGCCGACGGTGGTCGCCCCGGTCCAGGGGCGGTTAACCGAGGTCTGGCGGGTTTCCACGCTATCCACAAACAGCGAAGCCTGAATACGCTCAACGACGCGCTGTGAGGTGACCTGAGAAACAAATATGTAGCAGAACAGATTAACCCCGAGGGATAGCATTACGCCGTGGGTAAAGCTGTCGCCTAAGTTGAGGCCGAATAGCGCCGTGGGAGATAACCAGTTAAGCCCCAACGGACCGCCGTCAAGCCAGCCGGTGGGCAGCACCCCGGCATTGATCATGGCTGGCATCAGCAGGCTATAGGCCCAGATGGCGAAGCCCGCATTCATACCGACAATCACGCCTAGCCGATTGCCACGCTTCCAGTAGAGCCCACCAATCAGCGCCGGGGCAAATTGGGCGGCGGCGGCAAACGAGAGCATGCCAATCGAAGCCAGCGAGGTAAATTCAGCAATCAGCTGATAGAAGCCGTAGGCCATGGCCAGCACGGCAACAATGGTTAAACGCCGCGCGCGCAGTACCAGGCGGCCATAATCCCGCGCCTTGGTATCAAACCAGCGCAGTCGGAACAGTGCCGGGATCACAATTTCGTTGGAGATCATGATCGACACCGCTACTGCGGCAACAATGACCATGCCCGTCGCCGCCGAGAAGCCACCGATAAAGGTAAGCAGCGTTAACCACTGATGGCCTGAGGCCATGGATAACGCCAGCACGTAGGTGTCGGGCTCTACGCCGCTTTCGGAGAACAGCAGCAAGCCAGCTGCAGCCAGTGGCACCACAAAAAACGCAATGGCCAGCAGATAAAGCGGAAACAGCCAGCGGGATTTGGTGGCGTCATCAGGATGAATATTCTCGACCACAGCCACATGAAACTGGCGGGGCAGACACAGAATCGCCAGCATCGCGAGCAGCGTTTGCGCCCAGAAACTTTGGCCAAAATCCTGGTTGGCAAGCTGACGCTGGAGTTCGAGCTGACTTTCGGCATGCCCCATCAGCTCACCCAGGCCATCGAACATACCCCAGGTAACAAAGGCGCCAAGCACTAGGAAAGCGAGCAGCTTGACCAACGACTCAAACGCTACGGCGTGGATCAAGCCTTCGTGGTGTTCTGTGGCATCGGTGTGGCGGGTGCCGAACAAAATCGCGAAAATCGCCATCACTATCGCCACATAGAAGGCCGTATCGCCAAACAGCGGCGTATGGGTCACATCGGTGGCATCGGTGAGTACACTAAAAGTGGTGGAAACTGCTTTTAGCTGCAGGGCAATGTAGGGCAGGGTGCCGACCAGGGCGACTAAGCTGGCGAAGGCAGCCAGCGACTGGGTTTTGCCGTAACGGGAGGCGATAAAGTCGGCAATCGAGGTGACGTTTTGATGCTTGGCAACGCGAATCATCTTGGCCAGCACCGGCCAGAAAAGCAAAAACGTCAAAATCGGCCCGACGAAGATGCTTGCAAACGACCAGCCCGCGGTAGCTGCCTGGCCAACCGCGCCGTAAAACGTCCACGAGGTGCAGTAGATTGCCAGCGCCAGGCTATAGATGATTGGACGCCTGCGGGTGGCGCCGTGGGTACGCGCGCGGCGGTCACCGTACCAAGCGATGCCGAATAGAACGGCAATGTAGAGTAACGAAACCGCTACCAGTAGCCCGCCGTGAAACATGCCTTTCTCCCCGCCAGAGTGTGCGATCCACTAATCGTGCGCTAATAAAAAAGGCTTCATTCTAGGCGAAATGGAGGGCCGTGTACGACCATTCTCTAAGCTTGTTTACACCACAGGCTTTATTTGTCTATGTGCACACGTTGCTAAGTAGAGGAGAGGTTTCGCGCAGCGTGCGTATCTCTTCGAGAATAGGCTCGCGAGACTCTTCATCCAATGGTACCAATTCCCGGTTCTCACAGTTGAGTACGTAGGGTTGGGTTATCAAAATATCGGTGTGGTGACGTTCAAACTGATAAAGAATAAATTCTGCTAAGCGGGCGCCGTCCTGTTCGCTTATGCGAATATTTTCACTATCGACCATGCTGAACTTAGTGGTCATGGGAATGGCAAAGGTCCACGGGCGCCATACCGCCGAGCTACTTTCGGTTGAAATGACCTTGGCAGTGTCAGGAAGTTGCGCCTGTTTATGTTCAAACCAGCTGTACTCGACTTGAACTTGATAGCCCAGCATACCCAGCGCGCCAAACACCGGCACTATCCACTTGGGCAAACGTTTGCCGCTCACATTGCGCAGTATCAGGCCAATCCCGGCAGCCGCAAGGCCTGCAAAAACGGCGGCGATCAAATGCCAAATCATAAATTATCCTTTCAAAAAGCCGTTTATAAAAGCTATCGATAAAAAGCCATCTATAAAAGCCATCGGGCCTCCCTAAGGAAGCCCGATGGTAAGGTCAATTCCTAAGCGATATCACAACAGTGCGATAAACCGCCAGGATGGATTATGACTTAATGGTCGATTGCCATACCAGCACCTTTCGGATAGCGAACGCTTTCCACCAGATCCTGAATTTCCTGCGGCGGTGCAGCTGTCACTCTTGAAACCGCGAAGGCAACGGCGAAGTTGATCATCGCGCCTACGGCACCGAAGGAGAGCGGCGAAATACCGAAGATCCAATTATCCGGCGTGTTGGCCAGCGTGTTGGTATCGGGGATAAAGAACCAGCCCAGGTAAGTGAAGATGTACAGCAGGGTGCAAATCAAGCCCGCCAGCATACCGGCAATTGCGCCTGAATTGTTCATCCGCTTGGAGAAGATGCCCATCATCAGCGCAGGGAAGAGCGAAGCACCGGCAATACCGAAGGCGAGTGCCACCGTCTGTGCTGCAAACCCTGGCGGATTGAGCCCCAGATAGGTAGCCAGTAGTATCGCACCGCCCATGGAGATTCGCGCCGCTAACATCTCACCTTTTTCGGAAATCTTCGGATTGATCATGGTCTTGATCAAATCGTGACTGATCGCCGACGAGATCGCCAGTAGCAAACCAGCGGCGGTAGACAGAGCCGCGGCAATACCACCTGCTGCGATCAAGCCGATGACCCAGCCGGGCAAGTTGGCAATTTCAGGGTTGGCGAGTACCAGGATATCGTTATTAACGGTGAGTTCGTTGCCTTCCCAGCCACGATCAGAATAGTCGGCAGCATCATTATACATCTGGATACGGCCGTCATTGTTGAGATCATTGAAGCTGATCAGGCCCGTTTCTTCCCATGTGCGCACCCAATCTGGGCGCTCTTCGTAGAGAATCGGGTTTCGCGCAGCCTCTTCGTAGTTTTCAACCTGCCCCGCCATCTCTGGATACACGGTGGTCGCCAGATTCAAGCGAGCCATAGAGCCTACCGCTGGTGCGGTCAGGTAGAGCAAGGCAATGAAGACCAGCGCCCAGCCAGCAGACCAACGCGCATCGGCCACTTTCGGTACGGTGAAGAAGCGAATGATAACGTGTGGAAGACCGGCAGTACCGACCATCAGCGACAGGGTAAACAGCACCATGTTGAGCTTGTTATCCACGTCGGCCGTGTAGTCGCGGAAGCCGAGGGCACTGACGACGTCATCCAGTTTTTCAAGCAACGGAATGCCGGATTCAGTGTGGGTGCTGAACATGCCGAACATTGGAATCGGGTTGCCGGTTAGCTGAAAGGCAATAAACACCGCAGGAATGGTGTAAGCGATGATCAGAACGATGTATTGCGCTACCTGGGTGTAGGTGATGCCTTTCATCCCGCCAAATACGGCGTAGAGGAAAACGATCAACGCGGCTAACCAGATACCCCAGGTGTTGCTGACTTCAAGAAAGCGCGAGAACGCCACGCCCGCACCGGTCATTTGACCGATAACGTAGGTCACCGACGCCACAATCAAGCACACGATCGCCACTAGGCGAGCGGTGTTGCTGTAGAAGCGATCACCAATGAAGTCGGGCACGGTAAACTTACCAAACTTACGCAGGTAAGGGGCTAACAGCATCGCTAGGATAACGTAGCCACCGGTCCAGCCCATCAGGAAGGTGGAGTTAGCGTAGCCACCAGAGGCCAGCAAACCCGCCATGGAAATAAACGACGCTGCTGACATCCAGTCCGCTGCAGTGGCCATACCGTTGGTGATGGGGTGAACCCCGCCCCCGGCGACATAGAAGTCTTTTGTAGAGCCGGCGCGCGCCCAAATCGCAATGCCTATATATAAGGCAAAGGAGGCGCCGACGAACAGTAAGTTAATTGCAAACTGGCTCATACCGGCTTACTCCCCAAGGCCAAATTTTTGATCGAGCTTATTCATCTTCCAGGCATAGAAGAAGATCAGCACGATAAACGTTAGGATTGAGCCCTGTTGTGCAAACCAGAAGCCAAGGTCAGTGCCGCCAACCGGAATGCCGGCGAGCAGTGGGCGAAACAGGATAGCGCATCCGTAAGAAACAAATGCCCAAACAACCAGGCATCCGAAAATTAATCGGACGTTTGCTTTCCAGTATTCAGCAGCATTGGTTTTGTCGTCTGCCATAGTGTTGCTCTCCACTTGTGATTTTTAAGGTTGGGAAAGTTCACGAGGAATAGCGTGTGACCCATCAGGGCAATCGCACGTCTAAAGCCACTCAATCGTAAGGAGTGGTGAGTCAGTTCCTGTTGGCACGTCACCTTATTATTCGATATGAAATGTCGAGTTAGTTAGTGACGTGCGATTACCCTGCATGACTCATTGTTAATACTGGGCAATAAACGTCAAAAAATAAATCCCAGACTTTGGTATCAATAAACAGAGTAGAGGATCTTTTTTAGCTGCATGTTGTTGAAAATAGTTGTTTTTAGACGCCCGTTAAGCGAATTTTGTAGCTGTTTGCAGGGCTATGGGACAATAGTCTAGTAAGCAAATAAAGGTGGTTATTGGCTACTTTAAATACATGTACTGCGTTTAATGGGCAGTGGTGGTTAGTAACTATCGATACTTTGGTAGTGTATCAAAAGTCGCTTCGACCTTAGCGTGATAGCTAAAGGTATAACAACGTTCTACTTGCTACTTGGGAAGTGAATCCTTTATACCCGTACGGCCACCTTCATATAATAATCGATAACAGTTTTTGAAGCGCTGGAGTGACGTCGTTTATATGGGGAAATATCGAGCGGTTATACATTTAATGCTACTTATACTCTGTTAATTAGCCTTTAGTTGAACGAGGTCAAATCCCATGGTCGATGTGGATCTATCCCAGCTGCCGTTTACGCTTCTTGACGATGAGGGGCGCGAGCATATCCGCCGTGGCATTGACCTTGCCTATTTCGATCGTGACGAAATCATTTTAGAGACGGGGCAAGCAGGTGAGTTTGTTTTTCTGATTCATAAAGGCGAAGTGGCGGAAATCGACCCGACATTGCCCTCGTCTACCGCGCGTATCGGCCACTACACGGCGGGGGATCTGTTTGGCGCGATCAGTATTCTCAACGGTAAAAGCCGCTACCGCTTTAAAGCGGAGCAGGAGTGCCTATGCTACCTGCTGCCCAAAGCGTTGTTTCAGCAGCTGTGTCGTCATTACCCCGATTTCAGCAATTTCTTTCGCCAGTCGCTGACCCATAAGGCTCGCCTGCTGACCGAAAAGCGTGCCGAAGGGGGTGTCACCATGGCGGGCTTTATGTTGGCCAAGGTGAGCGAGTGTATGCGCGAGCCGCTACTGATGGCAGCGACGACCGATATTGCCAGCGCGGTGAAACAACTCAACGAAAGCCACGCCGATAGCTTGCTGGTAGAAACCCAAGACACCCTGGGCATGGTGACCAAAACCGATCTGCTCAACGCGCTAGTGCTGGAGGGCCGCGCCGTTACATCACCGGTGGATGAGATCGCCCATGTTAATTTGGTGACCGCCGCGCCGGATCAGTATTTGTTTGAGGTTTTGGTACTGATGACCCGTCATAAAGTGGCGCGGGTGGTGGTGATGGAGCACAGCGTTTTGAAAGGCGTTGTCGAGCTCACCGATGTGCTTAGTTACTTCTCAAGCCGCAGCTATGTGGTGAGCCTGCAGGTGGAGCAGGCGACCAGCTTAGAAGCGCTTTCTGCGGCCAGTCAGCGCACTCCAGAGCTGGTCAAAGCGCTAATGGCCCAGGGCGTTAAGCTGCGCTTTGCGATGGATCTGCTTGCCGCGCTGAACGGTCGTATCATCAGTAAAGCCTGGGAGTTCACCATCGATGAGCGCTACCACGAACAGAGCTGCATGATGGTGATGGGCAGCGAAGGGCGCGGTGAACAGATCCTCAAAACGGATCAGGATAACGGCCTGATTCTGGCCGATGAAACCCAGTGGCCTGACCTTGCAAGCCATATGCAGACGCTCACCGATACGCTGATTCAGCTCGGTTATCCGCCGTGCCCCGGCAATATTATGGTGTCTAATCCCGAGTGGGTGGCCACGGTATCGCAGTGGAAAGGCCATATCGCCAAGTGGGCTCGGGAGCGTGATGGCGACAGCCTGATGAAACTGGCGATTATGCTCGACGCCCATGCGGTGGCGGGTAACCCAAGCCTGCTTGAAAGCGTCCGTGATGAGCTGTTTGAACGCTGTTCGAACGATGAGCTGCTGCTCTCCTATTTCGCCCGCACGGCGCTGCGTTTCTCGACCCCGCTGACGCTGTTTGGCTCATTGAAAAAGCCCCAGCACGGTATCGATATTAAGAAAGGCGGCATTTTTCCGATTGTTCACGGTGTACGCACCATGGCACTTGAACGGCGAATTAAAGCCACCTCAACGCTAGACCGGCTTGACGCCCTGGCTGCCGATGGCCGTTTAGATCGCCGTTTTGCCGATGACTTAGGCGAAGCGTTGGCGCTGTTTTCCGAGCTGCGTCTTAAACAGCAGCTAAGTGCGTTGGAAACGTCTTCGGAGACAAAAGAAGCTAACCCCCAAAACGGCAGCCGCGCTAACCGTGTCGTGGTGCAAAACCTCTCTTCCCTGGAGCGCGATCTACTGCGCGAAGCGATGCATATTGTCAAAGACTTTAAGCAGCGGCTTTCCCATCGTTATCATTTGGAGTATTCGTGAGCGGAATGCGGCTGTTAGATCGACACGTAGCGCTATTTAGCGGTTCATTGCGCACCTTGCTGCGCCGCGAGAGCGACCGTCGGCGCTGTGCAGACTCGCCCTATGCCTGGCTGTTTCAGCCCTATATGGGTGAAGAGTTGGTGGCGCTCGCCTGTACGACAACGCCCACGTCATCATCGCCCGTAATCAGCCTGGCAGCGGTTGTGCTAAGCCAGCAACAGGTGCGAACCAGCCGTGCTTTTGTGATGACGTTAGGCAATGCCAGACAGCCCGAGAGCGCGACGCTGCGTCGTCATCATTTGTTATGCGAGGCCGGGGAGATGCAGCCGCCAAGCAGTGATAACTTGAACGCGTTAGTCGAATTTATCGGCAATCGACCCATAGTGGGCTGGCAGTTGGAGCAGCGCATTGGGGCGTTGAATACACTACTTACCAAGCGGCTAAATTTTGCCCTGCCCAATGCCCAGGTCGATGTGGCGAGACTGCATCAGCGCCAGCTGCGGCGTTTGCACCCGCAGGTAGAGGCGCCCAGCAGCTTCGCCCAGGCGTTGGCGTGCTGGCAGGTGCCCGCCATGGGCGTGCAGAGCGTGCTAGGCGAGGCAACCGCCAGCGCACTGCTGTATATGCGCCTGCAGCGAGTTATGGCGGAGGTGGCTTAGAAATATGAGTATTTTAAACGGCTAATAATGAGATGCGAGGGGAGGTTGGAGCGAGGGTCTTTCGCCATGGATGGCGAAAGTAGCGCCCATGGAGGGGTTCACAGCGCCCTCGCGGAAACCTCCCCTCGCCCTCGAGCTTGACGAGTAGTTGGGTCGGGCGGTGAGTGTTGTTAGAATAGATGCTACTTTTTTTTATCACGCCTCCTACCCTCGGCAGTGCCTATACCATGCAATCTCTTGATCACTTTGACCCTGCTCACTATGACAACGTTACAGCCGAACAGGTTAACACAGAGCACGACCAGCCAGAGCTGGCTGATGCGAAGCAGAAGCGTGAATTTAACAAGCTGCAAAAGCGTCTGCGCCGGGAAGTGGGCAATGCGATTATTGATTACCAAATGATCAATGAAGGCGATCGCGTGATGGTGTGCCTCTCCGGCGGCAAGGACAGCTACACCATGCTGGAGATTTTGCGCAACTTGCAGCGCAACGCGCCGGTCAATTTTTCACTGGTAGCGGTCAACCTGGATCAGAAACAGCCGGGGTTTCCCGAGCACGTGTTGCCTGCCTATCTGGATAAGCAGGGCGTGGAGTATCACATTGTCGAGCGCGATACCTACTCAGTGGTGAAGGAGAAAACCCCCGAAGGCAAAACTACCTGCGCGCTCTGTTCACGGCTTCGCCGCGGCTCGCTGTATGGCTTTGCTGAAGAGATTGGCGCCAACAAAATAGCGCTGGGTCATCACCGGGAAGATATCCTCGAAACCCTGTTTCTGAATATGTTCTTCGGCGGCAATCTGAAAGCGATGCCGCCCAAGCTGCTATCTGATGATGGTAAGAATATCGTTATTCGACCGTTGGCCTACTGCAAAGAGGCAGATATCGCCGAATTCTCGCGGCTGATGGAATTCCCGATCATCCCCTGCAACCTCTGCGGCTCCCAGCCCAATATGCAGCGCCAGGTAGTCAAAGAGATGCTCGCCGAGTGGGACAAAAAGTTTCCCGGTCGCCTGGAGAGCATGTTCAAGGCCGTCACCAATATTGCCCCTTCCCAGTTGGCCGACCGCAACCTTTTCGATTTTGAAGGTCTAGAGGCCAAGCAAGCAGAGCTACTGGCGGGGCGCATCCAGGCCTTTAACGTCAGCTAACCGTTTGCTCTTCCTCTTCGGCGAGGGTAATCAAGCGCGGCATATCGAGAATATTGACCTCTCGCCCGGAAACCGCCACCACGCTCTGCTGCTGAAAGCGGCTTAAAATGCGGCTGACGGTTTCCACCGCTAAGCCCAGGTAGTTGCCGATATCGGCTCTGGGCATTGAGAGGCGAAAGCTATAAGGCGAGTAGCCCCGACGACGAAAGCGATCCGAGAGTGTGATCAAAAAGCTCGCCAGCCGCTGGTCGGCGGTTTTACGCGACAGCAGGCGCATCATACGCCGATCATCGCGTAACTCTTTGCTCATGCTGCGATACAGCTGGCCTCGTAGCTCGGGGATCTCTTCTGAGAGCAAATCCAAGCGGTCAAAGGGAATCTCGCAGATGGTGGTGGTTTCCAGGGCGATCACGCTACCGGGGTAGTGCTCTTCGTCAATGCCATCCAGCCCCACCAGCTCACTGGGTAGGTAGAAATTGGTCAACTGCTCGCTGCCGTTACCCTCGGCGGTGATCTGCTTCAAGCTGCCCGAACGTACTGCATAAACGCTGGTAAAGGCGTCACCCTGGCGAAACAGCGGCTCGCCTTTTTTAAGCGGCGCGCGGCGGCGAATAATCGCATCGAACTGCCCCATATCGTCCAACTCAAGGGCAAGCGGCAGGCACAGTGAGCTTAAGCTGCAGGTTTGGCAGCGCGCTTCGTGGAGTAGCGAGCGCCGACGGCTCATGGGTTCCAGCATGCGTTGCTCCTTGAGTGGGTCATGCTTATCAATTAGTAAATCCTTACTTATTATAGTCGCTTTAGCATGTTTGCCTAAAAGAGATTAGACAATTTTAGAGTAGCGCTGCCCCGTTTGCCCAGCAAGATGGGCATCAAAGGCCATGGCTAAATGGCGAATCAGCAGCCGCCCCATGGGCGTGGCATTAAGTTGATCACCACTACGCGTCAGTAGGCCATCTTGCTCGGCGCTCTGTAAACGTTCCAGAGCGGGTGCGAAATAGCGGGGGGCATCGATGTTCCAGCGCTGGCTGACCACAGAAAGGTCAATGCCCATATCGCACATCAGCCGTTCAATCACGTCCCGGCGGATAAGATCGTCGTCGCTCAACCGCACGCCGCGCAAGGTAGCAAGCTGGCCCTGATCCAGCGCCGCTTCATAGCGTGCCAGATCGCTCGGGTTCTGTGCGTAGACGTCATCAATGCGCGAAATCGCCGAAACGCCAAGCCCAATTAAGTCGCACTGCGCGTGGCTGGAGTAGCCTTGGAAGTTACGCTGCAACGAGCCGTCGCGCTGGGCAACGGCCAGGCTATCATCAGGCCGGGCAAAGTGATCCATACCGATATGTACATAGCCTGCCGCGGTGAGCATCTCAATGGTAGTGCGCAGAATCGCCAGTTTCTCTTCGCCACCCGGCAAATCATCGACATTGATACGCCGCTGGGGGGCAAAGCGCTCGGGCATATGGGCGTAATTAAATACTGAAAGGCGCGCCGGGTTTAGCTCAATCACCTGGCGCAGAGTGTCGGCAAAACTCTTTTCAGTCTGAAAAGGTAAACCGTAAATAAGATCGAGATTAAGCGAGCGAAAGCCCAGGCGGTGAGCCTCCTCCATTAGCGTTTCGGTAAGTACTCGAGGCTGAATGCGGTTAATGGCTTTCTGTACCAGCGGACTTAAGTCCTGCACCCCCAGGCTGATGCGATTAAAACCGAGGGATTCGAGGTGGCGTAGAGTAAATACATCCGCTTCGCGAGGATCTATTTCAATGGCGTAATCGCGATCCGTCGACGAGGAGAGGCCAAAGCGGGCATCCAGTCGATCGATCAGGTCGCCCATTTGGTTCAAGCTAAGAAACGTTGGCGTACCACCCCCCCAATGCAGCTGTTCTACCGGCCGTGATGTATCCAGGTGGCGTGCGGTCAGCACCATCTCACGGTCAAGCCTCGTTATGTAGGGCTCGGCCAGGGCGGTATTCTTGGTAGCAATTTTATTACATGCACAGTAGAAGCAAATCTTGCGGCAAAAAGGCACGTGAACATACAGCGACAGCGGTCGCTTACTGGTATTGCTCCGCTCAAGCGCTTGGATCAGGTCGCTGGGGGTAAATTGGTCGTGAAATGACAGCGCCGTAGGGTAAGAGGTGTAGCGTGGGCCACTGGTGTCGTAGCGGCGCAGCAGGGCTTCATCCCACACCGGCTGCGTGGGCGCTGCCGCCACAGACGAGGCAAGAGGTGAAACCACAGGGGCATGAACGGGCATGAAGGGGCGCTCCGACGTTAGGAAATGCCGCTAGCCTAACCCGTAGCGAAAACGTAAAGATTGAGCCATGTCATGCTAATGATGTGCAGTGAGCGTCCACAGTTGCCAGAGCGCAAAAGCGATAATCGTTAGCGCCGCCACGCTGCGCGTCGCCGGGTGACGAATCAGGTGGCTTAGCTGGCGCGCTGCGAGGCCAGTGGCGAGCAGCGCAGGCAGGGTGCCTAGTCCAAAGGCACCCATGAGTAGGGCGCCTTGTAACGGGTCGGCAATGGCTAAGCTCCAAGCCAGCATGGAATAGACCAGCCCACAGGGTAGCCAGCCCCAAAGGGCGCCTAGCGCAAAGGCTTGAGGCATATACACCACCGGCATTAAGCGCCGTCCCACGGGCTCGATAAAGCGCCAGAGGCGGCGGCCAACGGCCTCCACCTTGAGTAGCCCTTTCCACCAGTTGGCGATATACAGCGCCATCAGGATCAGCATCAGCGCGGCAAATACTTGAAGCAGTAGTCGCGCCGTGGCAGAAAGCGAAAATAGCGTGCCTAGCAGCGCAACCAGCGCACCTGCGCTCATATAGCTCATAATACGGCCTGCATTGTAGCTAAGCAGCAGCCCTCCCATGCGCGCTGGATGGCGCATGCTGGGAGGCACTGCAAAGGTGAGTGCGCTCATGATGCCGCCACACATGCCAATGCAGTGGGCGCCGCCCATCAAGCCAAATACAAATGCCGCCAGCAGCGGGGGCAGATCAAGCCCTGTCGGGTTCATTGCCGACGCTCTTGGTCGTCGGGTGCGTCTTTATCTTTTGCTGCGTCGGGGTGTTGCTTGGCTTGCTGTCGCTGTTGACGCTGCTCAGGACTCAGGTCGTTGTCATCTTCATCAAACAGAATGCGATGCGCCGGGCCTTCTAGATCGTCAAACTGATCATTTTTAACCGCCCAGAAAAATGCCCATACGGCGAGGCCGAGCAAAATCAGCGAGAGTGGAATGAGTAAGTACAAAATTGTCATGCGGTTACCGGGGTTGAAGTGCCAAGCGTTGGCGCGGGCTGGGCGCGCCAGCGAGACAGTCGCAGCGCATTACCCACCACTACTAGCGAACTAAGTGACATACCAATCGCGGCTAGCCAGGGCGGTACCAGCCCCATCGCCGCCAGCGGCAGCGCCGAAAAGTTGTAGCAGACTGACCAAATCATGTTCTGGCGCATGATACGCCGCGTCGCGCGGGAAATCTCGATGGCTTCAAAAATGCGCATCAGGCGGGGGCTGAGCAGCACTGCGTCGGCGCGTGTGCGGGCTAAATCCGTCGCCCCATTCATGGCAATCGCTACATCGGCACCGGCTAACACCGGTACGTCGTTGATGCCATCGCCTATCATCACCACGGTTTCGCCTGCGGCTTGAAGCGTTTTCATGCGCGCCAGCTTGCCCTCTGGACTGACCCCCGCGTGCCAGGTGGCAATGTTGAGCTGGTCGGCCAGGCTTTCCACCGCCTCCTGGGTATCCCCCGAAAGCAGCTCTACGTTTAACCCCTGGGCCTGCAGGGCTGTGATCGTCGCCGCAGCATCATCGCGAACGCCGTCGTGCAGGCCAAACCAGGCGCGGGGCTCGCCGTCTTCGCTAAGCAGCAGCCACTGGCCCTTGGCAGGCGCCGCGAGAATGCTATCCACGCCGCTATTCATTGCGCTATCCATTATTGCAAAGTCGGGTTTTCCCAGACGCCAACGGGCGCCGTTTAAGCTGCCTTCAAGCCCTTGCCCGGTGTGGCTGCGAATATCATTGGCTTGCAGCGTTGCATCCCGGAATGGCCGGAAGGCACGGGCAATGGGATGTTCCGAGTGGGCCTCAAGGGCAGCGGCAATGGCTCGGGCACGCTCAGCGGTTAATGCGTCGATTGGCTGAGTTTGGGTCAGGTGCATTTCGCCGCGGGTCAGGGTGCCGGTTTTATCAAAAATTACCCGGGTAACGTTGGAGAGCGTCTCCATGGCATCAGCGCGGGTGATTAACACGCCACGCTTACGCAGTTGGCCATGACCTGCGGTCAGTGCCGCGGGGGTAGCCAGTGCCAGCGCGCAGGGGCAGGTCACGACCAGCACCGAGAGTAGCACCCAGAGCATCCGCGAGGGGTCGATAAACCACCAGGCGATCGTCACGCAGGCTGTGACTACTAGCAGGCGCAGCACGAATAGGTGCGCCATACGCGCAGCCATCTGGGCAAGCCTAGGGCGGCTGGCAAAGGCGCGGTCGGTAAGATCGACAATGCCGGCCACTCGGGCATCGCGCCCGGCGTGGGTCACCCTGATCACCAATGGGTTTTCCATGTTTTGGCTGCCGCCGGTAATGCGGTCGCCCACCCGGCGGGTCACCGGCAGGTATTCGCCGGTCAGCATCGATTCATCCAGGCTCGATTCGCCTTCCTCGATCATGCCATCGGCAGGCACGCCGTGGCCGGGCTTGATCAATACGCGATCGCCGGGGGCGAGTTCACTGGCGGGTAGAATGCGCTCGCTGCCGTCGCTTTCCAGCCGCGTGGCCGAAATGGGTAACACGCCGCTTAGCGCATTGCCGCTATGGCCGCTGCGGCGTCTGGCGCGGCCTTCTACGTAGCGGGCAAAAAGTAAAAAGAAGGTAAACATCGCCACCGAGTCAAAATAGACCTCGCCGACGTTAAACAGCACCGCGTAGCTGCTGGCAAGGTAAGCCCCGCCAATCGCCAGCGACACCGGCACATCCATGCCCAAAACGCCGGTGCGCAGGTCGCGTAGGGCGTTGCGGAAAAACGGTTGTGCGGAGAAAAATACCACTGGTGTGGCCAGCGCAAAGGAGAGCCAGTGAAACAGGGCGTAGAAGTCGTCGCTGATTTCTCCGGGGCCAGAGACATAAATCGGAATTGAGAACATCATCACCTGCATCATGCCCACAGCGGCGATGATCAGCCGCCGCACGTTCATGCGCTCCTCATGCTGCATACGCGCCTGGGCTTGATCGGGCTCGTAGGGCTGGGCGTCGTAGCCAATGGCGGCCAGTTCGGCCAGCAGTTGCGAGAGCTTTAGCTGCTGGGGATTCCAGCTCACGCGCAACCGGTGGTGGGTTAAATTCACCGCGCTGGAGATGATCCCCTCCATGGCATTTAAGCGGTGCTCGATCAGCCAGGCACAGGCGGCGCAGGTAATGCCTTCAATGGCGAGGGTGGCTTTGACATTGCCCTCATCGCCATCGGGGTGGACAAACTGTGCCTGCAAGCCGGGGTCGTCAAACACTGACCAGGTATCCGCTTTGGCGGCCTGGCGCTCATCCGGGCGTTCGGGCAGTTCGGTACGGTAGCGGTAGTAGCTCTCTAGGCCACCGTCGACGATGGCATGGGCCACCGCTTCGCAGCCGGGGCAGCAAAGTGGGTGGGTATGCTCATCTAGGGTAATCGACCACGGTGCCGCAGCGGGCACCGGGTTACCGCAGTGATAGCAGGGGGGGGCAGGCGTGGCGTCGCTCATTCGCTTTCTGTACGCCCTCCTGGCAGTAGCGCGACGCTGTTTTCATTGGGGAACGTTGCCTCACCAGTGAGACGCCAATCAGCATCTTCTTGTGCGGGCTGGATCTGCAGGTACCAGCGGTAACGCAGATTGTCAGGCCCTTGGGTGATATAGCGGCCGTCACGGACATGTTCAAGGACGAACGACTGATCACGGTTATCTTCGGTGGGGAAGATAAGGTCTAAATAGAGCGTTTCCGGGCGCGTATCGCCGCTTAAATCGACCACGATATCGCTGGTAAGCGGATCAAGGCGCAGCTCGGCGCTCAAGTTCAGCGCGCGTGCCTGCTCCTGTTTGGCCAGCACCATGTTAATGGCTTTGCCATGTTCGTAATAATCTTCCTGAACGACCATGCCGTCGAAACTCTTGATCGACATAACTGCAAAGCCAGTGCTGACAATAATCGATGAAAACAGAATGCCGAGTAAAAACCACGGCCAAAACTGCTTATACCACGGTGTTACCGGGGGGGATGACATAATCTTCTATCTCCTAATATCGCCCAGGAAGCTAGTTTCGCGCTCAAGGCGAATATCTGCATCCTGCTGAGCCTGCAGCGTAAATACAATGGCGTGGCTGGGTTGCTGTAAGTCGTCGGGGCTGGCTGTCACAGTGACTACTTCCAAGCGCGACGCCCCGGCGGGTACGCTAATTGTATGGCTATCCAGGGTTAAGCTGGGTAATCCTGCAACGCTTAGCTGGTAGGTGTGGTCTTGATCATCCAGGTTGCGGATGGTCAGGCTAAATACATTGCTAATTTGACCGTCGCGGGTCATTTGGTAGAGCTGAGTGCGCTCGCGCTCAGCGTCAAAATTAAGCGGCATGCGGTCGTTAATGGCCCAGGCAAAGGTGCCCACCATCAGCACCAGAGCAGCAAAGTAGCCTAGCAGGCGTGGCCGCATAATATGGCTCTTGTTGCCCTCTAGGGCGTTTTCGGTGGTGTAGCGCACCAATCCCCGCGGGTAGCCCATTTTATCCATCACGCTGTCGCAGGCGTCGATACAGGCGGCGCAGGTGATGCACTCGTACTGTAGCCCGTCACGGATATCGATACCGGTGGGGCAGACCTGTACGCAAAGATCACAGTCGATACAGTCGCCATAGCCAGCCTCGCGGGCTTCCAGGTGGCTTAGGCTTTTCTTCCGGTGCCCACGCGGCTCGCCACGTGTTTCGTCGTAGGAGACGATCAGCGTGTCGCGGTCAAACATCACCGATTGAAAGCGAGCGTAGGGGCACATGTAAATGCACACCTGCTCGCGCAGCCAACCTGCGTTGAGGTAGGTGAACACTAAGAAAAAGCCGACCCAGAAGTAAGACCAGCCGTGGGCCTCTAAGGTGGGCAGGTCTGTTACTAAATCGCGAACCGGCGTGAAGTAACCCACAAAAGTGACGCCGGTGGCCAAGGCAATCAGTAGCCAGGCGGTGTGTTTGGCCCCTTTGCGCCAGGCTTTATCAGCGCTCATCGGTTGATTGTCGAGCTTAATACGCCGATTGCGCGAGCCTTCAATACGGTGTTCAAGCCAGATAAACAGAAACGTCCAAACGCTTTGCGGGCAGGTATAGCCACACCATACCCGACCAGCAAAAACGGTAATAAAAAATAGCCCAAAGGCGCAGATAATCAGCAACCACGACAGCAGGATAAACTCCTGGGGGTAAAACGTGGCGCTAAAGATATGGAATTCTCGACTTGGTAAGTCGAATAGAATTAGTGGCCTACCGCCGATATTAATCCAGGGTAAGAGAAAAAATGCCAGCATTAACGCCCAGTTCGCACTGCGCCGTAGCTTCTGGAAAACGCCCTTGATTTCACGCACATAAATGTGGCGTCGTTTGGCATACATTTCCTGGCTAACCGTTTCACTTGAGGGGCTGTGATGCCCCACCGGGTTCGGTGTGACGTCGTGGCTTGGTATCTTTTCCATGGTGGTATTCCCGGCTCAGAAGGCAGGAGAGGTGGCACCCAGTGCTCATTTCAGCCAGATGCTAGTCGGTCTAAGTATTTCGTTACTATTGTATCGGGTTGCGCAAAATCGTACTGGGTTGTGCATAAAGAAAGGGTGCGGTTTGGGGCCGCACCCTTGCTTGGCTAACGTTGCTGACATTGACCGCTGAGATCGATCGCTGTCAGTGGTGGTCAATTAGTCCGCTAGGCGCAGGCTGTACACGTAGGCTGCGACCAGATGAACACGCTCTTCACCGATATACGCAGCTTGCGCAGGCATATGACCGTTACGGCCGTTCCGCAGCGTTTGACGGATAGAGTCGCCCACCTCTTGGCCAGGTGCCAGGTAAAGCCAGATGTCATCGGTCAAGTTAGGCGCGCCAAGTGCCGTGTTGCCAGTGCCACTGGGGCCGTGACAGGCAGCGCACACTGCCATAAAGGTGCTTTCGCCCTGTTCAGCCTGCGCCTCGTCATGCTCTTCATTAGACAGCGACAGAACATACTGGGTCAGGTTCTCAATATTGTTCTGGCCCAACTGTTGCCAAGCAGGCATGAGGCCGTTACGGCCATTGTTCAGGGTGGTCAGGATGTTTTCTGGCTCACCACCGTACAGCCAATCGTCGTCAGTCAGGTTGGGAAAGCCGTAACCACCCCGAGCGTTTGAGCCATGACAAACCGCACAGTTGTTTTGGTAGATACGCTCAGCGACCTGCATCGCCTCGGGATCTTCGGCAAGCTCGGGAATGGGGACTTCCTGATACTGGGCAAAAATCGGCGTAAAGCGCTCTTCGGCCTGGGCGACTTCCTCTTCCCATTGACCTTCCTGCGACCAGCCTAATAGCCCCGCGTAGTTGCCCAGGCCGGGGTAAAACACTAGATAGCCCAGTGCAAAGACCACTGTAAAGATGAATAGCTGGAACCACCACTTTGGCAGAGGGTTGTCATACTCTTCGATGCCATCGGCGGCGTGGCCTGTGGTTTCTACGTTTCCGTCCGCATCAGGCGTTTTGTCGGTGCGGCGGTTGGCCAGCAGTATCCATACGCTTAGCGCTATCGTGCCCAGCGTAATGATAATGATCCAGGCGCTCCAAAAGCCGGATAGGGAGTCACCCCATAAATTATTCATAACTTCTTATCTCCCCTGTCGTCGCGGGAACGCGCTTCGCTGTCGCGTTCACGCGAAGCGTGCTTGTCACTGGTCGGTAGCTCATCGTCGTCGGCAAAGGGCAAATTAGCCGCTTCGTCGAAATCTGGCTTGCGTCGCTTGGAGTACGCCCAGAGGGCAATACCGATAAACGCGATAATCAAGATCAGCGTGATGAGGCCGCGAAAAGTTCCCGTATCCATAACTTAACGAGTGCCCTCGAGCACGGTTCCGAGCTGCTGTAGATACGCGACCAGGGCGGTAATTTCCTGGGTGCCGCGGACGTCTGCAGTAGCGTTGGCAATATCTTCGTCGGTATACGGCACGCCCAGTTGACGCAGCGTACGCATCTTTTGGGGAGTGGCATCACCATCGAGGGTGTTTTCAAACAGCCAGGGGTAAGCCGGCATGATCGACTCGGGCACTACGTCGCGGGGATTGTAGAGGTGAGCGCGGTGCCAGTCATCGCTATAGCGGCCACCGACGCGCGCCAAATCTGGCCCAGTGCGTTTGGAGCCCCACAGGAAGTTATGCTCGTAAACCTGCTCACCTGCCACGTTGTAGTGGCCGTAGCGTTCGGTTTCAGCACGGAATGGACGCACCATTTGCGAGTGACAGCCCACGCAACCTTCGCGGCGATAGATGTCTCGTCCTTCCAATTCCAGCGCCGAAAGTGGCTCCAAACCTTCAACCGGCTCGGTAGTCTGCTTCTGGAAAAACAGTGGGACGACCTCAGCCAAGCCGCCGAAACTGATCGCAACCAGGATCAACACGGCAAGCAGGCCAACGTTCTTTTCGACAATCTCGTGTTTCATTGGTCTCAACTTCCCCGGTTTAGGCAGCTTGTGGCGCTGAATGGCTGATGGCCTCACGACGCTTAACGGTCATGTACACATTGAACGCCATGATCAGCATGCCGGTGACCCAGAAGAGGCCGCCGATTAAGCGAACAAAGTAGCCCGGTGCGCTGGCTTCAACGGATTCAACAAAAGTGTACATCAAGGTGCCGTCAGGGTTGATCGCACGCCACATCAGGCCCTGTAAAATACCGTTAACCCACATGGAGGCGATGTACAGCACGGTGCCGATCGTGGCTAGCCAGAAGTGCACGGCAATCAGGTTGACCGAGTACATTTCCGTGCGACCAAAGACGCGTGGGATCAAGTGATACATCGAGCCGATGGTGATCATCGCTACCCAGCCCAGCGCGCCGGAGTGAACGTGGCCAATCGTCCAGTCAGTGTAGTGCGACAGCGCGTTGACGGTCTTAATCGCCATCATCGGACCTTCAAAGGTGGACATGCCGTAGAACGACAGCGCCACCACCAAAAAGCGTAGCGTGGGATCCGTGCGCAGTTTATGCCAAGCCCCTGACAGGGTCATCATGCCGTTGATCATGCCGCCCCAGGAGGGTGCCAGCAGAATAATCGACATAATCATACCCAGCGACTGTGCCCAGTTAGGCAGCGCGGTGTAGTGCAGGTGGTGAGGGCCTGCCCACATGTAGATCATGATCAATGCCCAGAAATGGACGATTGAGAGGCGGTAAGAGTAGATCGGACGCTCAGCCTGCTTCGGCACGAAGTAGTACATCATGCCCAGGAAGCCTGCGGTCAGGAAGAAGCCCACCGCGTTGTGTCCATACCACCACTGCACCATCGCATCCACCGCACCGGCGTAGATCGAGGTGGAGTACATCGGGGTCACAGGGATCGCCGCGTTGTTGACGATATGCAGCACCGCAACGGTCAAAATAAACGCTGCAAAGAACCAGTTCGCCACATAAATGTGCGGCGTAGTGCGTTTTTTGATCGTCATTAGGAACACGATGGCATAGCTGATCCATACGACCGCGATCAAAATGTTGATCGGCCACTCCAGCTCAGCGTACTCCTTAGTCGTGGTGTAGCCCATTGGCAGCGACACGACTGCTGAAATGATGACCGCCTGCCAGCCCCAGAACGTAAAGGCCGCTAACTTGTCAGAGAAAAGCCGTGTCTGACAGGTGCGCTGGACAACGTAGTACGACGTGGCAAAGAGCGCCGAACCGCCAAAGGCGAAAATTACGGCGTTAGTGTGCAACGGACGCAGGCGCCCAAAGCTAGTCCAAGGTAGGCCAAGGTTTAGTTGCGGCCAAACCAGTTGCGAGGCGAGGATGACACCCACTGTCATTCCCACAATGCCCCACACAACGGTCATAATCGCGAACTGCCGAACTACCTTGTAGTTGTAGGTCGGGTGTTCAAATGCTGTGCTCATGTCATGTTCCCATCGAACGCGGTTAGGGGGTAACCCGTGGCATTTTGCACGGGTGCGGCCACCCGCTTGATGATGCAGGTCAAGATCCGGTCAAGATTCTAGCGCAGCAGAGGCTTAACCTGAACACACCAATTGGTTAAAGACTGAATTATTAGGAGCGGTGGGTGTCACATTACGCTTTGTCTGGATATATCGAAGTGCCTCCCCAGGCATTAAAAGAGGCCCTTAAGCGCCAGCCAAATGGCGCTTTCCTGGTGCAGGGCATGGGGCCGTTGGCCGTCCATGGTCAAGCCAGGCTAGGGCGATTGCTGTTTGCCCATGGCGCAGGGGCGGGTCAGCAGTCTCCCTTCATGCGTCAATTTGTCACCTCGCTGGCTGGTCGGGGTGTTCAGGTTTTATGTGTTGATTTGCCCTATATGCAACAAATGCAGGAAACCGGCAAACGCCGACCACCGCCTCCTATCGCCCAGACCCTTGACCAGTTTTCTCAGTGGTACGCACTGCTGAATTCTCTGTTTGAAGGGCCGTTATGGGTTGGTGGCAAATCGATGGGTGGCCGCGTGGCGACCCTATTGGCCAGTCAACCGCTAGCCAGTCAGCAGTTAGCGAGTCAACAACTAGCCAATCAACAGCGAGCCAGCAAAGAGCCATGCCCGGGTGGAGTGCCCGGCGTAGTCGTCGCTGGTTACCCGTTTCATCCCACCAAAGCGCCGGACAAGCTGCGCCTGGATCACTGGCCTGCGATTGCTTGCCCTATGCTGATTTTACAAGGCGAGCGTGACCCCTTTGGTACCCGGGAAGAGGTGGCTGGCTATGCGTTGCCGCCAAACGCACAGCTCAGTTGGTTAAAAGATGGTGACCACGATTTTAAGCCGCGGCGCTCTTCTGGACTAAATCAAACGGTTTTGATTGACGAAGCTACCCAGATTGCGGCATCCTTCGTCCGCGCTCAAACGCCAGACGCTGAGTGAAGAGCTTCGCAACTTGGATTAAAGCAACACACTGGTTTAAATAGCTGATTTTAGAAGTAGTTCTTAAAACCAGTTTTAAACACAGTTTTTGATCCAAGCAGGTTGACTTCCCTCAAGTATTCGGTAGAATGCAGCGCCACGTGACCAGCGGGTGGTTAGCTCAGTTGGGAGAGCACCAGCCTTACAAGCTGGGGGTCACTGGTTCGAACCCAGTACCACCCACCATGTTTAGTAATGACTAAAATGGGTTGGAAGCGTGTAGTGGAAAGTATGATTAAGCTTTGATGTGCATAACGGACCGGTAGTTCAGTCGGTTAGAATGCCGGCCTGTCACGCCGGAGGTCGCGAGTTCGAGTCTCGTCCGGTCCGCCAACATCAATTCATATCTGCTTAAGCTAGCTGTTTAAATGCGGTTGTTTGAAAAAGCTGTTATCGCAATTCGGACCGGTAGTTCAGTCGGTTAGAATGCCGGCCTGTCACGCCGGAGGTCGCGAGTTCGAGTCTCGTCCGGTCCGCCACGATAACTGCTAAGTTAGATTAACAAGTGCCAGCAGGCACATGTTAATAGATGGGTGGTTAGCTCAGTTGGGAGAGCACCAGCCTTACAAGCTGGGGGTCACTGGTTCGAACCCAGTACCACCCACCATCACCTACCTTTAGAAGCGCCTCTGAACCGCTTATAAATGTTAGCCTTGATGGTTGTTGTAGAAGTGCTTTTAAGTGGACCGGTAGTTCAGTCGGTTAGAATGCCGGCCTGTCACGCCGGAGGTCGCGAGTTCGAGTCTCGTCCGGTCCGCCATTAAGCATCTGGGTTGTTAGCTATTCTTATCGTTAGCAACTTATCGGCATTAGCCGAACGAATCCTAAAAAGCCCGGATCATTGATCCGGGTTTTTTCGTATGTCTGCGCTTTAATTTGCCGCTTTTAGCCGGTGATAGCGGCAACGCCTGCTTTAGCAACCTGCACATCCTGGTCGGGCTTTACGCCGGAAATGCCCACCGCGCCGACCACATGGCCGTCAACAGTGATCGGGACGCCGCCAGAAAGCAGGCCTTGCAGCGGTGCGGTTACAAACGCCGTGCGTCCGCCATTGATCATCTCTTCAAATACCTGGGTTTCCTTACGACCTAGCGCTGCACTGCGCGCCTTGTGCGTCGCGACTTCGGCACTGAAAGGGGCGGCGCCATCCAAACGACGAAGCGCCAGCAGATGACCGCCATCGTCGGTCACTGCGATGGTCACCGGCCAGCTATTGCTGTCAGCCTCTTTCTGCGCAGCGTCTAGAACGTTGATCACATCGGCTTGAGCAAGAATAGCTTTTGTTTGCATGTTTAATTCCTTGTTAAGGGGGGAGTAAAGTGGCCGCGCTATTAAAAGTCAGCGTGGCCTAGCGTTAAATTTCAATGCTAAGTGAGCGCTGCATCGACGATCTCTACCCAGTGACGTACCGGCGTGCGATGGGCGCCTGCCAAGTGGGTCTGGCAACCGATATTTGCCGTTACGATCACCTCGGGGTCACCGGCTTCCAGTGCATTGAGCTTATTGTCACGTAGTTGGGTGGCCAGTTCAGGCTGGGTGATCGAGTAGGTGCCCGCCGAGCCGCAGCATAGATGAGCATCTTGCACCGGGGTTAATGAAAAACCAAGCTTGCTCAGGACGCCTTCAACCGCTCCGTTAAGCTTTTGAGCGTGCTGCAGCGTACAAGGGCAGTGGAACGCCAGGCGTTGTGAGGCGGTGACATTCAATGTGTCTAGCGGCTCATCGCGCAAAATCTCGACAATATCTTTGGCCAGAGCGCTAACTTTCTGCGCTTTTGCGGCGTAAGCGGGATCATCTTTGAGCATGTCGCCATACTCTTTGACAAAAGCGCCGCAGCCGCTGGCGGTTTGAACAATGGCTTCGGTGCCTTGTTCGACATACGGCCACCAGGCATCAATATTGGCGCGCATACGCGCCCGCCCATCGTCCTGGGCGTTAAGGTGGAAGTCAACGGCGCCGCAGCAGCCCGCTTCAGCCACTGGTGTTACGCTAATACCGAGCCGGTCAAGAATCCGTGCGGTGGCAGCATTGGTATTGGGTGAGAGGCCCGGCTGTACGCAGCCTTCCAAAATTAACACTTGCCGGGTATGGCGGTTGGTGTCAGGGCGCTTGCCTGCATCCACAGGAGCGGCAGGCATTTTGCTGCGCAGCTTGTCAGGCACCAGCGGCTTAAAGGTTTGCCCTAACGTTAGCAGCGCCTTAAAGCGTTTGGGGTCGACCAGCATCTTGCGTAGCGCATAGCGCTGGGCCCGTTCGCCAGCCGGGCGGGGCACGCGGCGCTCTATTTCGGCGCGGCCAATGTTGAGCAGCTTGTGGTACTCCACGCCCGAGGGGCAGGTGGTTTCACAGTTAAGGCAGGTCAAGCAACGATCAAGATGCAGGCGCGTCTCGTCGGTGACCTGATCGTCATCGTCGCGGCTCTCCAGCAGCTCCTTCATTAGATAGATACGCCCGCGGGGGCCATCGCGCTCATCGCCCAATAGCTGGTAAGTCGGGCAGGTGGCATTACAGAATCCGCAGTGAACGCAGGTGCGCAAAATGCGCTCCGCTTCCTGGATATGCGGCTTCTGAAGGTCGGCATCGGTAAAGTGCGTCTGCATGTCAGCTCTCCTGATTAAAACGCCGCATAAAGACGACCGGGGTTAAAAATGCCATGGGCATCCAGCTCCGCCTTTAGATTTCGATGATATTTTTCCACCACGGCATTGAGCGGTGTGAACGGCTCTATGGCGCCCCCTTGCGCCTGTGGGGTATAGCAAGTGGCATGACCACCCACTGCAGCACAGGCGGCGCGGAGAGTGTCGGCATCCAGGACTGTTTTCACCCAGCGCTGACTGCCCGCCCAATCGTAAAAAATATCGGTTTCGGGAATATCCAGCGCCAGCGGTGCGGTGTTAGGCGGTAGTGACAACCGCCACAGCGCTTGACCGTCGTTACAGGCAAAGAAAGCGTGAGAATGGTCGCGCAGCTCGCGCCAGAAATCGGCGCTAAGCGGTTCGCCGCCTAGGCTTGCCTGAGTCGCGCTGACAGAGCTTTTGCCGCCTTCCAAGCGCAAAAACAGTTCACCGTGGTGCCAAGCGGCAGCGGTAATCGGTAGCGGCTTTCTACCCAGCTCGGCGAGTTTTTTGAGTGCCTCATCCAGCCCCACGGCTAAGCGAAGGCTGTGAGTCGCGGTGGGAATAGGCAGCACTTTAAACGAGATGTCGGTCAATACGCCGAGCGTGCCCTGGGCGCCTGCCATCAGACGCGACAGGTCGTAACCGGCGACATTTTTCATTACTTCGCCGCCAAAGCGGAGCAGCTTGCCCTCTTGGGTGATGATTCGCGTGCCCAGCACAAAGTCACGCGCAGCACCTGCCCAGGGGCGGCGTGGGCCGGAGAGGCCGGTGGCCACAGCGCCGCCAATGGTAGACGCTTCACCAAACATGGGCGGCTCAAAGCCCAGCATTTGGTGCTTCTCCGCCAGTACTTCCTGCAAGTCACTAAGCCGCGTGCCAGCGCGCACGGTGACCACCAGCTCCACCGGGTCGTAGCTGACAATGCCACTGTGTCCGGCCATCTGTAGTGCTTGACCTTCTACCGGTCGGCCATAAAAGGCGCGGGTATCGCCACCTACAATGCGTAGCGGTGTGCGTGCGTCATAGGCGCTGCGGACCTGTTCACACAAGGCGTCAGCGATATCGCGGTCGGCAATCGCTCGTTCGGTCATGGTCTTTCCCACTATTGGTCTTTTCCATTATTCGTTTTGGCTAATTATTATCTTGGCTAGGCTGACTGCTAGAAGCGCGGCAGCTCTGGGTGCGGTAGTTCGTTGTTATGCACATGCATAGCGCCAAACTCGGCGCAGCGCGCCAGCGTCGGGATATTTTTGCCGGGGTTGAGCAGTCGCTGTGGATCAAAGGCGGCTTTCAAAGCATGAAAAACGCTGATTTCATCCGCCTGGAATTGGCTGCACATTTGATTGATCTTTTCGCGCCCAACGCCATGCTCGCCGGTGATCGAGCCGCCCGCGGCCACGCAGAGCTCTAGAATCTTGCCGCCCACCTCTTCGGCAAGCGCCAGCTGACCCTCTTTGTTGGCATCAAAAAGAATTAGCGGGTGCATATTGCCATCGCCGGCGTGGAACACGTTGGCTACCGACAGACCGCTCTCCTCGGAAAGCGCAGCAATGCCTTTAAGCACGCGGGGCAGCTCGCGGCGGGGGATGGTGCCATCCATACAGTAGTAATCTGGCGACATACGACCCACCGCAGGGAAGGCGTTCTTACGCCCGGCCCAGAACTTGGCGCGCTCGGCTTCATCGCGAGCCTGCTGAATATCGGTGGCGCCCGCGGCTTCCAGTACGCGGCGTACGGTAGCGCAGTCATCATCCACGTCGGCTTCAACGCCGTCTAACTCGCAAAGCAGAATTGCTTCGGCTTCCACTGGGTAGCCTGCTTTGATGAAATCTTCTGCAGCTTTGATAGCGAGTTTGTCCATCATCTCCAGGCCACCGGGAATAATGCCTGCGGCAATAATATCGCCGACCGCACGCCCGGCTTTCTCTATATCGTCGAAGCTCGCCATCAATACTTTGGCAGTTTCCGGCTTGGGCAGCAGCTTGACGGTAATTTCGGTGACCACGCCGAGCATACCCTCCGAGCCGTTCATCAAGGCCAGCAGGTCAAAGCCAGGCGCATCAAAAGACTCAGCGCCCAGCGTCATGTGCTCACCCTCAATCGTGAGCACATCGACGCGCATCACGTTGTGAACGGTTAGCCCGTATTTTAAGCAGTGTACGCCGCCAGCATTCTCGGCCACGTTACCGCCAATGGAGCAGGCAATTTGCGACGAAGGATCCGGTGCGTAGTAAAGCCCATAAGGCGCAGCGGCTTCGGAAATCGCTAAGTTACGCACGCCCGGTTGAACCCGCGCCAGGCGGGCATCCGGGTCGACTTTGAGAATTTGATTAAAGCGCGACATGACCAGCAGCACGCCCTGTTCCAGCGGCAGCGCACCGCCGGAAAGCCCGGTGCCTGCGCCACGGGTGACCACAGGCACGCTAAGCGCATGGCAGCGCTTGAGCAGCGCTTGAACCTGGTCAAAGGTTTCAGGCAGCGCTACCAGCATCGGTAGCACGCGATAGGCCGCCAGCCCATCGCACTCGAAGGGGCGCAGGTCTTCTTCGCGATGCAGTAGCGTCATCTCAGGGATGGCTTGCTGCAGGTCGGTTAAGACCTCGTTTTTATCGCGCTGAACCAGTTTGCCGTCCAGGCGCTCATCAAAGAGGATATTCATTACGACATCCCATGCTTATTATCATTAAGGGTAAAGGCTGAAACGGTCTATGTGCCTGTGCTTCACGCGTCAATTCTTTCCACGTGTTTATTTTTCGCAACGTTAGCTCAATTTGGGCTTTTTTTGCTCGCCTGTCTAGATCGTGGTGCATTGGTCTGACCAGTAATTAGTCGACTCCGTACGTTGGGAGCGAAACATAGATGTCTTCTACTGTGAGTAGTGGCAAGCTGTTAAAACAGTTTAACGAGAGTGATTGTCATGCCAGCGGAGAATCAAGCGTTGACACCCGGCCAGCGAATGCCTGAACACGTGGCCACCCGGCTTGAGCAACTGATTCTTGATGGGGTTTTTCGCCCAGGCCAATTGCTGCCTTCTGAGCGGCGACTGTGTGACCGGCTGGGCGTCTCCCGCGCGTCGCTGCGTGAGGGGTTAAGAATCCTGCGCAGCAAGGGCATTATCGATACCCGCCAGGGCCACGGCTCGACGGTCGCCACGCTTTTGCCGGTAGGCAACCAGAGCCCGTTGATGCATCTGTTTAAAGACCATCCACGCACGCTGTTTGATCTGTTAGAGGTACGCGCCCTGCTGGAGGGGGAGTCGGCGCGGTTGGCGGCAAGCCGTGGCACCTCCGCTGACCGGGTGCTGATCACCCGGCGCTATCGCGAAATGGCCGACTATGCGGAAAGCACTGAAACCATTGATGTCGAACGTCTAGCGCGACTGGATCACGCCTTCCACCTGGCGGTTTCCCAGGCGTCCCATAATCCAGTGCTGGTGCACACGCTGCAGAGCCTTACCGATTTACTGCTGAGCTCGGTATTTGCCTCGGTCAAACACCTCTATCACTTGCCAGCACCCAGGGCGATGATCAACCAGCAGCATGCGCAATTGCATGCTGCGGTCGTCAGTGGCGACACCGCGCAGGCGGAGCAGGTGGCGCTGGAGCACCTCACCAGTATTACTCAACTGCTGCGCGATTTAGAGGAGGAGCACGAACGGCTAGAGCGTTCATCCATGCGCCTTGAAGAGTGGCAGTAGTTCAAGCACTAATACATCAACAACGACCATTAATGCACCAACAACAACCATTAACCAACAACAACCATTAATAGTTCAACAACAACCCAGGAGATCAGCGTGGCCATTTACCAATACGGCGAGTACCAGCCCAACATCCATAGCGATGTCTATATTGCCGAAACCGCGGATGTGATCGGCCAGGTAACGTTACAAGCGCGCTCAAGCGTCTGGTATCAAGCGGTACTGCGCGGTGATACCGATCACTTGGAAATTGGCGAAGAGAGCAACATTCAGGATGGCGCGGTACTGCATGCCGACCCCGGTTTTCCGCTCAAAGTCGGTAAAGGCGTGACGGTCGGGCATCAAGCCATGTTGCATGGCTGCACCGTTGGTGATGGCTGCTTAATCGGTATTCAAGCGGTGGTGCTTAACGGTGCGGTGATCGGCGAAAACAGCTTAGTGGGCGCGGGGGCTTTTATTAAGGAGGGTGCGGTATTTCCGCCCAATTCGTTAATTGTTGGTTCTCCTGCCCGCGTGGTACGTGAACTTTCCGAAGACGCGGTGGCGGGTTTGAAGCAGAACGCCCAAAGCTACGTAGAGCGCGGCAAGCTCCACAGCCAAGAACTTAAACGCATCGGCTAATGCTTAAACAATCAATAAGCAGGGCTTGAACATTGAGCTAAAAGCACAAACCCCCGGGCTAACAGCCTGGGGGTTTGCGTTTGAACACTCGCTAACGAGCTTTACGGCTACATCAATGGATCCGTTACGCCAATCACGTAGAACGCCACCAGCGCGATAATGCCGGTAAAGACGAGATAGTAGATCGTCGGCAGGATCGTTTTCCGGATTGTCGCCCCTTCACGACCCAGCAGACCCACCGTGGCGGAGGCCGCGACCACGTTGTGAATGGCGATCATGTTACCCGCCGCCGCACCGACTGCCTGGAGTGCAATCATCATGGCCGTTGATAGGCCGAGCGTTTCCGCAACGCTGAACTGGAACTCTGCCAGCATCAGGTTAGAAACCGTGTTCGAGCCTGCAATAAAGGCACCCATCGCGCCAACTGCAGGAGCAAAGAACGGATAGATGCCGCCCACGCTATCAGCTACCGCCTGCGCCATCATCACCGGCATTGAGACCAGGTCAGCACCGTTAACGCCGGAGTTGATCAGTATGCGTACCATCGGCACGGTAAAGATCAACACAAAGCCAGCGCCAAAGATCGTTTTGGTCGATTCTGAAACGGCCGCGCTGATTTTTTGTGGGTTCATGCGGTGCAGGAAGTAGGTGACGATGACCACGGCAATGATAATACCGCCCGGCAGATAGAGCGGCTGAACGCCACCGCTGACGCCCGCTTCGCCAAGAATATTATTCCAACTCAGGTTAATCGAAGTAAGCGCTGCTTTAAGAGGCTCTATAGTGCGAGAAGCCACCAAGAACAGGGCGAGCAGCACATAGGGTACCCAGCCTTTAAAGGTCGACATTGGGGCTCTGCCCACCACGTCATCAAGTTTGATCTGCAGGTTGCCGATCCACTCGTCGGGCCAAGCGCTCTCTGCTGGAAAATCCCAGGTGTCTTTAGGCATGAGGAAGCCACGTTTGGCGGCAGGAACAACAATCGCCAGACCCACCATAGCGCCGATCATAGACGGGAACTCTGGCCCCAGCAGCACGCCGACCAGCATGTAAGGCACGACGAAGCAGATACCGGTAAAGATGGCGAAAGGAGTAATCGACAGCCCTTCTTTCCAAGACTTATTGGCACCGAAGAAGCGCACCATAACGGTCACCAAAATCAGCGGCATTAAAATACCCACGATGCCATGAGTAATCGCCACTTCGCTGGTGACTAGCTGGAAGAACACGTCCCAGCTTGAACCGACTGAATCAAGCTGAGCAGTGATGCCTGCGCGATCCACGCCGCTCCCGACGCCAACCACAATAGGCGTACCCACGGCGCCGAAGGAGACCGGTGTAGATTGAATCATCATGCCCACGACCACCGCCGCAAGCGCTGGGAAGCCAAGCGCCACCATTAGCGGTGCAGCAACTGCGGCTGGCGTACCGAAGCCTGACGCGCCTTCGATAAAGCAACCGAACAGCCAGGCAACAATCAATGCCTGTACGCGGCGGTCAGGGCTAATGCCTGAAAAGCCGTTACGAATAGCGGTAATACCACCGGAGTGCTTGAGCGTGTTAAGCAACAGGATGGCGCCAAAGATGATCCATAAAAGACCGGCGGTCTGGATCAAGCCCTGAATAGTCGACGCCGCTACGCGACTAAATGACATGTCCCAAGCGGTTAAGCCAATAATAGCGGCGGTCAGGAAGACAATCGGCATCGCTATCTTGGCCGGTATTTTAAACCCTATGAGCAAAATACCGGCCAGCAACAGCGGCAAAAAGGCCAGAAGTGCAAGTGTCGTTTCGTTCATGGAAGGAACTGCCCCTTGTTATTGATTTGGTATGCTCCGCAATAACCGTCTGACAGTCGTACCGCCAGTCGGGTGTAGGTGAAAGATACGATTAGGCTAACCATATGACTACATTGGAAAATTGGTCTTACCAGTGTAACGCTTGTTTGGCGTATCGACTTATGCCGATTTTGTTTTGGTAGGTATTTGTTTTTTAAAAAATTTCATGCGGTTTTGTAAAAGAGCTAGCAAGCAGTGCCATTAGACTAATAGACAGTACAGATGCCATTGGAAGGATAAGTACAGCGCTGGCTAGTTGCGTCGTAGCTGGCTTACGCTCATTGTTAGCGGCAGAAGTATTTTTTTACTCACTATGCTCAACCACACGGAGGTTATGACAGTGGCAATGACTCTTTATGATCTGTGCGGCCGGGATGAACGGCTACGCTTCTCACCCTACTGCTGGCGCGTGCGCATGGCGCTTGCCCATAAAGGTTTGGAATTCACCACCGTGGCATGGCGATTCCTCGATAAGAAAGCGCTTGAATTTGCCGACTACGACAAAGTACCGGTGCTGTGCGATGGGGATCAGGTGGTTACCGATAGTTTCGAGATTCTGCGCTACTTGGATAAGGCGTACCCCGAGGCCCCCGTATTGGGCGAAGGCATCAGCTATCAACGGGCATTGTTGTTCAAATACTACGTCGAGCGAAGCGTAAATCCGGCGCTATTCCGCATTATCGCCATGGATTTATTCGCGGCCGTGCACCCAGACGACCGTGCCTATTTCCGTGAAACTCGTGAGGCGCGGTTTGGTTGCACGCTGGAAGAGTTCCACCAACCCGAACAGGGTATGCAGCAGCTTAAACAGGCGCTGGCGCCAGTGCGTGATTTACTGCGTGACAGCCGCTTTTTAGATGGTGACTCTCCCAGCGGCTCAGATTACCTGCTGTTCGGCAGTATGATGTGGGTTCATGTTGTATCTACTCAGGCAGTGGTCGACCCCGGCGACCCGGTAGATGAGTGGTTTAAGCGTATGCTGAACGTCCACAATGGTGCTGCAAGCAGTGCGCTGACTGTGCGCGATATATAGTATTTAGTGATAGTAATTAGTGATAGTAATTTGTGATAGGTACGTAGTGCTAGAAGACAGTGTTAGTACATAGTGTTAATAGCTAGTGTTAATAGAAAGTGGCGGCACAACGATGTGCCGCCTGATGTAATGCGAAAACATTGATAAGCTCACGAGTGAATCAACGTTTTCCTAAAGGAGATGGCAATGATTGACCTGTATTACTGGACAACCCCCAACGGCCATAAAATCTCCATCATGCTCGAAGAAGCCAACCTGGCGTACCGAGTGAAGCCGATTAACATTGGCCGAGGCGAGCAGTTTGACCCTGAGTTTCTCACTATCGCCCCCAATAACCGTATTCCCGCCATTGTCGACCACGCCCCGCAAGACGGCGGCCAGCCGCTGTCGATGTTTGAGTCGGGTGCGATCCTGGAGTATCTGGCCGATAAGAGCGGGCTATTTTTGCCTTCAGCAGGACGCGAACGCTATATCGTATTGCAGTGGCTGCACTGGCAAATGGGCGGGCTAGGGCCGATGGCAGGTCAGAACCACCACTTTTGCCACTATGCGCCGCAAAAGATTGAGTATGCCATTGAGCGCTACGTGCGCGAAACAAATCGGCTTTACAGCGTCTTGGATCAACGTTTGGCCCATCATACTTATGTGGGTGGCGATGACTACTCGATTGCCGATATGGCGATCTACCCCTGGATTGTGCCTTGGGAAAAGCAGCGTCAAACGTTAGAAGAGTTCCCAGACCTAGAGCGCTGGTTTGACATGATCAAAGCACGCCCTGCGGTGCGCCGAGCTTACGCATTGGTCGAAGATGTTAATCCCCAGGCGGGCGTAGAAATGGACGAACAGGCGCGTAAGCACTTGTTCGGTAACCGCTAATAATTGGTGGCGATTGGCCGTTCTAACGACCTGCGAGTGAGCATGCGCAGCATGAGAAAAAATCATGTTGCGCTGCACAAAAAGCACTGCTAGCTTTAAGTACAGCAGAGGTAAAAGCCTGACTAAGAACCGCCTAACCGAGGCGCGTTTATGTACTAGCTCACACCTGGAGATATACTGATGAACAGCAGTGCTAACAAAGCCAGTACCGAAAAAACCAAGCAACAGCTTGAGTCCGTTTTTGTATCACCCATGCGTTCCTACACGCTTACCGCGCTTGATTACTACGACCAGATGTTCAGTGCTCAACTGGATGCTTTCCGTGCCTACTCGGACATGGCGATTGCACAAGCGCGTACTTGGCTTGACGTAAAAGACGCCGACAGCTTCAAAAAAGCCATGGATAGTCAGCAAAAAACGGCTAGTGAATTTATGGAGCGAGTGAAGGGCGACACAGAAAAAGTCACCTCCATCAGCAAAAGCTTTGCTGAAGAGAGCCAGCAGCAAGTAGAAGAAACCACTAAGAAAGCGGTAGAGACTGCCAAGCAGTAATCGAGCAGGCCGTCATCGAAAAGTAATACCGCTTAACAGCGCCGCGCTCCCAAGGACGCGGCGTTTTTGTATACAAAAATAGTGTTTTATAGTGTGTTGTTTTAAAGCTAGGATTTTGTCGCCCGGTCAATTAAACGAAAGCGCGCAATGCGAATAATTTGTTCAATGGCCGTTTGCCGTTCGATGGCTGCGTCGTTGTTCAGGCGCTCCTCGAAGGCGGCTAATATGGCATGGCGATCCAGCCCTTTAACGGCAATGACAAAGGGAAAGCCAAATTTCCCCTTGTACGCCGTATTAAGCGTCTCAAAACGCGCAAACTCCTCGGGGCTGCACTGATCAAGCCCAGCGCCTGCCTGTTCGCTGGTTGAATCTTGCGTAAGTTCACCCGCCATAGCCGCTTTACCCGCCAGATCTGGGTGCGCTTGGATCACCTTGATTTGCTGTTCGCTGCTTGCCTGCTGCAGCATAAGCCCCATAAGCTCGGCAAGTGCCTCCGGGGTATCGTGAATTTCAGTTAGGCCGTGCTGCCAAGCGGCTTCGGCCACCCAGGGCGAATGTTCATACACATCCCCATAGTGATGGGTAAGCATTTCCAGGCTGCACTTGCTAGGCGCGGGTGAAAGCAGTAACGGATTAGATGTGGGCACTGAAATCTCTCCAAAGCGTAAGGCGAGTTAAAGCCTACTATGCTGGATTTGGTGTATACAATAAATAGCATCAAAGGTACTCTTTGACCAATCGGTCAAGCAATATGACAACTTGAGGAGTGGCTATGGGACGTTTAACCACCCACGTACTGGATACCGCCAAAGGCCAGCCCGGTCATGGTATTACCATTGAGGTGTTTCGCCTTTCAGGCAGCGAACGCCAGCATCTAACCACTGTAACCACCAACAGCGACGGACGTTGCGATGCGCCCATTCTAGACGGTGATGCGTTTACAGCCGGCGAGTACGAGCTGGTGTTCCATGCCGGTGACTATCTGCGTGCCCAGGGCGTTGAAGCGGCTGAGCCACGCTTTTTAGACGTTATCCCGTTGCGCTTTGGCGTCGCTGATGCCAGCCAGCACTATCATGTGCCGTTGCTCCTCTCTCCTTACGGCTATTCCACCTATCGCGGTAGCTAAGAGGGCTCGGTATGCAGGCTTATATTATTGATTTTGTTAACTTGCTGCTGCGCTGGCTGCATGTGATTGCGGCTATCGCCTGGATCGGCGAGTCGATCTATTTTGTCATGCTGGATAATAGCCTGCGCTCGCCGAAGGCTGCAGAAGACCGCGAGAAGGGCGTATTTGGCGAAATGTGGTCGGTGCATGGCGGTGGCTTTTACCACAATCAGAAGTACGCCACGGCACCTGCCAAACTACCCAATGATCTGCACTGGTCATTCTGGAAAGCCTATACCACCTGGCTTTCCGGTTTTGCGCTGTTCGTTATTTTGTACATGGTCAATCCGGGCTTCTATCTGGTAAATCCCAATAGCCCCTGGCAGTGGGCCGCCAATATGACGGGCTGGCAGGCTAACCTGCTGGCGCTGGCTTTTTTGCTGGGCGGCTGGGTGGTTTACAACGAACTGTGTAAACGCATTAGCCCCAATATGGATCGCGATGGGCTGCTTAGCGTCGCGGTTGCCGTGATGATGATCGTGGTGGCCTACCTAAGCACGCAAATGTTCACCGGCCGTGCCGCTTTTTTGCTCACCGGTGCCGTCATGGCGACGGCTATGTCGGCTAACGTCTTCTTCTGGATTATTCCTGGCCAGCGCCGCATGGTAAAAGCCATGAAAGCCGGTGATGCGCCAAACCCACTGGATGGCAAACGCGGTAAGCAGCGCTCGGTACACAACACCTACTTCACGCTGCCGGTTGTTTTGCTGATGGTGAGTAATCACTACTCGTTTATCTACTCCCATGAACTCGCCTGGGTCGTCATGGTGCTGTTTATTTTTGCCGGCGCTTTGATACGGCAATTCTTTGTTCTGATGCATGCAGGTAAAACCCAGCCAGCCTATCCCGCCTTTGGGGTAGGGCTTATTCTGTTGGCGTTTTGGGTGGCCGCACCGAGTGCTTCGTCAACGGGTGGTGATGCCGACGCACAAGGGCCTGATCAGGCACAAATCACCGGTTTGATTGAGCAGCACTGTGTGCAGTGCCACGCTCGCAACCCGGAACATGCCGGTTTCTCTGCCCCGCCCGCAGGGTTTGCGTTTGAAAACTGGGATGAGATTCTGGGCCAGAAGACGCAAATTCAGCAGGTCGTGGCCAGCCGCTATATGCCGTTAGGCAATATGACCAACATGAGCGATGAAGAGCGCGATATCATTGCCGCTTGGGAGTAGTGATCAGAGAGGCTAGCTATGAGTGATGCGCAGGCGCCGGAAAATCGGCGCGCTTCTGCCAAAGTGGGCAAAGAAAGCAAAGAAGGTAAAGACAGCAAAGAGGGCGACGAGCGCCACGAGGCGATCTATCGCGCCGTGAGCGATGCGATTGTTGAGCAGCGCTTAAAGCCAGGCGCACGGCTGCGCGAAGATGCGCTGGCAGAGGTATTCGGCATTAGCCGCACCGGCATCCGTAAAATCTTGCAGCGCTTGGCGCTAGAGCAGCTAGTCACCCTAACGCCACGCCGTGGTGCCAGCGTCACTCGACCCACCGCCGACGAAGCTAAAGACGTGTTCGATGCCCGCCAGTTAATCGAGTGCGGGTTAATGCCCGATGTGGCGCGGCGTATGGGCGAAAAAGAAGCCGCGGAGCTGCGCGAAATGGCCAGGCGTGAACGCCAGGCGCTGCGCAGCGGTCAACAGAGCGTGGCTATTCGGCTGTCGGCAGATTTTCATGTGCGTCTAGCCCAGCTCTCAGGCAACGCCACCCTGGCAGAGTTTGTCGAACGGCTCTGCTCGCGCTCATCGCTGATTCTTGCCGTCTACGGCCATCGCGGCCACCTGGGCTGCGAATCCCACGACCACGACGACCTGATCGGCTACCTGGAAGCAGGCAATGGCGAACGTGCCAAAGCTTTTATGAGCCGCCACCTAAAAGCCATCGAAGCCTCGCTCTCCATGGTCGAAGAAGAAGAGAACGTGCCGGATTTGCAGCAGATATTTGGTGGGTAAGGGCGGTTGTCGCTTACATCAAGCTCCAAAATGCCTCGACCAGTGGGTTTTTTAGGTTCTTCTTTAAGGTAAACAAACCAATATCGTAGGGTTCAAGCCCCGGTGTCACGTCGAGCACGCGAATGCGATCCACCAAGGGGCTGTTGTCGAGGACAATTTTTGGCACCACGCCAATCCCAAAGCCCAGGCTCACCATGCTCACAATCGCCTCATTACCTGTGACCTGCGCATAGATGCGCGGGGAGATGTCCTGCTGACGAAACCATTCATCCACGCGGGCTCTAGAGACACCACTTTCCGATAGAATCATGGGAATGTTCGCCCACTCTTCCGGCGTGGTGGGAGTGTGGGTAGGCACGTTCGGCACTTGCTGCTCAATCGGCGCAATAAACAGCAACGGCGATGTAGCAATCGACTTAAACGCTAGGCCACGGGGTAAGTTGGCTGGCTGAGCCGCAATGCTAAGCTCCTCTTTACCGTCCAGAACATGGGCAATAGCGTGTTCTGGGTCACCCGTGCGCAACTTAATTTCAATCACCGGGTAGGCAATACGAAAACGGCGCAGCAGCTCGTGCAAAAAGCTGTAGCTGGCAGTCACGGAGCCATACAAGCTGATTTCACCGCTCAATTGGTCAGGATTGTCGGTTAATTCATGACGAATCAAATGCCATTGGCTACTGGCATCGCGGGCGTACTTGAGAAATTTTTGCCCTGCTTGGGTCAGTACCACGGTACGGTTGTCGCGATTAAACAGCGACACGCCCAGCTCGTCTTCTAAATGACGGATGTTGCGCGACAAAGCAGAGATGCTGATATAGCACTCATCGCTAGCACGCCCGAAATGCAGTGTTTCTGCCAGGGCGAGGAACTGTTTTAACGTTTTAAAATTCATAAATGCCATACTAATTGAGTTTTTCAAAAAAAGGGACATGCTGTTGCAAATATATCAATTTAAGAAATAGTCGTTTTTGGTTAGATTGGCCCTACTCGCATACCGCTGGATCTCGCATCTAGCGGCTATGCCACTCTTTTAAGTACCGGTTTTAGCATCGATGTGCCTTACATCGATGTTGTGCTCATAACATATTAGGATGCTAACGATGGCTAACTACTTCAATACGCTGCCGCTCCGCGAGCAATTAGCTCAGCTCGCTAAGTGTCGCTTTATGTACAGCTCTGAGTTTGCCGATGGCGTAGAAGCGCTTAAAGGCAAAAAAATGGTCGTGATCGGCTGTGGTGCCCAAGGCCTTAACCAAGGTTTGAACCTACGCGACAGCGGCTTAGACGTCGCTTACGCATTGCGTCCTGATGCCATTGAACAAAAGCGTCAGTCGTGGAAAAACGCCACCGAGAATGGTTTCGTGGTAGGCACTTACGAAGAGTTGATCCCTACGGCAGACGTGGTTTTGAACCTGACGCCCGATAAACAGCACACTGCTGTTGTAACGGCGGTAATGCCGCTGATGAAAGAGGGTGCCTGCCTATCCTACTCTCACGGTTTCAACATCGTGGAAGAGGGCATGAAGATCCGTGAGGACTTAACCGTCATCATGGTGGCGCCTAAGTGCCCAGGTTCCGAAGTACGTGCTGAATACGTGCGTGGTTTCGGCGTTCCTACCTTGATCGCTGTTCACGAAGCCAATGACCCCAAAGGCGAAGGCCTTGCCCTGGCAAAAGCCTACGCAGTAGGTACTGGCGGCCACAAAGCCGGTGTTTTGATGTCTTCCTTCATCGCCGAAGTTAAATCCGACCTGATGGGTGAGCAGACGATCCTTTGCGGCATGCTGCAAACCGGTTCTATCCTGTGCTTCGACAAGATGATCGAAGAAGGCATCGAGCCTGGCTACGCCTCTAAGCTGATCCAATACGGCTGGGAAAACGTCACGGAAGCACTGAAGTACGGCGGCGTGACTAACATGCTGGATCGTCTCTCTAACCCAGCGAAGATCAAAGCCTTTGATCTAGCTGAAGAGCTAAAAGACATCATGCGTCCGCTCTACAACAAGCACCAAGACGACATCATGAGCGGCCACTTCTCTAAAACAATGATGGAAGACTGGGCGAACGATGACGTTAACCTGCACAAATGGCGTGCAGAAACAGCAGAAACCAACTTCGAGAAAACCCCTGCGGGTGATGTAGAAATCACCGAACAGGAATACTTCGACAACGGCATCTTGATGGTAGCGATGGTTAAAGCGGGCGTGGAGCTTGCTTTCGAAACCATGACCGCGGCTGGCATCATCGCTGAGTCTGCGTACTACGAGTCGCTCCACGAAACGCCGCTGATCGCCAACACCATCGCGCGTAAGAAGTTGTATGAGATGAACGCGACTATCTCCGACACAGCGGAATACGGTTGCTACCTCTACAACCACGCCTGTGTGCCGCTATTGGCTGACTTTATGAAAGGCATCAAATCCGATGTTATCGGTAAAGGCCTGGATCTGGATGACAACGGCGTTGATAACGCGCGGTTGATCGAAGTCAATGATGCCCTGCGCGCTCACCCGGTTGAAGCCGTTGGCTCAGTGCTACGTGGCCACATGGCGGATATGAAAAGAATCATTTAATCGGCTGATTAAATGATAGACCGTTAAGTCATCTAAAAAGCCGAGATATCGCCACGATATTCTCGGCTTTTTTGTCTCATCTCATGCGAACACTGACTTTTTCCCAACAATAAGGAACACATTGATGGAGCCTTCAAGCCGCTTAGCGCGTATTCAGCTAAACAACGCGACGATCAGTTTTGATGATCGCTTCACCCTAAGCGAGATTGATTGGATCATCGAACCCCACCAACACTGGGTCATTACCGGCACCAATGGCTCAGGCAAATCGGCCCTGGCGGCGGCGCTTGCGGGCGTCGGCAAAGTTGAAGCGGGCACTGTTCAAGGGCTGCCCAAAAACGTCGGGTTGGTCTCTTTCGAAGCGCAAGCCGAACTCATCGCCAAAGAGCTGAAAAAAGACGATGCCGATATCATGGATGTCATTTCACTCGGCACACCCGTCAGTGAAATGATTTTCGAGCAGTGCCAAGACCCTGAACTCGCCAGCGTACTGGTCGAAAAGTTCGGGCTGATGAAACTCCTCGACCGTGCCTTTCGTAAACTCTCCACCGGCGAAACCCGCAAAGTCATGCTGATTCGCGCGCTGGCGAGCAAGCCGGACTTGCTTATTTTAGACGAGCCGTTTGATGGTTTGGACGTCGACACCCTCGCCATGCTGCAAGCCCATCTCGCTTCCATCATCGACACCGTTCCCATGGTGATGGTGCTGAACCGCTTCGATGAGATGCCGGACTTCATTACGCATGTGGCATACCTAGATAAGGAGCGTGGGGATAAAGGCCGTTTAGAAAAAAACAGAGGGGATAAGAAGCGTGGAGATAGCGGACGCTTAGTGCTCACGGTAGACCGTCAGGATGAAGCCGCCTTCAATGAGCTGTACCAACTGCTGCATTTAAAAACCACCGACCTAAGCGTGCCTGAAGCCGACCCAGCCAGCAAATTACCCGCTCTTGACCCCAGCCAGCCGTTAGTAAAACTCAAGCAAGCGACGATCCAATACGGCGATACCGTGATTGTCGATAAACTTGATTGGACGATAGAGCAGGGCCAGCACTGGCAGCTAAGTGGCCCCAACGGTAGCGGCAAAACCTGCGTGTTGTCGTTGATCACCGGCGATCACCCGCAGTGCTACACCAACGATATTTTCGTGTTTGGTTTCCAGCGCGGTAACGGTGAAAGTATCTGGCAGATCAAACAGTTTATTGGCTATGTCTCCACCGCCTTGCAGTGGGAATACCGCGTCAGCACCAGCTGTAAAAACGTGATTATTTCCGGCTTCTACGACAGTATCGGCGTGTACACAAAAGCCACCGATAACCAGAAACACATTGCTGACCAATGGCTCGAACTACTGGGCATGCAAGACCGCGCCGATCAGCCTTTTAACAAGCTCTCCTATGGCGACCAGCGTTTGCTGCTTATCGCCCGCGCCATGGTGAAACACCCGCCGCTGCTGATCCTAGATGAGCCCTGCCTGGGCCTGGACGATATGAACCGCCAACTGGTGCTAGCGCTTATTGAGAAAATCTGTGCAGGGAAAGAAACCACGGTGCTCTACGTTAATCACCACACGGAAGACAAGATAAAGGAAATAGACAATCATTTGGCGCTGGAGAAGAATCACTAGTTGTAACCTCCGCTCGCGATATGAACCGAAAGGAGAGGGCTGTTTATGAGCAAGCTAAAAAAGATGCCTGAGTTTAAAACTGAGGCGGAAGAACGAGAATTCTGGGAAACTCATGATTCCTCTGACTACTTGGACTGGAGCCAAGCACAATTGGCCTCTTTCTCGAAGCTGAAGCCCTCAACCAAGACTATTTCACTCCGCCTGCCGGAAAATTAGGAGCGTAGCGATTAATTTTTCCGAATGCAGCTACTTGTTGGGGGCAAGGGCACGGGGCTTGATGGAGATATTGAAGCAGCGCCGAAAATATAGCTCCCACTACTCCAGAAGCCTGTCCGGTGCATCCATGTCCTCGTGAAGCACACGAACAACGAGTACTTTCGATTTATACAGTTGATAAAAAACAGCGTGGTGCTCGACCTGTAATCTTCGATACCCAGAAAAAACATGGTCGTAGTTCGCGCCAAGTGATGGATGATCAATCAGCCGTTTCATGCCGGTCTCAAGCCGATCCAGGTAATTATCCGCCTGATCAACGCCCCATTCCTCACAGGTATACACCCAAATTCCGATGAGATCTGATTCCACCTTTGGCGTGACATTCAACTCAAGCACTAATCAACCGCCTTGATCCGCTTACGGCCAGCCGCCTTAATAGCCGATATATCCAGGGGGTTCGGATTCCCGCTTGACTCACCCTCAACGAGGGCTTGCCTCAGCATGGCAAGACGTTGTTTGGCCTGCTGATCCCTTCGGATGAGATCGCGGATGTATTCACTGTCGTTGCCAAAGTGGCCGCTTTCAATCTGGGCTTTCACCCAGCCGTTTTGCTGTTCAGTCAACGTGATGGTTTTCCGGTGCATGCTCATGGCTGATGCTCCAAACATGGGAGGGTATGACACTATCATACTTCTCCTGCCCCCTGAATCAATGATGCTCTTAACGCCGCCCACAGCGGCGAGAGTAGCGAGTCAACTGCGGTTCACGGTCAAATCACATTGGCGCGATGGTTTGAAAAGCTTTGCGTAATTCATCAATATCCTTAAACCTAACAGCCTTATCGCTACTAAGACCTTTATAAATAAAGGCACTCACATTCTCCGGTGGTTTTTCAGTCTTACTCTTTCCGGTTAACACGTAATATAAAATGCGAGTCAACGCGTATGTTTCATGCAAGATGCTATAGCTATCAAAGCCTTCAGTAACTAGGCTTGGATCATTATAGTAGCCCTTAAAATTTGTATTGGTCGAAGTTAGTTCACTCTCAACGATTTTCACTAGTCCAAAATCTGCTATTTTGATTACTGCTACATCATCATATTCTTTGAGTAGGATATTCTTAGGGCTAATATCTCTATGTAAAATGTTTTTGGAGTGTATGTACGAGAAAGCTTTGAGGATTTGTAGCCCCAATTTAACGCGATCTTGAAACGACAACTTGGAGTTATTTTTTAACATGTATTTATCCAAAGAACTGTCCATAAACTCCATAACATACTCATTGTTTTTTTCATTGTAACCATAAACTTCGAGAACGTATGGTGAACTTAGCATGCTCATTTGTTCGTATTCTCGCCTAAACCTTTGAATTTCCTTTTTATTTAGATCTTTCTTTGCTCGTTTTAAAGCAAAATTTTTAAGATAGAAACTGTCGAAATATTTATAGACGTTTGCATAAGATCCGCTACCGAGTGCCTTTAGGTCAGCGGTATTATTTTTATTTTCAATTTTTATTGAGCTTTGAGGAAAAAATATTGGGATAGTGTAGTAAAGCTCCAACTTTTCAGTATAAGGGGGAATTGCACTCCCACCACTCTTGCTTAGAAAACTCTTACAAAAGTTAAGCCTGTCTCGATGGTACTCCTCAATATAGAATGCATGTTCAGAGTTCTTTAAGGATCTCTCTAAAGCTTCAATCGTCTCTATGGATATAATGAGCTCTCTACTCGGTTCTGCCCAGAAATGAGCCGAGTCTTCATCTGTTGGAAGTCTATTATTCATCGAATCAAAAAGACTAGTGACGCTAGAGTGAAGAGTAGAGAATAAAATTCTTAACTTGTCATTCTTTATTGATTCGTAAAGATCTTCGAATTCATTGTTCAAGATATCAGAGAGCTTTCTGTAGTGGCTCTCTATGGCATTTTCAGCATTCATTGGTATTGGAAAGCCTGTCTTTGATTGAACCATAACGCCCGGCTTTGCGGTGTGCCGGAGCGCAGCGTAGGAACGTCCGACAATAGCCGATTGTTATGTGATTTTCGACAACGTTACTTTATTTTCATGGCTATTTCCGGTCAAAGAATTTAGTAAATAGCTGGTATCAATCGCATCGAAAAGTCGATTTTGAAAATGGTTTTTGATGTCTTGGATTTGACCCTCAAGCATATTGGCAATACTGTCGCGATTGAGATCTGTACTACCTTTACCTTGATGCTGGTACGGCGTTTGAATGCGGAATACGGTATAGCCTTTACTTTGCACCATGGAATCACGAAGTTTGTCTTTTCTCACTTGCTCGTCACCAAGGTGTGTTGGACCATCAAATTCAATTACAACACTACCTACAGGAATAGTTTCATTTATTCTCTTTTGTTGCTCTTTATTTTGTCTAGGGCAATCAGCAAAGACAGTTATAAACATATCTATCTTCAAATCTAGATCGAACGAGCCATTGAGTTTCGGCTTTTCTCGTAACCCCAACTTTGGAACTCTATTTTCTGGCGTAAACTTAAAGCCAACACTTGCATGGTTTCGCTCGCCTAATGCCTCATTAATAGGCTCAAATTCATCATTGAGGAAACCATTGGTTACCAATGTGAAATTAAAGGGTCTCGTTTGGACAAGACCATAATCTAACTCACTGACAACGACAGGTTGATTTTCAGCGATACCTGCGAACACTTCGATTAGGCACTTAACACCAAACACACTGCTATTAGGCTGGCTAGCCAACATTGCGCAAAGTAGTAGACTCGGTTTCTCACCTATACGTTTAGATAACTCTTGAATATCGAGAGGTCGTTTAGTTTCAATATCAACATGATAGAGTTCTTTTATTGTTTTTTCTAAAGGCGGTAGGTTGAAAATATTACTCCGATCAGCCCCTTTGATAAAAGTTGCAAACATACACCCATCCTATGTATTTAATGGTACCTATTTAAATATAAAAACCGCCTAAAATAGTAGACCCGATCGGGTATAACTATTCAATACGAAGCTTCATTCTTTCTTGCCACATAACAGTTTATTCATGCGCATGCGCGCTTTCCTGGAAACTCAAAACGCACCATTTATTCTCAAATATCTGATATAAAATGAAAAAGTAACTTTATCCTGCTTAGGGCCGCCAGAAAATTGCGCATGCGTATAAACATCTCAGATCACTTTTTTAACTTGCGCATAAACGCATGCAGCATTTTAATAAATCGTTGTTTTTGAATGCTTTAATGAAATTTTTTTCAGAAAAATAAGCACATGTCCCCTTGAACCTACCATAAAAACGCGCACGACAGATCTAAAATATCTCATTCCGCTGAGTTTTGATACCACAAAATACGTTGCTTGGTAGCGCCATGGGAGGGTGCAGGCAGGTTCCCAATTGGCTACGCCAGACCGAGATCCAAAAAAAGCGCCATCGGCAAAACCGATGGCACTTGTATTTGCTTCTAATAAGCTAGTTATGACCCGCTTGTCTACTGCGCCGCCAACTCAGGCGCAGCCTTAAACGGCTTCATTAAGCCGTAGTAGAACAGCCCACCTAACCCTGCGCCGATCAGCCAGCCGTAGCCGCCCAGGCTGGAGAGCGCGGGTACTAACACGGTAGAGAGCGAGAACAGCGCCGCGACGCCAAAGGCGATAAGGGCGCGGGTGTTCCAGCCGTTTACGTAGTAGTAGGCGCCGCCCGGTGCTGATGAGAACAGCTCCTGCATGTTTAGGTGCTGACGCTTAATCAGGTAGTAGTCGACGACGATAATGCCGTAGAAGGGCGCCACGACTGCCCCTAGCGCATTCACAAAGCCGGGTACGCCAATCTGGCTGATCACCGAAAGCCATAGCGCACCGACAAAGAACGCGATTACCGCGGTAATCAGGCCGCCCATCTTAAAGCTGATTTTGCTGGGGAATAGGTTGGCGAGATCATAGGCGGGGGGAATAAAGTTGGCGACCAGGTTAATACCCACCGTGGCGGCAAAGAAGGTGAGTGCAGCGACAATGGTTAGCGGTAGCGAATCCACTCGCTCAACGATATCGGCGGGGTTGGTCAGCGCTTCGCCAAACAGCACCAGGGTACCGGCGGTAATAATCAGCGCGATAAACGAGAAGAACGCGACATTGAGCGGCAAGCCCAGCAGGTTGCCGAGCTTCATCTGGCGTTCGGTTTTTACAAAGCGGGTGAAGTCGCCGAAGTTGATCACCACCGCCGCAAAATACGCCACCATGGTGCCGACAATCGCCATAAAGGCGGCGATTGAGCTGCCGCTGGTTTCACTGCCACCGCTAAAAATAGTGCCAATGGCGGGGATTAGCTCGCTTCCTGCCTGGAACCAGACAATGATCATCAGCACCAGCATCACCACGTAGACCAGCGGGCCCGCCCAGTTAAGGAAGTGCTTAATACGCTCGATGCCTTGCCAGAAAATCGCGATCTGGAACAGCCATACAATTACAAACGACACCCAGGCCACGCCGGAAAGCCCCAGGAAAGTGCCGCCATCGCCTGCACCAACGAAGGCAGTAATCAGCAGGGTGACGGCGGTGGAGGCGAAGTAGGTCTGCACGCCGTACCAAAAAATCCCCACAATGGCGCGCAGCATGGCGGGCAGGTTAGCGCCGCGCACGCCCATGCTGGCGCGCACCATCACCGGAAACGGAATGCCGTATTTAACGCTGGGTTTACCGGTCAGGTTAACCAAGAACATCACGATCACACCGGCCAGAATAATCGCCGCCATCACGGCCCAGCCGTTGAGGCCGTAGGTTAAAAACAGCGAGGCGGCCAGGGTGTAGCCGAACAGGCTCTGGATGTCGTTCGACCAGACGTTAAAAATTTCAAACGCGCCCCAGTTACGATCCTGGGGTTTCAGTGGTGCCAGATCCTCGTTATATAGGGTGGGATCGATGTGCTTGATATCTAGGTCGCTCACGTCGTTGCTCTCTTTCATTGTATTGGCTCGCAGGTTGGCTAAAAGGGATTACTGGCTAAAGCGCTGGCAGGGTGCCCAGTACTTCATTAGCAGGTAGTAGCTAACGCCTGCGGGAATCAGGCTGGCGTACCACGAGATCGCCGAGAAAGAGAGCGCCGCCGCAATACCGATCGCGGTGGCGATAAACGCAGCGAGGTTGACGCCTTGGTAGGGGCCGTTGGCGTCGTATAGCTTGTCGATATCCAGCGTGCGGCGGCGAATAACGTAATAGTCCACCACCAGAATGGCGAAGATCGGGCCTAGAAAGGCGGAATAGGTCTGCACAAACAGTTGCAGGCCCGCCGCAGAGCCGGGCTGCACCAGCTTCCAGGGGAAGGTGGCGAAGGCCAGTAGCCCCACGATCACCGTGGCAACCGAAAACTTGATCTTAAATACGTCCATCAACACATAGGTAGGCGGCACCACGTTGTTGAGTACGTTGGTGGTGACCTGGGCAAAGGCGATGAACAGCAGAGTGGTCATCAGCAGCGGGGTGTTATCCACCGCGTTGGCAAACACCTGGATAGGATCAGCGGTACCGGTGGCCTGGGAGACCATATAGCCGATCAAGCCCATAAACAGCGTGCAGGGCAGAATCGACATGGCGTAAATGGTGGTCAGCAGGCTCTGGGCGGTGCCCTTTTTATGCTCGCGGGAGTAGTCGCTAACGTTGAGCATCATGGTGCTGTAGATGCCTAGAAACAGCATGGTCGCGCCCCAGAACGGCATACCCCAGGAGCCTTCCATGGTTAGCAGGCTGGCGGAAAGCTCATCGCCGTAGCGCTGCACCGTGGCGTAGAACATATACATCAACGAGACGAGGATAAAGGCGCTGCCGATATTCTCTAACCACTTGATGCCCTGAAAGCCCATTACCGACAGGCCGATTTGCAGAAACTGGAAGGTAATAAAGTAGAAGATAAGGTTGTCGAAACCGAACAGGGTGGCCGACACCATGTTAAGTGCCCCGGCGCCAATCCAGCTTTGAAAGCCGTACCACACCACAGCCGGCACCGCGCGGACTAAGCCGGGTAGCCGCGTGCCGGTAAAGCCAAAGGCGCTGCGCGCCTGCACCATAAACGGGATGCCGTACTTGTAGCCCGCCGCCCCGTTAATGGCCAGCGCTATCCCTATCACAAAGCAACCAATGGCGATGGCCAGCGTCGCTTGCAACAGGTTCAGGGTGCCGACCACGCTTGAACCCATGGCGAAAGTGCCAATGGAAACACAGCCGCCGAACCAGGCCAGAAAATAGGAGCTGCGGCCCATAATTCGGGTCTGTTGAGGGGCTAGGCTCTCCGCCCCTAGTGCTTTTGATCCGACATCGGATCGGTCTTCTGACGCAAGAGCGGAGGTTGAAGCGCTCATGGTGTCGTCCTCGCAAGATTATCGGTTTTATTAATCCCCGATTTAACATCGGGAAACGCTTGCGGCGTGGCGTGCTACTGGACGTTCGTGTTTCTTAATCTATTGTTATTAAATGTTTTTTCTAGTCATGCTTTTTTGGACATGGTTTTTTGAGACATTGCTTTTAGGCTTTATGACTTAAGCGGTAGCGCAAGATCAGAAAGCCCGGAAAACTTACCGGTGAAGGTTTTTGGCCGGGGATAGTCAAGATCACCGTGCTTGCTGGTATAAAGCCCTAAACTAACCAATGATTCCGCCAGTTTGAGCGCCGCGGTGACACCTTCTATTACCGGCAGGCCAACTTCGCGGCTGATCTCCTGGGTCAAATTCGCCATACCGCCGCAGCCTAAAACGATGGCGCCAATACCATCTTCATCTCGGGCGCGGCAGCACTCTTCCACAATGCGGGTAAACGCGGCTTCAGGGTGGTGTTCAAGATCCAATACCGGGATTTCCGCAGCGCGAATTCGGCGGCAGTGGTGGCTAAAGCCGTACTGCTGAAGCAAATGCTCGGCGATAATGCCGGTGCGGCCCAGAGTCGTGACAATGGAAAAGCGGGTGCTCACCAGCGTGGCAAGATGAAAGGCCGCTTCAGCAATGCCAATTACTGGCGCGCGGGTGAGTTCGCGGGCAGCGAGCAAACCGGGGTCGCCGAAACAGGCCACTATATAAGCATCAATGCCGCCCTCGCGTTCACCTTTAAGCACCTCTTCGGCAACCCCCACAGCACTGATCGCTTCATCAAAATGGCTTTCAATGGAAACCGGGCCCGCATCAGGCTGTGAGGCGCTAACGGTTGTTCCCGCGGCCGCCTGCTGCTGCGCTGCCTGACCCATCGCAGCGGTCATGGAAGCCGTGGTGTTCGGGTTAATAAGGCGTATATGCACGTTAAGAAATCCGTATGTAAACAATATAAATTTTCTTGTATACAAAAATAGGGCGGTTTCTAACCTTGCGCAAGCCTCTGGGCGTGAATAGACGATAAAAATGTCGCTATAAAAGTTTGACCAATCGTTCAGGATTCAACGACTTAACGGCATTTAAACTAAAAAACGCTATGAGTGTCAGGGGATTAGCGTCTGGCCGCGTTGCGGTTCGTTATTAATCTCGCTATTTTGTATACAAATGATTTTATGTATCGCTGGGCTGCTTATTCGCCAGTGACGAGCCGGAAATAGGCATACGGGAATAGGCATACTGGAAATAGACGTAAAGGGAGCTAGCTATGTCGTCATCCTCTAAGGGCCACTACCCACGCGACTTAATCGGTTACGGGCGCAACCCGCCCCACGCCAACTGGCCCGGCAAGGCCAAAATTGCCGTTCAGTTCGTGCTCAACTACGAGGAGGGCGGCGAGAACTGCGTGCTGCATGGCGACTCGGGCTCCGAGCAGTTTCTATCGGAAATTATTGGCGCACCGGCTTATCCAGATCGCCACTTGAGCATGGAGTCGATCTACGAATACGGCTCCCGCGCGGGGGTATGGCGCATTCTGCGCGAATTCGAGAAGCGCGATTTGCCGCTCACAGTGTTTGGCGTGGCCATGGCGCTGGAACGCAACCCGGATGTTGCCATGGCGTTTAAAGAGCTCGGCCACGAGATCGCCTGCCACGGCTACCGCTGGATTCACTATCAGGAAGTTTCTGAGCACGTTGAGCGGCAGCATCTTCAGCAGGCCATGGATATTTTTCAGCGCCTTTATGGTGAGAAACCTCAAGGCTGGTATACCGGTCGCGATAGCCCCAATACCCGGCGTTTAGTGTTGGACGAGGGTGGTTTCCTTTACGATAGCGACTACTACGGCGACGACTTGCCTTTCTGGACGCAGGTAACGGATAGTCAGGGCAGTGAGCATAATCACCTGATCGTGCCTTATACGTTAGATAGCAACGATATGCGCTTTGCCGCGCCGCAAGGTTTTAATACGGCGGATCACTTCTTTACCTACCTGCGTGACGCCTTTGATGTGCTCTACGCGGAAGGGGAGGAGGCGCCCAAAATGCTCTCTATCGGTATGCACTGCCGTTTATTGGGGCGGCCTGGGCGTTTTCGCGCGCTACAGCGCTTTTTGGATTACATCGAAACCCACGACCGGGTGTGGGTGGCCCGGCGGGTTGATATCGCCCGTCACTGGGCGGAGCACCACCCGGCCTCAACCCGCTAATTAAGCAGCTCAATAGGATGTTATGACGCCGCATATCGGACAGCGTATTACCGCCCAGTTTGACGCGCTAAGTGCCCAGGAGCAGCGGGTGGCAAGCTTTATCCTCGATCACTTTGATGATCTGGCGGTGTACAGCGCCGCCGATCTAGCGCGTTTGACCGGGGTATCCAAATCGACGGTCAGCCGCCTGTTCAAGCGGTTGGGGTTTGAGAGCTATCGCACGGTTAAAGACCACGCCCGACAGCTGCGTAATCTGGGCGTGCCGTTGGTGATCGATGCCAACGCAATGCAGGATGAGGCAGGGGCGCCGTTTCAGCGTCATTTACAGCGCGAGCAGGAAAACCTGCAGCGCTGCTTAAACGGTATTGCCGCAGATCAGTTTGCTGCGTTGGTAGAGCGCTTGGATAGTGCGCGCCATGTGGTGGTGATCGGGTTTCGTAATAGCTACCCGTTAGCGCTGCATTTTCGTCAGCAGGTGATTCAGGCGCGCACCCAAGTGCGGGTGGTTCCTCACCCAAACCAGTCGTTAGCGGAAGAAATTGTCGATTTAACCGAGCAGGATGTGGTGGTGCTTTTTGGTTTTCGCCGCCGCCCAGCGGCCTTTGCTTCGCTAATCGATGCACTTGAGCGCTCACCTGCCAAGGTAGCCTTACTGGCTGACCCCACCGCGGTTAATTTCGCCTCAAAGGTAACGTGGTTTTTTGAAACGCCGCTGGAAAGCCTCTCCGCCTTCGATAGCTACGCCGCTGCCAATAGCCTGATCTGCCTGATTGCCAACGGCGTTCTGCATCGGCGTCTGGCAGAAGGTCGAGAGCGCATCAGCGCGATCAGCGATGTTTACGCTGAGCTTAGTGAGCTGGAAGCGCCGACCATGAGCGTTGATTGGAATGCGCAGTAGGTTTTGCCGCCTAATATGGTGCATTTCTTCGTCCTGATGGGTTAAAGCTGCACCAATACATTGCACTTATGTTTATTCAAACTCTCCTCCCGATGCGGTTTCCACTGCGTTGCGGCTACCTGTGCTCGCTAAGCTGCTGTTATAAAAAATCTTAGTGACTTCTGGTATCGCGATTGCTCTTAGGTGATTAAGTGAAACGAAAGTTTCTTTGTTAGATTTTATGCAACAAAGCTTTCATTCGCTTTGCTTCCACTGCCAAGACCACCACTGATAATTAGCCAGCCAATTGTTTCTAGCAAAACCAAGAGTTTGCAGAACATGCGTCTGCCAGGAGAGTTTTATGAAATCGTTATCGCACCGCGTCAGTCACTCCCTTACCCGCCGCTTCAAGTGTCTGCAGTCCAGCGTTTTAGCCACGGGGCTGAGTGCCGCCGTCGCACTGGGGGCATTCGCCACCAGCCCCAGCGTTCAGGCGGATGCCCTTGCGGATATCGAGTCTCGCGGCACTATTCGGATTGCCGTGCCCCAGGATTTTCCGCCCTTTGGCTCGGTGGGTACCGACCTGCAGCCGCGCGGCTACGATATTGATATGGCCCAATACCTTGCTGATGAAATGGGCGTTACGTTAGAGCTGATTCCGGTAACTAGTGCCAACCGGATTCCCTATTTACAGACCGGCCAGGCGGATTTGGTGATTTCCAGCCTGGGTAAAAATCCTGAGCGCGAAGCGGCAATCGACTTTTCTGATGCCTATGCGCCGTTCTTTTTAGGGGTGTTCAGCGCTGATGCCGATGAAAGCGTGGATGGCCCGGAAGGCTTAGCCGATAAAACCATCGGTGTTACTCGCGGTGCGGTAGAAGATATGGAGCTTTCTGAGATTGCCCCCGACTCCACTACGGTGCAGCGCTTTGAAGACAATGCCACCACCATTTCTGCGTTTCTGTCTGGTCAGGTTGATTACGTGGCTACTGGGAACGTGGTTGCCGCCGAGATCGCCGAGCGCAATAGCAGCCGTGCGCCCTCGTTGGTGTACCAGCTTAAAGATTCGCCCTGCTACGTGGGCATGAACAAAAATGAGCCCGCGCTGTTGGAAGAAGTAAATCGCCTGATCGCTCAAGGTCTGGAAGATGGCACTCTGAATGAGCTGTCCCAGCGTTGGTTTAGCGCTGACCTACCTGAAAACTTCGGTAGCTGAGGTTCATTATGGGGCCAACACTCGACTTTCTTACCCTGTTGCCCTACGTCAGTGAACTCCTGAAAGGTCTTACCACCACGGTCATTTTGACCGTGGTGACCACCTTAACGGGATTGGCGCTGGCAGTGGCGGTGGCGTATCTACGTGTGAACGCGCAGCCATGGGTGCGCTGGGGGCTAGGCGGTTACGTCGAAGTGATCCGTAATACGCCCTTTATCGTGCAGTTGTTCTTTATCTTCTTCGGGCTACCGGGGCTGGGTATCAAAATTGATGCTATTACCGCGGCGTTTATTGCCATGACCCTTAACCTGGCCGCCTACAGCGCCGAGATTTTACGCGCAGGTATTAGCGCCACGGCAAAAGGCCAGCTGGAGGCCGGACGGGCGCTGGGCATGACCACGCTGCAAAGCTACCGCCATGTGGTGCTGGTGCCCGCTTTTGCGCGGGTTTATCCCGCGCTCATCAGCCAGTCGATTATCGTCATGCTGGGTTCGGCGGTGGTATCTCAGATTTCGGTGTTTGATCTGACCTACGCCGCGAACTTTATCCAGTCGCGCAACTTCCGCAGCTTTGAAGTTTATCTACTGATCACGCTGGTCTATCTGCTTCTCGCCTTTGGTATGCGGCGCAGCTTTATGCTGGTGGGCAAGCGCGTATTCGCCTATCAGCAAGGAGAGCAACGATGATTGAGTTCACCTTCTGGGACATTCTGCGCAACCTGCTACTGGCGGCTCGCTGGACGGTGGTGCTGTCGCTAATTGCTTTTGTAGGCGGGGCGACGGTGGGGCTGCTGTTGACCTTTATGCGTCTCTCCAGCAACCGCTGGCTGCAGCGATTAACGTCTCTTTATGTTGACCTGTTCCAAGGTACGCCACTGTTGATGCAGCTGTTTCTGATTTTCTTTGGCGCTGCTGCCATGGGGCATCCGATCTCTGCCTGGCTGGCCGCTTCCATTGCACTCACCCTGTTTACCAGCGCCTTTCTGTGTGACATCTGGCGCGGCTGCTTGGAAGCAGTGGCTAAAGGGCAGTGGCACGCGGCGCGGGTGCTGGGCATGAATTATTTCCAGACCATGCGCCATGTGATTCTGCCCCAGGCGCTGCGGCTGTCGATTCCGCCCACGGTGGGTTTTTCGGTACAGGTCATTAAAGGCACGGCGCTTGCCTCCATCATTGGCTTTGTCGAGCTGACCAAAGCGGGCACCATGCTTAATAACGCCACCTTTGAACCTTTCACCATCTTTGCCCTTGTGGCCCTGCTTTACTTCGCGCTGTGCTTCCCCCTTTCCTGCTACGCGCGCTATCTGGAGAAAAAGCTCTATGACGCTGGTTTACGTTGATAACGTGCATAAAGCCTTTGGCGACCTGGAAGTGCTTAAAGGTATTAACCTTTCGGTCGCACAGGGCGAAGTCGTAGCGATTATTGGTCGCAGCGGTTCGGGTAAAAGTACCCTACTGCGCTGCCTGAATCAGCTGGAAAAACACGACAGCGGCGAGATTACCATTGCCGATAAACAGCTCGATGCGGCTTCCATGTCGCCCAAAGAGCTGAGCGAAAACGTGGGTATGGTGTTTCAAAGCTTCAACCTGTTTCCCCATAAAACCGTGGGCGAAAACGTCTGTTTAGCGCCTCTGGTGGTGCGCGGCGAAGCCAAAGCGGAGGTTGAAAAAATCGCTCGGGAAGTGCTTGAGAAAGTCGGCCTATCTGACAAGTACGATGCCTACCCGGCCCAGCTCTCCGGCGGCCAGCAGCAGCGCGTGGCGATAGCCAGGGCGCTGGCGATGCAGCCCAAAGTGATGCTTTGCGATGAGGTGACTTCAGCGCTCGACCCCGAGCTGGTCGGGGAAGTGCTGCGGGTGCTGGAAGCCTTGGCAAAAGAGGGTATGACGCTGATTCTGGTCACCCACGAGATGAGCTTTGCCCGCGATGTGGCCGACCGGGTGGTGTTTATGCACCAAGGGCGCATCCACGAAGAGGGCGCCCCCAGCGAGCTATTTAGCAATCCACAAACGCCTGAACTGAAGCAGTTTATTTCTGCGGTTCTTTAGCTTGGCACCGCCTCACAGAGGCGAGGCGGTGGTCTAGTCAACTACCCGATCCATTGCGTTGCTTGAGCAAAAATAAGGAAGCCCAGGGCGATCAATATCCATACGCAAAAAAGTGGGAAGAAGAACTTGACCCATTTTTGCCATGGGACACCAGCGAGCGCTAGGGTAGCCATAAAGTAGCCCGAGGTTGGGTATAAGATATTGCCAATGCCATCGCCAAGTTGGAAAGCCAATACCGCCGTTTGTCGCGTCACGCCAATGATGTCGGAGAGCGGCGCCATCAGGGGCATGGTGACCAGGGCCTGGCCGCTACCGGAAGGCACAATAAAATTGAAACCGAGTTGGGCAAAGAACATGCCAATAGCCGATAGCAGGGTGGGTAACTCCCCAACGAGATTGCCAAGCCCAAATACCAGCGTATCCATGATCTGGCCATCTTCCAGCATTACGGCTACGCCCCGTGCGACGCCTGCGATCATGGCCCCGACCAATACATCGCGGAAACCCTGGTTGAAGCCTGCACATATTTCGTCAGTGTCGAGGCCTGCGATAAGGCCCACAACTATCCCCATGATGATAAATAGTCCCGCCATTTCCATCATGAACCAGCCTTGTTGCAGCACGCCATAGACGAGTACCGCGAAGAAGGCGAACGTTGCGATGGCGGCGAGCTTCTGGCGAGTAGTAGCGATTAATGCAGGGCTATTGTCAGCGTGTTGGTAAAGCGTGCGTTTTTCGGTTTCCCCTGTGTCGTTGCTCAGTAGGCTAAGCGAGGGTGTCTGGCGCACCACGCGTGCGTACCGCATGACGAAGAAAATGGCCGCAGCTAACATGACAATAAACGCCATGACGCGCAGGCCGTAACCGGAGTAGAGAGGTAGGTCTGAGAGTTGCTGTGCAAGGCCGGTGTTGATGGGGTTGAGCACACCCGTTGTGAAGCCAACCGTGGTGGCGCAAAGTGCCACCGCGGCTGCAGTGACGGAATCAAAGCGCAAGGCAATCATTAACGGCAAGATAACCGGCACATAGACCAGCGCCAACTCTTGGGTACCGATCACGGTTGCTATCAAGGCAAATACGGTCATCAACACCGGAATAGTGAGAAGGCTTTGCCGCGCAAAGCGCCGCGTCAGCTTATCAACACCTATTTCTATAATGCCGGTGCGCCTTAGCACCATAAACATACCGCCAATCATAAAGGTGAAAAAGACAACTTCACCAGCACTCATCAAGCCATTAGGAATCGCCAGCATAAAGTCAACGATACCAATCGGGGTGGAGGCGATCTGTTCATAAGAGGTTGGGTCAATAGTGATACGCCCGTTCGGGCCCGGAACGCGCTCGAACTGACCAGCAGGCACAAAATGCGTTGCTATCGCTGCCAAGGCGATAAAAACGAACAAAACCGCGTATATATCTGGTATCCGGCACCAGCTTTTCTTGGGTGTGGGGCTATCTGGGGAAGACGAAGAGGGGGTGTGTTGGGACATGCTAAGCCTCGCGTTATAGAGCTGCCATGCAGGATGGCTGTTGTTATAAATTGCTGACCCAGGCAACGATAGGGTTCTTGAGCGCAACGGTTTGCGGAAGCCAATTCGTGTTGAGGGTGCTGTTTGTGGACATGTTCGTATGGTTTTAGAATTATGAAACGAAAGTTTCTAAAGAAGTTACTATTGGGAGGAGTGTTTCACAAGCGTTTTGCTTAAGCGATCCGCCAAAGATCGCTTTAATATGGTTCGCTAATATTGTATACAAGATAAATGTCTCTTGTTTTTACTAAGTCAAATAGGTTTAAAAGATGTCAGCTACTTACTACGCCCCCACCGGCGGGCACCCGCCGCAAACACAGATCACTGCCGATCGTGCGGTATTTACCGAAGCCTATGCGCTGATCCCTAAAGGCGTCATGCGCGATATCGTTACCAGCAATCTGCCGTTCTGGGAAGGCACCCGGCTATGGGTGCTGGCGCGTCCGTTGTCGGGGTTTGCCGAGACGTTTTCGCAATACATTATGGAAGTACAGCCCCAGGGCGGTAGCGATAAGCCCGAGCCAGATTCCCAGGCGGAAGGCGTGCTGTTTATTGTTGAGGGTGAGGTAACGCTGACATTGGCTGGTGAGCGCCATACGATGATGCCTGGTGGCTATGCGTTTATTCCCCCTGGCAGCAACTGGCAGGTGCGTAACGAATCTAGCGCGCCAGTGCGTTTCCATTGGGTGCGCAAGGCCTATGAGTTTGTCGAAGGGCTTGAGGTGCCGCAGGCGTTCGTGACTAACGAACAAGATATCGCGCCTATCGAAATGCCCGGCACCGAAGGGCGCTGGGCCACCACGCGCTTTGTCGACCCTGCGGACGTTCGCCACGATATGCATGTCAATATCGTGACCTTTCAACCCGGCGGCGTGATTCCCTTTGATGAAACCCATGTGATGGAACACGGTTTGTACGTGCTTGAAGGCAAAGCCGTTTATCACTTAAATCAAAACTGGGTGGAAGTAGAAGCCGGAGACTTTATGTGGCTGCGCGCCTTCTGCCCCCAAGCCTGCTACGCCGCTGGCCCTGGGCCGTTTCGGTATTTGTTGTATAAAGACGTTAATCGCCATGCGTCTCTTAAACTGTCATCTCGCTAAGGAGCTGCAATGCTTGAGCTTAAAGCCGAACTGTTAACAGCAGAAGCCTTTGCCCCTTTTGGCGATGTAATTGATGCGCGTAACTCTGAATCGTTTCCTATCAACGCCGGGCGCACCCAGCGCCATCACGATCTGGCGAAGGTGGAAACCCTGGGCGAAAACGCCCACACGCTGATAAATATCTTCGTCAGTCAGCCGGTCACGCTGCCGCTAGAGTTTACCTTTTTAGAGCGCCACCCCCAGGGCAGCCAGGCGTTTATGCCGCTGCATCAAGAGCGCTTTATTGTGGTGGTGGCCCCGCCGGGGGAACATATAAACCCTGCAGATGTACGTGCTTTTGTCACCGATGGCCGCCAGGGGGTGAACTACCGCGCAGGCACCTGGCACGCGATTCAGTCGGTGCTGGAGCGCGAAGGCGAGTTTTTGGTGGTGGATCGGGGCGGCGATGGCAATAACTGCGATGAGTTTCCCCTGGCGATTACCGTGACATTAGCGTAATCCCACCCGATACGTTGCACCGCTGTCATATAGAGCGCGTTAAACTGATAAGCTAGGGTTACTGAATAGAGTGACTAAACAGAGTCACTACACGTTAATTCGCATGGTTGGAATATTATGAACGCACTGCACTTCTCTTCGATCCGTCGTACCAAAATTGTCGCCACCCTTGGCCCCGCCAGCGACCGGGAAGGCGTATTGGAAGCCATGCTTAAAGCGGGTGTGGATGTGGTGCGTCTAAATTTCTCCCATGGCATCGCTGATGATCACCGCCGCCGGTTAACCGAAGTACGTGAAATCGCTGCCAAGCTAGGCCGCAGCGTCGCTGTTTTGGGGGATCTGCAGGGCCCAAAAATTCGAATTGCGCGGTTTAGAGACGGTGCCGTGGTACTCAAAGAGGGCCAGCCGTTTATTCTCGATATGGCGCTGGATGGCGATGCGGGTGATATCCACCAAGTGGGCTGTGATTATACAACGCTGTCTCAAGATGTCGCCGCGGGCGACCGCCTGCTGCTAGACGACGGCCGTGTGGTGCTTGACGTGACCCGCGTTGAAGGTCAACAGGTGCATACCACTGTGGTCGTGGGCGGTAAGCTCTCCAACCATAAAGGCATCAACAAGCAGGGCGGCGGACTCTCTGCGCCGGCATTGACCGAGAAAGATAAAGAAGACCTCAAAACCGCCGTTGAAATTGGCGTCGACTACTTAGCCATTTCCTTCCCGCGCCATGCCGAAGATATGCTTGAAGCGCGCCGCCTGTTGGGCGAGGCGGGCAAAGAGATTGGCTTGGTGGCTAAAGTTGAGCGCGCCGAAGCTGTTGCTGATGACGCTACTCTGGACGGCATTATCGAAGCCTCTGAGGCGGTAATGGTCGCGCGGGGCGATCTTGGCGTTGAAATTGGTGATGCCAAACTGGTCGGCGTGCAAAAGCGCATGATCAAGCGCGCTCGTTCGCTGAATCGCGCGGTGATTACCGCCACGCAAATGATGGAGAGCATGATCTCGGCGCCGCTGCCTACCCGTGCGGAAGTGTTTGATGTGGCCAACGCGGTACTGGATGGCAGCGACGCGGTTATGCTTTCGGCGGAAACCGCGGCGGGTGATTACCCGTTGGAAACCGTAGAAGCGATGTCACGTGTTTGCTTGGGGGCCGAGCGTGAAAAGTCTGCCCAGGAGTCTGGTCACCGTATTCATGAAGGCTTTACCCGTCCGGACGAAACCATCGCGCTCTCCGCCATGTACGCGGCCAACCACATGGCCGGTGTTACCGCGATTGCCTGTATGACGTCGTCGGGCTATACGCCGCTGATCGCTTCGCGCATTCGTTCAGGCCTGCCGATTGTTGGCTTGGCGCATAACCCTATCGCCCAGCGGCGTATGGCACTTTACCGGGGTGTTGTTTCACTGCCGTTTGACACCTCTGAAATGAGCGCCACGGAGCTAAATGATCGCGCCCTTGAGCTACTCGTGAAGATGGGTATCTCTAAAGCAGGTGACCATGTAATCCTTACCCGCGGTGACCATATGAATGCTCACGGCGGTACCAACACCATGAAGGTAATGGAGATTACTGACGAGCATGCTAAAAGCTAAATTAGCGCATGGGTGGCTACTAGCCTGCTCGCTTCTAATAGGCGCCCCCGCACAAGCGGGGGCGCCTATTGTGGCAGCTGCGTCTGATCTGCAGTTTGCCCTCACTGACGCCGCCGAGCAGTTTCAGCAGCAAACCGGCCACGCCCTGCGGCTAAGCTTTGGTTCGTCGGGCAACTTTCGTCGCCAAATCGCCCAGGGCGCACCTTTTGAGCTCTATCTCTCTGCTGACGAGCGCTATGTTCAGGCGCTGTATGAAGAAGGCTACACACAAGATGAAGGCGTGATCTACGCTATTGGTCGTTTGGTGTGGCTGCAGCGCAGCGGGCGCGATGATTTGCCTAGCGAGGATGCTCCGCTGGCGGCAGTACAGGATGCGCTGACAGCTCACGTAAGTGGCACCACTCAACGCATCGCCCTGGCTAATCCAGAGCATGCGCCTTATGGCGTGGCAGCGCAGCAGGTGCTCGAACATGCCGGGCTTTGGGAGCAAACCGAGCCGCTGCGGATACTGGGTGAAAACGTCTCCCAGGCGGCGCAGTTTGCCCTCTCTGACGATGCGCGTGGGGGCTTAGTGGCTTACTCCTTGGCGCTTGCCCCTGCTTTAAGTGAGCGAAGTGAGTACGTACTTATTCCTGAAGCATGGCACGGCGAGCTACGCCAACGCATGGTACTGACCAACCAAGCGGGAGAGGTCGCCAGTGATTTCTATCAGTGGCTACAGCAAGACGAAGGGCAAGCCATTCTGCGCCGCTACGGCTTTAGCGCCGAATAATGGCGGGTTCATAATGGATGATTCGTAGTGGATAATTCTTAATGGCGGGGTCTTAATGGATTGGTCAGCGCTTTCGGTCTCGCTTCGCCTTGCCGGGTTTACCTGCCTGATTCTTATCCCTATCGCTATCTGGCTAGGCCGTGCTCTGGCCTACGCGTGTTTCCGTGGCAAAGGGCTATGCGAAGCGCTGATCGCATTACCGTTGGTGTTACCGCCTACCGTACTGGGCTTTTATCTACTGCTTAGCTTTGGTCGCGAGGCGCCGGTGGGCGCTTTTTGGGCACAAATGACCGGTAGCGGGCTGAATTTCACCTTTACGGGCATCCTGCTGGCCTCTCTTATCGCCAACCTGCCGTTTGCCGTTCAGCCGATTCAGCGCGCCTTTGAGCACGTTCCTCATAATCTACGCGAGGCGGCCTGGTGCAGCGGTTTAAGCCCCTGGCAAACGTTGCTGCGCATTGAGCTGCCGCTGGTATGGCCAGGGATTATGTCAGCGGCTGCGCTCACCTTTGCCCATACGTTGGGGGAGTTCGGGGTGATTTTAATGGTGGGCGGCGCCATTGATGGTGAAACCCGCACCCTCGCCATTGCGATTTATGATCGCGTTCAAGCCTTCGACGAACAGGGCGCGGCGCAGATGTCGGCGCTGCTGCTGTTGGTATCCTTTATTACCCTGGGACTCGTCTATGGGCTGGCTGGGCGCCGGTGGGCACGTGGCTGATTCTCGGGTGGCAGGATCAGTTGCAGAGCCGTTTCAAGGGCTATGCGTGGCGGTCGATCAAACGGGGCCGATTCCCCTGGCCGCCGAGTTTGCTTGCCACCCCGGTGAACTGCTGGCGCTAGTCGGGCCATCGGGCAGCGGAAAAACCACGCTGCTGCGCACCATCGCCGGGCTTTATCGCCCTCACAGTGGGCGAGTGGCGTGCGCGGGCGACGTTTGGTTCGACGCTGAAGGTAAGCATTCACTCTCGCCGCAGAGACGTCAGGTCGGCATGGTGTTTCAGGACTATGCGCTGTTTCCCCACCTAACCGCCGCGCAAAATATTCAGCTCCCCCTGCGCCATTTAGCGCAACCGCAGCGCCGGGAGCAAGCGGAACAGTGGCTTGCCAAGGTGCGCTTGGAAGGGCTGGGTGAGCGCTACCCGAATGCGCTTTCTGGTGGTCAGCGTCAGCGAGTGGCGTTGGCCCGCGCTTTAGCCCGTGAGCCCAAAGTGTTGTTGCTGGATGAGCCGTTTTCGGCGGTGGATCAGGTTACCCGGCGGCGCCTGCAGCGCGAACTGGCGCTACTCCGCCAGCAAATCGACATTCCGATTGTGCTGGTCACCCACGACCTGGAAGAAGCCTCCGCGCTAGCCGACCAAATTTGTGTGTTGCATAACGGGACAAGCCTTCAGCAGGGCACCCCCGAAGCGCTATTTAATCGCCCTTCGTCGCCGTTAGTCGCGCGTTTGTTGGATCGTCACAATTTGTTTGAAGGCGTTATTGTGGAGTTTGAGGGTGAGCGACGGTTGCAGTGGGGTGAAACCAGCCTGGAAGTCGCCGATGGGCTCAATGATTTATCTTTGGGCGAAAGCGTCACCTGGTATCTGCCGCCGTCAGATATTGTGCTTCACCGCCGCGATCGCCCCTCCCAGGGGGAACGGGAAAACCCGATCACGGCCACGGTCAGCGAGTTGGTGGCATTGGGCGGCATTACGTCAGTTTCATTGCGCGCAAGCCATGGTGATATGTTACGTTTCGATATCGCCACCCATGCCGCACGGCGCAATCAGTTAACCTGCGGCGCTGTGGTCAACGTTTCATTACTGGCGGCAGGCATTCACCTGATGCGAGGCCACCGAGTTCGCGCAGATGCGCATGATAAAAGGAAGTAAGCATGGATCCCACGCGTCGCACGCTGCTTAAAGCATCGTTACTATTACCGCTGGCGGCGCTGCTGCCGATGTCGCTACTTGGTTCATTTGCTTGGGGGCAGGCATCGGCGCAAAAGATGCAGACGCTGGCGCTGGCGATTCACAGCGAAGGCGGCCCGCACCGTTTAGATGTCGAAGTGGCAGAGACGATGTCTCAGCGACAGCGCGGCTTGATGGGGCGCGAGAGCTTGCCCGAAGAGCACGGCATGCTGTTTCGCTTTGAGAGCGAGCAGTCGGCCAACAACGCTTTTTGGATGTACCGCACGCTGATCCCCCTCGATATTGCCTTTATCGATGGTGACGGGCGCATCGTGGCGATTAATACCATGCAGCCCTGCGAGTCCTCGTCGCCAAGTGACTGCCCTTCTTATCCGGCGGGTGCGGCTTACCATTCAGCGCTAGAGGTCAATGGCGGCTATTTTGCCGAGCGCGGCATCACCGTGGGTGACTGCGTGTCGATCCCTGATGAGGCCGGTTTCTGCCAGCCTGCCGATTAAGCAGGCTGTGGACGGCGGCGAAATCTAATCACAATCAGCGCAATACCCGCGACCACTAAGCCGCCGCCCACCAGTTTATGCACGCCTAGGCTGTCCCCCATTAACAGTGCGCCCAGACCGACTGCCAGTACCGGTACGAGTAGCGTCATGGGCACCACGCGATTAACCGGGTGGCGGCGCAACAGCGCGTACCAAATCCCGTAAGCAACAATCGATGACATCACGGCGGTGTAAATCATCGCCCCCCAGCCTAACCACGTTGCCTGCTGCATCGCCTGCCACTGACCGCTCTCAAACAGCCATGAGCCTAGCGCTACCTGGGGCACTGCAAACAGGGCCATCCAGCCTGCCAGCGCCATCGGCGCAATCGGCGGGCCACGCTTGATCAATAGCTGCGATACCGCCCAGCCCATGGCACTGCACAAAAGAATCGCCAGCGGCAGCGGAGAGGGTAACGTTGGCCCACCCGCCAGCACGACGACCCCGGCAAACGACAGCAGCAGCCCGGCGATACGCTTGGGCCCCAGCTTCTCTTTCAGAAAAATTACCGCCAATAGCGTTGCAAAAGGCGTCCCCATTTGTACCAGTAGCGCGCCGGTACCCGCCTCAGCGTGCTCCAGGCCAATAAACAGCAGAGCAAAGTGCAGGCTGCCAAACGTCACTGAGAGCAGCAGCAAAAAGGGCAGCTGTATCCGCGCCACTGGGTAGAAAGGCACCAGCAGTGCCGCCACTAACATAAAGCGCAGCGTGGTCATCAGCAGCGGTGGTAACTCCGCCACGCCGACCTTAATCACAATGATATTTAGCGCCCAAATGGCGATCACAAACAGGCCGAGCAGTAAATCGCGTAATGGCACGTTGATGTCCGTAGGTAGAAGGAAATGATAGCCATTGTACCAGCTTGGCTGATGGCAAAAATAATAGTGCGACGAACGACTGTTTAGCATCGCAGCTGTGTGATACCAAAGTATTAAGTTTTTCTTTAATAGTCTATAAGTTGTTTATAACCAACTGGTTGTGAATTGATTTATGAGGGTGTTAAGTTTTTTTTGGCATCTTTTAAGCAGTAGAGCAGGCGGCTGGCTTGCACATTTAACTAAGATGATCTAAAAAAATGTAACCGATTACATTTTTGCATCGGCGCTTTCACAACCTATAACAATTCAACAACAACGAGGTGGATATGGATACCCCGCGACGTTTAAAACGCATGAGTTCACATGCTCTATTGGCTGCCAGCGCTGTGGCGCTGTCAGCGCTAAGTGCACCTGGCTTTGCCCAAGCACAAGGCAATTCAGCCGAGCTACCCATCGCCGTTCAAATGTACACGCTGCGTGATTTTGGCAGTTTGGAGGAGCAGTTAGCCGCCGTGCATAGGGCGGGCATTTCGGCGATTGAAACGGTGGGCACCCAGCAAGTAACGGCCGAAGAACTTAACGCGTTGTTAGAAGAGCATGCGCTTGAAGTGATCTCAAGCCATGTGCAGTTGGATGACCTGCGCAATCGTTTAGATGAAACGGTGGCCTTTAATCAGGCGGTAGGTAACGACACCCTGACGATGCCTTATTTAGCCGAGGACGCACGCCCTAGCGATGCAGAAGGCTGGCAAGCGCTGGGAGAAGAGCTTGGTGAGATTGCTGCTGAACTAGATGCCGAAGGTTTTCGGTTGGCGTATCACAACCATGATTTCGAGATGGAAGTGTATGACGGTAAAACCGCCTTGGAGCATCTGTTTGATGCGGCCGGATCTGACCTATTGGCGGAATTAGATATCGCCTGGGTAGCGCGGGGTGGGTTTGACCCGGTCGAGTACGTAACGCGTTTTGATGGGCAACTGTTTGCCGTACACGCCAAGGATAACGCGCCAGAAGGCACCGCTGAAGATGAGGGTGGGTTCGCCACGCTCGGCAAAGGGGTGCTGGATTGGGACGCGATACTACCTGCTATCGAAGCCACTGATGTGGAGTGGTACATCATAGAACACGATATGCCGCTAGACGCTGAAGCGGTGATTACAGAAGGAAATAGCTTCCTAGCGGAGAAATTGGCAGCGCTTCGAGAAGAGTAAGGCACGCATTGGCCATCATCATTTAGATGACAAACGCGAGGATGCTTTATGAAGCGCTACCTTATTGATCGGCGCAGCCTGCTGCGCCACTGCGTTACAGGTGCTATCGGCCTAGCTGCACTACCGCATCTTGGGTCTAAAGCCCTAGCTGACGACACGCCTGAACTGCGGGCTTTAAAGGGCAATATCCACCATTCTGTCGCCCGTTGGACATTCGATTTTCTTTCGCTAGAGGAGCTTTGCCAGCTTTCAAATGAGTTAGGTATTAAGGCGATTGATCTGGTGGGCCCCGAGGAGTGGCCCGTGCTTCAGCGCTATGGGCTCGACTCCTCCATGTGTAATGGCGCCGAGCTGAGTCTTGAAGATGGCTGGGGCGATAGCCGTTTTCATGCCGAGCTGATTGATCGCTATCGCAGCCATATCGATCGGGTCAGCCAAGCGGGTTACACCAACTTAATCTGCTTTAGCGGTAATGCCCGGGGTATGACCCCCGATCAAGGTCTGGATAATGCTGAAGTGGGTTTAAAGCAGGTGATCGCCCATGCGGAGTCAAAGGGCGTGGTGCTGCAAATGGAGCTGTTCAACAGCAAAATCGACCACCCCGATTACCTTTGCGATAACTCTGCCTGGGGCATTGAGCTCTGCCGCCGCCTTGACTCACCCAACTTCAAACTGCTCTACGACATCTACCACATGCAGATTAGTGAAGGTGATGTCATTCGCACTATTCGAGAAAACCATCACTTTTTCGGCCATTACCATACGGCCGGTGTGCCTGGGCGGCATGAAATAGATGACACCCAAGAGCTCAACTATCCCGCGATTTGTCGCGCCATTCGGGATACCGGCTTTAAGGGCTATATCGCCCAAGAGTTTCTCCCTGACCGGACTAGCCAACAGGCAAAGATAGCATCACTGCAGGCGGCTATTCAGCTCTGTGATGTGTGATTCGACGCCAACATAAAATCCCAATAACAACACAGTAAGGAAGATGACAATGCCAGATAATCACTACGATGCCATCGTGGTTGGTTCAGGTATTAGCGGCGGTTGGGCTGCTAAAGAACTCACCGAGAAAGGCTTAAAAGTATTACTGCTTGAGCGTGGGCGCAATATTGAGCACGTGAAGGATTACCACAATGCCCATAAAGAAGCGTGGGATTATCCTCACCGCAATGAGCCAACCCAGGAGATGATCGCCAAGCACCCGGTGCTCAGGCGCGACTATCCCCTCAATGAAGCCACCATGGGCATGTGGGCGGATGAACAGGCCAATCCCTACGTTGAAGAGAAACGCTTCGACTGGTTTCGTGGCTATCACGTAGGCGGGCGCTCACTACTGTGGGGGCGGCAAAGCTACCGGCTAAGCCCAATGGATTTTGAGGCCAACCAGCGTGAAGGCATTGCTATTGACTGGCCGATTCGCTACGAAGATATTGCCCCGTGGTACGACTATGTGGAGCGCTTTGCCGGTATCGCGGGCACCCAGGAGGGGCTGGATATCCTTCCCGATGGCGAGTTTCTACCGCCGATACCGCTTAACTGTGTGGAAAAAGACGCCGCCAAGCGCATTAAAGAGGCGTTTGGCGGCCAGCGTCATCTTATCCACAGCCGGGTGGCCAATATTACCCAACCAAAACCGGAACAGAATCGCGTCAACTGCCAATACCGTAATAAGTGCTGGCTGGGCTGCCCCTATGGCGCCTATTTCAGCACCCAGTCCGCCACGCTGCCTGCGGCGGTAGCCACCGGTAATCTAACCTTGCGGCCCTTCTCGATTGTCAGCCAGGTGCTGTATGACAAAGACCGCCAGCGGGCGCGAGGCGTTGAGGTGATTGATGCCGAAACCCATGAAACCCACGAGTACACCGCCGATGTAGTGTTTCTCAACGCCTCGACCTTCAACACCACCTGGATTCTGATGAACTCTGCCACCGATGTCTGGGAAGGTGGCTTGGGCAGTAGCAGCGGTGAACTGGGCCACAACGTGATGGATCACCACTTCCGCTGCGGTGCCAGCGGCGATGTGGAAGGCTATCTGGATAAATACTATTTTGGACGCCGCCCCGCAGGCTTTTACATCCCGCGTTTTCGCAATGTAGGCGATGAGCAGCGGAGCTATGTGCGGGGGTTTGGTTATCAGGGCGCGGCAAGCCGCCAGGGCTGGGATCGCGAAATTGCCGAGCTCAATATCGGCGCTGATTTAAAGCAAGCACTCACCCAGCCAGGCGGTTGGACGATCGGCATGACGGGCTTCGGCGAAATGCTGCCCGACCACGATAACCGTATTTCTCTGGATCATAGCGTTCGCGATAAGTGGGGGCTGCCGGTGCTGTCGATCAATGTGGAACTCAAGCAAAACGAGCGCGATATGCGCCGAGACATGGTTCAGGATGCGGTCGATCTGCTAGAAGCCGCTGGCGTAAAAAACGTCAAAGGCGACGTAGGTGATTACGCGCCGGGCATGGGCATTCATGAAATGGGCACTGCGCGGATGGGCCGTGACCCGAAAACATCCGTGCTCAATAGCCACAATCAGCTGTGGGACGCCCCCAATGTGTTTGTCACGGATGGCGCCTGCATGACGTCATCCTCTTGCGTGAATCCATCTTTAACCTACATGGCACTTACCGCTCGGGCGGTCGACTATGCCGTGGAAGAGCTTAAGCGGGGGAACCTGTCATGAATCGTCGCGAGCTACTCAAAATGATCGCGCTGACGACCGGTACAGCGATGATTGGGGGCAAGTCCCTGTTTGCCTTTAGCGATACTAGCCAGGCAGATCACTCCTTTAGCAGTCAGGATGTAGAGCGACTGGACGAACTTGCCGAAACCATTCTACCCAGAACCGATACCCCTGGCGCCAAAGATGCTGGCGTCGGGGAGTTTATGGCCGTGTTTGTTAGCGACTGCTACACGCCCTCTGAAAGAGAAGTGTTTTATTTTGGTTTAGCGCAGCTTGAGGCGCGTAGCCGCGCGGCCTATCAGCGTGATTTTATGGCGTTAAGCAATCAGCAGCGCTTAGAACTGGTAACGGAATTAGACCGGGAAGCGATGGCGCACACCGAGCAACAAGCCCACAAACAGCCAACTCCCGCTGAAGCACTGACGATAGAAACCCAGACCGCTCAAAATCAAACCGCAGAAACCCTTGCATCCCAGGAGCATGCGGAGAGCGAGGAAGCACTGCCACACTACTTCACCATGATGAAGCAGTTAACGCTGTTCGGCTTTTTCACTTCTGAAGTCGGCGCGACAGAAGTCTTGCGCTACGAAGCGGTGCCGGGAAGCTATGACGGCTGTGCGCCTTATAACGGCGAGCCCGCCTGGGCAACCTAATGGAGCGGAGAGCATTGATGAAAAATCAGCATACTTACGGTCAAAAACCGCGTTTCTGTGCCCCGACGCTTTGCTTATTGGCCTGTGGCAGTTTAATAGCCTTCGACAGCGTGGCACAGGAAGGCGCCTCACAAGAGGCACTAACACCCGAACAGCAATCTGCCAAAACCGAAGTGTGGGAACCTGTGCCCACTGCTGTTTCAGTGCCTGAGGCGGGCGCACCATCCGATGCGATCGTGCTGTTCGATGGCACCGATTTAGACGCCTGGGAAGGCGAAGAGAGTGGGCCGGCTGAGTGGCACGTGGAAGAGGGCACAATGACGGTGAACCGTGGCACGGGAGGCATTCGCACGCGTCAGGATTTCTGCGATGTGCAGCTCTACCTGGAGTGGCGTTCTCCAGAGGATCTTGAAGGCATGGATGGTCAAGATCGGGGCAATAGCGGTGTCTTCCTACAGGAACGCTATGAAGTCCAGGTGCTGGACTCCTACGAGAACCCGACTTATCCCAACGGCCAAGCGGCATCCATCTACAAGCAGCATATTCCGCTGGTCAATGCATCGCGCCCGCCGGGTGAGTGGCAGAGCTATAACATCCTCTACACCGCGCCACGCTTTGATGATGAGGGAGCTCTTGAATCTCCCGCCTACGTCACAGTTCTGCATAACGGGGTGGTGGTTCAGCACCATGCAGAAGTGCAAGGCACCACCGAATGGATTGGCGAACCCAACTACGACGAAGCCCACGGCTGCGCGCCCATTTACCTGCAGGATCACGATGCGGACGTTAGCTTTCGCAATATATGGGTAAGAGAGCTATAGCAGGGCGTTTATAAGCACCCTAAGCGAGCCAGCCCAGTCTTCTGATGCTAGATAGTATTTGGGGGCTGGGCTTTTTTGTATCGCTCTCATTGACTATGCTGTAATACATTGTAGTCGTCGGAAGTGAGGGTATCGATATGGGTGTCACTACAGTTCGTCTTCAGTCAGACGTTGAACAGCATCTGGAAGCTATCGCGAGCAGGCTCCACCGGAGCAAAGGCTGGGTGATCAATCAGGCGTTATCGGAATACATCGAGAAGCAACAGCTTGAGCAAGAGCGTTGGAAGCAAACGCTGGAGGCGATGGAGTCTGCAGCACAGGGGAAAGTTGTTGATAGCAGCGAGGTTCATCGTTGGCTCAATAGCTGGGGAGCCGAAAACGAGCAGGATGCACCGAGGTCGGGTAAGTGAAACTGGTTTACACGGATGAAGCCATTGAAGATTTGAAGCGCCTTAGAGAGTTTATCGCCATCCATAATCCTTCAGCAGCAGGCAGGATAGCTACAGAGCTAGTCGGCAAAATCGACTTACTGCCAGACTTTCCCAACATGGGAACGCCTGTTGAAATGGCACCGGATTCCGTTCATGACATGGTCTTTGGTAAATACGTTATTCGCTATTCAGTGCATACGAGCGTCATCATTATTCTGCGTGTATGGCACGAACTGGAAGGTGAGCGCTAGCCATTAAGCCAGCTGCGATTCCCGACTATGGAAAAATAGAAGTGAGAAGAAAGCAGATTTGGGTAGTGTATTTACTTGTTACGCTTAACCGAAAGGGATTTTATGGACGGCTTTTTTGAAGAGGTAGGCAAGGGGTTTTTTAGGGTAATAGGTTACATACTTGCAGAGATATTCTTTAGAATAATTTGTTACTGGGTTGGTTGGCCAATCTGTAAACTAGTTACTTTGGGTAAATATCCTTTGGTGACTAAAGTGATATATCTTGAACAGCATAGGCATCGAGATGACGGCGTTTGGTGTAGCGTCGTTGGCTTGATTACACTGATTGTGTTGGGGTTGTATTTGCTAGGGCAGTTTTCGTACAACGCATAATTAGCCGGGTGCTTTTAAAGCCCCGGCTAACTTAATGCTCTATCACCTTAAAGGTCAGGCTTAGCCGTTACGCTTTTATCGTCTTTAAAAGTGAGGAAGAACAGCACCAGCACTGCGATAGCAAATGCCGCTGGGAACATCCAAATACCCTGCCAGTCGTGGGCGCCGTTGGTGGAGAAGTGGTCGGTAATCTGACCCGCGACCCAGAAGCCTATCAGCATGCCTACACCGTAAGTGGCCAGTGTGATCATGCCTTGGGCAGAGCTTTTGAATTTTTCACCTGCGCGGGCATCGGTATAGATCTGGCCGGTTACGAAGAAGAAGTCATAGCACACCCCATGCAGGGCAATGCCGATCAGGAGCATAAACACCATCTCATCGGCGTTACCGAAGGCAAACAGCGCATAGCGCAGCGCCCAGGCCAACATGCCAATCAGCAAGGTTTTCTTGATACCAAAGCGGTGAATAAACACCGGTAGCAGCAGCATAAACAACACTTCTGATACCTGGCCCAGGGTCATTTTGCCGGTTGGGTTGGTAACGCCGATTTCGGCCAGGAAGGGGTTAGCGTTTTGGTAGTAAAACGCCAGCGGAATGCAGATCAATATCGAGGCAATAAAGAAGATGGCGTAGTTGCGGTCTTTCAGCAGGGCCAGCGCATCGAGCCCTAGCACTTCTTTTAAACCCACGGGGCCGTCTGCTTTAGGCGGTGTTGCGGGCAGGCTGAAGCTGTAAAGGCCAAGGGCTAATGACGCGATGGCGCACATCAGGAAGGTGTTACGCAGCATGCCGTCAGCAATGCCCTGGGATGAGTCCCAGGCGAACAAGTAGCTGATACCCAGGCCAGCGATAATCCAGCCAATGGTTCCCCACACGCGGATTTTGGCGAACTCTTGGCCTGGGTCGCTCATTTGGCGGAAGGAGACCGAGTTGACCAGCGCCAAGGTGGGCATATAGACAATCATGTACATCAGCACCAGCGGGTAAAAGGTGCTGAAATCGCTGGCCACATAGAGGCCGTACATTAGCCCTGCGCCTGCTAAGTGCAGCACAGCGAGAATGCGTTCGGCGTTAAAATAACGGTCAGCGATCAAGCCGATAATAAAGGGAGCGATGATGGCGCCCCAGGATTGGGTGGAGAAGGCCATGCCAATTTGGCCACCGCTGGCGCTGAGGTTATTGGCCAGGAAGGTACCCAAGGTGACAAACCAGCCTCCCCAGATAAAGAACTGCAAAAACATCATGATGCTTAGTCGTGTGCGTATCATAGCCATGACGTGATCCTTTGTTGTGGTTGTGGTTGAGACTGCGGTCGTGATTGCTGTCTTGATTTAAAACAATCAATTAGCGGTGTGGAGGAAGACCGAGAATTCGTCGGTTGCGAGAAGGGCTGGCAGCAACACCGGCAAAGTCGTCAAAGGCGCGACCGGTAGGTTGAATCAGGTGCGCCTCGATAAAAGCCGCGCCTTCTGCGGCGCCTTGGGCGGCGTCCTTAATACAGCACTCCCACTCAAGCACCGCCCAGCCATCGAACCCGTACTGGGTTAGCCGACTAAAAATCCCGCTGAAATCCACCTGCCCATCGCCTAACGAACGGAAGCGGCCGGGGCGTTCTACCCAGCCCTGGTAACCGCCATAAACGCCGCTGCGGCCATTGGGATTAAACTCAGCGTCTTTAACGTGGAACATGCCAATACGCGCGTGATAGCGGTCGATAAAATCGAGATAATCCAGCTGCTGGAGCAGTAAATGGCTGGGGTCAAAAAGAATTTTTGCCCGTGGATGGTTGTCCACTGCGGCCAGAAAGCGCTCGAAAGAGGCGCCGTCGTGTAGGTCTTCACCGGGGTGGATTTCAAAGCACAGGTCAACGCCTGCTTCGCCAAAGGCATCCAGAATGGGCCGCCATCGCCGGGCCAGCTCATTAAAACCTTCTTCGACTAGCCCCTCGGGACGCTGGGGCCAGGGATAAACGAAGGGCCATAGCAGCGCCCCGGAAAACGTCGCGTGGGCGGTTAAGCCCAGCCGTTGGCTGGCTTTGGCAGCGAGTATCAGCTGCTCAATAGCCCATTCGGTGCGCGCTTGAGGGTTGCCGTGCAGTTCGGCGGGGGCGAAATCATCGAATAAGTCGTCGCAGGCGGGATGTACGGCGACCAATTGGCCCTGTAAGTGGGTAGAGAGTTCGCTGATCACAACGCCAGCCTTTTCACAGCGGGCGTTTAGCTCGTCGCAGTAAGCCTGGCTTTCAGCTGCTTTATGCAAGTCGATAAAACGACTATCCACAGTGGGTAGCTGAATGGCGTGATAACCCTGTTCGGCCGCCCAGCTGGCGATGCTGTCTAGGCTATCGAAAGGCGCTTCGTCGCCGATAAATTGGGCCAGGAAAATGGCCGGCCCGCGGATGCCTTGAAGAGTGTTTTGCATGGTTAAGCTCCAGGCAGGTTAGTGGCGGGCAGTGGCGTCCATTTCTGTTCGCTTTTGGCGCTGCTGGTGACGGCTTCGATAAACGCCATACCGCGTAGCCCGGAGGCCATGCCGGAAACACCCTCAACGTCGCCTTGGTGGCCCTGATAAATCGCCTGGGCAAAGTCGCGGTAGAGGTTGCCGAGTGCTTCCAGATAGCCTTCGGGGTGGCCGCCGGGTAGGCGCAGTCGCTGCATCGCGCTGGGAAAAAGGTCGGGCTGGTCGATGCCCGCACGGAGCGTGCGCGTGGGGGCTTGAAGTGGGCGGTAGAGCAGGCTGTTGGGTTCCATCTGGTGCCACTCCAGCGCTCCTTTGTCGCCGTAGATGCGTATTTTGAGCGCGTTCTCTTCACCGCTGCAGACCTGGCTGGCCACCAGAGTGCCGCTGGCGCCTTGGTCGGTGCGCAGCAGTACGTCGCCATCATCGTCCAATTGGCGGCCGTCAGCGTGACTGGCCAGGGAGGCACATAGCTCACTAATACGATGCCCAGAGATAAACTCGGCGAGGCCGAAGGCGTGGGTGCCAATATCGGCCATGCAGCCGCTGATACCAGCGAGCGCAGGGTCGGTGCGCCAGGCGGCCTGTTTATTACCCTGCTGTTCTAAACGTTCGCCTAGCCAGCCCTGGGGGTACTCAACATGAATTTTGCGGATGCTACCTATTTGACCCTCGCTGACCATTTCCTTGGCTTGCCAGACCATGGGGTAACCTAAGTAGGTATGCGCCAGACCATAGAGGCAGCCGCTGGTTTGCCAGCATTCTGCTAAGCGCTGGGCTTCGCGTAACGACACGCCTGCCGGCTTTTCGCAAAAGACGTGAAAGCCTGCCTGCATCGCCGCCTCCGCGATGGGCACGTGGAGGTGATTAGGCGTCGCGATCACCAATAACTGCATGCGCTCCTCTGCGGGAAGCTGCTGCTCGCTTGCCAGTAACTGCTGCCAGTCGGCGTAAATACGCTCGTCGGGTAGATAACACTGTTCGCCAGTGAGTTGGTTGTTCTCTGATGAGCGGCTAAAGGCGCCGCATACCAGCTCGCAGGTGTCATCAAGGCGGGCGGCTAAGCGGTGAACCTGACCAATAAAGGCCCCTTGCCCGCCGCCGATCATGCCGATGCGGATCCGTGACTGCCTGGGTTGCGGCATAGGTAGGCTCCTGTTTTAAATATTACGTTTGTTTATATGCGCGGTTATTGAAACGGTTCTTAACAGGGTTGTTAAAACCGTTATTAAAGCTGTTCGTAAAACCGTTCTTAAAAAAAGCAATGTAACCGGTTACATCAAGGTTGAAATTAGGCCGCCACGCTTTAGTCGTCAATGCGACAAAGGTCTATCGGTGTTGGAGGAGTGTTGGAGGAGTGTTGGAAAATAGCGCGCTGAGTTTAACGCTGGGATGCGTTAAGCTGAGATAAATAATGCCGCGCAATCATCTGCTAACGGCGATTAGATAACGTTAAGAGAGACCATGACCAATATACGTAAGGTTGCCGAGTTGGCGGGGGTGTCGGTAGCAACCGTATCGCGGGCATTGAAGTCGCCAGACATTGTCTCGCCCGCCACCCGTGAAAAAGTGCTCAAGGCAGTTGATCAAGCGGGCTATAAGCCTAACTTGATGGCGGTACAGTTTCGTTCTCAGCGCACTTATAATTTGGTGGTTTTGGTACCCACCATTGCCAACACCTTCTTTGCGCGGGTCATTAGCGGCATCCAGGAAGCTGCCCAAGAGCGTGGCTACGGCGTACTGCTGTGTAATACCCTAGGCGATGAGGCGATGGAAACCCAATACGCCAGCTTAGTGACGACGCGCCAGGCGGATGGTGTGATTCAGTTGCGCGCTTTCAACCCGTTTTCTGACAATGCCTTTCCCGCTGGGGCAGCATTGCCCATGATCAATGCCTGCGAGGTGTTGGACGACGCGCCATGTCCTACCGTCAAACTGGATAACCGTGCGGCGGCGCGTGAGGTCACCGAGCACTTGATCGCGTTGGGGCATCGACGAATAGGCATGATAAAGGGCCCACGACGCAGCCCGTTAACCCGCGACCGCCAACTGGGGTATCAGGATGCGTTGAGCGCGGCGGGTATTGCCTTGGATGAGCGCTTGCTGTGTCCTGGCGATTTCACCCCTCTGGCAGGTTATCAGGCGGCTGAAACGCTGATCGCGTTAACAGAGCGGCCCACTGCTATTTTTTGTGAAAGTGATGAGATGGCGATAGGCGCCATGAGTCGCATCAAAGAAGCAGGACTACGCGTGCCGGACGATATTTCAGTGGCGGGATTTGATGATATAGCGTTCGCTTCTTACACGGACCCACCATTGACCACCATTGCTCAACCGGCGGAAGCGTTTGGGCGCGAAGCCGTCGCGATGTTGATTGACGTGCTGGAAGGCCAAAAGGTCGATAACCTGGTGATGCCTTACACCCTGCTAACCAGGGCGAGCACTGCACCATGCCGACCTTAGGTGTGTTTCTTTTGCGCACTAAGTGCATACAATAAGTTGGGTTTCTTCAAAAGCCCCCTCATAAAAATAGCTAAAAAAGGATCTACCATGACGCTGACACGCTCAATAGCTCACTTTACCGCCGGCTTGGCCGGTGCGGCACTGCTGACTGCTTCCCTTTCTGCCCAGGCACGCGAACTCTCGGTTTCCACCGTTCTGTCTGACGCTTTCCCCTGGGGGCAGGCGGCGGAGAAATGGGCTGAACTGGTGGAAGAACGTAGCGGCGGTGAGTTAACGCTGCGGGTTTATCCGAATTCTCAACTGGTTTCCGGCGACCAGACCCGGGAATTTTCCGCGATGCGCTCTGGGTTGATCGACGCCGCGGTAGGTTCGACTATCAACTGGTCGCCCCAGGTGCCGGAGCTTAATCTATTCTCTTTGCCGTTCTTTATTCCCGATGAAGCCGCCGTGGATGCGGTCACTGGTGGGGAAGCGGGTGAGTTGGTCTTTGAAGCGATTGAGTCCCGCGGCGTTATTCCGCTGGCGTGGGGGGAAAATGGTTTTCGTCAGGTCTCCAACTCCCGCGGGCCGATTAGTCAGCCGGATGACTTGGACGGCCTGAAAATTCGTGTGGTGGGCTCGCCGCTGTTCCAGGACACCTTCTCGGCACTCGGCGCTGACCCGACCCAAATGAGTTGGACGGATGCGCAGCCCGCGCTGACCACCGGCGCGGTAGACGGTCAGGAAAACCCACTTTCAGTGTTTGATGTGGCGAGGATCGACCAAGTAGGCCAAGAACATTTAACACTTTGGAACTACATGAATGACCCGCTGATTTTTGCGGTCAATCAGCAGGTATGGCAAACATTGAGCGAAGAGCAGCAAACCATGCTGCGCGAAACCGCCCAGGAAGCCGGTGAGTGGGAAGTCGCCATGACCCGCGAAGAAGAGGGCGCTCGCCTAGCGGCGATTAAAGAGCGCGGCGTGACCGTGACTGAATTGACTGATGAGCAGTATCAGGCATTTGTTGAAGCCACGCAGTCTGTCTATGAAAAATGGGCGCCGCGGATTGGTGATGAGGTGGTCAACGCCGCTCAATCCGCAATCGACGCGCGCTAATCACTCTTGATGTTCAAGCTCCCGGCCCTTGGGGCTGGGAGCTTTTGCTGTGAGGCTGCCATGAAAGGCTTTCCTGATGCGCGCCCTGAGCGCTGGCTGGGCGCGCTGGCGTTAATCATTATTTCTTTGATTAGTTTAGGCAATGTCATTACACGCTACTTAACCGGCGGCTCTTTTTCATTTACCGAAGAATTTTCCGTATTTCTGCTTGTGGTGCTGACTTTTGCTGGCGCTTCCGTGGCACTGCGGCGTAACCGGCATATTCGTATTGGCTTTCTGGAGCGGGCACTGCCGCCCAAGTACCGCCGTGCGTTGATTCTGTTTCAAGCGCTTTGCGGCGCCATCGTACTGGGATTGATTACTTGGTACGGCGGCAAGTTAGCCTGGCAAGAGTATCAGTGGGAGTCGCTTTCGCCAGGGCTTGGGCTGCCCCAGTGGTGGTATTTAGTCTGGCTGCCGGTACTTTCCGCGGCCATGTTCTGGCGCCTGTTCCAGCAAACCGTTGACCGTTTGACCGGGAGGCTCACCGATGAGCCCTGATATATGGATGATTCTGGCCTTTGCGGGGCTGCTGATAGCGGGCGTCCCAGTGGCGTTTTCATTGGCGCTTTCCGGGGCAGTTGGCATCGTGCTGGGGTTGTCGCCCGATATGCTGGCCACTATGGGTACCAACACCTACAACAGCATCGCCAAGTACCCGCTCATTGCGATTCCGCTGTTTATCTTAACGGGGCTGATTTTTGAGCGTTCCGGTGTGGCGCTGCGCTTGGTGCGTTTTGCTCAGGCCTTAATTGGTCCGCGCCATGGTGGTTTGGCGCTGGTCGCGGTGCTGGTGTGCATGATTATGGGTGGCATGAGTGGGTCAGGCCCCGCAGATGCGGCGGCGGTTGCTATGGTGATGCTGCCGAGTATGACCAAAGCGGGCTACCCCAAGCCGTTTTCCGCCACGCTAATAGCCGCCTCGGCGTCTACCGCTATTCTGATTCCTCCTTCAGTGGCGCTGATTCTCTACTCGATTGTGGTGCCGGGTGTCGATTTGCGCGCACTTTTCGCAGCGGGGCTATTTCCCGGCATTTTGGCGGGGCTGGCGCTGCTGGTGCCCGCTATGCTCGTTTCCAAACGCTACGGCTGGGAGGGCGGTACGCCGGTAGAGGGCGCCGAACGGCTTAGCGTACGCACTACGTTTAAACAGGCGATACCGGCGCTGTTTGCGCCAGTGCTGATCTTGGGTGGTTTGCGTTCGGGCCTGTTTACCCCTACCGAAGCAGCGGTCGTAGCCGTGGCTTATGGCGCGATTGTCGGGCTGTTTTTGACCCGCGAGCTGTCGCTGCGCGATTTATGGGAGCTACTGGGTGAGGCAGCGATTATTTCTGGTGTGGTGATGCTGATTATTGCTCTAGCGGGTATTTTCGCTTGGGCAGGCACCATGCTGGGTACTTTCCGCCACTTGGCCGAGTGGATTATCAGCCTGACCGATAACGGCGTGCTGCTACTGATTTTGGTGATGCTGGCGGTGCTGGTCGCCGGAATGCTGCTGGATGCGATCTCGATTTATCTAATCATGATGCCGATTCTGATTCCTGTGATGCAGCACTTTGAGTGGAACCCGGTGTGGTTTGGGATTTTATTGGCGATGAACATTGCCATTGGCCAGTTTACCCCGCCGGTGGCGGTCAATTTGATGGTGACCACTGAAGTGGCCAAAATTCGTTTGGAACAAACCATCGGGTGGGCGCTGCTGTTTGTGGTCGCCATGGGCTGTGCCTTGGCATTGGTGGCTATATTTCCGGCCATCGCGCTGTGGCTGCCCAGCGTGCTGGGCTATAACGTTTGATGGAGGCCGCTTAGCCCATTGCAACGGTGGCATAGTAATTAACGCTCCCTAAACGATGAAGACCGCTACACTGAGTATTAGACGTCAGCGAAGCGCATTTTTTAGCGCATTACATTTCGCTAATTAGGTTTTTTTCGCTAAAGTAGGGATATCAGGTAGTCCGAGGGATGCCTGTAACAGCTTGTCTTCAAAATAGATTGTCTTAGAAAAAGATCGTCTTAAGAAGCGTTTTGGAGCAAGGCCACCTGGGGGAACGGTTCATCAGGTGAGACCAAAGCGCACGATGCTTGCACTGTCCAATACGCTCATAACATCAATATAAAGAGGTGTGTTCATGAAACGCCATGTATTTTCCACTACTGCCTTCTCCGGTGCGCTACTTGCCGCCGCTGCCTTTGCCTCACCGGCAATGGCACAGGATAACGAGCAATTCATCACCATCGGCACCGGTGGCCAAACAGGTGTGTATTACGTGGTCGGTCAGTCGATTTGTCGTCTGGTAAATCGTTTGGAAGACTCCAATATCAAGTGTAATGCACCTTCCACTGGCGGTTCCGTCGCCAATATTAATGGCATCAAGTCCGGCGAGTTGGACATGGGTGTCGCGCAATCCGATGTGCAGTATCAGGCCTACAATGGCACTGGGAATTTCGAAGGCGACGCCTATGAAGACCTGCGGGCCGTGTTCCGCGTTCACGGTGAGCCTTTGACCCTGCTAGCGCGTGCTGATTCAGGCATCGAGACCCTTGATGATTTGGAAGGCAAGCGCGTCAATATTGGTAATCCAGGCTCAGGCCAGCGCAACACCATGGAAGTGGTGATGAACGCCAAGGGCTGGACCGAAGATACCTTCTCGCTGGCATCTCAGCTTGATGCTGCCGAGCAGGCTGCGGCACTCTCCGACAATAATGTCGATGCCATGGTGTATGTGGTTGGCCACCCCAATGGCTCCATTCAGGAAGCGACCACCACCGTTGATTCCCGCCTGATTCCGCTGAATGACGAAGACATTCAGGGCATTGTTGAGGAATACCCCTATTACTCCGCATCGGTCATTCCGGGCGGTCTGTATCGCGGCAATGACGAAGATATCGAAACCTTTGGTGTGGCAGCGACCTTTGTAACCACCGCTGAGGCCGATGAAGAGATTATTTATCAGACCGTTAAAGCGGTTTTTGACAATTTTGATCGTTTCAAGCGCCTGCATCCGGCCTTCGAAAACCTGGATCCGGAAGAAATGGTGACTCAGGGGCTTTCCGCACCGTTGCATGATGGAGCGGCGCGTTACTACCGTGAACAAGGCTGGATCGAGTAATCCTGTAGCCTGAGGTATTGCTACCTTTGTAAGGAATGCGCGGTGACCCGAGGGTGCCGCGCATTTTGGTTTTGAATGTTGATGGGGCATTTCGATATGGCAATTAAGCGTCAATCGACTCGGAGCAGGGCAGGCATATGACAGACGATAAGAACAGGCCTTCGGGAGCCGGAGTAGACTTGGAGGATATGGTCGCCTCCAGCGACACGGGAGCCCGTAAACCAGCCGGTATGCCTGGGAAGCTATTGGTAAGCATTGCGGCAGCGTGGTCTCTTTTTCAACTGTGGATCGCTTCCCCGGTGCCCTTTATTCTGGGTTTTGGTGTCTTTAATGCCACGGAAGCCCGCTCTATTCACTTAGCCTTTGCGCTGTTTCTGGCGTATATGGCCTATCCTGCACTCAAGCGCTCGCCTCGTGACCGTGTTCCAATCCAGGATTGGGTGCTTGCCGCGGCGGCGGCCTTTTGTGGCGCTTACATGTTCATGTTTTACGAGCAGTTATCTCAGCGCCCCGGTGCGCCGATACTGCAGGACGTCATTATTGGTATAGCCGGGATATTATTATTACTTGAAGCGACGCGTCGCGCGCTTGGCCCGCCGTTAATGATCGTGGCGTCGGTGTTTCTTATCTATAGCCTGGCTGGCCCTTGGATGCCGGGTATTCTTTCCCATGGTGGGGTAAGTCTCTTCGGCTTGATTAACCACCAGTGGTTGACGACACAGGGGGTCTTCGGCATTGCCCTAGGGGTCTCAACCAGCTTCGTTTTCCTGTTTGTACTGTTCGGTGCTTTGCTCGATAAGGCTGGCGCCGGTAACTACTTTATCAAGGTGGCGTTCTCGCTGCTCGGGCACTATCGCGGCGGGCCAGCGAAGGCCGCTGTGGTGGCCTCGGCCATGACCGGGCTGATTTCCGGCTCTTCGATTGCCAATGTGGTGACCACCGGTACCTTTACGGTGCCGATGATGAAGCGTGTCGGTTTCTCAGCTGAAAAGGCCGGTGCTGTCGAAGTAGCGTCATCGGTCAATGGGCAGATTATGCCTCCGGTGATGGGGGCGGCCGCTTTCCTAATGGTCGAGTATGTCGGTATCTCTTATGTTGAGGTCATCAAACATGCCTTCCTGCCAGCGCTAATTTCCTATATTGCACTGGTCTATATCGTTCACCTGGAAGCCCTAAAGGCCAATATGCAGGGGCTTCAAAGCAGCAACCCCCCTAAGCCGCTGGTCAACAAAGTGATCGGTTTTCTCGGTGGTTTACTGCTCATGATGGTCACCGCCCTGGCGGTCTATTACGGCCTTGGCTGGCTCAAGCCGGTACTGGGCGATGCGACGCCCTGGGTGGTAGCGGTTGGGTTGACGGTCATCTATATCGCCCTGCTCAAGCTGGCGGCGGGTTACCCCGAACTCGAGCTTGATGATCCTAACGAGCCGATCTTTTCGCTGCCGCAAACTAAGCCGACGGTACTGGTGGGTTTGCAGTACATCCTGCCGGTTGTTGTGCTGGTCTGGTGTCTGATGGTAGAGCGTTTGTCCCCAGGGCTGTCGGCTTTCTGGGCCACGGTGTTTATGATCTTTATCATTCTTACTCAGCGTCCTATCACTTCCATCTTCCGAGGTCGCAGCGATATGCGTGCGGATCTGCGTGAAGGCGCTATGGATCTATGGAGCGGCTTAGTCACCGGTGCCCGCAACATGATCGGTATCGGCATCGCCACGGCCACCGCCGGTATTATCGTTGGGGCTGTATCGCAGACCGGGGTGGGGCTTGTGCTGGCTGAAGTGGTAGAAACCCTTGCTATGGGCAATCTAATGCTGATTCTGCTGCTTACTGCAGTGCTTAGCTTGATTCTCGGCATGGGGCTGCCCACGACGGCTAACTATATCGTCGTATCGGCGCTGTTGGCGCCGGTCATTGTCAGTTTGGGTGCTCAAAACGGCTTGTTGGTACCGTTGATTGCGGTACACCTGTTCGTATTCTACTTCGGTATCATGGCTGACGTTACGCCGCCGGTAGGGCTTGCGTCCTTTGCAGCGGCGGCTGTATCGGGTGGCGATCCGATTCGAACCGGTTTCCAGGCGTTCTATTACAGCCTACGCACTGCGGCACTACCGTTTTTGTTCATCTTTAATACCGACCTGCTGCTCATTGATGTGACCTTCCTTCAGGGGGTGCTGATTTTTGTGGTGTCGACCATTGCCATGCTGATCTTCGCCGCGGCGACCCAGGGCTTCATGATTACCCGCAACCGCTGGTATGAGTCTGTCGTGTTGCTGCTGATTGCGTTCACGCTGTTCCGGCCCGGTTTCTGGATGGATATGATCCATGATCCCTACGAATCGATACCGCCTGCGCAGTTCGTCGAAGCGCTGGGCGAGGTCGACGAAGACTCCACCTTGCGCTTGCAGATCGCGGGTCTCAATGATTATGGCGATCCTATGACCACCTATATGACTCTACCGGTGCCTGATGGCGAAACAGGCCAGGAGCGGCTCGACAACCTGGGCATGGAGCTGTTTATTGAAGACGGCAAGACTACCGTCGATATGGTGACCTACGGCAGCCAGGCGGCAGAACTTGGTTTCGATTTTGATCAAGAAATCATCGAAGTACTGGCTCCCGTCGACCGCTGGATGAAAGAGCTCATGTGGATTCCTGCCTTCCTGGTCTTTGGGTTGATTGTTTTGATGCAGCGCCGACGTCGTGACAACACGTCAGCCACTGCCACCGCATGAAGGAGAGGGCTATGTATAGCAAGATCATGTTGCCGGTGGATCTGAACGAGGAGTCTTCTTGGTCGAAGGCGCTGCCTACCGCCCTGACGTTATGTCGGACGTTCGGTGCCTCGCTGCATGTGGTGACGGTGCTACCTGACTATCGCATGCCCATGGTGGGCTCCTATTTCCCCAAGGACTTCACTGAAAAAGCGCATGCGGCGATCACCGCGGCGCTTCACGCCTTCATCAAGGCGAATGTGCCTGACGACATTCAGGTACAAAGTGTCATTGTGGATGGTTCACCCTGGGAGGCGATTATTAAGTCAGGCAAAAAGTTGGATGTCGACCTGATCGTTATGGCCTCCCATACCAAGCGAAAGTTTGTCGATTACGTGCTCGGCCCCAATGCAGAGCACGTGGTGCACCATGCCAAAATGTCGGTAATGATTGTGCGCTAGAAGCCGCGATTGTGCAGAGCGAACCGCATAGGAAAAACCAAGAACTCCGGGCAGCTAGCTCGGAGTTTTTTATGGCAGTCGATAACGCTTTTTGACTATATCTGTTTTTACTAACGCAGCAATTTAATTGGTGCTTTGTGGGCATTTCGTGGATTTTTTGTACGTGTATCTCAAAGTGCCACTCATTGAGAGCCCTGTTCAGCTACATTAATAAGGTATTAAAAGATAATGTTTAGCCATTAAATTGGCATTAATACCGTCAGCGGGTAACCAGCGTTGATGTGTTTGAGGTAAATCCTGAATCCAGGATCTATATCAGGAACAACAGGAGTGATGCCATGAATGCGGCTACAACAAAAACAAATCACCATGCGGATCAGCCCAGCGTTAAAATCAGTATCAATAAGGTCGGTTTGGATCGCCCCAGGGCGTGGTTGGCTGCAGGCGTCGAGGATTTTCGCCATGCGACGGTAGTGAGCCTCTCTTATGGCATGTTTTGGGTGGGCCTTAGTATTGCGATTACCCTCGGTGCTTTCACAATGGGATATTGGTACTGGCTGCTGCCCATGATTGCAGGGTTTATGTTTATTGGCCCGTTGGTAGCGGTTGGTTCTTATGGTATCAGCCGGGCATTGGAGCGAGGTCAAGTGCCTAACCTCGGTGATGCATTTGGCAGTTGGAAGCCCCATGCAGGGCAGTTGGCGATGATGGGCGTTATGATGATGATCTTCTTCCTCGCCTGGATTCGTTTGGCCACGCTGCTATTTGCGCTATTTTTTGGTTTTGAAGTGCCCAGTCCCGCTTCGCTCTATACCGCGTTACTGACCACCTCAGAAGGCTTGGGTATGTTGGCTGTTGGCACGGTAGCTGGCGGCATTCTTGCCTTTGGTGCTTTCGCTATCAGCGTTGTAGCGATCCCTACGCTGATGGATCAAGACTTAACCTTTATGGAGGGTATTGAGGCCAGCGTTCGTTGTGTCGCGCGTAATTTTCGCGTGATGCTGTTGTGGGCAATAATTCTTACCCTGTGTGTGTTGGTGGGTGTGATGACGTTCTACATTGGGTTGGCGTTGATCTTGCCCGTATTAGGCCACGCCAGCTGGCACGCCTATGAGGATTTAGTGCGCATTGAACCGTTTGAGAAAATTAAATCGTAACTCAACAGTAAACAGTTAATAACGCTCTGGTTGCTAAATGTAGCGCCGAAAAACAGTATTTACCCTGACCTTTTCAAGAAGATAGCGTAGTCTTTACGCTATCTTCTTCTATTGCCCCTGGCTGGTAAAGCCAGAGGGTGATCTTGCCTGAGGTGTGCACTGTGAAAGCGTTGTTAATGGGGTGGGTCGTGCTGATGTTCAGCACTCCCCTGGCGGGGCTTGCTGAATCAGCCGACCACTTAAACGTGCCTGACGGGCCCGTAATATTAAGCGTCAGCGGTAATATTGAACACTCGAACGTTGGTAGTGAGGCTCAATTTGATCGTGCCATGTTAGCGGAATTACCACAGCACGAGTTTGAGACCACCACGCCATGGACAGAGGGCAGTAGTCGCTATAGTGGCCCTTTAATGCGTGATTTAGTGGCATTGTTAAACCCAGAGTGTGATGCCGTTCACGTCTCCGCGCTGAACGGCTATGAAGCCGAAATACCGGTCAGTGATTTTAAAGATCACGATGTCATTTTAGCCATGACAAAGGATGGTGAGGCGATCCCCATTCGTGAATACGGTCCTCTATGGGTGCTTTACCCCTTCGATCAAGATGAAACGCTATTAAGCGAAAAAATACGCTTTAGAGCGGTATGGCAGGTTATGCGTATTAATGTTCTCTAGTGCTTCTAATGCGCAGGCCTTGAGCCTACTGCGTTATCCCCGTCGGTTTAAGCTCGTTGCCATTATTGCGGTGTTGCTGTTTGCTGCGGCACTGGTCGTTGCCACTTTGGCTGCGTGGCGGCAGGAAAATCTCACTCAAAGCTTGCGGGAAGACACCGCTTGGGTTGTCTATAAGTTGGACCGCGATGCGGTACAGCTACTGAACCATTTATTGGCAGTGGCTCGGGAGCCGTTATCGCCTAGGGCACATGAAGAGCTAAATCTTCGCTTTGAGTTGCTCTATAGCCGCATAACGCTGCTTAACGATGGTGAAGTCAGCAATCTTATGCAGCAGATTGATACTGCCCGTGAACTGCTGAGCCAAATCCACCAGCAGCTCGATGTGCTGGATATTATGTTTACTCCCTACAATGCGCTCGAGCTTAATCAGTTGCCGGTAGCGGCGTTGGAGGATGAGTTACAGGCGTTAACGCGGCTAACTGAACGGTTGGTTATTGCGATTAACGGCTATTTAGCTGAATCGGCGACGGAAGAGCGTGCTCAGCTTAGCCTGCTTTACAAGCTACTCATGAGCCTGATTATTGGCATGAGCTTAGCGGCCTTCCTGGTGATTGCCTTTTTGGTACGTGAAATGCGTGAAAGCGCGGCGATTAGGCGGAGTCAGGAGCAGCTAGGCCGCCAGCTGGAAGTCACCGCCAAACAGGCCCAGGCGGCGAATCAAGCCAAGTCTGACTTTTTAGCCATGGTCAGTCATGAAATTCGCACGCCGCTCAACGGCGTTATCGGCATGAGTGAGTTGTTACGCGAATCAGCGAGCCCTGCCCAAGTAGAAGATTACGCCCATACGATCCACGATAGCGCCAATCAACTGCTGGCGATGATCAATGAGATTCTTGATTTCTCAAAAATCGAAGCCGGTCACTTAACCCTTGAAACATCGCCCACGGAACTCAAACCGCTAGTTGATAGCGTAGTGGTGCTATTTGCGCCACGAGCAAAAATGAAAGGGCTGGCGCTGACGGTTAACGTGGATACGCTGGTGCCAGCTTGGGTGCTAGTCGATGCCGGTCGATTGAGGCAAATTTTACTTAATCTTATTGCTAATGCGATCAAATTCACCGATCACGGTGAAGTCAGTGTGCGAGTCTCCTCAACGGTGGAGCAGCTACTTTTCGAGATCAGTGATACCGGCTGTGGTCTAAGCGAACAGCAACAGCAACGCTTGTTTGAGCCCTTTCAGCAGGCGGATGCGTCGGTGGCTCGTCGGTTTGGGGGCACGGGGCTAGGGCTAGCCATTTGCAAACGGCTAAGCGAAGCCATGCAAGGGCGCTTAGGGGTAAAAAGTGCGCCAGGCCAAGGTAGCACTTTCTGGTGCGAGTTGCCCTTGATCATCGCTGACCCCGTAACAACATCACTGCCCCCAGCACCCAAGCGGGACTTTACTGGCACGACGCTATTGCTGGTAGAGGATAACGCTGTTAACCGCAAAGTCGCGATGGGCCTATTGGCGCGCTTGGGTTGTGATATTGTCTGGGCTGAGAGTGGTCATGATGCCCTGGCCATGGCCCAGTCGCAGCAGGTGCATCTGATATTTATGGATATTCAATTGCCCGATATGGATGGCCTGACGGTTACTAAGCGTTTGCGCGAACAGGGCGGCTGGTTAGCCAATGTGCCGATCGTTGCCATGACGGCCGGTGGCGCCGAAGATGACCGACAACGCTGCCTGGCCGCGGGTATGAATGATTACATCACCAAGCCGCTGTCGCTTTCTGCATTAAGTAACATACTGGCATTACAGCTTTTTGCCACCCCAGATGCATCTTTAAGGGCGCTAGCGGCGTCTCCGACGCTATCCGGGGAGCACTCGTTGCTTAATAGCGACACCCTATGCATGCTGAAAACGACGCTGGGGGAAGCGAGCATGATCCAGCTAATCATGCTTTACCACCAGCAGGTAAGCGATTACTCCGCTCAATTGGCGGCGTGCTTGGCTGCAGCCCCCTTAACACCAGAACAGCAACAGCAGGTCGTGCGACTTGCTCACCAGTTGCGCGGCGAGTCACTGAGTATGGGGGCCGACCAGCTTGCCGAACGGGCAAAGCAGCTTGAGCTAGTAGCCAAAACGCAGCGGGCCACAGCCACGCAGCTTGATGAAGTATTCAGCACATTAAGGCTCGCAGCGGCGCATACGCATGCTGCACTGGAGAGGTGGAGCCGTGACCACGTATCAGGCTGAGCAGGGTATTCTCACTGCGACCAGCCAGCAGACCAATGCTAACCAGGCCGCGGCGGAGCTAGCCGACGCTTTACGCCACGAATACTTGGGTTTCGTGCTGTTTTTCTGTAGCGCAGAGTATGATTTAGCGGCCCTGGCCGACGCACTGGAAAGCTGCTTCCCCACCACGCCGCTAAGTGGCTGTACTACTGCTGGAGAAATAACGCCTGCCGGTTATGATCGCGGCTCCATCGTGGCCATAGGATTTGATCGCCGCCTGTTTGCCATTGAAACGGCGCTGATTGATGACCTTGAGCATTTTGAACTGGCCAACGCTCAACCGCTGGTGGATACGCTGTTGGAGCAGTGCCGCCAACAGGCTATTGCGCCGATTAACGAGCATAGCTTTGCGCTGACCCTGCTGGATGGCTTATCCAGTCGTGAAGAACAGGTGCTCGCTACCTTGGACGCCGCGCTAGGGCGTATCCCCAGTTTTGGCGGCTCGGCGGGCGACGACAACCACCTTAGCCATACCCATGTGTATACTGCTGGGCGCTTTCATACCCGTGCAGCGGTGGTGGTGATGATCAATACTCGGCTGCCTTTTGAAGTTTTCTCAACCCACCACTTAATCCCATTGACCCACAAGCTGGTGGTAACCGAGGCTGATCGTGAGCAGCGGCGGGTGATTGAACTCAATGGGTTACCCGCCGCCCAGGTCTATGCTGAGCTGGTAGGTATGGCGCCTGCGCAGCTTTGCCCCGCCGTTTTTGCCCGCCACCCACTCGCCGTACGCATAGGCGGGCAGCACTATGTGCGCTCCATTCAGCGCGTTAATAGTGACAGTAGCTTAAATTTTTACTGCGCAGTGGAAAACGGCATTGTGCTCACGGCCATGCAACCAACACCGCTGTTGGATGATCTCAAAGTGATGCTCGCCGGGGTGAACGCCAGGCTGGGAGCACCGAACATGATTATTGGCTGCGACTGTTTTTTGCGCCGCATGGAGCTTGAGGCACTGCAGCAACTGGATCAGGCATCGCAACTACTGCGCCAAGCAGGTGTCGTGGGCTTCAATACCTATGGCGAACAGCATCACGGCATGCATGTGAATCAAACGTTTACGGGGGTGGCGTTTGGATCTCTTCCAGCTAACGACAACCACTGACGCGGCTGAACGCGCAGTCGCTGCAGAGGGTACGAATGAGACGGACGTTGCAGCGCTGCGGGAAGAGAACCGCCGACTGCGTAAAGTGTGCCAAGCGCTGATGGAACGGGTGGAAACCGGGGGCGGTGCTGATCCGGCCCCCTATGCGGCGTTTGAGCGCTCTGTGTTACTTGCCGAGCAGGTGCGTGAGCGCACCGACGCGCTGCACCGTACCTTGGACGAACTGAGCCAAGTCAATACGCGCCTACTGGCCGCGAAAGCCGAAGCCGAAGCCGCTAATTTATCCAAAACAAAATTCCTGGCGGCGGTCAGCCACGACCTGCTACAGCCATTAAACGCTGCCCGGCTGTTCGCCAGCGCCTTAGAGACGCACTCCCTGCCGGACGCTTCGCAAGCCTTAGTGGGCCATATTGGGCGCTCGCTAAAAGATGTTGAAGGGCTTATCGGCACGCTAGTGGATATTTCGCGCCTGGACGCTGGGGTGCTTCACGCCGATAAAGCGCCTTTCGCGGTGAGCACGCTGCTTGATGCGCTAGCCGAAGAGTATCGCCAAGTGGCGGGGGTGCGGGGCCTGGCGCTTCATTATGTGCCTTCCAGCGCGGTGGTTGAGTCAGATTTGGCGCTGCTGGCGCGGGTGATACGCAACTTCTTAAGCAACGCAGTGCGTTACACCGAGCAAGGCCGGGTGCTGCTGGGCTGTCGGCGCAGGCGGGATGGCCTGGAGATTATGGTAGGGGATACCGGCCCCGGCATTCCCGAGCAGCAGCGTGACGCCATTTTTCTTGAGTTCCGACGCGCTAACCAGCCTAACAGCGCCCACAGCCGCGGCTTGGGTCTGGGACTGGCTATCGTCGATCGTATCAGCATCATGCTGGAGCAGCCGATATCGCTGACCTCACGCCCCGGCGTGGGCGCGCTATTTTCGATTACCGTGCCCTATGCAACGGCGTCGATTCCCTCAGTGAGCAACACGCCTAGCGCGATGCTGCCTGCTACTGGCGAGGATGCGTTGAGCGGCTGTGTCATTTGGGTAATTGATGACGACCTGGCCATTATTGAAGGCATGCAGGCGCTGCTGGGCAGTTGGGGGTGCAGGGTGAGGGCGGCTGCCACGGTAAGTGCATTGGAGGCTGCCAGCGACGGTGAGCGCCCGGCAGTATTACTGGTGGACTACCATTTGGGCGAGCATCGCGAGACCGGTATTGAGCTGGCCGCACGCTTGCAGCGGCGTTACCCAGGCCTGGCAGCGGTGGTGATTACCGCCAATCACGAGGCGGAAATTAAGCGTGCCACCCGTGAAGCTGGCATGCACTGCTTGCTCAAACCCTTAAAGCCCCTGCGGCTGCGCATGCTGCTTGGCACACTGCTCAATAAAACCTAAATAAAGACTAATAGCGCAGCCTAACGATCACGGTTGGCCCGGTGAAAGCTTAGATCCTCCTCGCCTGCGATAACGATCGCGTGAACCCGGCTAGTGGCATTCAGCTTACGTAAAATCGCCGAGACATGGGTCTTAACGGTGGTTTCGGCAATCAACAGCTCCCGGGCAATATGCTTGTTCGACATGCCGGTTGTCATGCACGCCAATACCTCTAACTGCTTATCCGTTAAGCGCGCTAAGCGCTCGCTGGACGTCGAAATTTGGGCGACGGGTTGTGCCAAAGCGGCGCGCGGCGCTGGGCGGCGCATAACATCGGGCGGTAAATAAAGCTGACCCACAAGAATCTGCGTTAGTGCGGCCAGCAGTGCCTCCCGTGGAGTGGATTTGGGAATATAGCCCACCGCGCCCAAGGTAATCGCATCGAGCACCAGCTGGCGCTCTTGATGCGCGGACACAATCGCCACCGGCAGCCAGGGAAATTTCTCGCGCAGCTGCGTTAGCCCCTCCAGCCCCTCGGCATCCGGCAGGCTTAAATCCAGCAGCAGCAAGTCTAACTCGGTGTGCGCTTCAATCAGCGCTATGGCGTCAGCGAGACTATCTGCTTCGAGTAGCTGGCTACCTGCCAAGCCCCCGCTAATCACGGTTTGCAGCGCGTCTCGGAACAGCGGATGGTCATCCGCCACCAACAGGGAATACATGGCGTCTCCTACCAAGGGATGAGGGCTAATCCTGCCATCGGGCTATATCGCCATTTGCTTTAGTGAACAACACTGTCAATGCACCTTAAAAAAGCACCTTTAATAATCATAATACTCAGGAGCATGACAATGATCTACGCCAACCCTGGTGAAGCCGGTTCTGTGGTGTCATTTGAAAAACGCTATGGCAACTATATCGGTGGCGAATTTGTCGCCCCGGTGAAAGGCCAATACTTCGATAATATTAGCCCCGTCAACGGTCACGTTTTCTGCGAAATTCCCCGCTCCACGGCAGAAGATATCGATAAAGCCTTGGATGCTGCCCACAAAGCGGCACCTGCCTGGGGAAAAACCTCCGTTCAAGAGCGCAGCAATATTCTGCTGAAAATCGCTGACCGCATTGAGCAAAACCTGGAAATGCTTGCCGTTGCGGAAACCTGGGATAACGGCAAAGCGGTACGCGAAACCCTCAATGCAGATCTTCCGCTGGCGGTTGATCACTTCCGCTACTTTGCGGGCTGCTTACGCTCGCAGGAAGGCACAGCGGCGGATATCGATGCCAACACGGTGTCTTATCACTTCCACGAGCCACTGGGCGTAGTGGGCCAGATTATCCCCTGGAACTTCCCGATTCTAATGGCGGTTTGGAAGCTGGCGCCTGCACTGGCGGCGGGTAACTGCGTGGTCTTAAAGCCGGCCGAGCAAACGCCCGCGTCAATTTTGAAAGTCGCCGAATTGATTGGTGATCTTCTACCACCTGGCGTACTCAATATCGTCAATGGTTTTGGTGCTGAGGCAGGCCAGGCGCTGGCCAGCAGCAAGCGCATCGCCAAAATTGCCTTTACCGGCTCTACCCCCGTTGGCTCGCATATTCTGAAATGCGCGGCGGAAAATATTATCCCCTCCACTGTAGAGCTGGGCGGTAAATCCCCCAATATCTACTTCGCCGATATCATGAACGCCGAACCGACGTTTATTGATAAAGCGGTAGAAGGCCTGGTACTGGCGTTCTTTAACCAGGGCGAAGTGTGTACCTGTCCGTCTCGCGCGCTGATTCAAGAGAGCATGTACGACGAGTTTATGGCCAAGGTGATCGAGCGCACGCAGACCATCAAACGCGGTAATCCGCTGGATACCGATGTACAGGTGGGGGCGCAGGCCTCTCAAGAACAGTTCGACAAGATCATGTCGTACATGGATATCGCCCGCGATGAAGGCGCGGAGTTCCTCACCGGCGGCAATAAAGAGACCATGGACGACAGCCTCAACAGTGGTTACTACATTCAGCCCACGCTGTTGAAGGGTACCAACCAGATGCGCGTTTTCCAGGAGGAGATCTTTGGCCCGGTAGTGGCAGTAACCACCTTCAAAGACGAAGAGGAAGCGCTGGCGATTGCCAATGACACCGAGTTTGGCCTGGGCGCAGGCGTGTGGAGCCGCGATATCAACGTTGCTTTCCGCATGGGGCGCGGTATTCAAGCCGGGCGAGTCTGGACTAACTGCTACCACCAGTACCCCGCCCATGCAGCCTTCGGTGGCTATAAGAAATCCGGTGTTGGCCGCGAGACCCATAAAGTGGCCCTTGAACATTACCAGCAAACCAAAAACCTGCTGGTCAGCTACGACATCAACCCACTGGGCTTCTTCTAAGCGTTCTGCTAGCCATACCGCCCGGTAAATTCGCCGGGCGTTTTTGTCAGTCCCCCTGACGCTGACTCTACCGATAAGAGCCGTTGTTAAATGGCCGTATCGAAAATTATGAGGAGTTGCATCATGGATAGCACAATGCGCGCCGCGGTGGTTCGTGAGTTTGGCCAGCCGTTGGTCATAGAAGAAGTCGACGTGCCCCGCCCCAAGCAGGGCGAAGTGTTGATGAAAGTGGCGGCCTCTGGGGTTTGCCATACTGATTTACACGCCGCCCATGGGGATTGGCCGGTGAAACCCTCGCCGCCGTTTATTCCCGGCCATGAGGGCGTTGGGCATATTGTGGCGGTGGGTGAAGGTGTCACTCATGTCAAAGAGGGTGATCGCATCGGCGTACCCTGGCTCTACTCGGCCTGCGGCTACTGTGAACACTGTTTAGGCGGTTGGGAGACGCTTTGCGAGTCCCAGCAAAATACCGGCTACAGCGTTAACGGTGGGTTTGCCGACTATACCTTAGCGGATGCGGGCTATGTCGGGCGCTTGCCGGATGCCATCGACTTCATCGAAATAGCCCCGGTGCTGTGTGCGGGGGTGACGGTCTATAAAGGCTTGAAGATGACCGATACTCGCCCCGGTCAGTGGGTGGTGATTTCTGGCATTGGCGGCCTGGGCCATATGGCGGTGCAGTACGCTAAAGCGATGGGGCTGAATGTGGCGGCTGTCGATATCGATGACAGCAAGCTAGCCTTGGCCGAGCGCTTAGGCGCTACGGTGACGGTTAACGCCATGAAAACCGACCCAGCTGCCTACCTGAAGAAGACCATTGGCGGTGCTCACGGAGCACTGGTTACCGCAGTATCGCCGAAGGCGTTTGATCAAGCGCAGAATATGCTACGTCGCGGCGGCACGCTGGTGCTCAACGGCCTACCGCCCGGCGACTTCCCGCTGCCGATCTTCAGCACGGTGCTCAACGGTATTACCATTCGTGGCTCTATCGTCGGTACGCGCAGCGATTTGCAGGAAGCGCTGGACTTCGCCGCCGAAGGCAAGGTTAAAGCAACGGTCGCGACCGACACGCTGGACAATATCAACGACGTTTTCCAGCGCATGATCGACGGCAAGATAGAAGGTCGCATCGTGTTAGATATGGCGAGCTAACAGCCAGCCAGTGGATGTTGCACCAGGGGGAGAAGACTCCCCCTTTATTTACTACCTGCTAGTAACTATTCAACTTATTTGGATTGAGTCAATCAGCTTAGACAGTGACAGCTTCATGTAGCATCAGGAACACCCATACGGCGAAAAGGCTTGACAAGCCCGAATGTGGTAGACTTGATGAATAGAAATAGGAGCGGCTGTGAGCGAATTACTTGACCCCACCAACGACTATGTTTTCAAGCGGCTATTTGCCGAAGCGCCTGATTTACTGGTTGATTTGATCAACGACCTTCGGACGGATCTGCCTGACATTGCTTCGGTGGAAATACTCAATCCCAATATCGAACCGACGGAGCTCACCGGCAAGTATATTATTCTCGACGTGCTGGCACGCGATGGTGAAGGTCATTGCTACAATGTTGAGGTTCAGGTGCGCCGCTACGGGGCCTGGCACAAGCGAGGGCTTTTCTACCTAGCCCGCACTCTGGGAAGTCAACTGAGCGCCGGAGAGGATTACCAGGAGCTCCGCGCCTCGGTAGGGTTGCACTTGTTAGACTTCGATTTGTTCACAGCGACCGATGCCGAACGTCAGCAGGCGGTGTGGCGCTTCGAAATGCGTGATGAGCATCAGCCGGATGTATCGCTGGGGAACATCTTGCAGATGAACCTGATCGAACTCAACAAGGCGGATCGCCTCGGGTTGCCAGAAGGCCCACTGCGCGCTTGGATCATCTTCTTTAAGCACTGGCAGGAGGAATTGACGATGGCTAATGTTGCTCATGAACCGGTCAAAAAGGCAATGAGCCGTATCCGAGAGCTTAGTGCCGATGATGAGACTCGACGCCTGGCATTTGTACGGGAACGGGCGCTGAGGGATGAGGTTTCGCTGCTGAATGATGCCAAACGCGAAGAGGCGCAACGTATACTCCAGCGCTTGCTCGCAAAGCGGTTTGGCGATTTGCCGGAGTGGACTATTCAAAAGCTGGAATCTGCCAACGCGAAGCAGTTAGAGCGTTGGACAGATGAGATTCTGGTTGTGGATAGCCTTGACTGCCTATTCAAACATTGATCTTATCAACCAGATCAAGAAGGCAGTGAGCTCCCGCTTCTTCGAGTTGAGCGTAAAAGGTCGTAATGTGGAACCAGTCACGTCTTTAGTGGTTAAGCTCCCTATTTAACCTCTTCAGCAACTTCGCTCCTCAACCAACGGCGCGCCATACGCTCGGCGTGGGCAAGGTTGCTGGTGACCGCTAATTTACCTGCTTCGCGCTTAATGCCCGCGCGTTTGATTTTCAGCGCCATGCGCGGCTGTAATCCTACAAACATCACCCCTACGTTGTGCTCGCCCAGGTCGCGGCGCAACGTATCCAACGCCACCATGGCGGTGGTATCCAGGCTGGGCACATCGCGCATATCCAGCACAACAATCCGTACGCTGTGGTCAATCACTCTGAGTGTGGCAATGGCCTTTTCTGCGGCGCCAAAAAACAGCGGGCCGCTTATCTTATAAAGCGCCACTTCCGGCGGGAAGTGCTCGTCGGTGTTGGGTGCCGCCAGGCGCTGGGTATGAGTGAGCTGTGCCATACGGCGGATAAACAGTGCGGCAGCCAGGCCAATACCCACGGCCACAGCAATCACCATGTCGAAAATCACCGTCAGGGCAAAGCAGATCACCAGCACTGAGACGTCGCTGGCGGGGGCGCTTTTCAGCGTATGTACAAAGTGGCGCGCCTCGCTCATATTCCAGGCGATGATAAACAGCAGGGCGGCCAGCGCCGCCATGGGCACATACCCCAGAACGCCCGCCAGTGCCACCACGGCAAGCAGCACCACCAGGGAGTGAACGACCGCTGCAACCGGTGAAAACGCCCCGCTTTTGATATTGGTTGCCGTGCGAGCCAGGGCCGCTGTGGCGGTAATGCCGCCGAAGAAGGGAACCACCAGATTGCCCAGCCCCTGGCCAATTAGCTCGGCGTTAGGATCATGGCGGGTGCGGGTTAGGCCATCCGCTACTACGGCACACAGCAGCGACTCAATGGCTGCCAGTAACGCGATTGCCAATGCCGGGCCAAGCAGTGCTTGTATCAGCGCAAAGTTGATCTCAAGTGGGGTGCCATCAGCACCGGGGAAATGCCAAGGTGCGGTAAAGCTGGGCGCAAAGGGGGGAATGCCACTGCCGCTCTCACCCTCGAACTCCCAGCTAAAGCGTGAAGCGATGGTATCGACTTCAACGCCACTCATTAGCAGCAGTGCGGCCGCCAGTGTACCCACCGCCAAACCTACCAGCGGCGCAGGTACGGGCGTATTCAGGCGGGGCCAGATTAACAGCGTCGCCAAGGTGATAAGTCCCACGCTGACCTCCGCCAGCGACAGACTGGGCAGCGCTTGGCCAATCAGCATTAGGTTATGCAGCGTACTATCGCCTAGCTCGACCCCGGCCAAACCAAGAAAGTCAGGCAGTTGCAGCAGCGCAATCACCACGCCAATACCCGCCGTAAAGCCGAGAATCACTGGGTAGGGCACGTACTGAATCAGGCTGCCCAGCCGCGAAAGCCCCAGCGCGACCAAGATAGCGCCCGCCATGAACGTGGCAATCAGCAGCCCGCCCAGGCCGTGGTTGGCCACGATGGGAAACAGAATCACCACAAAAGCGGCGGTGGGGCCGGAGATATTAAACCGCGAACCGCCGGTTAAGGCGATCACAGCGCCCGCCACGATAGCGGTGTAGAGCCCGTGCTGGGGTGGCACGCCCGTGGCGATTGCCAGCGCCATGGAAAGCGGTACTGCCACCACGCCAATCGTAAGCCCGGCCATCACATCGCGCTTTAATTTGGCCAACGTATACCCTTCCCGCCAGGCGTTTACTAACGCACTGCCAGGCAGCGGAAAAACGTAACCCGAAGAGCGATGGGCACGGGACATGGGGCCGTCTCCTAAGAATAGGGAAAACAAGCCATTACGCTACCCCTGCGGTGAAATTTGCACAACTGGCTATTGGCATAGATGGCTAAAATAGCTGGGTGAGACGAAGCTCGTATTCTCACATTGGGTAAGAGGAGGGCGGTTTGTATCAGTCGTAGATATAAAGAAGAGAAGGAAAGCTGTTAGTCATTAGCTGTAGAGTTCCACGCACCATACCTCTGGATCGCTGAATGCCTGCTTTATTGCTTGTCTGTTACTCAGCAGGATTTCTTTAATCACATTTTTCGGTTGGTTCCCACATTTTAACCATATAACTAGTGGAGGGCCGCCCCATAACAGGCTGAATTCATGGAAGTCTGCGTCTAACGTGACAATAGCGTATTGATTATCCTTTGCGTAGCGCCATATCGTTTTATCCGGTGCTGCGCCCAGCTCCAATAGCGAGACCTGATTACTGCCAGGGAAGAACTCTTCCAGATGCTTAACCAGACGATAAGAGAGATTTTGGTCAAGAAGTAGCTTCACGCTGCAGGTATAACTGTCAGGTGATGTTCACGATCAGCTGCATAGGCCAAGCAAGCGTAAATTTGCTCTGCGCTCAGCTCTGGAAAGTCTTCTAGAATTTCCGTTGTAGACATGCCATTTGCAAGCCAGCCCAATACATCGTATACGGATATTCTAGTGTCCTTCACACAAGGCTTTCCGCTTCTTTTGCCTGATGTGATCTCAATATGCGCTTGGTAATTCATGATTGATCCAAGGTAATCGAATTATGTCATTCATTTTGGTTCTTGGGGGCTGAGGCGTCAAGAGGGGGGATTGGCAGCACTGTGAGGTTGGTTTTGTGAGGAAATGAGCAGCCTAGGTTGATTAGGAGGCAGTGAAAAAATCCCGGCACGCAGGCCGGGATTCGTCTTTTAGATTAAACGCTAACGCCGTTACATCTGCGAGTCTTCCGGCGGTTCGCCGATGGTGCCAGGCATTGCCTGCACATGGCCCATCTGCTGACCCGCCAGCGTCAGGAAGTGCAGGTGGCGCTCATACTCGGCTACTAAATCACCAATTACCTGACCACGGGTATAGCCGTTAAGGTCTTTATCCTGTCCACCTTCTGCCAGGTACACATCCAGACGCACATAAAAGTCATCGTCCGCCGGTATAAAGCTCGGCGTGCGCATGCGGTGAGGGCAGACTTGGTAGACAAAGCTGGTCGCTTCGCCAAAGTCGACCTGGAGCATCAGGTTAGGTAGCGATTCGCCCTCAACGTGCTCTTCGGTCACATTGGCGGTCTGGCCACGGCTCTCAAGCTCCTGGGCAAATTGGGTCATCGCCGGGCGAATAGAGTGCTCAATCGTCGCGGCGGCACCGGCACGGTTAGAGGTATCCAGGGCGCGATCCAGGCGCTCTTTCCAGTCGCCGCCTGGAGCGCCACCGGCAATCATACGGCGCGCGTCGGCTTTGCTACCTTCCAGTTTCAGCGCTTTATACATGCCTACCATCACCGCGAAAATAACCAGAGAGAAGGGCAGTGCCGTGATAACGACAGCGCTCTGAAGTGCGTTTAAGCCACCGGCCATGAGCAGAGCAATAGTGATCAAACCGATGACTGCCGACCAGAAAATACGCAGTTTTACCGGCGCATCGTGGTTGACGTCACTCAAAATAGACGTGAAGTTAGCCAGCACAAGCGCACCGGAATCCGCTGAAGTAATAAAGAACACGATACCCAAGACGGTGACCACCGCAGCGGTAAGACCTACATAGGGGTAGTACTCAAGCAGCGTGTAGAGCGTGGTTTGCGGGGTGTTAAGTGCCTGCTCACCCAGTTCGACAACCCCTTGGTTGGCCACCAGCTCTATACCGCTATTACCAAACACCGACATCCACACCATCATAAAGGCGAGCGGAATAAACAAGGCGCCTGCGACAAATTCACGAATGGTACGGCCACGGGAGATGCGCGCCAGGAACAGACCAACGAACGGTGTCCAGGCAATCCACCAGCCCCAGAAGAAGATCGTCCACCACATTTTCCACTCTTGGGCGCCTTCATCGGCAAAGGCGTAGGTGTCAAAGCTGGCACCAACAAACCCCGATAAATAATCACCGGCGTTATTAACCACTTTATCCAGCAGTACAAGCGTGTCGCCTGAAAAGAGTACAAACAGCATCAGCGCCAATGCCAACAGCATGTTGAACTCAGAGAGGCGACGAATGCCTTTTTCAACGCCGGTCACCACAGAAATCGTCGCTAATACCACCACCAAGACAATCAAAATCACCTGCACGGTGAGCGTTTCCGGCACGCCGAACATATAGGTAAGGCCGTAATTGAGCTGCATCACCCCAATACCCAGGCTGGTAGCAATGCCGAACACGGTGGAGATCACGGCTGTAATGTCGACAGCGTTACCAATGGGGCCGTGGATACGCTTGCCCAGAATCGGGTATAGCGCGCTACGAATCGCCAGCGGCAGGCGGTGACGGTAGCTAAAGTAGGCCAGCGCCATACCCATCAACACGTACAGCCCCCAGCCGGAGAGCCCCCAGTGCAGATAGGTTTGAACGACGGCGTTACGCATCGCTGCCTGACTCTCCGGGGTTAAATCCGGCGGTGCCAAATAGTGGGCAACCGGCTCGGCAACGCTGAAGAACAGCAGGTCGATACCGATACCCGCGGCGAACAGCATGGCCGACCAGGAGAGCAGCGAAAACTCAGGTCGTGAGTGATCAGGCCCCAGGCGGATACTGCCAAAGCGCGACATGCCAATCGCAATGACGAAGACCAGGTACGCCACAATGGCGAGCATGTAGTACCAGCCAAAGGTTTTGCTTACCCAAGCGAGGCCAGCATCAAAAAAGGCACCGGCTTGCTCTGTAAACAGCATAGTGAGCACAAGGAAGATGACAATACCCGCCACACTGCCGTGGAAAACCACGGGGTTGAGGCGGTCTCGGGAGGGGAGGGTGGGGTTGTCTTTCGCCATGCAGGCGGACTCCTGTTGTTGAAAGATGATTTTATTTTGAATGAACGTTCAAATAAAATACGCGATTAAGCGTCCTCCTTCAAGTTAAGCCCCCCTATTTGAGTTGAATTAGCGTGAAGTTAGCAATGCGCTGACGAACGTGCAGACGCAAAAACGCCCGGGAATACCGGGCGTTGGCTCGATTTTTGATGATTTACCCGCGTTTATTCACTGTCAGCACTCTCGTCTCTATCACCACTGTGGTGGCCACCCTTGCCATGTTTGCCACGATACTCTTCATGGGCTTCTTGCATGGCATTGCGCAGCGCTTCCTGCTCTTCTTCGGTGAGAATCTCGGCCACCCGCGCGTGATGCTCTTCACGCAGTGCCTGCATGGCTTCGCGATGTTCGGCGTGTGCTTCATTGAGCTCAGCCTGCTTCTCTGCTGAGATATCTGCGCGCTCGTACACCTCTTGGCGACGCTCCTCCATGCGCTCTTCCATACGTTCGCGATTAGGGCCTTGGCCTTCATGGTCACCGTGGCTATGCGCTTGAGCGGTAAACGCTAATGGCATAATGGCGATAGCTAGCAGGGCAGGGGCAAACAGTTGGCGAATTGAAACTTTGCTGGCGTTTGAAGTTTTCATAAATTCTCTCCTGGTGAGTTGACGATGCCAGTATTACCAGTCGGCGTGCAAACCGTTTGCAGATAGTGTGCAACAATCATGATCTTATTGGCTTGCTGCAGGTCGTAGTTAGTCGTTGAGAGTGGTAGGTGAGGGGTCACCTATTTATCCAGGAGATGCATAATGTCGCGTACCAAGCTAATTCGCGAGTGGCAACAGCATGGAGTGCTTCCCACCCTACGCCGTGCTACTGGCCTAGGGGCGGTTGTATTATTGCTGAGTGGCTGCAGCGCTGCCCAGCACGTTAGCCAAGGTGAACCCGCTGTTGAGAGCAGTGCGCTGCGTGCCCCCCAGCCCTTTACGCGCTTGGCGCCAAGAGTGTACACGCCAGAAGCGTGGCCCCAGGCGTTAATGGCTGACGTTTATCTCCCCGACGACCCGAGCGATGTGCGGCGACCTGCTGCCTTAGTGGTACATGGCGGCGGCTGGCGCAATCGTACGCCAGAAGATATGCATGGCATCGCCGAGCAGTTAGCCGGGCAAGGCTACGTGGCAGTGAATATTGAGTACCGTTTTGCGCCTGAGTATCGCTTCCCTAGCCAACTGCATGATTTGCAGCAGGCGATGGCCTGGATTCACGGCAATGCCGACGAGTGGCAAGTAGATACAAGCCGCATTGTAGGGGTGGGGTTTTCCTCTGGCGCGCATTTAGTAAGTTTACTGGCGGTGGCAGGAGCAGAAGGGCCGCTGTCCGAACCTTACGGTGGCGAGCAAAGCCGTTTAGCCGCGGTATTGGCTGGAGGGCTGCCGAGTGATTTGCTCAAATTTGATGATGGCCGCTTGGTCGTCGATTTTATCGGCGGTACCCGCGCTGAAGAAAACGAAGCGTATCGCCTAGCCTCACCCGCACGGCAAATTACCCCTCAGGCGCCGCCGTTTTTTCTGTTCCACGGCAAGTGGGATCAATTGGTGCCGGTGGATCACGCCACAGACTTCTACCAAGCACTGCAGGACAACAACATTGAAAGCGAGCTGTATCTGCAGCGCTGGCGCGGCCACATTACAAGCTTCCTGCTGCGCGGTGGCGCCATTGAAGCGGGCATCGCGTTTCTTAATCGGCAGGTCAATCCTTAATGCCCCCTAACTTCATCAAGCCATGGCCAACGACACCATTTCGATAACAGCGCCATCATCAAGATCCATCTGAGCGACAAGTTTGTTTAGTTGGCCCATGGCTTCTTGAAGAGCACTATTAAGGCTATTGATTTCTTGTTGCAGAGCGTCGAGTTTTACTTGGCGCTGTTCATCGCTCAGGGACTGGTCGCGCATCACATCTTCCAGTTCCTGCTGTTTCTCTTTTAATTTTTCTCTATATTCAACAATTCGCTTTAGTAGCTCCTTAATTTCCATTGGAAAATCACTTTCATCAATTTTGGCGTTCTTCGCTTCCTGGGTATTGCCAGCCTTTTCTGAGGCAGAGGCGATGCCTCTGGCTAGGGGTGACAGATCCAAATGAATGCTGGTATCGGCTTCCTTTGGGGCAGCGTTCGACGCGGCCGGTGTTGTCGTTACTTTCTCGACACTTAACGGCTCACTACGTAAAGAATATGCATCTAAAGAGGCACTTCCGGTAGATAAAGAGATGGTCATGGCAATCTCTCGATAGTATGAAAGGCTATGTAAAGCAGGCGCTATGGCGACTGCACAGGCTAGCTTAGGGAGATGGGTTCTAAGCAGGCTAATAGTGTTATCGACAGTTTGAGACGATACTTTAGCTTACGCTGATAAGGGTGAGTATCTCGCCTAGCTAATAGCCTTACCCCTCCGGCTGATACTTATAGCCTACACCGTATACCGAGCGGATAATTTCCAGTTCAGGGAGCGCTTCGTGTATTTTCTTGCGCAGCTTTTTAATGTGACTGTCCACGGTGCGCTCCGAGACGATGCGATTGTCACGATACATGTGATCCATCAACTGTTCACGACTGAAGATTCGCCCCGGCGCCTGCATCATCACCCGCAGCAGCTGGAACTCCACTGCCGTCAGGCCTAAGTCCTGCCCGTGGGCAAGCGCCTGCCAGCCATCTTCGTTTAGTACCACCGGTGCATTTTGCACCTCAGCAGGGGCATCGGCCGCCGCTTGGCTGCGGCGAAGTACCGCCTTAACCCTGGCCACCACTTCCCGGGGGCTGAATGGTTTGCAGATGTAGTCATCGGCACCCAGTTCCAGCCCTAGCAAGCGGTCAACCTCTTCTACCTTGGCGGTGACCATAATGATCGCAATGCCCGGCCACTGCTGGCGTATTTCCCGGCTTAGGGTAAGGCCATCTTTGCCTGGCAGCATAATATCGAGTAGCACCAACGCCGGGGAGTGCTGCGCCAGCCACGGCATTACCTCATCGCCGTGGCCTAGGGTCTTCACCTCAAAACCATGCGTGGTTAGGTAGTCCGCCATGAGGCGGGCAATCTTCGGTTCATCCTCAACAATCAGTAAAGAGGTAGCGTGCGACATAGCGGTAGACTCGCTTAACAGTGAACGTGAAGGCGTGGATTAACGGCTATTTAAATATGAGTGCTTGGTACATTAATCTGTTTTTAACAGTGGAAAATGCAGCGTCCAGCGTAGCCCACCTAGCGTTGAGCTAGCGGGCGTCAGCGTTGCACCGTGTGCATTGACTAGGGCGCTGGCGATAGAGAGCCCCAACCCGCTGCCGCCGCTGGCACGGCTGCGGGAGCCTTCGACGCGATAGAGCCGCTCGGTCAAGCGGGCTAATTCACCCTCCGGCACGCCCGGCGTACTGTCTTCCCAGATGACGACGGCCATTCCCTGCTGAGCGGTAAGCGTGACGCGTAGCTCACCCGGCGGCTGGGTATAGGCGCAGCTGTTATCCAACAGGTTGTTCCACAGCTGGCGGAGGCGCTGGGCATCGCCACGAATCATAATGCCAGGTTCAATCTGTTCGGTCAGCGTTAACCCGCTTTCGACTAACCAGCGGTCGGCGTCGGCCAGGCGGCTGACGAGGCAGTCGCTTAGATCCATCGGCGCCAGCTGGATATCCAGCGCGCCCGCGTCGCTCTGCGACAGCAGGCGCAAATCCGCGACTAAGCGCTCTAGCTGTCCCACCTCTTGGGCGAGGGAGCTTAGGTTCTCCTGGTTTAGCGGGCGAATGCCATCCTGCATGGCTTCGATCTCGCCGCGCAGCACCGCCAGCGGCGTGCGCAGCTCGTGAGCGGTGTCAGATACCCAGCGGGCGCGGGCATCGCGGCTAGCTTCCAGCGTGGCGGCAAGCACATTAAAATCCCGCGCCAAGCGCGACAGCTCATCGTGGCCACGTTCAGGCAGCCGGGTGCGATAGTCGCCTTCGGTAAGGCGCAGCGTGGCGCCCGCTAGTGCTCGGGTGCGCCGCCCCAGCCACCAGGAGAGACCGCCCGCCAACAGCAGTGAAGCAATGCAGAGGGAGACCACGATAAGCACCAGGTTGCGCTGCTGTCGCTCCAGAAAGCGACTCTCCATGCGCTCCATCATTTCTCGGGGAGGTCGGAAACCCAACGAGCCGATATGCGTATCACCACTATGCAGTGTCAGCCAATGCCAGCTGCCCGAGCCTTCCCGCCCACTTCTGGGCGGTACTACAAAACGGCCATCCGCTGCGCGCAGGGTGAAGTCACGCGCCTCGCCAAGTGGGGAAGGTCGGTCGCGGTGCTCCTGACCCAGTTCAAAGCGGACAATAAATGGCCAGCGTTCCGGTGACTGCTCCAGCCACTCCCAGCTTTGCTGAGTTTCCCAGCGCGTGACGAGTCCGTCAGCCAGCAATGTGGCGCGGCGCTCCTGGGCCTGGTTGAGGTAGTCGAGAAAGCCGCGGTCAATACTGTAAGAGACGGCCAGAAACATGCTGGCTGAAATCGCCACATTGACGCTGAGAATAATCACAAACAGCTTGAGCCCTAGCCGGGAGGGTCGCCATTGACGTATGGCGGTTAGTAAGGCCATCAGCGGACTCCCTCTGTTTGGCGAGGCTCTTTTTTGGTTGGATCAGGCTGGCGCGGCGCGCTGAGCCGTTCGCGAACATTCTCCATACCCAGATATAGGCAGGGCACCAGGATCAGCAGGATAACCGTGGCGAACAGCATGCCAAAACCTAGCGAAATTGCCATGGGGATCATAAAGCGCGCCTGTCGCGAGGTTTCCAAAATCATTGGCGCCAAGCCGAGAAAGGTCGTCAGCGTGGTCATCATAATTGGCCGTAACCGGCGAGTGGCCGCCGCCACAATGGCTTCCCGGGGGGCCATGCCTTCGCGGCGTTTGCGGTTGGCGTAGTCGATCAGCACAAGTGCATCGTTAATCACCACACCGGAGAGCGCGAGCATCCCCAGCAGGCTGATAATTGAAAGCCCGAAGCCCATGATCATATGCCCAGCGACGGCGCCGACAATGCCAAAGGGGATCGCGGCCAGCACCAACAGCGGCTGTAGATAGCTTCTGAAGGGAATAGCGAGCAGGGCATAGAGCGCCGCAATCATTAACCACATTGAGGTTTTTAGCGTGGCCAGGTTGTCGGCGGTGTCCTGCTGACGACCGCCCATGCTGACTTCCAGCCCTGGCCAGGTTGCTTCCAGGTTGGGGAACTCCTCTTCCTGTAGCGTGGCAAGCACTTGATTGATGGCTAGATCACTTTCCGAGTCGGCGGTGACGGTAATAATCCGCCGCCCGTTAATGCGTTCAAGGCTGCTGGAGGCTTGGCTGATGGTAATGTCAGCGACCCGCGATAGCGGTACACTCAGCCCATCGGGCGTGCGCACCGGCATGCGGTAAAGCTCGTTCAAGCTGTCGCGATTATCGTTGGGCAAACGCACCTCAACGCTGATTTCGCTGCGCCCTACGTATTGCTCAAGCGCGGTGGCGCCCTGGAGCGGGCCGCGCAGGGCCTGGGCTAAGTTATTACCCGTGAGTCCCAGGGCGCGGCCCTCGGCAGAAAGTCGCATCTCTAACTGCGGTTTGCCGTCGCCCAGCCCGCTGTCGATATCCGTGAGTCCGTAGCCGCCCAGTGTTTCCGCTAGCCGTTCGGCGGCGGCTTCAAGTACCTGGGTGTCCGGGTGGGAGAGTCGCAGGCTGAGCGCCGCGCCACTACCAGGGCCGCCGACATCGGCTTCAAAACGTACCGACTGAGCGCCAAGCAGATCGCCGGTGAGATCACGCCACTCGCGGGCGATCCGTGAGGGTGGCCAAGCTTCCAGGCTCTCGCTGGCAATATCCAAGCGTACTTCCAGGCTTTCGCCGTCCAGGCGGCTGCGTGAACTGCTAAAACTGAGGGTCTCTTCGCGCTCGCTAAGGGCCTCGGCGGCGTCGAGTAGCTGTTGGCTTAGCTCGCGGCTAACGCTGATATTGCTGCCAATGGGTAGGGTGACCGTGGCCTGCACCTGATCCGATTCGACCCGTGGCATTAGCGAAAAGCCCAGCCGCCCGCTCATCGCCCACGAGAGCGCGATGAGCAGAATCGCGATGCCCAGTGAAATACTCAGCAGGCGTTGGTTAAGGGCGCGTTGCAGAAACGGCTCGAACTGGCGGTAGGTGAAGTGGTGCAAGCCGCCCTGAAGCCGCTGGCGCAGCGCTTCAAGGGGGCGCTGCCACGCCGGGGTTTGGCGCGGTTTACGGCTATGTGCCAGGTGAGCGGGCAGAATGACCAGGGCTTCCAGCCAGGAGATTAAAAAGACGGTGACAACGACCACCGGTACAGTGGCAAAAATCAGCCCTAAGAAGCCGGGTAAAAACAGTAGCGGCAGGAAGGCGACGATATTGGAAAGAATCGCAAAGGTGAGCGGGGTGGCGATTTCGCTGGCGCCTTTGACCGCCGCATCGCGCAGCGAATAGCCCTCTTCACGGTAGCTGTAGATATTCTCGCCAACGATAATGGCGTCATCGACGACAATCCCGAGGGCGATAATAAACGCGAACATCGACATCATATTGAGCGAGACGCCGATCCAGGGCAGAAACAGCATCGCGCCGAGAAACGCCGTTGGAATGCCCAGGGTGACCCAGAATGCTAACCGCGCTTCCAAAAACAGCGCCATCAGTACCAATACCAACGCTAGCCCCATCCAGGCATTTTTTAGCAGTAGACTGAGGCGGTCTTCGTATACTTCTGAACTATCACGGGAAATGTCCAGACTGACGCCTTCGGGCAGGCTCGCGCGCAGGCGCTCAAGCTCACCGTTGACCGCTTCCGAGATACTGGTCGGGGTTTGGTCGCCAATCTGGTAAACGTCCACAGAGAGGCCGGGCTGGCCGTTATAAAACTCCTCGCGGTCTGTTTCGGCAAAGCCATCGCTGACCTCGGCGATATTCCCAAGCGTGATGGGCGTGCCTTGGGTGCTGGTCAGAATCGGCAGTTCGGCAAAGGCCTCGGCGCTGTTACGCCGCCCCTGATAGCGAATCAGCCATTCGCCTTCGGCCGTCGTGAGCTGGCCGCTGGCAAGGTCTAACGCCTCTTCGGCGATGCGGCTGGCCAATTCTTGGTGGTCGAGGCCATAGCGCTCAATGGCCTCTTCGTCCAGGTAGACTTGAATCTCCCGCTCACGGTTGCCGGATAGCTCCGCACGGGAAATGCCGGAGGTGGCTTGGAGCTCGCCACGTACATCTTCGGCCGCGTCGTGGAGTGCTTCCAGGCCGACTGGGCCGTAGACCTGCAGGCTCAACACGCTGCGAGAGCGCCCAGCAAGGGTAAAGCGTGGCGGGTCGGCAGCGCTGGGCAGGGTAGTGATGGCGTTTACCGCCTGTTGAATATCCTGATAGGCGCGCATCACATCCACGCCGTCAATCAGCGTGGCGTTGACGCTGGCGCTGCCTTCGCTGGCGGTAGCGGTCAGCTCATCAATGCCTTCTACATCGGCAATGGCGGCTTCCATCGGTAGCAGCAGGCTCTGCTCCACATCTTCCGGCGTGGCGCCGGGGTAGCTGATAGTAACTTGAACGATTTCGGTATCGAATTCGGGGAACACTTCTTTTTTAATCGCCAGCGAGGCCATTAGACCGCCGACGATAAACAGCACCATCAGTAAGTTGGGGGCTACCCCGTGATCCACCATCCAAGCTAACGGGCCGCGTGGCACTTTCATGACTTATCTCCCGGTTCGTCTTCCGCTTGAGCCGGGGTGTCGTTGGGGCGGCGGATGCGTACTAGCTGACCCTCCCGGGGCTGAGCCAAGCCCGCGGTGACGACCTGCTGGCCGGTTTCCAAACCGCTACGAATCAAAGCGTCATCTTCACCGCGGAAAGCCAGGGTGACCGGCGTTCGACGCAGGCGATTTTCCTCATCTACCCGCCACGCCACGTCGCCTGGGCGCAGAGCCGCAGACGGCAGAGAAATAAGCTGCTCCTGAATAGCCGGTTGAAATGAGGCGCGCAGAACATCACCCAGGCGCAGGGCAGGGCCGTCGGTCTCTAGGGCGAGCGGGTCGTTAACGGCGATCAACAGTTGAGCCTGCAGGCCATTCTCTTCCAGGCTAGGCAGCATCGAGACCAGTGTCCCTTGGCGCGTGGCGCCTTCGGGCCAGCCGCGGCTGGTTAAGGTGACGGTAGTGCCCGCTTCCAACCACTCAGTCCATTCGCCGGGTAGCGAGGCGCGCACCCAAAATTGCTCGACACCCACAAGGTGCAGCACTTCTGTTCCTTGGCTGAGCAGGCTACCGGCGCCTAACAAGCGTTCTTGCACCATGGCTCGCCAGGGTGCGGTGAGGGTGGCGCGCTGCACATTGAGCGCGGCCTGGTCGCGTGCCACTCGCGCTTGTGTGACCTGAGACTGGACTTGGCGCAACTGCGGTTCGCGCAGTACCAGCGCCCGCCGTTCGGCAGAGAGCTGGCGGCCAAAGGATTCGTACTCACTACGGGCCCGCTGCTGCTCTGCCTGCTCAAGTGCTAGCTGCGCTTGGGCGTTGGCTAGCTGCGCCTCGGCATCTTCCAGGGCTAGCTGTAAATCGGCTTGGTCAATATAGGCCACTGGGGCTTGCTGCTCGACCACCTGACCGGGTACAACGCCATCAGCGAAACGCTCCAACTGTCCCGCCACGCGGCTGGCCAGCATGGTCTCCTGCTCTGCTTCAACACGGCCAAAACCGTATAAGTTCGGCGCCTGGGCACTAGCGTTCACCGTGACAACATCGACCACACTAGGCAGAGGCTCAGGCGGTGGGGTACGCTCTATACGCGGCGGCTGGGTAATAATCCACCATGCCAGCGCCAATGTGGCAACAAAAATCAATAATGCAACCACGGCACCTAAACGAATGCGGCCATGTTGATGCGTAAGGTCATAGCGAGAAAGAGTCATTACCGCGCGTCATCCATTGGGAGCGAAAATTCCAGAAAAATAAGCGTATGATGCTAGCATCGCGCATCGTTAAGCAGCCATTAGTCAAACAATGTGCAAATAACATGCAACTGCCACTTAGCTTGGTATCCGCTGGTTTGGTTTTAGCTTAACTTGGCTTTTATTCACTTGGTTCTCTCTTTTGTTTCTTTCACTTGAAAGCAATAGACTGACTGGTCTACTTTAAGATTATGAAAAACAACGCAACCCGTGACAAACTCATCGATAGTGGCGCCCAGTTGATTAGTCAGCAAGGCTATAATGCGACGGGCATTAATGCCGTGTTAAAAACCTGCGGTGTGCCTAAAGGCTCCTTTTATCACTACTTCTCCAGCAAAGAAGATTTTGGGCTGGCGGTGATCGAACGCTTTGCCAACCGCTATGATGAAACACTGGTAGCGCTGCTGGAAGATAGTGACACGCCTCCACTCGAACGCCTAAGACGTTATTTCGCGGCAGGGCGTGAGCATATGCACGAGTGCGACCATGCCACGGGCTGTTTGATTGGTAACCTGGGCCAAGAACTATCGGGCCAGAGTGATACCTTCCGTGATGCGCTAAATCTCGTCTTTCAGCGCTGGGAGCAACGCTTCGTGCACTGCCTGAAAGATGCCCAGGCGCAAGGAGACATCGCCATCCACACCACGCCGGAAGCCCTTGCCAGCTTTATTCTTACCGGTTGGGAAGGCGCTATTCTACGTGCCAAGACGTTGAAGTCCGTCGAACCCATGGTGCACTTTGAAACGATCTTGTTTCAGCAGGTGCTGGTGTCATCGCCTTAATGCTTTTCTCGCTACTCACTAGTGGCGAGCACGGAAGTGATGCTCTTCAGCGGCCACATCGTTTCGGGTTGCGGCTATTAAGGCATCATCGAGTGAAGGGTCATTCAGGGCTATTAATCCGCACTGGGCCAGCGCTTCGCGTAGGCTGACCTGTTCATCCAGGCGCTGATACACCACCCGAACACAGCAGGGCATGCGCTCGCTGTTATCTGCCACGCCCATTTTCAGACCGGTTAAACGCGTCACCTGGCTCTGAAAACTCGGAAATAGAATCGTCTGAGTGATCTCATGACCGTTAAGGGTTTCGTGATCGATTAAAAAGAGCCGATCTGCAAGTTTCACCGCGGTGCCCACATAGCGGTTGTGACATGAGCGGGCGCCGGGAGTGGTTTGCATCCGCTCGGTGCGCTGATAAACCACGCCGCCCTCACGCTGTTCCAGGCAAACCAAGGTACGCATTAGCTGCCCCGGCCGGGACATGGAGTGATAAAGCTCAAAGTAGCGGCCTATATAGCGCTCCATGCCTTCGCTGCCGCGCTGAACCAGCGCGTTAGGCCAAGGCAGCGTTGCAGGGGTTGCATCCCTATTGAGCTGGCCGGTTTGTACTAGGGCACGAAAATCGTGATGGGGGAGCGCGATGTCCTCCGCGCTAACGCCAAAAAAGTGGCAAATACGCTGAAGAGCGGCGTGGCTGGGGTGATAACGCCCACTCAGGTAGCGGTTAAACTGAGCACGGTTAATCGTTAAACGACGACATACCTCAGCAATTGACGGATAGTAGCTGCAGAGCAGGCGCAGGTTGGCCACGAAATCGTCATGCATGGAGTGACTCGTTTCTCTTGGTGTCGTGGCCGCCTAATGTGATGCTTTGTGCTAAAGAGTGCAATGCTTTCCCACTTGCCGTCGCGGCTCCCTGGCGTAAAAAGCTATGCTATATAATAGATAGCTACATTACTAATAGGCACAGCAAAAGCGTTTACAGCAAACCAGGAGTACGCCATGTTTCATGGGTTTGAAAAATTGCAGCGCCAGGTTAACGGCGTCGAGATCGCGTTTCGCCAGGGCGGCAGTGGGCCTGCGTTACTATTGCTTCACGGCCACCCCCAGACCCATGTAATTTGGCACAAAGTCGCGGAAGAGCTCGCCCAGCACTTCACGGTGATAGCGGCGGATCTGCGCGGCTACGGCGACAGCAGTAAACCCGACGATGACCCTGAGCACATCAATTATTCCAAACGCGCTATGGCCAACGATATGGCCGAGCTGATGAGCGCGCTCGGCTTTGAGCGCTTCAAGGTGCTTGCCCATGATCGCGGTGCGCGGGTAGCCCACCGTTTAGGGGTTGACCACGCGGCGCGCGTCGAGCGCATGGTGCTGCTTGATATTGCTCCGACGCTTGCCATGTACCGCGGCACCACGGAGGCCTTTGCGCGCAGTTACTGGCACTGGTTCTTCCTGATTCGTCCCCAGCCATTGCCGGAAATGTTGATCAAGAGCGACCCCGCTCAATACCTTAAAAGTGTGATGGGAGCCCGTAGTGCCGGCATGGCGCCTTTCTCCCCAGAAGCGTTGGCTGAGTACGAGCGCTGCTTATCTCTCCCTGGTACTGCCACCGGTATTTGCGGCGACTACCGCGCCAGCGCCACGATTGATTTGGCGCATGATCAGGCGGATATCGATGCGGGGGTAAAACTCACCTGCCCGTTAAAAGTGATGTGGGGCGCTGAAGGGGCTATTGAAGCCTGTTTTGATGCGCTCGGCGAGTGGCAAAAAGTGGCCACCGATGTAGAAGGCAAAGCGCTTCCTTGCGGTCACTATATTGCCGAGGAAACCCCTGAAATATTGCTTGAGGAAGCGCTGCCGTTTTTACGTCAATCAGGATGATGGCTGACGGCAGATCGGTTTATATACTTTCGCCATTAACGTTCCATACTGCTAATGATAAGCGCTGCATTGACGCCACCAAAACCGAACCCGTTGCACAAGACATGCTGGGTAATGTGCTTATGATGAGTTGCCGTGACGAAGGTTAAATCCTGCATATCCGCATCGCAGTGCTCAAGATTGATGGTAGGTGGCAGTGTCTGCGTATTGACGGCCAATACAGAAAAAATACTCTCTATGCCCCCCGCTGCACCTAAAAGGTGGCCTGTGGCGGCTTTGGTGGCCGAAATAGGAATAGCGGGCAAGCGCTCACCGAATACATTACGCAAAGAGGCAATTTCAGCCCGGTCGCCAACGGGCGTAGAGGTGGCGTGGGCATTGATATGATCAATAGCATCAGAGGTAAGGTTAGCCATGTCCAGCGCCGCGTGTATCGCTGCAGCGGCGCCAGCCCCATCCTTTGGCCCTGCCGTTAGATGGTAGGCATCCGCACTGGTACCGTAGCCGCTAATCACCGCTAACGGCGTGGCACCCCGCGCAATCGCATGGTCAAGCGTTTCGATCACCATAACGCCAGCGCCCTCCCCCATCACAAAACCGTTCCGGGCTTTATCAAAAGGCCTTGATGCGCGTTCAGAAGCGTCTGCTTCTGTGGAAACGGCCTTTAGGGCGTTAAAGCTGGCCAGTGAAAGGGGATCAATACACGCCTCGGCGCCGCCGACGAGGGCAACATCGGCTTCGCCATTGCGGATGATGCGCATACCGTCGCCAATCGCCTGAAGCCCCGCTGCGCAAGCCGTTACGGGGCACCCCAGAGGGCCTTGAAAGCCATAACGAATGGAAAGATTACCAGCCGCCAAATTGGCCAGAAAGGCGGGCACCGTGAAGGGTGAGAGCTTGCGATGGCCGCGCTCGGCAAGTGTTTTTTGCGCTTGGGTAATGGTCGGGAAGCCGCCAATGCCAGAGCCAATAATGGTGGCCGTTCGGCGTTTTTGCGCCTGCTCAACGGGGAACCAGTTGGCTTGTGAGAGTGCCTCATGGGCTGCCGCTAACGCATAAAGGCTGAACAGATCCATTTTGCGCTGCTCTTTGGGGTCGGCTATCTCATTCAGGTCAATTCCGCCGCTGGGGTCATGGCTAATGCTCGGCACCACCCCGGCAATTTTGATCGGGATATTGCTGGTGTCAAAGCGGTCAATGGTGCTGATGCCCGACTGGCCGTTAACCAGTCGCTGCCAACTTGTATTGACGCTGTTGCCTAGCGGGCTGACCATGCCCATGCCGGTAATCACGATAGGTGAGTGCATAGTGACTCCTAATTTATTGATATGGTCACCCTAGCAAGGGGCAGTATATGATCAAGATAATATTTAGGCTTTGCACGAAAACTGCCTGCGCTCGACAATACTGCGTTAAAAATCGCCTCGAAATGCTCATTTACACCCCGTAAACTCCGCTTTCTCGTTGATTTTTGCCTTGTCTAGTCTTCGCTCACCAACTTTTCGTACAAACCCTAGCTGACCTACGACGAGGTAGATATGCCTTATCTCAAGAGCCATAAATCGAAAACCAAAGAGCGCATTTTGGCTTCGGCGACAGAGCTATTCAGCCGCAATGGGTTTCAAAAGGTATCGATTGGCCAGATCATGAAGCTAGCGAAGATGACCCACGGCGCCTTTTATGCCCATTTCGCTTCAAAAGAGGCTCTTTACCATGAGTCTGTTCGCCTGACCATTGATAACAGCCGGGCGGCTAGATTGGTAAAAGGCCCGCTTTCGTTACAACACCTTACCGAATTAGTCGCCAACTATTGTAATCTTCAAGAGTTGGAAGCTAAGCATAGGCCAGGGCCTGAAGCGGTACTGTTCAACGAAATAGGCAGTGAAAAAGCAGAAATCCGCACCCTGTTTGAAGCGTCATATATGAGTATGAAAAAGATGCTTGAAACCCGGTTGATAGCGCTGAGTAAGCTGAAGCAACTCCCCTTTGCCACTGACCGTAAAGCGATTGCTGATAAATCCCGGGTCATATTGGCCTCCTTGGTAGGCGCTGTCGCCATTGCCAAAAGTTTGCCGGGAGAGGCGGAGCGAAAGCAGGTGTTGATAGCCACGCAACGCCAGATTTTACTGATGCTCGGGGTTAGCGAAGCTGAGGCAGAGCGTATGATGCAAGCACAGTAACTCCTGCCTCTACTGAAATAATCTCTTAAATGCCTTAGAGCAAGCGCTGCTGTTCTTACCCAGCTTAGGGTAGGCGATTCGAGAGACTCCCCAAGACGAAACGGGTAAAAAACTGGATAATGGCTGCCATTCGCCTACCGGCTTAAGTATTTAACGGCCCAGGCACACTCATTACCCCGGACGCCCGCTCATGGAAATCAAAGTTAACTATCTCGACAACCTCCGTCTGGAGGCCAAGTTCGACGATTTTACCGTTATCTCCGACCAGCCGATTCGCTATAAAGGGGACGGCTCGGCGCCTGGCCCGTTCGATTACTTCCTGGCCTCATCGGCGATGTGCGCCGCCTACTTCGTCAAGGTGTACTGCAACGCGCGGGATATCCCTACCGAAAATATCCGTCTTTCCCAGAACAACATCGTCGACCCGGAAGATCGCTATAAGCAGATTTTTAAAATCCAGGTCGAGCTGCCAGAAGATATTTCCGAGAAGGATCGCCAGGGCATTCTGCGCTCCATTGATCGCTGCACGGTTAAGAAAGTGGTGCAAACCGGCCCTGATTTCCAGATCGAGACGGTAGAGAACATCGACGAAGACGCCCAGGCGCTGTTGATAGGCGCGCCAGAAGGTAGCAGCACCTATATTGAGGGCAAAGACCTGCCGCTGGAGCAGACCATCGCTAATATGAGCGCGATTCTGGCGGATCTGGGCATGAAGATCGAGATCGCCTCCTGGCGTAATATCGTGCCCCACGTCTGGTCGCTGCATATCCGTGATGCGGCCTCGCCAATGTGTTTTACCAACGGCAAAGGTGCGACCAAAGAGAGTGCGCTGTGTTCGGCATTGGGCGAGTTTATCGAGCGCTTAAGCTGCAACTTCTTCTATAACGATCAGTTTTTCGGCGAAGAGATTGCCAATAGCGAATTCGTTCACTACCCCAATGAGAAGTGGTTCAAGCCAGGGCCGAACGACGAGCTGCCCGATGAGATTCTCGACGAGCACTGCCTGGCGATCTACAACCCGGAAGGCGAGCTGTGCGGCTCCAACCTGGTTGATACTAACTCGGGCCGTGAAGATCGGGGCATCGTCTCGCTGCCGTTTGTACGCCAATCCGACGGCGAAACGGTCTATTTCCCCTCCAATTTGATCGAAAACCTGTTCCTGAGTAACGGCATGAGCGCGGGCAATACGCTGGTGGAAGCCCAGGTGCAGTGCCTGTCGGAAATTTTTGAGCGGGCGGTAAAGCGGGAAATCCTCGAGCAGGAGCTAACCCTGCCGGATGTACCGCAGGAAGTGTTAGCCAAGTACCCAAGTATCGTAGAAGGCATTAAAGCCCTGGAAGCACAGGGCTTCCCGGTGCTGGTAAAAGATGCCTCCATGGGCGGGCAGTTCCCGGTCATGTGCGTCACCTTGATGAACCCGCGCACCGGCGGCGTGTTTGCCTCCTTCGGTGCCCATCCAAGCTTTGAAGTGGCGCTAGAGCGCAGCCTGACCGAGCTGCTGCAGGGACGCAGCTTCGAGGGTCTGAACGACCTGCCGCTGCCCACTTTTAACTCCCAGACAGTTGCCGAGCCGAACAACTTCGTTGAGCACTTTATCGACTCGGTGGGCGTGGTCTCCTGGCGTTTCTTTAGCGCCAAGCCCGACTTTGAGTTCAGCGAGTGGGACTTCTCCGGCAGCAACGAGGAAGAAGCCGAGACGCTGTTCGGTATCTTTGAAGACCTGGGCGCCGAAGTATATATGGCCGTGCATGAAGACCTAGGCGCGCCGGTGTGCCGCATTCTGGTGCCGGGCTACTCCGAGGTGTATCCGATCGAGGATTTGATCTGGGATAACACCAACAAGGCGCTGGATTACCGCGAGGATATTCTCAACCTGCACCGCCTGGATGACGATCAGCTCACCGATCTTGTCGAACGGCTGGAAGAGAGCCAGATGGACGATCATGCCGATATCATTACGCTGATCGGTATCGAGTTCGACGAGAACACCGAGTGGGGCCAACTGACCATTCTGGAGCTGAAGCTGCTGGTCTATTTGGCGTTAGAGCGTCACGAAGAAGCGCTGGACTGTGTGCAAATGTTCCTGCAGTACAACGACAACACCGTCGAGCGCGGCCTGTTTTATCAAGCGGTGAACGCGGTGCTGGAAATTGTCCTGGATGATGAACTAGAGCTTGAAGACTACCTGCACAACTTCCAGCGCATGTTCGGTGAAGCGACCATGGCGGCGGTGGTTGGCTCGGTGAGTGGTGAGGTACGTTTCCACGGCCTAACGCCTACCAACATGCAGCTTGATGGCCTTGAACGCCACCAGCGCTTGATTGAAAGCTATAAAAAGCTTCATGCAGCGCGAGCGGCGAGAGCGGGTTTAAACAAGTAGTTGTAAACTTGTTTGGGCCATAAACTTAGTGGTTAGAGTCACTGTTTAATGGCCCGGCTACTGCTATGCGTAGTCTTTAGTGAAGCATGTCTTCAATAAAGGTTGCCAAGTCTTGATTGAATCGGGCGCTCTCCTCTATAAAAGGCGCATGTCCTGAGTTCTCATAGATGAGTGTTTCAACATTGGGATTCACTTCTTTAGCCCTGTTGATTGACGCATCTACCTGAACCAACGCATCTTTTTCGCCATACAACATCAGGATAGGTTTATTTATTCTGCCAAGCCCTGCGAGTGAAACGCTCATGGACAGAACGTTCTCTTTCATATCCCAGGAAGCTAGTGCTGCATTCGCCAATAGTAGCTGAAAAGTGGCACTTTCTGGCTGTTGGGCAAAGCACAGACGTAAGAAAGCACGCGTCGCCTCTAAGTTGGTTTTCAGGTTTTCAGAGACCATATCCTGATAAATTTCAGGATGAGCAGTGATCAGTTCCGCATTTAGTTCGACGACGCCATCAACATACACTGCACCGCTAATATCACGGTCATCGTAATAGTTTAGATAGTTAGAAATGACAGCGCCTCCCAATGACCAGCCTACCAGTATGGGCTGCCGGGCGTTTGTGGCTTGGATGACCGCTGCAAGGTCATCTGCCCAACGGCGCCCATCGCTGTAAGTGGTGGCTTCCTCTGGTTTGCCGGATAAACCATGTCCGCGAAGGTCATAAGTAATGAGCCGATATTTCTGCAGAAGCTCGCTATTGACCTGTGGCTGCCAATTGAGATGGCTGCCCAGATACCCGTGAATGAAGACAATCGGTTGCCCGTCAGGATCACCGGATTCTTGCACGGCAATTGAAATACCGTCGGTTGAGGCCACCTCGTATTGGATTGTTTCTGCAGGCGCCGTTAATGAAAACGCTAGCAATAGACTTGCAGCCATTAATGTAAAAAACGCGCGATAGAACTTGGACACAGACATCCTTAATACCTCTTGGTTAGTTGGTAGAGGTGAGCGTAAACTGTGACATTGGTGTTAGGGTCAAGTACTCAATGAGGGAGAAGGTGGTCTTGAAGAAAAGTAGTGTTAAATCGCCGCTCAAAATTGGTCAGCTTTCTCGGGAAACGGGTGTCAGCATCCGCTCGATCCGGCACTATGATGCACATGAGCTGCTTAATTCTTCGCGTTCAGAAAATGGCTATCGGGTGTTTTCTGTTATAGCAATCACACAGGTCAGGCAGGTACAACGACTGATTAATAGTGGGTTCAACCTTAAAGAAATCAGTACGTTTCCGGAGTGTATGCGGCTGAAAGAAGGGGCAGCTTTTTGTCCGGAAACCATTGCAACACAGCGTCAAAGATTAACCAAAATCGAAGACCGAATTGCTGACTTGGAGGCTATCAGGAAGGAACTTTTAGACTCTATTCAAGCCAGTGAAATAACTGGCCCGTTTCAGCCATTATCTGTGACAAAAGATATTAACGCAGAAACCTGACCGTTGTTTAATGAGGTCTGTTCCTAACGGACAGCCTAACCAGCAGAGTGGAACCAGCTTTGGTGGCTGAGAAATTCGATTAACTCGCTGCGAAATAGCGTTGCCCGCGCTGAAAGGCTACGCCGGTAGGGCCATACCAAGAAGATCTCTCGGTGGCGCCCCCGCCATTCAGGGAGTACCCGTATTAACTCTCCCGTTTGTAAGCTATTCGCGACCATACTGGCGGGCATTAAGGCGACGCCTGCGCCCGATTTAGTGAGGTTTAGCACAATATTCATATCGTTACTGATATGAAAGTGGCTCTTATGACAAGCGTGCTGGCTACCCGCTTGGTGGAACAACTGCCAATCGCTAAACATTTTGGCCGCCACACTCGGGCAAGCCTGTAATTCCTCCACTGTCTCGGGCAAAGGATGCTTCATCGTCGCTGACGCCACCAAAATCGGCTCTATATAGCCTAGGTATTTCTGGATCAGGGTTGAATCTTTTTGTGGCCCAGAGCGAAGCGCAATATCCGCCTGATGGTCGCGAATATCGACCACGTTGTTATCGAGTTCGATCGTCAGTGCAATCTCAGGGTAGCGATCAATAAAGTGTCGCCAAAACACATCTAGCGGCCCGCTGCCCAGATTGACGGGTGCCATAATCTTCAACGGCCCGCTTAGGCTATGTAGTGCCTGATCCAGATCCAAAATACGCTGATCAAGTGCGAGCACCAGTTCCTCGCACTCGCGATAATACGACTCGCCGTGGGGCGTTAACGTTAACCCTTTGGTTGAGCGATAGAGTAGCTCTACGCCTAGCGTGGCCTCCAGTGCACTAATGCGCCGCGACACGGTAGCAATAGTCATCTTCAGCGTTGCCGCCGCTGCGGTAAGGCTGTGCTGATTGGCAGCCACGATGAAGATGTTTAGATCATCCAAAGACGGTTTGCGCATTTTGCAATTCTGTAAAATGGTTTCTTATATATTGGCATATATTACCGTAATAGGTATTTGCTAGCCTTGGCGCAGGTAAATAATGCTCTTAAGGATGCCCCATGAAACATAGAATTATTTTCGCGCTACTGATGTCTTTTACCCTCTCACTGATTATGTCGGCGTGGGTGACTTACGTGAATATCGGTGCTCATTCCGATTTTGTGGCTATTTGGATACATGCATGGCTCCTTGCTTGGCCTGCCGCTGGGATCATCGCCTTTATCAGCGGCCCCTTTATCCATAAGTTAGCCCACCGCATTGCCGAGAAGATCTGATCGCCTGACTGATGCACTTTGGTGCACCCGCTGATGCAGTAACTGCATACAACTGCACCGCTGCGCCAAATTTAATCCTGCCCCACGCTTGGTAAAACGTTCTCCGCGGCGCGTATCACATACGCGCGATCTTAAAAAGCGACGCGAATTCCAACATAACGCTAATACAAAAACGCGGAGAGAATCACATGCTCGATATGCTCAATGACCTCCTTTGGGGGAAGGTTCTGCTAGTGCTGCTGGTGGGCGTTGGCATCGGTTTTACCGTTGCATCCCGCTTTGTGCAGTTTCGCTATTTCGGTGAGATGTTTCGTATCCTGGGTTCCGGCCAAGCCTTTAAACGCAACCAGCACGGTCACTTAAGCTCGTTTCAGGCGCTGGTGCTTTCGGTGGCCGGGCGAGTAGGTGGCGGCAACATCGCTGGTGTGGCGGTCGCGATTACGCTGGGTGGCCCAGGGGCGATTTTCTGGATGTGGCTGGTGGGCTTGATGGGCATGGCCACCAGCTTCCTGGAGTGTACCCTGGCACAGACCTATAAAGAGGCCGAAGGTGATGGCACTTACCGTGGTGGCCCGGCGTACTATATCGTTAAAGGGCTAGGTAAGCAGTGGCGTTGGCTGGCAGCGTTCTACTCGGTATTGCTGCTGTTGACCTTCGGCTTTGCGTTTACCGCGCTGCAATCATATTCGGTAGCGACCTCTTTCGGTGACGCTTTCGGCGTGCCGGTGCTGTATAGCGGCATTGGCTTGGCCATGCTGGTTGGACTGATTATCTTCGGCGGTATTAAGCGTATTGCGCGTATTTCCGAGGTGTTGGTGCCCTTTATGGCGGTGAGCTATATCGCCATTGCGCTGCTGGTTATCGCCATGAATATTACTGAAATCCCTGGTGTGATAACGCTGATCGTAAAAAGCGCCTTCGGCCTTGAACCGCTGATTGGTGGCGGTATCGGCGCGGCAATCATGATGGGTCTGAAACGTGGCCTGTTCTCAAACGAAGCGGGTCTGGGTAGTGCGCCCAATGTGGCGGCAGTGGCTTACGTACCGCACCCAGCTAACCAGGGCATCGTGCAAGCGTTTTCAGTCTTTATCGATACCGTGATTATTTGTTCTGCTACGGCTTTTTTGATTCTACTCAGCGGTGTATACGACCCTGCTGCGGGCGCTGGGGTTGAGGGCATCGCCCTGACTCAGGCAGCGTTGGCCGACCATGTGGGCGAATGGGGCCGCACCTTTGTCAGCCTGGCACTGCTGCTGTTTGCCTTCAGTACGATTCTTTATAACTACTACCTGGGTGAGAACAGCCTCAACTTTTTCAGTCGCGACAACCAGAATCTGTTTAACGCCTTCCGCGTCGCCATTGTGCTACTGGTGTGCTGGGGCGCGACCACCGATTTGGGCACCGTATTCGGTTTTGCGGATGTCACCATGGGGCTATTGGCGGTCGTTAACCTGTTTGCGCTGATTCTGCTGTTCAAGTGTGGCCTGCGCATTTTGAAGGACTTCGATGTGCAGCGTCGGCAGGGCATCAAACAGCCGATTTTTGATGCTAACCAGCACCCAGATCTCGATTTGGATCCCAAAGCCTGGGAACTGGACCCTGAAGAGGCTGCAGCGTTAAAACAGCGACTGGAAAGCGCCTCTGCTAAGTAAGTGAGTATCTAGATTGTATTAATAAAGAAAGGAGTGCCCATGCCCCGCGTACTGCTGCTCTATACCGGTGGGACGATTGGTATGCAGCCATCGCCACAAGGCTACGTGCCCTGCGCGGGGCTGGCCGAACGTCTATCAACGCATTTGGCCCTGAGCGACCCTTATCGGCTGCCAGCGTTCGATGTGCTGGAAATGCAGCCGCTAATTGATAGCGCAGAGTTAATGCCCGAGGCCTGGAATCGCCTGGTGGCGCTGCTGGAAAGCCACTGGCCGCGCTACGATGCGTTTGTGGTACTCCACGGCACCGATACCATGGCGTACAGCGCTGCCGCGCTTTCGTTTATGCTCGGTGCGTTGAACAAGCCGGTAATCTTCACCGGCTCCCAAATTCCACTGGGTGAGCCAAGAAGCGATGCGCTGAATAATGTGGTCAGCGCGCTGCAGCTTGCGGCTCATCCCACGACCCCTTGCGAAGTAAGCCTGGCATTTCACGACCGCCTGCTGCGCGGTAACCGGGCGCGCAAGGTGCGCACTCAAGGCTTGGATGCCTTCGACTCACCCAACTTCCCCTGGCTTGCCGAGCTGGGCATTGGTGTAAGCTTCCCCCAGCCCTCGGCACTGCTGAGCGGTCTACCCAATTTTGCGCCTATTGAGGTGGACGACGAGGCTGTCGCAGTACTGCCGCTGCACCCAGGAATGTCGCTTCGCCGCGCGAAAATGCTGCTGGAAGATGAAACGCTAACAGGACTGGTGCTGCATAGCTACGGGGTGGGCAACCCGCCTAGTTTTGAAGGCGAGCTGCTTAACGCCTTGAAGACGGCCACCGAGCGTGGCGTAGCGCTGCTCAATGTGACTCAGTGTGCCCAAGGCGAAGTGGTGCAAGGGGCTTACGCCACTGGTGCCGCGCTTAATCAAGTGGGCGTTATTCCTGGTGGCGATATCACCCTGGAAGCCGCCATCGCTAAGCTCACCGTGTTAACTGGGCAAGGGCTTGTGGGGCCAGCGCTGCGCAAGGCACTGAGTGCATCCATGCGCGGTGAGTATAGTCGTTAAACCCATTAACGGGAGGTAACACTCAGTGCGGTGACAGTTACCAAGATGATCCCCATACCTAGCATTTGAATAACCCCCAGGCTCTCGTTGAGTACCACTACTCCAAACAGGGTGGCGGTGACTGGCTCGACCATGGCAATCATGGAAGCCAGCGCAGGTGCCGCATGTTTGATACCTACCACGTACAGCAGAAATGATAGCCCCGCACCGAGAATGCCTAGCGCTAAAAATAGCGGCAGCTCCGGTGCGCTGATGACGCTGACAGCTTGGTTAATGTCCGTTGGCAACAGCAGGGCGATGGCCAGTACGGTGAAAGCAACCGAAAGTATTGCCTGGGGGCTGCCATGGGGCGCCGCGTATTTAAAACCAAAAATGAACGCAGCATAAGAGAGCCCGGCAAGTAGCCCCGTACCCACGCCAATCAGCGAGAGGCCGCTTGCGCCTATTGCATAGAGCTTGGTTAACAGCACAATCCCCACCATTACCAGCCCAATAGCAAGCCACTTAGCAGCGGTGGGGCGCTCGAGCTTAAGCGCGAAGGAGACCAGATAGACAAACACCGGAGCGCAGTACATCAAGGTGGCAGCGACCGCCACATTGCCATACTCAATACTCAAGAAATAGAACGTAAAGTTGCCTGCTACACCAAGGCCAGCCACCACAGACCAGAACCAAAGCTGCCTGCTGTTCAGGCCGCTATACCTGCGTTGAAACAGTAGCCAAACAAGCGCGAAGAGAAGTCCTACAAACCCTCGATAAAAAGACACGACGGACGCATCCCAACCGCTGTCTAACAGAATGCCCGCGATTCCTCCGGAAACCCCCCAGAAGAACGCTGCGAGCGCAATCAACATAGTGCTAGCGCCTGCCATAATTTCACCTTTCATCCTTGAGCGGTTAACACCCGGGAGCGACGGCTGTTTAAACGCATATCCTTTGCGTTGGCTCCTGGTCTGCAGCCTGCAGACCTTCATCTTACCCAATTGAAAGGTAGATGCTGTGCCCAACAAACGAAAGCCCGCCAGTGCTTATCAGCCAAAAAACCAATAGCACACAGCAATAGCAGTGGTAATCCCTGCGAAGTCAGCCACCAGCGCGCAGCCTAGCCCATGGCGAATGCGCGTGATGCCCACCGCGCCAAAGTAGACGGCTAACACATAGAACGTGGTTTCAGTGCTGCCCTGCATGGTGGCTGCGAGTAGGCCTGGAAAGCTATCGACGCCGAAGGTGTCCATGGTTTCGATCATCATGGCGCGGGCGCCACTGCCGGAAAGTGGCTTCACAAAGGCGGTAGGCAGCGCATCCACAAAGCGGGTATCCCAGCCAAAGCCCTCTACCAGCCAGCGGATGCCGCTAAGTCCCGCGTCTAGCACGCCACTGGCGCGCAGCACGCCGACCGCCACTAGCATGGCAATCAAATAAGGAAGCAGCGTAATGGTAAAGCTCAGCCCCTCTTTAGCGCCTTCGATAAAAGCGTCATACACCCTTACACCACGCAGCGCGCCGACTACCAGAAACATCATCACGATGCTAAAGAGCGTCAGGTTGCCGACCAGTGTAGAAGCCGCGGCCAGCGCTTGAGCGGACATTCCCGCTAGCGTGGTAATTAAAAGCCCCAAGGCAAGTGCAGCGGCGAGTAAGTAAGCCAGCACGATGGGCTGCCATAGCTTTAAGCGTTGCATTACTGAGACAGCTAGCAGCCCTGCAAAGCTAGAGGCGGTTGTGGCTAAAAGAATAGGTAAAAACACCAGCGTGGGGTCGGCAGCCCCTTGCTGAGCGCGATACATAAAAATGGTTACCGGTAATAACGTTAGCGATGAGGTATTGAGCACCAGAAACAGAATTTGCGCGTTGCTGGCGGTCTCGCTGCTGGGGTTAAGGCTCTGAAGAGAGTGCATCGCCTTGATGCCAATCGGCGTGGCGGCGTTATCCAGGCCCAGGATATTAGCCGCGAAGTTCATACTGATTAGCCCCATAGCAGGGTGGCCGCGGGGAACCTCAGGCATTAAGCGGCAGAACAACGGGTCGAGCACCCGCCCCAGCAAGCGAATCAAGCCGGCTTTTTCGGCAATCGAAAGAAACCCCAGCCACAGTGTCATGGTGCCTAGCAGCACCAGAATAATATCGACGCTCACTTTCGCCATATCGAACAGCGACTGCACCAAGCGGGCAAACACCTCGCTGTCGCCACCGACCAACCACTGCCAGAGGGAGGCCGCAAAGGCCGCGATAAAGAAGCTTAACCAAATTCCGTTGAGCATGAAGGGCGGTCATCCTGGGCGGTGAAACGAGCGATGATGCCAATCCTACCGAATTCAGGTCGCTACAACACTAGTCGGGTTAACAAGCCTAGGCGATGCCGTCACGAATGCTGAGAAAGTAGCTTTCACTCCCGATCTGTCCGCCTTTTAAGGCGACTTCCAAACCATCAAAGGCTGGCTGGTCGCTATGGGCAATGCAGAGCGGCGATCCCGGCGTTTCCGGCAGCGGTAGGCGCGTGGTTAGGGCATGTATGCCAAGTTGGCTAAGCGCATGGCTGGAAGTGTCGCCCCCAGCGATCACTATGCGCTTAAGCCCATGGGCTTCTACCATCTGGCGTAATAACTGACCTAACGAGCGACCAATAAGGTGGCGTGCCTTTTCCCCGCCCCGATGCACTGCATCTGCATCACTGTTTGGCCCCATGGCAGTGTACACAATGACGCTTTCGCCCTGATTGAGTGCCTCGATAGCCTCTTTCAATGCCTTGTTCATGGTGTCGGTATGCGCCTGATCGTTGATAAGTTTGACGACATCAACGGCAATAGCGCGAAATTCGTTGGTTTCCGCGTATCGAATTTGCCGGGCAGTTACTTCAGAGCAACTTCCTGAGACCACAGCAATTTGTTCAACCGCTCCAGGAGAGGAGAACACAGGTGGGCTTAGGGGAATGAGGGCCTGCTCTCGCCAAATATCTACTAACGCATATTCGACAGCGGATGAACCCACTACGTAGCTGCCCTCGGATAAGCGCGTTCGCCATAGCTGTGCGCCCACTTTTGCCTGATGGTTGCGGTTCAGCGTGTCGTAGAGCAATACGTCATTCGAGCGGCTTAGTTGGTCAACCAGGGAATCGGTATCGGCTGATTCGATGCACAGTACGTCGGCTAAACCGATGGAGAGTAGGGTTTGTTTAGCCAAATGAAGCCTTAAATCGGCTTCTGCCATGGGCGTTACTGGATGGCGGCTCATTACTGGGTGACGATCAATACGGTGAACCTCGCCATCGAAGGCAGCAAAATGTTGGCCAAATACTGTATAGCGCTTTAGCTGGGGGGCACCGACCACTAGCGGCACGCAGCTTTGCGCGAACAGGGCTTTGCCTATTTCCAGCGCTTTGCCGATATTGCCAATATCCGGTGCGCTATCGAAGGTGGAACATACCTTATAGTGACACAGTGAGGCGTTAAGGGATTGCAGCCATGCCAGGGCGTTGGTGAGGTATGTTTCCATCCATTCAGGTGATTCGCTGCGGCTGGTACCCGCAAGGCCAATCGCTGGAAAATCGGCAAACGGGGCTAACTGGTCTTCATTAGGTGGGGCCAGGAAAAGCACTGTTTTTACCCCGTGGAGGCTTAACGCTTCCATGACATCGGTCGAACCAGTGAGGTCATCGCCGTAATAGGAGAGAAGAAGAGGCGTGTTCATACGCTAAAGGTCTCCATTGCCTGGGCAAGCTCTCGGTGCTCTCTGGCATAGGTTGCCAGCGGGATGCCCGACATGGCTGCTTGCCACGCCTGGCGTAGGCTTGCTACCCCACCGGCAATACCACCAGGGTGAGCCATGATGCCGCCGCCACAGCAGTAAATCAGATCGCTATTGCCAAGTGCCTGATAGGTATCAGCCACTTGGGCGGCGCTTTGCCCCGAAGAGAAGACCGGCATAATCTGATAACCCTCTGCAGGTGCCTCAAACATCGCTGTTTGGCAGGCTCGAGCGCTATTGATTACGCTAGCGTCCTCTTCGCTGAATTTATTGCGCAGGCCATTAACGTGAATATGATCCACGCCTGCTAGCCGCCACAATTTATGGTAAGCGTCAAACGCCATCCCCAAGTGAGGTGAGCGGCTCAACATGCCCCAGCCAGCACGGTGGCCGTGCAGCGCGACCTGGCAGTGGCGGCGCAAGTGCGCTACTCCTGCTAAGCCCACGCTGTTGATAGCGACCATGACGCAGGTGCCGCCAGCGGCCACCACGTAGTCATGCTGTGCGCGCATTTCGTCGATATCACCGCTGATATTAAAGGCGTACATGACCTTTTTACCGGTGCGCTCTGCATGGGCATTGATGATCGGCATAATGGCATCGACGCGCGCTCTCAGTGGGTTATGAGGGCCGTTGGCCTGCAGCTCGTCGTCTTTAATAAAATCAATACCTCCTGCCACGAGTTGAGCCACCATGTCAGCGGTTTCAGCCGGAGATAAACCCACGCTGGGCTTGATAATGGTACCAATCAGCGGGCCGCTGGTAATGCCGGTTAGTTGGCGCGTGCCAGTGGTGCCAAACTGGGGGCCAGGGTAGGCGTTGGCAAAAGCGCTGGGTAAGTCGATATCCAGTAACTTGAGTGCGGAAAACTCTTTGAGCTCAAACAGGTTGCCCGCAACGGTAGACACTAGATTCGGCAGAGAGGGGCCCATGTTTTCCAGCGGCCAGGAGAGCTCGACTAGTGCGCGCTGAAACAGAGTGTAGCCTTGCGGCGCCAGATCAGCGCGCATGGGCAGCGAAGGTGTCTCAGCCGCGTCCAGTGTCTCAATGTTTTCGACGACCGCACCGTGGGCTTCCCGCAGGGCGTCGGTTTCATTGGCTAAGCGCGTAAACGTGCCGGACGACTGCTCACCAGCCATGACTTGAGCCGCATGTTCGACCGGGTAGGGCGTCTCAATCAGGTAGCGGGCGTGAATACGTGTGCTCATCAATTCGACTCCGACAGTTCAAAAAAGAAGATCGCGTAGAAACAGCGAGATCATCGGCACATAGGTAATCAGCATCAGGCAGGTGATGATGGTGAGTACCGGCGGTAGCAAAAAGCGAAATAGCTGTTCAACGGGTAGCTTGGCGACTTGCGCGGCGGCAAAAAGATTCACCCCTAGAGGCGGGGTAAACATACCCAACGCTAAATTCACGACGATCACGATGCCGAAATGCACTGGGTCAATGCCGAACCCAATCGCAATGGGGGCCAAGATGGGGGCAAGAATCAAAATGGCGGCGGAGGTCTCGATAAACATGCCGACCACCAGTAGCAACATGTTGATGGCTAGTAGGAAGGTGTAGCGGTTATCAAAAGTGTTTTGTGCCCAAGCGCCAATATCACTGGCCAAACCTGAACGTCCAATCACAAAACTGAGAATGGAGGCCGCGGCAATAATCAGCATAATCGAACCTGCTGATAGGGCGCTCTCGCGGAAAATACGCGGCAGATCACTCAGTTTTATGGTGCGATAAACCACCATGCCTAAAAACAGCCCATACAACACAGCCACCGCGGAGGCTTCGGTGGGGGTAAAAATGCCGCCGTAAATCCCACCGATAATAATGACTGGCATTAACAGAGCGAGAAAGGCACTCCGAAAGGCGGGCCAAATCGGTGAGCGTAAATCACCATCCTGTGTGCCATAGCCTTTTAAGCGACACCAAATAATGACCATCACAATCAGGGCTAACCCGATCATTAGGCCGGGGCCGAAGCCAGCGAGAAACAGCTGGGTAATGGAAGTTTCTGTGCTGACACCGTAGAGAATCAATGGCACAGAAGGGGGAATGATAATACCCAGTTCCGCTGAGGAGGCCTGGATAGAGGCGGCCATCGGTGGCGGGTAGCCACGGGCTACCATGGCAGGAATCAAGATGGCGCCGATGGCAAAGGTCGTGGCCACGCTGGAGCCTGAGATAGCGGCAAACATCATGCATGTCACTACGCAGGTACAGGCTAAGCCGCCCTGAATTCCACCTACCAGTGAGCGGGCAAATTCAACCATGCGTGTGGCTATGCCGCCGTTGCTCATGATATGGCCGGCTAAAATAAAGAACGGCACCGCCATCAGCGGAAAACTATCCAACCCCACGAACATGCGCTGTGGGACGACCATGAGCGGAACGCTGCTGAAGAAATAAAGACCAATCACCGCGGTTAAGGCGATGGCAACCGCAATGGGTATCGACAAGGCAAACAACGCGATCAACGCTGAGCCGATCGCCAGATTCATAGCGTTTCTCCTATATCAGTACGAATAGGGTTTGTGCGGTGTTGGTTCTGATGATGCTGATATTCGGCGCAGAGCTGGCGTGCGACTACTGCGACGATGGCGACGGCGCAGCCAGTGGGTATAGAGGCATAAAACCATGACATGGGGATTTCGAGCATGGCGATTTGCTGGCCTGATACGCGCAGTGATATCAGGTACCCTTGCCAGACAAGAATAGTGAGCAGTGTTAATACGGCGGTGCACACCAACCGCTGGCCATAGATGCGTAAGCGCGATGGCAAGCGATCAAGGAAAAGGTCAATGGAAATCATGGCGCCGTACCAGAAAGCCGCAGCACTGACTAAAAAAACGCTCCAGATAATTAATCCTCGCGCGAGGATTTCTGACCAGGCTGCGGGGTCGCCGAGAATGAAACGGGTAAAGACTTGGAAGGAGACTAAAGCGACCGCAATGGCGAGAAGTATTGCAGCAAGGTTATGAGTGAGCTTGATAAGCGCCTGGGCCAAGCTATTGAGAAGCGACAACATAAGCGTAAACCTCATCGTCGGGGAGAAAGTGCCTCCCGAGAGGGAGGCATGCAGCAGGGAATGACTCACTCGGTTGCGCGGATACGCTCTAGTAGCTCACTGCCATACTGATCTGCGTAGCGCTCGTAGGCAGGCTCGGCGGCGGCACGGAACTGCTCGTAATCGATCACGGTCACCACTTCCATACCGTTACTACGCAGCAGTTCTACGCCTTCTTCTTCAATACGCTGAACGGCATCGCGCGAGGTTTGAGCGGCTACCTGGGCGGCTTCTCGGAACCAGCCCTGCTGCTCTTCACTCAGATCATCCCAATAGATTTTGGACATCACTAAGGCTGTGGGGGAGTAAACGTGACCAGTCAGTGTCAGGTAATCCTGGATCTCCCACATATTGTTAACGGTCAAAATGGGTATCGGGTTTTCTTGGCCGTCGATGGTGCCTTGCTGTAGGGCGGTAATGACTTCTGTCCAAGAAATGGGCGTTGGCGCGGCGCCCAAGGCTTTGAAGGTTTCCAGATGCACTTGGTTCTCCATGGTGCGAATCTTCATGCCTTGCATGTCTTCGGGCGTTTCAACAGGACGCACGCTATTGGTTAAGTGTCGAAAACCGTTTTCCGCCCAGGCCAAACCAATTAAGCCTTCATCTTCGAATTCCTCCAGTAGCGATTGACCAATCTCGCCATCCAGCACTTTATGGGCGTGATCGTAGTCGCGGAACAAAAACGGGAAATCGAGAGCGTAAACCGAGGGGACGAAATTACCGATAGGGCCGGTTGACGTTAGTGTCAGCTCCACTGAGCCGATTTGGAGGCCTTCAAGCACATCCCGTTCACCGCCTAGTGCGCTGGCAGGGCGCAGATTGATTTTAAACTCACCGTCGCTAAGGCGATCAATCTCTTCGGCAAACGCTTGGCCAGCCTCACCATAGTGGGAGTTGAGCGGTGGCGTGAACGCTAGGTTCATCTCTTGAACGGCAAACGCTGAGGTACTGGCGGCCAGTGCAAGGGCGGAGGCGAAGGTAGCCGCAATGCTGGTTGAGATTTTGTTGAGCTTGTAAGTGGTCATGTTCTACTCCAGTTTATTGTAATTAGCGGTAGAGCTTAGGTTTTTATGACGATGTTTGTGACACAGGTATTTGTGACACAGCAGTGCTAGGTAATACGCCGAATGCTTTCGGCAATTTCTTCGGGTTCAAATACGCGTTTCCAGTCATCGCGCATCAGCTGTGGTTTGCCATTCTCAATGGCTTTGTTGCAAGCATCAGAGAATACGCCGGGTTGCTCATCGAAAATGACGGCTGCCAGAATATTCATATGACCAAGCAAAAAGTCGCGCGCGCACTCTTGGTCAACGCCACGGGCGACGACTTCATCCATTGCTTCGCGCATTACCACCAGCAGCGTGGCGCACACCGTTTCAGAAAGACCCGGCTCTAGCAGTGCCATCTGCTCAACCGATACTCGATGCGAACGAACCACCGGCGCATAAATGGTTTTAGCGATTGCTTCGCCTAATGCATAAAGCTCTTCAGGCCCCTGCATCAGGGCATTGACGATGTGCTGCTTTGCCTTGGCGCCGCCAAAGTAGTCGCGCTTGGCATCTAGATCTGTTTCATCATTGAAGATCGGTGGGTGGCAAGGATGCGTCACGAAGTAAACTAAGTCGTCACGATTGGGCAGGTGGCCAGCAAAAGGCGCCGCGGCATCCAGTGTGATTACCATGGTGCCGCTGGCCATCAGTGGTGATAGCTCTTCCGCGACGCGCCCCACTAGCGTGTCGGGAACCGCGAGTATCACCACTTGAGCATCGGGAACTGCCTGATGGGCATCGACGCAGCTAATCCCCAGGCCTTCCGAGAGGCGCTGGCGGCCTGTGTCACTCAATTCAACGTGACTGACGGTGTAATCTGACTGTTTTAGGTTGCTCGACAGGCGGTAACCCATTTTTCCGCCAGCGCCGATAAGGGCAATATTGGTCATAGCAGACTCCAGTGAAGATGTTGTATGGCGTTAGCCATCTGGTTGCCGAAAGAGAAAATAGGAAGGTTGTTTACCTGGCAACTGGTATGATGACATAATATCTATAGCAGTCTGTCAAATGCTGCTTTGGTCGTATTTAAGTAAAATTTGCCCAATTTATCGAACTGCAGCGCTAGACTGCTGATGCTTAATGGATAACCAAGCCGCTATTTGGCTTGCGAGGAGAAATAGCCGTGCAACCAGCCCCTAAAATTACTCGGCGCAAGCTGTCAGATGAGGTGTTTGATCGTTTGTATGAAATGATTGAGGCGGGCCAGTACAAGCCTGGAGATACACTGCCTTCTGAGCGCGAGCTGATGGATAGCTATGGTGTGGGAAGGCCGGCCATTCGAGAGGCGATGCAAACACTCGAACGTATCGGGCTGGTTGAAATAAATCATGGCCAGCGACCTAAAGTACTGCAGCCGACAGCGGTGGGGTTGATGTCGCAGATCGATTTAACCGCTCGTCATATGCTAGCTAGCTCGTCACAGTCGCTTGAGCAACTCAAAGAAGCACGCACATTCTTTGAACTGGGTATGGTGGAGAAGGCGACAGGGCAGGCCTCTGAGGCAGACATTGCTCATTTGAGAGAGCTGTTAGGGCAACAGCGCGGGCATTTAAATGGCGATGCTCAGGCCTTTATTGAGGTCGATATGGCATTTCATACCGCCATTGCCGGGATAACCCGCAATCCCATTTTTATGGCAACTAGCCAAGCCATGCTGGGCTGGCTGGCGCGTTTTCACGCGAGCTTGCTGCACTGGGAGGGAAATGAAGATATTACCCTGCTGGAGCATGCCAAAATTATTGACTGTATTGAGCAGGGCGACAAAGAGGCAACTGTAGAGGAGATGCGTAAGCACTTAGAGCGCGCACGCTTGCTCTATTGCTTAAACAGCTAACCCGACAGCGAAAGAAAAAACAGAATCAGTGGCGGTGATAGCAGCGAGAGAATAAACCCACTGACCACGGCGATAGGCACGCAGGCCACGCCACCGTGCTGTTGAATCACCGGCAGGGTGAAGTCCATGGAGGTGGCGCCGCCGTAGCCAATCGCCAGCGCGGTGTGGCGGTGTATGACCAGCGGAATCAGGATAAACGCCAGCAGCTCACGGGTGAGGTCGTTAAAAAATGCCACGCCGCCCATTAAAGGGCCCAGCTGGTCGCCGATTAAGATGGCGGAAAGTGAGTACCAGCCAAAGCCTGACGCCATCGCCAGGCCTTCGTTCCAGCTTAGCGAGAGCAGCGGCGCGGCGGCTAAGCCTGCCAGCAGCGAGCTGATTGCTAGTGTTACCGCAATTGCCAGCCCCATGCGGTTGAGCAAAATCTGTTTGAGCGGCATGCCGGAATTACGCAGTTGGCAGCCAATCAGCGCTAGCAGCACATAGAGTACCCATTCGGCCAATACGTCTGCGGTGTTGAAAAGCTTTTCACCTAGGTGTGGCCCCAGCAGCAGGCCAGCGATAATACCCCCAGCCACTACGGCGACCAATAACAGTGAACCCTGCATGGCCGCTAGCTTGCTGGTGGGAGCGTCTTTTATCACTGGCGAGTTGCCTGCCTTAAGTGTTAACCGGCGCGATAGCCACCATAGCGCTGCTAAGTTAAACAGCGTGGTAATGCTAAACAACAGCAAAGCGTTGCCGCCCAAACGCGAAAGCTGACTAGACAGATTCTCAAGGCCAGCAAGGCTTATTCCCATGAACAGTAGGATCAAATAGACCGAGCTATTGACTGCGTTGTTGATTAGGCTCTGTAGCTGAGCGGAGCGAACACGAACCAAATAGCCGAGTAAAAGCGGCAGTAGAACAATCAATAAACCCGATAGCATTTAGGGCGTCGCGCCCCCGTTTGGTTGGAAGTTAGTCAGTGTGAGCTGGGTTTCACGGCTGCCTTCTTTTTGGTACACCACCGATAGAATCAGGCCGGGCCAGTCAGGGTGAAAACGGATCTGGAGAAGACGGTCAGGCTTTTCAACATCAATCAGGGAGACGTTTAGCGCTTCAAACTCGTCGCCGGACATGCCAATGCTGCCGGGATCAGTTATCCGTTGTTTATCAACATAGTATTGGAAATGCTCATCACGCCCTTTGTGATCGACAAACTCAATGTCGCAGGGGGCGCTTTCCGTGCAGTTTTCATGCCCTGCTCGGCGCGAAAGGTCAAATAGCGCTGTTTGCCGGTCTAATGTGGGAATATCCCGCTCGCTCAATTGATAGCTGTCACCGACGCCGAGCAATGAATAGCTACTGCTATAGAGCAATGCGTGGGTATCATTATCATTTAGCGAAAAACGGCTGAACTCCTGTCCACGCGCCACAGTGACCGAAAAGCGCATATCGCTTAACCAGTGATTCCCTTCGTTAGAGAGGCGATGGGTAATGGTAGCCCCTGGCCAACCGCGAACCTCAAGCCGGTACTGTGCTTCAAAAGGCCTGGGGGCTTCAAAGAGCTGCGGGTCTTTGAGTGTGTTTGCTGCTAAGGCAATGTCGCTAGAACACAAGACGGCAAAACTCAGCCCCAACCCTGCTAGCGCGCGGCCAGGCAGTCGTACGAGAACATTGACCAAGAGCCTTTCCTCCATAAAAACGTATCTTCCTAAGAGCCTTTAGGCTGCACTTGGTTCCCAGCGCGCCAGTATAGCCCGGGTGGGGGCGTCAGTAACCTGCCTCAGGGTTGATCGTGGCAAGTTTTTCACCCGATTCAAAGGCATGCAAGTAAGAGATCACTTGGTCAATGGCATCGTTAAGCGGAGTAGGCGCGGCCATATGCGGCGTGACAATGACCTTGGGGTGTTGCCAGAGCGGATTGTCAGTGGGCAACGGCTCTTCATGGAATACATCCAACAGTGCACCCCGCAAATGCCCCGGCTGGTGTCCACTACCCAGTGCTTCCAATAGTGCCTGTTCATCAATTAGGCTGCCACGGCCAGGGTTAATCACGCTGGCGCCTTGGGGCAGTTGGGCCAGCCGCTCGGCGTTGAGAATGTGTCGAGTGGCGGCGGTGTCGGGGAGAATAGTGATCAGGCTCTGTACTTGGCCAAGCAGTTCGTTGAGCCCATCATCGCCGTGAAAACAGCGTACTCCGCTGATCTGCTTGGGTGAGCGGCTCCAGCCCAGCACTGGGAAACCCGCTTGCTGCAAGGCGCTGGCGACAAAGCTGCCAATCGCGCCCAGACCTAATACGCCCACCGGCCACTGGGACTTCTCCACGACCTCTTGCGGCTTCCAAATGGCGCTTTGCTGCTGTTCCGCGTAACGATCCATGCTGCGGTAGAAGTGCAGCACGCCATAGAGGGCGTAATCGGCCATCAGCTCGCCCATGCCCGCATCGCGTAGTTTTACGATTGGCACACCGCTGGGCAGCCCTGGGGTTTTTAGCAAATAATCCACCCCCGCACCCAAATTGATGATGCCTTTTAGCTGGGTCTGCTCTTGCAGCAAATGCTCGGGGGCCTTCCAGATAGCGAGATAGTCGGCCCCTTTACGCTCATCCGCTGGCGCTTTGCTGGTCAGCACGGTGGCTTGGGGCAGTGCCTCAGCAAGCGCTGCTTGCCATTGATCAGCCTCATCAATATGCACAACAATTTTCATCCCGCACCCCTCTTCTAAAAGTATTATCACTGCAGGTTATCATGGTGAGTGGTAAAGGCTGTTGCAAGCTTGCTTAGTGCAAATAACGAGGCCGTATGCACTTTTTGTCATAAAGCCTTTGACCGCTGACCAAGGGTCGGTGCTAGTATCGGCTTAAGACGACATTGGCGGGCCTGCTGCAACGGCAGCAGATGCAACCCCGACGCCTGATCGGTGGTGGCCAGGTCGATCCTGTGGCCCAGCGTTGCGTGCCTATAGTGGGCAGTGCGCTGGCTCTTGGTGATCTTTAATGGCGAGTTGGCCGATGACTCAGGTTTCCCTGCCTTTCACGCGCGAAGAGTACGCTACACGCCTGTGGAAAGTGCGTGCTGAAATGGCCAGTCGTGGCATTGACGTATTGATCGTTAGTGACCCTTCGAATATGGCTTGGCTAACCGGCTACGACGGTTGGTCGTTTTATGTGCATCAGTGTGTGCTGGTGGGCCTTGAAGGCGAGCCGGTATGGTTTGGACGGCGCATGGATGCCAACGGTGCTCTGCGCACCTGCTGGATCGACCCTGACAATATTACCTACTACCCGGATTACTACGTACAGAATCCGGACATGCATCCGATGGAGTATCTGGCGCAGTCGATTATGCCTGACCGCGGCTGGCATTTGGGTGTGGTGGGTATGGAGATGGATAACTACTACTTCTCCGCCAAGGCCTATCTAAGCCTACTTAAAGAGCTGCCCCATGCGCGCTTTATGGATGCCAATTCGCTAGTGAACTGGTGTCGGGCAATCAAATCGCCCCAAGAAGTCGCCTATATGCGCATTGCCGCCAAAATTGTGGAAGGCATGCACACGCGTATTCTGGAAGTGATTGAACCAGGCTTGCCCAAGAGCAAACTGGTATCGGAGATTTATCGCGTTGGCATCGAAGGCTTTGTGGATGAGAACGGCAAAGTCTTTGGCGGTGACTATCCCGCCATTGTGCCCATGCTGCCCACCGGCAAAGACGCTGCGGCTCCGCACCTGACTTGGGACGACACGCCGTTTCGCAAAGGTGAGGGCACGTTCTTTGAGATTGCCGGGGTGTTTAAGCGCTACCACGCGCCGATGTCGCGCACGGTCTTCCTGGGCACTCCGCCTATGGACTTTATTCGTGCGGAATCCGCCCTTTTGGAAGGCATCGAAAACGGATTGGCGGTGGCCAAACCAGGGAATCGCACGGCAGATATCGCCATGGCGCTGGGTGCGGCGATGGATAAATATGGCTTTGACCGTGGCGGCGCTCGTTGTGGTTACCCCATCGGCATTTCGTACCCGCCCGACTGGGGTGAGCGCACCATGAGCCTGCGTCCCTCGGATGACACCATTCTGCAGCCGGGCATGACGTTCCACTTTATGCCGGGGCTATGGGTGGAAGAGTGGGGCCTGGAAATTACCGAAAGTATTTTAATCACCGAAGACGGCTGCGAAACCCTGGCCAATTTTCCGCGCCAGCTGTTTGTTAAATAACCGCCTATACGAACACCGAAGGAAACCGTAATGACCCAGCGACCCAGCCCTATTTCTGCCACCGTGGATTTTGACGCCGATGGTGTACAGCACGGTTTTTTAAAGCTGCCGATCTCAACCGATGAATCTGCTTGGGGCGCGGTGATGATCCCTGTCACCGTAGTGAAAAATGGCGACGGCCCCACGGCGCTTTTGACCGGCGGTAACCACGGCGATGAATATGAGGGTATTACCTCGCTGCTGAAGCTCTCTTCAACGCTGAAAGCAGAGGATGTCACGGGCCGGGTAATTATCGTGCCGTGCATGAATACCCCAGCGGTGATGGCGGGCAAACGCACCTCGCCGATGGATAAGGGCAACCTAAATCGAAGCTTCCCAGGTGACCCCAACGGCAGCGTGACACCGCAAATTGCCGACTACTTCACCCGCGTGTTGGTGCCCATGGCGGATGTAGTGCTCGATCTGCACTCCGGTGGGCGCACGCTGGACATTCTGCCCTTTGGTGCGTCCCACGTGCTGGACAATAAAGCACAGCAGCAGGCCGCTTTGGAAGGTGCCAAAGCCTTCGGCGCCCCTTACGCCATGGTGATGTTTGAATTGGATGCGGAAAGACTCTTTGACACCGCCTGCGAGCGTCAGGGCAAGGTATTTGTGGCTACTGAGCTGGGCGGCGGTGGTACCTCGACGCCCCAGAGTATCGCCATTGCTGAACGCGGTGTGCGTAACTTCTTAATTCACTACGGTCTGGTAGAAGGCGAATTGGAAATGCCCGCAGGTGGGCAGATGTACCTCGATATGCCGGATGCCAGCTGCTACGTGCAGAGCCAACACTCTGGTGTTTTAGAACTGTTAGTGGCGTTAGGTGACGAAGTCAAAAAAGGCCAAACCATCGCCTACGTGTACGACATGACCCGTAGCGGCACCGATCCGGTCGCTTACAAAGCGGAGCGCGATGGCATTCTAATGGCTCGGCGCGCGCCCTCGCTGATCAATATGGGGGATACCCTGGCGGTGATTGCCGATGTTGTTGAACGCCTGGAGGCGTAGCCCTCGGCATGATGAAACTTGACCGTTACGATCTGAAAATTCTCGACATCCTCTCCCGCGATGGGCGAATCACCAAGTCGAAGCTGGCCGAGGCGATCAACCTCTCGGTCAGCCCCTGCTGGGAGCGGGTAAAGCGGCTGGAAAAAGCTGGGGTGATCCAAGGCTATAGCGCACGCATCAATACCGATGTGCTGGTGCCCCGCAACCCTGTATGGGTGCAAATCGAGCTCAAACAGCACAACGCCGAAAGCTTCACCCGCTTTGAAGCCCTGGTGATGCAAACCCCGGAAGTTACCGAGTGTGTGGCGGTAGGGGGAGGGGTGGATTACCTGGTGAAATTTGAAGCGCGCACCATCGATAGTTATCAGCGTTTGATGGATAAATGGCTGGTCTCCGAGGCTGGTATAGAACGTTATTTCACCTATATCGTGACGAAGACCGTTAAGCAGGAGCCGTTGGGAATTGAAACCGACGGCTCTATGTAGGTCTTTAAACCTCAGTAAGCTTTAATGCTAAGTGTCTATTTCTTTGTTTTCCAGGTATCCAGCCATGCTTGGAAGCGGTTTCGTTTTCTGGAGATGGCGTCGCCTGCAGCGCTAAAGTTATCGCTGACCCCATCAAAAGCGGGCGATAAGCGGTCACGGCGAAAGCGTCTCCAGCGGTAGTAGCCGTATCCAAATAGGCCGCCAAAGGTGACCAGAAAAAGTGTCGAGAACCAGTTAAAGGGCTTATCTTCAGGGCCATCAACGGGCGTAATTGAAATGGCGTTGGGGAAAATAGAAAAGAAGATGCTTCTCCAGCCAAAGTATCTGACAGCAACCCACTGGGGATCTGTTTTGGTGGAGACTAGGTCGTTGGCCTCGGTGTAAAGGTTCGCCGTATCGAATTTGAAATAGGGTGGCCAGCCCCAGCCGGTATCCTCATTGCGGTACACAATGGTACGACCGTTACTCCGTACACCCTGAATAAATTGCACGTCACGGTTCATCAGCCGCTTCGACTGGGCGGTTGGGTCAGACCAAAAAATCCGTGTCCAATCATCCAGGTCGATACGCTCTTCGTGGGTGTTGACGATACGCACCACATCATATTTGGGTAAGCTGTAGTCTAAAAAGGCAGCGAAAAGTGTCCAGAAGACAAGCAAAACAAACCATTTAACATAGACCATCGGGTCTCCTCACATGTAATTGGTAACGTAGAGGGTAAGCAAGATGGCACTTGGCGGTATAACGTAGACCAAGTGGATCAGCTTGCGTCGTAAAGAGCGGTCGTACTGCTGCATGCCTTGGCGTATAAAGTTGGCACGACATGTGTTTGAAGCTTTTCGCTCCCAACGCTTTTGTAGTGCTAAGCGATGCCTGAAGCGCATATAGACGGCGAGTGCGTTATACAGAAGCGCCAGTGTCAAAATGAACGTCAGAACAAGTCGCATAAAGGGCAACACCGAGTGCTCCTCCGTAGAGCTTGTAAACGGAGGCGCAACATCATTCGTCTGCACCGAAAAGGTATGCACGTGCGCCGGCCTTATCAGGTGCATACTCGCGCGAGAGAAAGTCGCAGCAGTAGGCTTGTTTCGCCTCAGGCCAAGTGCGGTATTGACGGTAAAATTCGTTTTTATGGCAGATGAACAGCTGGCGGGTATCAAGGGGCGATAGCTCGGCTAGCAGCATATTGACGAGGTCTTTGTTCGCCGTGTTCGTCGCACGCATCAAGTAGAAATAGCTGGGGTGTTCCATCTCGATTCTGGGTTTGGCGCCGCGTGTTTCGGCCCACCGCATCATAGCCGCTAGGCCATCGTACTCATGGGGTAACTCGCTTGCATAGCGTGAGGCGCGGCGCCGCATATCAGTATACGAAAGGCCCGTGACGTCCATTCCCTTTTGCGTCAGGATTTCTGCCAGTATAAAGGTGATTTTTTGGCGCAGGATATCGACTTCCTGGGTATCTCGCCCTTTGATAATGGGCTCGGCAAGCTGATTGTCTTGTAAAAATTGCCCTATCTTCTTGCGCTCATCCAGGCTCATTATTTGCTTAACTGGAAATTTCCCTAACGGTTTTTCGGTGCTGGCGATTAAAGCCGTGCTATCGATATCTTGAAAGAGATAAAGGCCGCCGAAATGTGCCGTCCAGAAATTCTTTTGCTCAAATGCCGCATGTTCCAGTCGCACTGGGTTGCGTGAAATGTTGCCCGTACGCTTGACGGTATCGACCATATCGTCAATCAGGCCGTTATCGAACCAGCTGTCCTCTTCCTCCATAAAGCGATCGATTAGGGACTCCAAGCGCTCAGCTTCTGCGATGGTGCCCGTGGTCGTGTCGGCCTCAATGACGATGCGTCGAATATCAAATAGCCGTTCTGGTATAGCAACATCCAGCACAGAGTTTTCCAGCTCGCCCGCCACCGCATCGGTTGCTGTTAAGGCAAAAAGCTGCTGTTCGTTAGCATCGATAAAACGGCGCAGTATGTCTCGGTTGGTAGAGAACTTGGCGTTGAGAAGTGGGCAATACTTCTGCTCGATCGAGAGCAGGATAAACTGCCGATTGACGCCGCCGTGATTCAAATAGTAATGATCTTCTAGCTCATCACCGATCTCCGGCGAATAGCCGGAGATGTCGATATGGAACTCTGTCAGCGCAGTGGTTCTCCCGGTGAGATGCTGCAGTGCACGGCCATAACGCTCGACCAGCGCTTGCGAACTGACATGAAAGAGGTTGCCAAACATCAGCCCCTTTTCGATCAAGCGTTTCATGTTTGCTGCTCCTCCAGGTAGCGCCGACGCGCCGCTTCCTGAAGACCTAGGTCGCGAACCATGGTGTCGATGGCAGCAGCATCGGATTTACCTGCATAACGGAATTCGCTGTCGGCGTAACGGTTGATCTCCTGTAGCACCATATCGGTGGTAATAGGAACCCTCAGCTCGGTAATCATGTTGGATTTTGTATCGTAATCTTTAAACAGGAAAAGCTCTGGGTTCTCCATCCATTCGTCCGGGAGCTCGAAATCCATCGAGCGCACCTTGACGGCATCAGTGATGTTCTTGATAGCGCGTCCGGTGAAGCGCTCGTCGGCCTCCTGAATGGCTTTCAGGTACGTGCCGAGCTTGGCGATGGTATCAAGCTCGCCGACTTGCGAATGAACACGATCAAATACCGCCAGCAGTGCCTCTTCTTGAGGGCGGCTATGGGCTTGAAAAGAGTTGGCCACTGCCTTCTGGATCTCCTGGGCAGCGTAAAGCGCGTGCTCGCCCAGCGGTATCTGGTGATCCTTACCTAGCAGGAGGTGTAGAACATCGATGTAATCTTCGCGGGTTTGCGGGCCATCGACCAAAAAGCGCGCACCGGAACGTTGGCGCAAGGCATCGTCGACGTTTTCGGGGTAGTTAGAAAACATGCCGAAGGAACAGTTGCCGCGCACGACCGTGTTAGCGCCCGCAAAGGCATCCATCAACACAGCAGTCACTTCCTGTTGGCCTGCGGAAGATTGACGATCTCCACGTTTTCCCGCGATCTGGTCGATATCATCGACGGTGCCGAAGCCGATAACACCTGGATCCATCAGGTTGCTGATGAATGCCTTAGCGTTTTGGCCGGATTTCCCCTGATAGCTGTCAATGTTGTCGATACCGAAATTTTGATAACGAAACGGATACCCAGCCGCCTGGCAGTAGTCGTTTAGTAACCCTGCCATCATCTGAATCAAAGTGGTTTTACCTGTCCCTGGCTTACCGTCACCCATAAACGTGAAGATAAAACCACCCATCTCGGCGAAGGGGTTTAAGCGGCGCTCGAAATCGTAAGCCATCAACATTTTGGCGAGCCGCAGCGACTGGTATTTGGCGATATGGTTGCCCACCACCTCATGAGGCTTTTTGAAGGTCATGGTTAGCGTGGTGGATTTAGCTTTGGTGGCAGGCTCAAACCCACGCAGCGTCAGGTCATCGGCCTCTACACGCCAAACTGCGTCGCTAAACGGTGAGAGTCGCGGTGCACTTTGTGCGCGCAGCGCAACTTTTTCCATGCACTGCTCTGCAAAGGCACTGAGCGCTGCTGGCAGTTGGCTCTCATCGGTGGCATGCAGCGTAAGCTTTTGGTCGAGTTCCCAGAGCGTTCCGTTCAGGGCGAGGGGCGCATTGTCAGTTAGTAGCTCCGCTACCTCACCAATTTCGACGCTGGTCTCGTTAGTATGAGGTGCCATCAGGAAGGCCGTGGCATTGGCAAATACGTGCACGACAGCAAGTGCTTCGCCTGCCAGTAGCTGCGTAAATTCAGTTTTACGTGCGGTGTCCAGGGTGCCTGCCAAATTAGCCCGCTTAAGTTCGCTAAGGCCTGATGAATCAGCGTAGGCTTCGCCCACCGCCAATGCGATAGCCAATGCCCGTCTCAGTTGATGGAGAGCGGTGGCTTGGAGCGGTGAAACAAAAGGATCGTCTGTTTCGACCCCTTCGATGCGTGCGCGCAGATGTACGCCATCGGGGCGGGCGGTTGAACGGGTCACCAAGCCAGGCGTGGTTGAGCGCAAACGGCGAGTCTGACCGATACCGGGTGAGCGCTCTGGCGCTGCTGTTTGTTCTGAGGCCTGGGGTTTGGCCAACCGTGGCGTGTGGTCTATTCCTTCTAGCATCGTGGTGGCGGTGCCGTAATGCTTGCGAATATCCTCTTCTCGAAGTTCCATCTGGTCGCTGGTAAAACTCATGACATCCTCGGTTATAGGGCTATCCTGCCCTAATGACATTGCTTCAATACCGTTAGCGCGCAACATTGCTGCTTGTATCTGTGGGCGCCAGAGTCGGTAATTTTGATTTGCGGTGATTTAGTAACCCAGTACTTGCCCCTTCGGGCTAACCACAAACTTGCGCACATCTAGAAAGCCAGGGGGATCAAGCTCGGCAAGCACCTGAAAAGGGTGCTGCGGCAATATAATGGCGCGCTCTGTGCGCGTGGCACCGGTATCAACTCCTCGACTGCCGAAGGGGTCAAGGGCAAAAACTTCGCGCTCTACTTTGCTGAACCAACCAGCGCGCTCCTCGCGCACCTGTTCGCTATTTAATTCTTCAAGCGTCCAAGCGAGCGCCCAGTCTTGGCCCTCCTGGGTAGCTGCCTGTTCAAGCACTTGATGCAAGGGGCCTGACTGCTCGGTATAAGCCGACGAGTACATCGGGCCTAGGTGGTAGCGGCTCAACTGTTTGGGGTGAAGGTCACTGAAATCCTTATCGAAGCCCTGCGCGATAGTAAGTAGCTTCAAACCCACTAAAGATTGCGACATAAGATGTGACTGCACCTGGGGCCATCGGCTTTGATCCTGGGGCAGGGGCGTCTTGCCACTATCTTCCAGCTCTACCAAATAGATGACGGGTAGGTTGACTTGGCTGTCGTAAACCGCCCAATGGATAAGGAATTGGCGGCGGCCATTGTCGCTGGTGCCCTGCCAAACAAGGCTTGGATCATTGCGTGCCCAAAATAGGCCGCCTTTCGTCAGCGTCTCATAGTAAAGACGCTGCGACAGCGCAAACTGTAGCTTGGTGGGTGTTTGTCGTTCAGTAAGAATGGTGTGAAGCATTTGCTTCTTCAGGGACTTCTCAGAAGGCAGGTTGGCAAGATGAAGCGCCGCTTGCTGAACATCATTGCCCATGGTTAACAGTTCGGATGCCACCGGGAAGCCGCTGTCCCGCTTATCCATCGTCAGGCTATCCATCGGAGGGCCTTGCTCATTGCCGACGAGTAGATATTTCATGCTCAATGCCTTAAAAGTACGGTTCAGTCTAATTAGATAGTCCGTTAATACCTTGGCATTGGTTTTGGTAAGCCTTCCTTCTGCCTGCAGCGTGACCGCAGTTCTAGCGAGGTAATGGATAATATGCTCGAACTTGCGAAAATAACGACGCGAGGCAAACGGGTCTGCCAAGTCAGTATGATCGCGGCTAAGCTCTGTCATTGGTTTCCCTCTCGAGAACAGGCGTGTTCTCGATCATCCTTTCGTTGACTTAGAGCGCCAATCGGCGCACTGGGTGGTATTCACCCAATGCTGATTGATCACTCTGTTAATAAGCTGTGTTGGGGGCAAAGATTGGGCGAAGATTAGCCCCCGTACAGGTTCTTATCATGCTTCTCAACGATGGCGGAGAAACGACGGGCAAAACGGTCGTCGGCTTTGGCTTTTTTCTCAATAATGTCGCGAGCAAATACCATGCTGTCTTCATGCGCTTCCATCATGTCGGCCATGCGCTGATTTGTAGCTGCACCAATACCCGCCATCGCTGTTTGTGCTTCCTTGTCGGTCTCAACACCGATTTCGTTGATGCGGTGGGCGACTTCCTGTTGCTGGGCCGTTTTGAGCGACTTCGTCAGTGCGTCATAAAGCACAACGCGCTGCTGGGTATCCGTCTGTAGTTTATTGATTAGCACCATTTGGGTAGCCGCTTGGTTTTGCAAGCTATCGACCCAGGTTTTACCCTTTTCGACATAGCGCTCAAGCGTCTGAGATTTCGCGATTTTGACCTGCTCTAGCTGTACCAGCGCATTATATTTTTCGTTCAGACCGGCCAATTCAGATTCAAGCTGGGTGCGTGAAGTAGCATCCTGCTCTACAGAGATTTTGTTTTCCAACTCAACAATTGCTGGGTCAAGTTTCACTAACTCAGCGCGAGCGGCTTCAAGCTCGTGTACCGTCGCCTCGCGGTCGTCAAGAGTGGAAGTGAGGTTTTGTTGAACTTTTTCCTGCTGTTCTTGTAATGTTTCTAGCTGGTCTTTTAATAGGCTGACAATAATGTCTGATTTAGAAATCAGGTCTTGCAGCTTATCGTCGATATTTGCACCACGAATACGCTCTTGACGCAGTGATTCAGACTTTCCTTTACTGAAAATACCGACAAAGTTTTCCCAGCTTGATTTCGAACGCATGCCGTCAAAATCTTTCGAAAATGCCGCGGTGGTATCGTCCAAACCCATAATAAGTTCGGCGATGTTGGCGTTCATCAGATCAGCGTGAGCCTGCACATCATCAAGAGTGGCATTCTCGATATCAAGACCAATATCTTCACCAGCCTCAATTTTTTCTCGCGCGGTGTCCAATTGCGATGTCACTGCAGATATCTTGGCTTTGGAAGCCTTAACAGTATCTTGCGAGTCCTGGATCATTTTGTCGAATTGAGATGCACTCATGATTTCGTCCTTAATGAAGTATGGTGAAGATCCTTATAAAAGAGGCTTTATAGGTGATTTTAGTTTCACATGTCAATGTTATACAGCTTAAAAGGTCGATGAAATCCGGGCAATTAGTTGCCCGGCAATGAAGCAATAAGCGTATATCCGTAATAATAAAGGCGTGGAGTAACGGCAGAAAAAAAGTCTGTTTATACTTCGTTTACAAAAAAAAATGCAATTTTACGCAGTCTTTTCAAAAACACTTCGTGGCTCCTCTCCGTTAACCTGGGGGCATTCGAGGGCAAGGCTAATGAGCGCTTGCTAGCAATGCCACACAGTTTCTGCAGCGCTAGGTTAGCCTGACTGCATTTAAGGAGAGGTTCCCATGACCACACTTTCGACCACGCTCGCCAAGCGCCTGGAAGATCCGCGCCTGTTCCGGCAGTACGCCTACGTGAACGGCAAGTGGACCCACGGTGAAGGCGGTCGCGAAGAGGCGGTGTACGACCCCGCTACCAATGAAGTGATTGGCCATATCCCGCTTTTAGAAGCCGAGCAGATTACCGCTGCGGTCGATGCCGCGGAAGACGCATTTGTGCAGTGGCGGGCACTGCGCGCGGATGAGCGTTGCGAGAAACTGTTGGCGTGGTACGACTTGATTCAAGCCAACCGCGAAGACCTGGCTACCATTATGACGCTGGAGCAGGGCAAGCCGCTGCCCGATGCCCGTGGTGAGGTCGAGTACGGTGCCAGCTTCGTGCGCTGGTTCGCTGAAGAAGGTAAGCGTACTTACGGCGAAACTATTCCTAGCCATATCCCCAACGCATCACTCGGTACCATTAAAGAGCCGGTCGGCATTGCGGCGATGATTACGCCGTGGAACTTCCCGCTGGCGATGATTACCCGTAAAGCCGCTGCGGCGCTGGCGGCGGGCTGCCCGGTGATCGTCAAACCCGCCAATGAAACGCCATATTCTGCTTTAGCGCTGGCGGAGTTGGCCGAGCGTGCGGGGATTCCAGCGGGGATTTTCAACGTGGTGCTGGGCGACCCGGCGGAAGTCTCGAAGATTCTCTGCGCTGAATCGCGCATTCGGGCGTTGTCATTCACCGGTTCCACCCGAGTCGGTCGCCTGCTCATTGAGCAGAGCGCCAACACCGTCAAGCGGCTCTCCCTGGAGTTAGGTGGCAACGCGCCCTTTATCGTGGGGCCAGATATGGATCCTAAAGAGGCGGCCTTCGCAGCAATCGATGCTAAGTTCCAAACCGCGGGGCAGGACTGCTTGGCCGCCAACCGTATTCTGGTGCACGAATCCATCCATGATGAATTTGTCGAGTATTTCAGCGAGCGTATGCTGGCGCTAACCTTGGGCAACGGGTTGCAGAGTGAGATTGATCTTGGCCCGCTGATTCACCGCCAGGCGGTGGAAAAAGCGGCCGCGATTGTCGATGACGCTGTTTCCAAGGGTGCCACTATGATCGGTGGTGATCAAAGCCAGGCGCCCGGTGAGAACTTCTTTATGCCGGTGATGCTGACCGGTGTGACGGCGCAGATGAAAGTATGGCGGGAAGAGAACTTCGCGCCTGTGGCTGGTATCACCGCCTATAGCACCGACGACGAAGTGATTGAGATGGCCAACGACACCGAGTACGGCCTCGCTGCGTACATCTACACCCACGATATCCGCCGCATCTGGAAGCTAATGCGCGCGCTGGAATACGGCATGGTCAGCGTCAACTCCGTTAAGATGACCGGCCCGCCAGTGCCGTTTGGCGGCGTAAAGCAGTCTGGCCTTGGCCGTGAAGGCGGCGCTACCGGCATCGATGAGTATCTGGAAACGAAGTATTACTGCCTGGGCGCGCTGGGTTCCGTCTCCGGTAGCTAGCGGCGCTTTTATTCCCAGCCGTAAGCAAACCTTTAAAATGCCCTCCCCAAACATTGGGGAGGTTTACTGTATAGAGAGAACGCTATGAGCTTGCATCAGGATTTAATCGAACGCGACCGTAAAGTCACTTTTCACGCCTCTACCCACCTGCGTGATTTCGCCCATGGCGATTCGCCGGGCCGCGTAATTACCGGCGGTAAAGGCATCAATATCGTGGATAAAGATGGCCGTGAATTTATCGACGGCTTCGCCGGGCTTTACTGCGTTAATATCGGCTACGGGCGCACCGAAGTCGCCGAGGCAATCTACAAGCAAGCGTTGGAACTCTCTTACTACCACACCTATGTGGGCCACTCTAACGAGCCGCAGATCGAGCTTTCCGAGCGCATCCTGAAAATCGCCGGGATGAATATGTCCAAGGTCTACTACGGTATGTCTGGCTCGGATGCCAACGAAACTCAGCTCAAGATCGTGCGCTACTACAACAACGTGCTGGGTCGCCCGCAGAAGAAAAAGGTCATCTCACGCATGCGCGGTTACCACGGTTCCGGAATCGCCTCGGGTTCGTTAACCGGCCTAAAAGCGTTCCACGACCACTTCGATCTGCCGATTGATACCATTCGTCATACCGAAGCGCCGCACTACTACCTGCGCGCCGCCGAACAGCACGGTATGACGGAGCTCGAGTTCTCCGCCTACTGCGCCGAGAAACTGGAAGCCATGATTCTGGAAGAAGGCCCGGATACCGTGGCCGCCTTTATCGGCGAGCCGGTGCTGGGTACTGGCGGTATCGTACCGCCGCCGGAAGGCTACTGGGATGCGATCCAAGCCGTGCTGGTGAAGTACGACGTGCTGCTAATTGCCGATGAAGTGGTGTGTGGTTTTGGCCGTACTGGCTCTGATTTCGGCAGCCACCACTACAATATGAAGCCTGATCTGGTCACTATCGCCAAAGGCCTCACCAGCGCCTATCAGCCGCTTTCTGGCGTGATTGTCGGTGAGAAAGTCTGGCAGGTACTTGAACAGGGCACCGGTGAATACGGTCCCATCGGCCATGGCTGGACTTACTCCGGTCACGCCTTGGGCTGCGCAGCGGGCCTTGCCAACCTGGATATCATTGAACGTGAAAATCTGGTCGGTAACGCGGCAGAAACCGGCAGTTACTTCCAGCAGCAGCTAAAGGCTAACTTCGAAGGTCACCCGCTGCTAGGCGACGTACGTGGCGTTGGCCTAATGGCAGCGTTGGAATTCTCGCCAGATGCCAAGCAGCGCCTGCATTTCGACCCGGCCCTCAAAGTCGGCCCCCGAGTTGCCGCTGCCGCCATGGAAGAGAATCTGATTGCTCGTGCCATGCCCCAGGGCGATATTCTCGGTTTCGCACCGCCGCTGACCATCAACCGTGATGAAGTGGACGAGATGATTGGCCGTGCCAAGCGTGCCATCGACCGGGTGACCGATGAACTGGTTCGTTCCGGAGATCTGAAAACTGGCCAGCAAGAGGCGGCATTTACCGTTTAATAACAGCTTGAAGCCTTATGAGCGCCGCTGCCTGTGCAGCGGCGTTTCTGTTTTTGAAAGGGGCAGCTATGCTTAATGGCATGACGCTTGAGAGCGTTATAAGCCATTTAATAGTTAAGGAGTAGCCACTGATGCAGCCGGTCTTAGCCTTCGATGTATACGGTACGCTGATTGATACTCAGGGCGTTACGGTTGAACTGGAGCGCCGCCTAACGGATGCTTCCAAAGCAGTTGACTTTGCCCGCCGCTGGCGGGAAAAACAGCTGGAATACAGCTTTCGTCATGGCCTGATGGGCGCCTACGTGCCGTTTTCGGAGTGTACCCGCGAAGCGCTGGTGTTTGTCGACCGCGCCCTGCAAACAGGGCTTTCGGATAACGATCATGACCATCTGATGGCGGTGTACGGTGAACTGCCCGCTTTTGGTGATGTAATACCTGCGCTCGATCAGCTTCGTGATGCGGGCATACGCTGCGTGGCATTTTCGAACGGCACCGCAGAAGCCGTGTCCAAACTGCTAACGCGTGCGGGCGTTGAGAGTCATATGGACGATGTGATCAGCGCCGATGAGGTAAAACGCTTTAAGCCAGACCCAGCGGTTTACTCTCATCTGCGTAGTCGCTTAGAGACGCGCCCCGAGCACACATGGCTAGTGTCCAGTAACTCCTTTGATGTGATTGGCGCCGCCCATGCAGGGTTACGCAGTGCCTGGATACGCCGCAGCTCAGATGCCCCCTTCGACCCATGGGGAGTCGAGCCGGATATGACGGTTACCGATCTAGAGACATTGGCGGAACGCATCATCCGCTAGGTTGTTAACTTACGTCGACAAGCCGCATAATGACGCACGCTTAACGACTTAGGAGATGAGCATGTCAGAAAAAATTTACTGTGTTGCCGGTTTTAAACCCAAACCGGGTAAAGAAGAAGCGGTATTCAAAGCGCTTCAGTCGTTAGAGCCGAATACCCACCGTGAAGACGCGTGCATTCACTACACCGTGACCCGGCAGATCGATAATCCCTTCGCCCAGGGCACCAGTTACCCGATTGTTTTTCATGAAATCTGGGCCAGTCGTGAAGAGTTTGAAGCGCACTGCCAGCGCAAAGAGATTCAAGACTTCTTTGCCAAACACGTGGAAGCACCGGATGGCGATATCGAAGACGCCAATGTGTGCGTTTACACCGATGAGCCATGGAATTTTGACGCGCCCAAGGTATAAGCTAAAAAGGAGCTAACATGACCGATAAAAAGATGAACGTTGAGAGCTTTAACCTGGATCACACTAAGGTAAAAGCCCCGTACGTACGGTTAGCCGATATCAAGGAAGGCCAGAATGGCGATCGTATCCATAAATACGACCTGCGTATCTGCCAGCCCAACAAAGCGCATATGGATATGCCCGCGCTGCACTCCCTTGAGCACTTAATGGCTGAACTGTCGCGCAATCACACCGATAAAGTGGTTGATATAAGCCCCATGGGCTGCCAAACCGGCTTCTATATCGCGATGATCAACCACGACGACTACGACGGCGTGATCACCATCATCGAACAAACTCTGAACGATGTGCTAGAAGCCACCGAAGTACCTGCCTGCAATGAAATGCAGTGCGGTTGGGCTGCCAGTCACAGCTTGGAAGGCGCCCAGGAACTGGCCCGTAACCTGCTCGCCAAGCGCAGCGAGTGGACTGAAGTATTTGCTTAAGCGTTATGTGAAACTGCTAGCGTAGTCATCAAAACGCCTTCCTTGTGTCAGATATAGCAGGGGAGGCGTTTTTATTGTCTGGGCATTTACGAATGGATAACGCCCACCAACGGTGACATGCTGACACAAGGCACGCATTTTCCAAGGGTGAGGCACCAATATGTTGTTGGACACTTGGCTTTTATACCTAATTGCCTGCATTGGCCTGTCGCTTTCACCCGGGCCTAACGGTCTGCTGGCGCTGACCCACGGCGCCATGCATGGCAGCCGTAAAACCTTGTTTACCATCATCGGCGGCGCGACAGGGTTTATGCTAATTATTGTCCTGTGCATGTTTGGGATTGGGGCGCTGCTTAAGTCGTCGGTGGTATGGCTGACAGTGCTGAAGTGGGTCGGCGGGGCCTATCTTATTTGGCTGGGGATTCAGGTATGGCGCTCACCGCCGATTACTGGCGAGCTTGATATGAAGGCAGGCCAAGCAAGCGGCTGGCAGCTTTATCGCCAAGGCGTACTAGCATCGATTACCAATCCCAAAGTACTGCTGTTTTTCAGCGCTTTTCTATCTCAGTTTATCGACCCGCAACGCAGCTTGATGCTGCAATTTTTCCTGCTGGCCGGCACCTTTGTTGTTATCGAGTGCGTTGTAGAAGGTTTGCTCGCCAATATGGCCAACCGTATTCGTCACTGGTTAAAACGCGTGGGCCGTGGATTCAATCGCACCTGCGGTGGCATCTTCATCGCTATTGGCGCTGCGCTGCCGCTTAGGGCTTGAGGTTGAGAACACGCAATCGGTAAAAGCATCTATATAGAGTGCTCTTCTAATAAGCTCACGCTTCAATCTCCCCTTGCTGATTGGCCTCGTTAATATGCATTGTTGTTAACTAAGCTTTTACGCATATATATCCTTCAGCTATTTCTACACTTAATTAATTAGCTTGTTAATTAGCTACTTAGCTAAAGTATTAATTACGATTCCCTTATGTAAATATAAATTGTTTTTATTTACATAGTGATTACCTTTTGGTAGTTTTGCCGCAAATAAAACAACACGGCATTCCCTTTAGTGGAACAGCGGTGGAAACGTCTGGGTTGGCTCATCGACGTTAATAAGATTCATCTAAGGGAATAAAAAAGCATGCTAACTATTAAGAAAAAGGCGCTACCCTGCGCGATTGAAACGCTCGCTTCCAAGCCCCGCTATTTCTCGTTTAATCGTAAGCTGCTCGCCGCCAGTGCCTGCATGCTGACCGCGATGAGCGTCAATGCACAGGCGCAATCCGATGATGCCCCAGCGGCGGAGCTGAATACCGTAACGGTAACCGGCTACCGTGGCACCTTTATGGATAGTGTGAAGTATCAGCGGGATGTGCTGGAAACTCCCCGTATCGTTACAGTGCTGACGAGCGATCTACTCGAAGACCAGAACGTTACCGAGTTACGCGATGCGTTGCGCAACGTGTCGGGCATCAGCCTGCAGGCCGGGGAGGGCAATCCGCCCGGTGGAGACCAACTGAAGATTCGTGGCTTTAATGCCCGCGACGATATCAATGTGAACGGCTCGCGGGATTTGGGTAATTATTTCCGCGATCCGTTCTATGTTGATCAAATCGAAGTGATTAAAGGGCCTAACTCTGCGTTCTCTGGCCGTGGTTCTGCGGGTGGTACGATTAACTTCGTCACTAAACAGCCTTTGATGGAAGACCGCAACCGTTTGGAAACCTCCGTTGGGTCTGATGAGTTGTTTCGTGTCACCGGTGATTTTAACCGGCGTATCGACGATAACAGCGCGCTGCGTCTGAATGTGATGAGCCACACGCAAGACAATCCTGGCCGGGACGTGGTGGATCAAGAGCGACAGGGTGTTTACGCCGCCTATGTCTGGGGCCTTGAAAGCGATACCCAGGTTGAAGTCGACTTTTTACATACTCGGCAAAACAATACACCCGACCAAGGTATCCCCATTGATCGGGAAGGGTTTAGTGGCGACACCAGTCAGTTGGGCTCCAATGGGCGTACCTCGGGCGGCCAGCGTGCCAGCGACGGCTACTATACGGGAGCATTGCCGCCAGGCATTGATTACAGCGACTATTTTGGCCATGTCGATGACTACCAAGATATCGATGTTAACCAGCTAGGGCTTGCCGTTGAACACCGCTTTAGCGATAGCCTGAGTCTGCGTAACCAACTGCGGGTAAGTCGGGTCGAAAATGATTCATTAACCTCGTCGCCGCGTTTAATTGTTCCTGAAGCAGCCTTTGGCAGCGGTGATTTTTCCCAGGTTCAGGTGCGCGGCGATTTAAAACCACGCGACCAAACGGATACGTCGTTCTTCAACCAAACGGACTTAATCGTCAACTTCGATACAGGCTCGCTGAAGCATGATTTAGTGCTGGGTGCGGAAGTTGGCTATGTCGATATTGAAAACCGTCGCCGCCCCGACGTTAGAGGCCCAGCCACTAATCTTTATAACCCCACACGCCGTACCCGGCCGGAAGTGCCCTATGATGGCACCCGTCACCGCTTGGAGTCTGAGCAGCTTGGCCTTTATGCATTAGATACCATCGCCTTTTCGCCGCAGTGGGATTTACATGCCGGGGTGCGCTGGGATCACGTTGAATCAACCGCGACGGATTACGGCTGGGAAGACCCAATAGGCCCAATTTCGCGTACCGACAGTGAATGGAGCGGTAATCTTGGCCTGGTGTTCAAACCCACCGATAACGGCACGCTGTATGCCTCGGTAGGGACGTCGTTTGATGTCACCGGTACTTTTGACCGAGGTCTTGTCCAGCTTGCCGGGGGTGGCAGCGCCCTAACCGGTAACCGAGAAGACATTGTCGATCTCGATGCTTTCAATACCGACCCCGAGCAAACGGTGGCTTATGAGTTGGGCACCAAGTGGAACGTTGCGGATAACCTGTTAGTCAGCGCGGCACTGTTTCGCACCGATAAAACCAATGCGCGCACCCCCGCTGTGGGTGGCGGTGACCTGCTCAACGTACTGGATGGCGAGCAGCGTGTAGAAGGCTTTGAAATTGGTGCCATGGGTAGCCTGACGCCCGAATGGAAACTATATACCAGCTATACCTTTATGGACTCCGAGGTGCTTAGCTCTAATAACCCATGGGAAGTAGGTTCACGCCTAGGCGGTACGCCTGAGCATACGTTTAACCTGTGGAGCGATTACGCCGTTACCTCTCAGTGGAGCATCGGTGGGGGCATGGAGTACGTCGCTGATCAGGTCAATAACGTCGCGTCTGAGCCGGGAGCACGCCGTCGGCAGGTGGAAATTGATAGCTACACGTTGCTCCATGCGTCGACCGCATACCGCTTTAATGAGGAGCTACAGCTGCGTATTAATGGCTTTAACCTAGCGGATAAAGAGTATATCTCCCAGTTGGCGGAAGGCGGTGCTCAAGGCATCCCCGGGCCGGGCCGTCATGTTATTGCCACGCTACGCTACGACTTTTAAGCATTAGCGTTTAATCAGGTGACATTATGATTGTCAGTTTTGAAAATATTCTGACACCTGAAGAACTGGCGGCGGTGCGCCGCCAGTTGCACAGTGCCGAGTGGGCGCGTGGAATCAGTGCCGGCCCGCAGGCCAAACAGGTGAAAAAGAATCTGCAAATGCCTGAAGGCTCTGAGGTGCTTAGAGAGCTGCGCGTACTTGTGATGCGAGCGCTTAACCGTACTCCTGAGCTGATGAGCGCGGTGATGCCGTTTAAGATCATCCCGCCCAACTTTAACCGTTACACCGTGGACGACAGCCACTACGGTAAACATATCGACAGTACGCTGCGCTCGCTGCCTGATGGCAGCTACCTGCGTACCGATGTGTCGGCCACGCTGTTTTTGTCAGAACCGGATGAATACGAAGGCGGTGAGTTAAAAATCATCGACACCTTTGGTGAACAAACGGTGAAATTACCCGCAGGCAGCCTGGTGGCATATCCATCAGGCTCGCTGCATGAAGTCACCCCGGTGACCAAAGGGGAGCGCTTGGGCTGCTACATGTTTATGCAGAGTCTGATCCGCGACACGGAACAGCGCAGACTACTTTATGAGATGGATACATCGCTGCGTAAGCTGCGTGCTCAATATGGCGAGCAGAGCACCGAGCTTGTGCAACTAACAGGTACTTATAATAACTTGGTTAGAATGTGGTCTGAGTGCTGATGTAAAGGTGTTAACTGTTTCTATCTCTTGGCCAGCAAATAGACGTGCTGGCTCTTTTATTGCGATTAAAAACATTTATTGACAAAGATTAGCCATGCTCCTATAAACGCCTTATAACCCATCACACTAGGCGACCATGTTCCTCCTGATCTCGATTGCTACACTAGCGATTGCCCTGTCTTTTTTGTGTTCCATACTCGAAGCAGCTCTTCTCTCTATAACGCCCAGCTATATTGCGAAGCTAAAAGAAGATAACCCCAAGCTACACGCCTCGCTGACCAAGCTGAAAACCAATATCGACCGGCCGCTTGCGGCTATTTTGACGCTTAATACGATTGCCCATACCGTGGGGGCTACAGCGGTAGGTGCTCAGGCCGCGATCGTGTTTGGTGAAGCCTCTATTGCCATTGTCTCAGCAGTAATGACGATGCTGATTTTGATACTGTCGGAAATTATCCCAAAGACTATTGGCGCGACTTACTGGCGCGGTTTATCACCGTTTCTGCCACGTTTTTTAAAGCCGATGATTATAGGCCTGCTGCCTTTTATCTGGATGTCGGAGCAGATCACTCGCCGACTAGGTAAGTCGGAGCACGATGTTGATCTCCGCGATGAAATTAAAGTACTGGCCCGCGTCGGACTAGAAGAGAAGGTGCTGGATGCGGACGAGTCGCGCACCATTATAAATATGCTAAACCTGCACGATATCGTGGTTAGCAAAGCGATGACCCCGCGCACGGTATGTGAAACCGTGCTACCGGACATGACCGTGAAAACGTTCGATGAACAGTATGGCAAAGCGCCGTTCACGCGTTTCCCGGTGATGGACAACGGTGAGCAAGCCTTTGGCTATGTACATAAAGCGGATATGTACCACGCCGACGATGCCAAAACGATGCGCGAGCTGATGCATCCGATCGGCAGCGTGGACGTCTCACATAACGTTGAGCAGGTATTCACTTCTATGCTGAAAGATCACCTGCACATGCGGGTGGTCTACGACGAGCACGGTACCTTTGTAGGTTTAATCACGTTAGAAGACATTATCGAAACCATTTTGGGACAAGATATTGTCGATGAGACCGACAACGTGGCCAATTTACGCCACTACGCAAAACAGCAGTGGATCAAGCGGGTTAAGCGGGAAGATAAAGACGCCACAGCAGAAGAGTAATCCCTAACAAGGGCCTCACTGTTTGTTGATCTAAAGCGGCGCCTTTGGGCGCCGTTCTGCTTTTTTACAGCTAGTTATATTCAGGCTTTGGCGCCGTTGGGCTACGCTTGGCTGAGCGATTGAACGTTGTGTTACGACTCGCTGTCTTAGCGCAAAATGATCTATAGTGAAGGTGCTGTAAGTCAATTAAGCTATTAGGGCACCCAATGCCCATTAAGGAGGAAAGCATGTCATTACGTATTAATGCCGTCGTGCCCGATTTCGAAGCGGAGACTAGCCAGGGGCCGATTCGTTTTCACGACTGGATTGGTGATAGCTGGGCGATCCTGTTTTCGCACCCGAAAGACTTTACCCCGGTCTGCACGACGGAATTCGGTGCCGTTGCGAAGCTGAGTGCTGAGTGGAAGAAACGTGGCACCAAAGTAATCGGTGTTTCTGTGGATGGCGTTGAAGACCACAAACGCTGGGGCAATGACATCCAAACCGTTAGCGGCAGTGAGGTCGATTTTCCGATCATCGCCGATGACGGCCTAACGGTGTCAAAACTCTATGACATGCTGCCGGAAGATGCTTACCTGCCCGATGGCCGTACGCCAGCCGACAGCGCAACGGTACGCTCGGTATTTATTATTGGGCCGGATAAGCAGCTGAAGCTATCCATGACCTATCCAATGACCGTAGGGCGCAACTTTGCGGAAATCCTACGTGCTCTGGATGCGCTGCAAACCACGTCGAAACACGGCGTTGCTACCCCGGCTGATTGGACAATAGGTCAGGACGTGATTATTCCGCCTAGCGTCTCTGACGCGGATGCCAAGCAAAAGTATGGCGATTACGAAACAGTTTTGCCCTACCTGCGTAAGACGCCGCTGCGTTAATCAAGAGTGGTATGAAAAGCGAAAAGCCAGCGCCGATGCGCTGGCTTTTGCATTGCGCCATCAAGCGGATTCGAGAGCCAGCTGCTCAATCGAGGTCGAAACACTGCGCGCCCCGGTGAGTATCTCATTGACGATAATTTCAATTTCACCAACGCTGACTTGGCTCGATTTGCCTTGTTCCACTACCTGTTGCATGGCCTGGGTAGTGCGTTCCACTAAGGCGCTGTTCTCTTTCAGTACCCGAGTAATATCCTCCACCGCTTCACTCGACCCTTTGGCCAAGCGGCGCACCTCGCTAGCGACCACCGCAAACCCGCGACCCTGTTCGCCTGCACGTGCGGCTTCTATCGCTGCATTGAGTGATAGAAGGTTGGTTTGATTGGCGATTTTGGCAATTGACTCGGTAATGCTATTGATACTCTGTGCCTGCTTGTTAAGCGCAGCGATTAGCTGCTGCGCTTCTGCCAAGGTTAGCGCCGCCTGCTCAGAGTCACGTACCACCCGCTGTAGGTGGCTAAGACCGTTTTGGGCGATCTGCTCTGTTTGCGAAGAGGTGCTTTGGGCGGCAGTGACGGCGCGAGTGGCGGATTCAGCTGCCTGAACGGAACGGGTAATATCGGTGGCGAACTTGACCACTTTTACTACGTTTCCATTGCTATCTTGAATTGGATTATAAGTCGCCTCTAGCCACACGCTGGTGCCACGAGAATCCAAACGCTCGAACTTACCCTGCATGTATTCGCCTTGAGCAAGCCGTTCCCAGAAACGCGGGTTGGCTTGAGAGAAGTTGGCGGGACAAAACATTCGGTGGTGTGCACCCACTAATTCATCATTTCGATACCCCATCGCCTGCTCAAAATTTGAATTCGCATTGAGAATCTCACCGCTGGGGGTAAATTCAATCACCGCCATGGAGCTATTTAACGCGTCTAGCACAGCGTTTTTGCGTTCCGCCTCTTGGTGGGCAGCGGTAATGTCATTGGCAATTTTGAGCACCTCGACAACCTTACCGCGCCGATTACTGATCGGTATGTAGGTGGCCTCTAACCAGATTTCCTCTCCCAGGGCATCCGAACGCCGAAAGCGGCCATGCTGACTATGCCCTGCTGCCAGTACTTGCCAAAACGCACGGTACTCTTGGCTATTGCTCTCTTCAGGAAAGCAGAATACCCGGTGGTGTTGGCCCTTCACTTGGTCAAGGGTGTAACCGACGACGTTTAGGAATTGCTCACTTGCCTTCTTGATAACCCCTTCAGGTGTAAAAGAGATACAAGCGGTATGTTGGTACAGTGCACTGTGTAAACCATTAGAAGCGAGGCGCGTGAACATTGCTAATCCTGTCAAAAAGGCTATTTGAGTCATTTGTACAAGGTTAGAGCAGTCCCGGTTTGTAAGCATCATTTTGTATCTGTATGACACAAAATGTTGCAATTGTGGGTTTTTAGGTGTCTTTTAACATGAGTTTCGGCTAATCATCAGGGCATCTAGCCAGACTGATCATGATAAATAGCGTTAGCTGATGTCACCTGAAAAGCTGCTTGTTCGAGCAATTTGGAAAAAGCAGTGGAGGCCAACCGTTTCTTTTAACTTCTTGTACAGTATGTGTATAATTTTAATTGTAGAGAAAATTATAAACAAAAGCACTTCAATGTATAGATTTTGTATAATTTTTTTGTTGGGCGCACGCAAGATTCTGCTGATGGGAAGCGTAAGAGGGGCGTGAGGTGGTTTGCAGTGACTGGTTGAAGGGGCTAATCGTCTAACGTTTGGCGAGAATTATACTGGCAGGCCGGATGATGTTTGCCAGCTTGATGCAACAGGTCGAATTGGTGGGCGCAGGTGCGGCAGGCCTGGCACATCGACAGATGAATACGCAGCGCCATCTTTTCACGTAACGTTAGGGTTTTGTCCTGCTTTAAGGACATCAACGCCGTGGCTTCGCGGCACATAAGCATATCAGGCTCCTTTTCAACTAATTTAACCAACCATGATCCAAGCACTCTCTTAGCCGCAAACGCGCACGGTGTAAGATAACCCAGCAGTTGGTTTCAGTAATGCCGGTTTCCTTACAGATATCAGCGGTGGAAAGCCCCATGAGTTCACGAAGGGTAAATACCCGTGCAATGCTTTCCGGTAAGGCGATTAGGCAGGCATCAAATACTTGCCAAAAACGCTGGTTTTCTAATACCTGCTCAGGCTCGCCCCAGTGGCTAGGGTGGGCAGCGCTCTGCCAGTGACCATCCTGTTGAAATAGACGATCAAGGGTATCGTCGTCTAAGTCCTGGTCTAGCGGTTGCCAAGTCCCTTGACGGCGCTGCTGACGCAGTTGATCCAGAATTTTGTACTTTAAAATGCCAAATACCCACGTCTCGAACTCGGAGCGACCTTCAAAGGTAGCGCTTTTCTCAAAGGCGGTGAGCAAGGTTTCCTGTACGGCATCTTCAGCGGCGGTTGTATCACGTAGCTGCAACCGCGCAAAGGCCACTAAGCGAGGTCGTAGCTGGGTAAAGTGGGCGGCGGCTAAGGTAGCGGAAAGAGGCATTCAATTCCTTTGAATAAATATTATCCGCTGTGCATGCTGCGAGTGGGGCGGATCACAGCATTTCGCTGTATGGTAAAACTAGGTGCCGCTGAATTGGCTGCCACAATAAATTATTATATATATAAACCTATAATCATCAGGCTTTAAAAGTCAACAGGCCTTGAGCGCTTGTATTGAAAATGTGAAAAGTCCTGTATCAGCATACGGAGATGGTTTTCTTTACCCAACAAGCCTAACGTTCCAGAAATTTTATATAAAGAGTGTAATGATTGTGCATTTCAGAGCACAGAATAGCGTAAGTCAAACAGACGCTGGAAATTTACGTTACTGTGACGTTTTAAAAGTAAGGCGGCTATCTGTAATAAAATAAGGAGATAGACATGTTGTTTAATAATCTAGCGAAAAAAATGTGCGTAATGGGGCTCTGTATGGGCATCGCTGCAAGCCCGCTAGCCTTCGCCAATAACTCGATTGGGCTAAACAAAGATCGCTCTGCAGGCCATGAGGTAATTGTAAAACCACAATCCCATGCTACGTTAAGAACCGATACGTTCACCAAAAATGACCTTTTATATGACAAAGGAGATCGTCAAACAGACCAAAAGTTCATGACTAAAAAGAGCGAGTATTCAGTGAAAGGAACGACTACCTTGGAGCCTGCGGATCTAGTTCTTCAAAGATAATTAGGGTGCGCGTTGATAATATGTATTTTAATTATACTTGGGTCATTTTTAAAATGATCCAGGTGCTTTTTTATAACAATATATTTGGGGTGTTGAAATAATAATGTTTTGCTCTTTCTTAATGTCTGTATAAATCTTGAGGATTTTGACTGGTGACAGCTATTTCGGGCAGATGGGGGTATCTTTTGTGCTTGAAAAGCCAACATGAGTAAACCAAGCCGTTACATTACCTCCTGCATTATCGCCATCGCTCATTAAAGCAACGCCATTAATCAGGTCAGGGGAGCTGCCGAAGAGCGCAGCAAAGTCTGCACGTACATCGCGGACCTCAGCGACCCATTCCCTAACGCGAGATGAGCCTCCTTGCAGTGCGATTAGTTCGGCACGGTCGGTAAATGCGTTGCTCCAGGTGCTTCCAACCTCTTGAGTGGACGACCAAACATAGTTCACCGATTCCACCTGCCAAGGCAATAGCCCGGTTTTACGTGCAACATAAACACGAGCGGGGTAGTCATCGCCCGCTTTAGTCGTTTCGTCCAATCCAGGGTAGGTATTGCTAACTTGCCAGCACCAGTGCAGATAGGGCGTTTCGTTTAAATCAATATCACGTTCAAGATAGCGGGCAGACGCTTGCCCTTGGGATTTTGCTTCCAGTACCCGTCGTCCCGATTTTTCGACAATTGTGTACTGGGTTTCACCTTCAAAACTGCGCGTAGGCCAGGTCATGATTTGGTTAGGGGTAAAATGCACTTCCTGCGCGAGCGTGATGCCTACCATCAAAGGTGCACTGCATAAACTACTCACTATCATCAACACCACTTTCATGCGCTTAACGAGTGTCATGATAGCTATCTTTATTGAATGATGTGCTCAGGGTGGGGTGGTGATGAACGATCTGGTGGAGCAGGTCGAATTGACGCGTGCAGGCACGGCATGCTCCGCACATTGAAAGATGAAACCGGAGGGCGGTGTTTTCTCGAAATGTCAGTGTTCTATCCTGTTTGAGCGACATTAAGCGCGTTGCTTCACGACACATAATCATAGTGTAACCTCTTACGAATAACGATAGGCGCCCGGAATGGGGCTCATAGAAGATACGCCCGTGGCATTTCATCGCTTAACGTTTAGTGCCTTTTAAGCCAAATGCTTTACAAATTTAAGTGTTAGTAAAACATATAATGAAGGTGATTGGTTAGGCTTAGCGGCGTGAAGCTACCAACTGTTCAAATGCGTCGCGCAATGCGTTAACACTCGTGACCCCTTGGATCGTTTCTTGGCGATTGCCTTGGGCATCAAAGAGTAAAATCGTGACGTGGCCGACACCCTGTTGATTGGCGAAATCAGCACCTTTGGTTGTATTGATATCCACAACGCGCCAAGCTGGTGGCTCGTTTATCTGCGCCAGTGCATCTTCGGCATTGGCTTTTAAGCGTTGGCAAAGTGGGCAACTATGATCATGAATTTGCACGGCGACCGGCGTTCCGCTGCCAATAACGCTAAGATCTGATTCTGTACGCACGTTATGTTCGTTAGCTATTAGCCAAGCAATCGGAACGGCTAGAAACGCAAGTGCAATAAGTATTTTTCTAAACATTGACGTTATTTTTTTTGCAGGATTGCTCGGTGCTTTTTTTTGCCTAGGAGGTAAAGTTTTACGGGTTTTCTTCATATTACGTTAACCAACCTTTTTCAATACAGGCACGTAGCCGCAAGCGTGCACGGTGCAAAATCACCCAGCAGTTTGCCTCGCTTAACGTTAACGCTTCGCAAATTTCCTGGGTGGTTAGCCCCATTAATTCGCGCATAGTAAAAACCCGCGCAATATTGTCGGGCAGCACCATCAAGCAAGTGTCGAGCAAACGCCAAAACGCCGCGTTTTCGAGTACTTGTTCGGGTTCCCCCCAGGGCGTAGGTTTGCTGGCGGCTTGCCAACGCCCATTGTCTTTGAACAGGTTTTCAAATGAATCTTCATCGCTCAGCTCATCGTCTTGCCAAGAAAGGTAACGTCGCTCATGACGGAATCGCTCAAGTATTTTATTTTTTAAAATACCAAACACCCATGTTTCAAAAGCCGAACGCCCTGAAAAAGTCTGGTGCTTCTCCAGGGCGGTGACCAGCGTGTCCTGCACAATATCCTCAGCAGCGGCATTGTCGCGCAACTGTAAAAGCGCAAAGGCAACAAGCTTGGGCCTCAGCGTAGCAATGTGCTCTTCAGTAGAAGGCGTGGCGGTCGTCACGGCAGTCCTCATGGGTAAAATAAGCTAGCAGCAATGTGTTTATTTATAGTTGTATGGCGATCTATGCAGGCGTATCAATAACTTCATTCACCTGCATGACGGGCTCTACGTTGGTGAAGTTGGCAATGTCGGCAAGCAGTTGGTCACCAATAGCGGCAAACGCGGATTCAAAGCGTTGTGCTGACTCAAACCCTAGGTGTGCTACCAAGTGATAAGTGGCTTGAGAGTCGATACAGTGATGTACGCGAAGGTAGCGCAGTCCGTGCTCAGCAAGCAATGAATTGACCAGCGGCGAGTGTTTTTCGATGTAATACGCATCGTCAAAAGCCAAGGTGTCGGAATTAGGGTAAGCGACCATAACGTCGATCATAACTGTCTCCAAATTAATTAAGCCTGTGACCGCATCGACGGCCACAGATAAGCATGGATTATGACGCAGGCGCTTCCCAAGCTAGCGGCTTAAGTTCTTCATTAAGCGGGGTGCCAGCAACATGATTAGTGTAGTTGGAAAGTGTTTTTAGTGCGCAAGCGATCACCAGCTCAAGTACCTGTTGCTGGGTAAAACCTACCTCAAGAAAAGCATCCAGCTCGGTTTGCTCAGCCCAACCACGTTGTGCATTTAGGTGCCGGGCGAAACGCGTAACGGCCGCCAGCTTGGCGTCGTTAGGCGTGTTGCGTGCGCGTAGATCTTTGATGATCTCGTCATCGGCACCGGCTTTCTTAATCCCACCTGTATGCGCTGCCACGCAGAATGCGCAGTGGTTATCAGCACTAATGGCGAGCAACGCTGCTTGTTGTTCAACAGGGCTTAGGCTGGTTTTAGCGAAGATGCCGTCGAGTGTTAGATAAGCCTCAAGCAGCGTGGGGGCTTCTGCCATTTTGGCAAAAAGATTAGGCAGGAAACCCATCTTTTTTGCAGCGACTTGAAGGTTCGCTTGAGCCTCTTTGGGTGCGCTCTCAACAGTATGTAAAGGGAAATCAGTCATTTCAAACTCCTTCTGATCAAAAGATGATCGTTTACGTTGTGCATTTAATTGGCCTGAATGATTATGGAACAATTGATCCATAAATGGCAATGGTGATGTCAAAAATACCCAAAACAAATGATATGTCTGCTTGTTTGATGATCAGACTGTAAAGATAGTGGACTGTTGAGCACCAACCTTTACAAGTGCTAGATAAGACGGGGGCGATATGAAAAACGTGTTGCAGAAAATTGGCTACATGATGAGTTGCTGGTTGTCGTGCCCTCGACATGAACAGCCGAGCGCGGGGCCAATTGAGGATCATATTGCCACTTTTTTAAAACCTGGTGATGTTTTATTGGTGGAGGGTTCGTCGCGGTTCAGTGTGGTTATTAAATATTTGACGCAGTCGTCCTGGTCTCATGCAGCGTTATACGTGGGGAGCGAAAATGCCCGACATTTTGGCGCTCAAGGCGGTGAGTGTTTTATCGAAGCCGACGTGGCAGAGGGTGTCCGTTTGGTCGGACTGAGTGAATTTAGCGGCTGTCATTTACGTATATGTCGGCCTGTGGGGCTACAGGTGAGTGAAGTTGAAGCGTTAGTTCAGTTTGTCGGTAGCCGCCTTGGGTATCGATATGACTTGCATAATATTATTGATTTGGCGCGTTACTTTTTTCCATTACCCCCCGTTCCCCAGCGTTGGCGTAAGCACTTTTTGACGCTAGGCAGCGGTGATCCCACACGAGCAATATGCTCAACTCTGATTGCACAAGCCTTTCAGTCGATTTATTACCCTATATTGCCTATCGCGGATGATACTCCAGCCATTAGCGCTGATTTCATAGCAAACAGTGATCTTTTACTAACCCAGCGCCACTACTCGTTATTTACGCCGCGTGATTTTGATTTGTCGCCTTACTTTGAAATCGTGAAGCCCAGATTAATGGGTGGGTTCGATGCCCATCAGTTGCACTGGCGGCAATCGACAGATTCACCCTCATTGTGATCTTGGCTTGTAAGGAAGTCATGCGTTCGATCACTGATTGAATGTTGTACCAAAAAAATCAAACAACTATTTATATGCTGGGTTGAGGCCGAGCAAGGCGCGGCCCTTCACAACAAGGCTGACTTCGAGAGGTGAACCCCATGTCGCTAACTAAAAAAACACACAGTGATTTGCTGAATAAACTTCGTCGCCAGGTTCGTTACACCGCACCTGTCTTGGTGCTTGTGGCAGGCGGCGTCGCGCTAGGCGTTTCGGCCAATGAGCAAAACGTATTTGCCAACGATCAATCCACTACCAGTGGACTAATGCTGGCAAGCCATCATGCAGAGGCAGAGGCGCAACCTGAAGGCGAGGCTAGCGCTGAGGGCGAAGCAGAGGCAGATGGCGAAGGTGAGGCAGAAGGCGAGGGCGAAGCGGAAGGAGAGGCTCAGTCCGAGGGGGCAGCGGAAGGAGGCGTACAGCCCAATGAGCGCACACAGTTAGTATCCCGACCCGAAGGTTATGTGCCCGGTTACGATGAAAATGGCGACAACCCTAAATCTTTGATTGAGCGTGGTGAAGCCCTGTTTAACGACACATCACTGAGCACGAATGGTCTTTCCTGCGCTAGCTGCCATGGCAGTGACGGCCAGCAGGGCTATCAGGCATCGTTCAATCAATCATTTCCTCATCCGGTTGCCATGGGCACCAATATGTTCGGCATGGAAACCGTCCATGCAGATGAAATGGTGCAGCTGTGTATGGTTGCCCCCATGGCGGCTGAACCTTTAGATTGGGAGTCAGAGGATTTAGCAGCCCTGGCGGCGTATGTGGTTAATGCCCGTCAGCGTTTCGCAGGGGAGGCAGACGGTCACTGTAATATGTAGACCAGCATGATTGAGAAGAGCAGGGCGGCTTTTGGTATCCAGATGAAAGCCGATTTTGGGACTGATTGTTCTTTTTGTGCTAAAACGCTTGCGTTTGCTGATACATGAAAGAGGGGTGGGATGTTTGCTGAAATAGCGAAAGATGCATAATTTGATTGCCAGGCAACTGACTGTTATGTTGCTGGTGGTTTTGGTGACGCTTTCAGGCGCTGGCTTTAGTAGCGCCGTAAAAGGAAGCTGCCTAGTTGATGCGCCTGTCTCGGCGACTGTTAGCATGGATAGCCATTGCCTCACTCCCTCGCTGTTAGAGCAAGCCGGAGAGCATGCGGATGCTTCCTGTTCACCCTATGCGCCTGCAGGCACTAGCGCCATTTCAGGCACTATTTTGACGTCTTCCCCTCAGTGGTTGAAGTATGTGCCTTACCCCCAATCGCACCCCGAGCGTTTAGAAAAACCTCCCCGCCTTTCATTGCATTTCTGAAGACCTACACGCGTTTTCATACCGCTTTTTAATCATGAGTGCACCTCATGAGCTGACGGTATGTCTGTAAGACATGAATGGAGAAAGCAATGGAATACCCTGCGATTGAACCTATTGCCGTGGCGATTGGGCCACTGGTTATTCATTGGTACGGATTAATGTATGTGGTGGGCTTTGTGTCCGCTTGGCTGCTGGGTCGTTGGCGTGCTGACTACCTTGGCCTCAATAAAGAAGACATCAGTGACCTGATTTTTTATAGCGCCGTTGGCGTCGTTATTGGTGGTCGATTGGGCTACGCCATTTTCTATGGCATGGAGCAGTGGTTAAGTCACCCATTGTGGGTCTTTCAGGTGTGGGACGGAGGCATGAGCTTCCATGGTGGTCTAGTGGGCGTCGTCGCTGCGATACTATTTTTCGCACGCAAAAAGCGTATCGCTTTTATCGATATGGCTGATTTTATTGCTCCTCTAGCCCCTATTGGCTTAGGCGCTGGTCGGTTGGGTAACTTTATTAATCAAGAGCTGCCTGGTCGTATCACCGATGTGCCGTGGGCGCTGATATTCCCGCAGGTAGGGCCTGAGCCACGCCACCCTTCAGCGCTATACGAGATGTTTTTGGAAGGGGCTTTACTGTTCGTCGTGCTCTACTGGCTATCACGACGCCCCCGCAGTAGAGGCCTGTTATCCGGCGTCTTCTTACTGGGTTATGGCCTCCTTCGATTTGCTGTGGAGTTTGTACGCATGCCAGATGCCCACCAAGGGTTTGTCGCCTTCGACTGGGTCACCATGGGCCACGTGCTTACAGTGCCCATGATAGTAGGCGGTGTGGGGTTACTTATATGGTCACGCTACCAGCCCGCGGCCAACGTACAGGAGGCTAAATCATGAAGCCTTACATGAACCGTATTGTGTTGAAAAACAGTGTGAAGGCTGTGCGAAAAGCGCCACTTGTGAGTGTGTTGATCTGGCCGATATGGGCCCATGCGAACATGTCCACAGTGCCTGATAACCATTATCCGTTGCCTGAAAGGGGGGATATCATTGGTCAGAACTATCAGGTGATTGCTAACCAAGAAGATACGCTGATTGATATTGCCCGCGTGCACAACGTTGGTTATGAAGAGATCAGGTCAGCCAATCCTGATGTGAGCCTCTGGGTCCCGGGGGAGGGAACCACGGTCACGATCCCCAGGCAACATATTCTGCCACACGTACCGCGCACGGGAATTGTCATTAACGTTGCGGAGTTAAGGCTTTATTACTACCCGGATGTATCTAACGATGAAACGCCATGGGTAGAAACGTATCCCATCGGTATTGGCCGTGAGGGCTATAATACGCCGTTGGGGATCACGGAAACGACCATTCGATTAGAGAATCCTGCTTGGTATCCCCCGCGCTCAATGCGTGAAGAGGCCGCCGCTCGTGGTGAACCCGCCCCAGCCGTCGTGCCACCCGGCCCTGAAAATCCGCTTGGTGATCATGCGATTTTGCTCGATATTCCCGGCTATTTAATCCATGGCACCAACCAGCCGGATGGCATTGGTATGCGCGCTAGCCGCGGCTGCATTAGGATGTACCCAGAAGATATTGAGTCTATCTTTTACAATATTCCAAGTGGCACTCAAGTCAATATCATCGATCAAGCAATTAAAGTTGGTGGTAATGAGGGTGGCGATGCATTTGTGCAAGTCTTCAAAACCGTTGACACTGAGCAGGCAAACATAGATTCGTTAAAAGCGATGTTGCTCTCCCAGTCACTTGCTGAAGAAGTTGAATTAGCGATGCTGGAAAACCAACGGTTAAATGATTTGTTTGAGCAGCCAGATGATCAAATTATTTCGTTATCAACATTTTATCAATCTCAAAACGAGAATGATGAAGAGGCAATAGATATGGATATCTATCAAATGATCACGCAGATTGATCAGCGTCATTGTTGATCTATTCATTGCTGCTTTTAACACCTTCATGGCACTGACTCGTTATGAAGGTGTTACAAAGAACTTCTTAATTTAGCTGTGTATTGCTTGGACATAGCCGATGAACCATCCAAGTTTCTGCTTTCTTAATCTTGATGAAGACATGTGATTAAAACGAGCTAATACCTACCGTTTAACTGCTTATCAGTTAAAACAAAGTGTGCGCTTTTAAGAAGCAAAGCGCTGCTGCGCCCAATAACGAAGCGTCGACGGGTGAACGCCAAAATGGGTTGGTAGCACGATATCAAGCTGTGCACAAAGAAGGCCTAGCAGCGCCATATGGTGGATGCTATGGCTAGTTAAAAATGCCAGCTCGCGGCCGAGGGTAGTGGGTAGCGGTAGCGCGTTATTCATTTCACTAATCGCCACACCTGTCTCAACCGGATAGCTGAGCGTTAATGGCGTATTGTGCGGCATGGCTGCCAGCGCACTTAGCCCAGCCTGTAATGCTTCAACACGACTTTGAGCGCAGCTAGGTTGGGTTTCTAATACCGCTTCTCGTTGACGCTGTTCATAGTCGAATGTTGCCGACTCGGGTGACGCAGCGCAGGCATCCAGCAAGGTTTGATAGTGTTCAATGATATGGCGAACGTGTTTACCCAGCGTTTGCGTAGCTTTTGCGCCGAGTGGGCGTTGATAGTCTTGAGTAGAGACGCTGCCTAACAATTGATTAAGCTGGTTCAATGTTTGCACGTTTTCGTCGATCAAGGGCGGTATTAATGATGCCGACATATAAGTTGGCCTCCCGTTAAAATGTGCCGGTGCGTACACCGGCACAGTGGTATTGACGTTAGCGTTAATACCTGGCGCTAACCGGCTTCGGCGCTGCCTTCACCTTCACCTTCACCTTCACCCTCGCCTTCCATCTCTTCTTCGCCTTCACTCTCTGCTCCGCCTTCAGCATTGTGGGCTTCGGCCAGCATTAGTGGCGCTTCTTGCATATTGGTGAACCCTTGGGTGGGCTCGTCGGCCTGGGCCTGAAAGGCAAGGCCGCTGGCTACCAGCGCAAGGGCAGGAGCGGTGTAGCCGAACTGACGGCTTAGACGGCTAAGTAAACGACGTTTAGCTTCGTGTTGAGACATGATGCTTCTCCTTAGTGTGTCACAAGCAAATGCGCCAAATGGCGCAACTTCCTGCCGCTATACCGCGGCCTGGGAAGAGGATAAAAGCGGTGTTTGGTTAAGCCACTGCGTGATCGCTTCGACCTCCGTGCTGGCAAGCCGTGTGCGCTGACTTAAATGCTGCAGTGCGTTTAACCCCGTATGACTTAGCCCGTGGTCGCCTTCCATCGCAAAGGGCAGTAGCGCGCCTAATAGCGTCAGCGACGATAGCGTTTCGGAGCTCTCGGGCTGATGCTCGTCAAACCATAAAAGCCCGCAACAGTGACTGCGCTCTTGAAACAAAAACGTAGTGCCTTCTAGAGGGAGGTTGAGCGGTTCCAAAATGTCGGGTGTATCCAACGAGAGGCGTGCCCCGCGTGTAAGGGCGAGCCCATGCTGCTTGGCGAGTGCTTGAAGCGTGGTCAACGCCTGCGCTGAAGAGTGAGCAGGAAGAACGCAGGCAATGTGCCCTTCCTGTCCACTTAGTAGAGCAATATCAACAACCAGATGTTGGTCAAGCGCGGCGCTAGACAAGCAGAATAGCGTGATGGCAGGTACTATCTCATCGAGATGAAGACGCGAGCTAATCACTCGGCTGTCGCTGGTCAGGCAGTAGCCGTTGGCGCCTTCCAGTACGTGCAGCGACGCGTGGGGGGCGTGGCCGTCGGCGTCGAGCAGAGGTGCCAGGGCGTCGGTTATGCGCTCTCCTACGGGGCCTTGGGGCGCGCTGATTGACCAGCGGCGACGATCAAAAAACAGCGTATTACGCCAGGTAGCGGGTTGCTCACGGGCGGGAAATGACGTGCCGGACGCTAAGATGTCGCGATCCTCGGGGGCGAGCAGCCCGTGCTGCCACCATAGCGAGAGCGTTGCCCACAGATCGTTGGCAAGGGTTTGGGTGTCGACCTGCCCGCCGCTTGCCGCTTGGAGGTGATCGATAACGGTCTCGATCGGCTCGCCTTCGCTGATCAGCAGCCAGATCAGAGCCGCGCTGTCGTTAAGCTGGAAGTAACGACCACTTGTGTGGTGGTAAAGCGCCAATTGCTCACCGTCGATAAGCTCACTGACCTCCTGACCATGAAACGATAACGACAGTGGGGTAAGCTCAGACGCCAAACGGTAATCTGCCAAACTGGGTAGGCCAATAAAGGGCAGGTAACGACCAATGTCCTGGTTTGGGTAGAGCGACATAAATCCACCGGCACGCTCACGCTCGGCAGCCAGCGCGGCGGCATCGAAAGATTGCGTATCGCGGGGTGGTTGATCCAGACCGGTCAAAGTAATCATATCTCTTACCAGTGCACCTTTGACGGCTTCCTCAACCACGCCGCCGTGCTCCGGCTTGGCGCAAATGCCTAGCGATGGGCTTAGGTTGCACTCCAATATCCACGCTTTGAGCTGATCGTCGACTAGGCAGTCCAGGCCGATTAGCTCGTAACAGCCGCGCGGGTCGGCCCCATCTTCCTGAGAGCGTGCACGCATCGCTTCGGCCCCGGAAAGAGCGGTCAGCGTGGCAAGGTCCTGCAACTGGTTAAACAGTGCCTGATCGTCGTGACCCTGCTCCCGTAACCAGTGGCGGTAGCGGTCAAGGTCGATAAATTCGACCGGAACCTCGGCGTCCAGATTGAGCGCGTTGATGTCGGGGTTGGTCAATTGGCTGAAGGGGTTGTCGATGTCATCGGGGCTCCACGGCGCTGAGGCCAGCTTGGCAAAGCCTTGGTCGTAGAGATACACCCGTAGCGGGTCGATGCTGGCAATTAGCATATAAAGCCGCAGCACGTATTTGTGCCCGCGGATGGTATGGGGGTTGGTAATGTACTCTTGCACCAGCCAGTTAGGAACTAGTGGCGCGGTCGTCGGGTCGCGCAGCACCTGCACCCCCTGACCTTTGGAGGCATTGGTGGGCTTTAATATCCAGCGTTTTTCAGGATGCGCTGCTGCGTCTTCAAGTAGCGCCGGATAGTCATGAGGCATCTCATAAGCGAGAGGGAAGAAGTTAAGCCGCTGGGTATGGGGGTGGCTGGCACCGTAGTGGCGCTGGGTTCGTTCGCGAAGCGCGCTGAGACCCGAGTGCAGGCGGCTTTTTACCGTGAGCGCTGCGTTCCCTGGAATATGGTTCATCACGCGGCCTGGTGAGGTTACCTTGAACGCTGCCTTGGGCGGCATGCCGGTCACCCAGGCGGCTTCCCAGTGTTGTTCATCACCTTCTTGCCATCCCTGAGCTTCCAGCGTTTGGCGGAAAAAATGATCTTGCTCGGCATGGCGTTTGCCGCTTAGCCAAAAGCGTAGTGGTGAATGCGCGCTCATCGTAGGCTCCTTATCGGGTCATTAATGGTGAGTGACAGATCAACGCGATTGCTTACACTATTTTTAGTGATCGTTAACAGGCTGCCTTGCACTGATTTCACAAACGTTGGGACGCTTTGCTATCTAGTCGTGTTGAAAAATCACTTTAATAGTGAGGCAGTATCACTCATTATGAGATTAATGTACCAATCGTTCCTTGTCTTGCTGCTATGAACAACGATGCTCAATCCCCAACACGAAAAAGCCCTCTAGGAGGTTTTATGTCTCGTTTACTATTCGCCTTGATTGGCGCGCTGGGGTTTTCTACCCAAGCACTAGCGCTTGAAACCACACAATTTGAAACTACGCCGCTTGTGGATGCGCAGTGGTTAAATGACCATCTCGACCAAGATGAATTGGTGGTATTAGATGTGCGTTCTGCTATTGATAATGGCGGGGATGCTGAGAGCTTTGCCGAAGCACGAATCTCTGGTAGCCGCTATTCCAGTTATACCGATGATGGTTGGCGTGAAACCCGCGACAGCGTAGCGGGATTGATGCCCGAAGTGAGTGAGTTGGAAACGCTAATTGGCAACTTAGGGATCGATAAAGATAGCGCGGTAGTGATTGTACCTGCCGGTACTGGCGCGACCGATTTTGGCAGTGCGGCGCGAGTTTACTGGACGTTTAAAGTTCTCGGTCACGACGAGGTAGCTATCCTCAACGGCGGCTTTGCGGGCTGGCAGCAGCAGGGGTTTGAGATAGTAAGCGGCGAGCCTGATCGTTACGATGCCGCCGAGTTTGATGCCACCCTGCGCGAGGCGTTAGTAGCCTCCACCGAAGATGTCGAGGCCGCACGGGAAAGCCAGGCACAGCTAGTCGATGCTCGTCCCACCGACTATTTTACGGGTGATGAAAAATCCTCGGCGGCGCGGGTGGCTGGGACGATTCCGGGCGCGCGGAGCCTGCCTCACCAGTCGCATCTGAATGATCAGAACGGCGCTTACTATCTAGATGTTGATGGCCTGCAGTCACGTATTAATGCAGCTGAACTGGATAGTAGCGTGCGGACGATCGCCTTCTGTAACACTGGCCACTGGGCTGCGACCGATTGGTTCGTGTTGAGTGAAGTAGCGGGTTTCGAAAATATCGCTATGTACGATGGCTCAATGGCCGCCTGGACCATCAGCGATTCTCGCCCGGTGCAGCTCGCCCGTGAAGGTATTAAACAAGTCAGGGAGCTGCTTAATTAACTTGGCTAACCAGCAGTGTAGTTATCCTTCAGCGAAGCAGTTGGTGGATGCTTTGCGTCGGCTAACGCTATCTCGTAATATGCTACCTTTTTTGGGATTTCGTAATGAGCCTCGGCAGACCTTTACAGCACCATCCAGAGACGGCGCTGAAAGCCGCTGTTTACGCCTTTTGGCGCTCGGGCTATCACCATACGTCAATGCGTGATTTGCTTGAGGCGATGGAGCTATCCCGCAGCAGCTTGTATCAAGCCTACGGCAATAAAGAGGCGCTTTTTTTACTGGCGTTAACACGTTATAGAGAAGAGCTGCTTGCCTCTCTGGATATGTCTTTTGGCCAAGAAGCTAGCGCATGGCAGTTCATTGAGCACTTGCTGCAACGCATGGCGCAACAGGCCGAGAGCGAACAAGCAGCGCTAGGCTGTCTGATTTTTAATTCAGCTACTGAACTAGGCAATAGCGGCTCGCAAGTGTCGGATGCCGCCGTACAAAGTGTGCAGGCTATTACCCACTTTTTTATGAAGGTTATTGAACAGGCGCAGCAAGAGGGAAGTATTTGCCAAGAGCGTGATGTACAGAGCTCAGCATATTTCTTAACCCTTTCAATATCGGGTCTGCGCATGCTGCTAAAAAGCGGTGCGACTCAGCAGCAGGCCGAACAATTGGTGGAAAATATTTTGCGTGGATTGCGCTGAGCCAAAGGGCTTATTCAGCATGATGTGTCTCAAGGCTCAAGAATGGAAAATACATTGTTACTGGGGTTTTTGGGCAGCTTAATTGCCGGATTGTTGACGGCGGTGGGCGCACTACCGGTGCTGCTAGGTAAAACGCCTAGTCGAGGCTTTCGCGATTTAGCGCTGGGCTTTGCGGCGGGGGTAATGCTGGCGGCGTCATTTTTCTCACTGATTATCCCCGCCCTGGACGCTGCAGAAATCTACTATGCCGGTGGCCCCGTGCCCGCTGCAATTGTCTGTGCGGCTATTTTGCTGGGCATGGGCGCCATTGCGTTGCTTAACGAGCACCTTCCTCATGAGCATTTTGCCCAAGGCCGTGAGGGTCCTGAGGCCGCCTCATTGCGCCGTGTCTGGCTGTTTGTATTTGCCATTACTATCCACAATCTGCCGGAAGGAATGGCAGTGGGGGTCGGCTTTGGCGCCAATGGTTTAGAAGGCGGCATGCCGCTGGCGATCGGTATTGGGCTACAGAACATGCCGGAAGGCCTGGCCGTAGCGGTCGCTTTGATGGGAGAGGGCTACTCGAAATGGCGCTCCTGGTCGATTGCCGCTCTGACCGGACTTATAGAGCCCGTCGGTGGGCTGTTTGGCGCCAGTATTGTCAGCGTTTCGCAAATACTGTTGCCCTGGGGGCTGGCGTTTGCCGCCGGTGCCATGTTGTATGTCATCAGCCACGAAATCATCCCCGAAACCCACCGCTGCGGGCACCAGAAAAAAGCCACCTTCGGTTTGGCGATGGGGCTGGTGATTATGCTGTTTTTAGATGTGTGGCTGGGTTAATCCAGTTTAACTCACCCCTAGCCGATGACATCCGCGCCACCGTGAGGCTCCACTTGATGGCACAGCCGGTGGTCGCTGAGCACGTCAATGATATGGCACTGGCCAACACTGCCCCCTGCGCACTGGTTGATCATGCGTTGGAGCTCATCGCGCACCGCGGTGAGTCGCGCAAGACGTGCCTCGACTTCGGCAAGGTGACGCTTCGCCAGCGTATCCACCTCCTGGCAAGGCATCGCTGGGTGGTCGGCCATTTCCAGCAATTCCCTTACCGCTTCCACCGAAAAACCAAAGTCCCGTGCATGACGAATAAACGTCAAGCGGCGGATGGCGGCCTTGGTGTAGCGCCGCTGGTTACCTTCATTGCGCGGCGCTGAAGGTAGTAGCCCAATCTGTTCGTAATAGCGCACCGTTTCGGGCTTGCAGCCGGACTCCCGTGCCAGTTCGCCAATGCCAATATAATGCTCAGCAGTGGATGATGCTGGTTTTTGCTCTTTCATTACTTGAACCTCTAGTAACTACAGGTATTACGCTGTTCCTAAGATAGACGAACTTGGAGCACCGTGCGATGAGTAACTCAAAATCCGCTACGACGACCACCCTGCGTGTGCAGGGCATGGACTGCGGCGGCTGCGAACGTAAAGTCGAATCAGCGCTAAAGCGCTTAAACCACGTTGATCAAGTCTCCGCGAGTTCACTGGCGGGGTCGGTACAACTCACCCCATCGCCAGGGCAATCGCTGGCACGCACTGAAATTGAGGCGACGATTAGCGCTCTCGGTTACCGGGTGTTAGATGAGTCGGCGGACACGGCTGAATCGAAAAAATCGCCTTCTTGGTGGCAATCGCCAAAAGGGCGACTGGTGATAGTCAGTGGCGCATTGCTGGCGCTTGCCTGGGGGCTTAAATTTGCCTGGCCTGCGCTGGGCAGTTGGCCCTTTATCGCGGCGACGCTGGTTGGCCTGGTGCCGATTATTCAGCATGCCTGGCAAGCGCTCAAATTGGGCAACCCCTTCACCATTGAAATGCTGATGAGCATTGCCGCCGTGGGGGCGCTGGCCATTAACGCCGCAGCTGAAGCGGCGGTGGTGGTGTTTCTGTTTGCCGTGGGTGAGCTGCTGGAGGGTGTTGCTGCTGCTCAAGCCCGGCGCAGTATCTCGGCACTTTCCAAGCTGACACCCTCCACCGCGCGATTACTCGATCAGGGCGAAGTGCGCGAAATAGCCGCTGCTTCGCTTCAGCCGGGGCAACGGGTACAGGTACGCCCCGGGGACAGGCTGCCCTGCGATGGGCAAATTGCCGCCGGCCGCTCCTCAATCGATGAGTCGCCGGTCAACGGCGAGTCGGTGCCACGGGAGCGTGGCGAAGGCGATACGGTGTTTGCTGGCACCGTCAATCTAAACGGTGTGCTTGAAGTTGAGGTAACCCGCAGCGCTGAAAATAACACTATCGCCCGGGTGATTAAGCTGGTGGAGGAAGCCCAGGCAGCAAAAGCGCCGGTGGCGCGTTTTATTGACCGCTTTGCGTTTTACTATATGCCTGCGGTGGTGGGTGTGGCGTTGCTGGTGGCTATCGTGCCGCCGCTGGTGTCGTCGATGCTATGGTCAGAATCCATCTACCGCGCTTTAGCGCTGCTGCTGATTGCCTGCCCCTGTGCGCTGGTGATTTCGACGCCCGCGGCGATTGCGGCGGGGTTATCGGTGGGTGCCCGCAACGGCCTGTTAATGAAAGGTGGTGCGGTGTTAGAGCAGCTAGGCAAGCTCAAACGGGTTGCGTTGGATAAAACCGGCACGCTGACCGCGGGCAAGCCCATGGTAACGGATGTGGAGAGCTTTAATGGCGGCCTTGCTGTTAAAAACAGTAGCGATGAAATAGTGCGCCTGGCCGCCGCCCTGGAGCAGGGGTCAAGCCACCCCCTTGCCGTCGCTATTAGCGACTATTTTCATAAGGTCTGTTTTCAAAATAATGGCGCCCAGCAGCCAGAATCTATGTTGCCCAAAGTAGACGGTGGACGGGCGCTAGCGGGGCAGGGCGTAGCCGGGCAGGTGGAAGGGCGTGAGCTGATGCTCGTTAGCCCACGCTACTTGCAACGCTCAAGTAATTCAGCACATGAATGGAGCGCACGTATCGAGGCATTGGAAACTCAAGGTAAAAGCCTCGCGGTATTGGTAGAAAACGGGCGGCCTATTGGGTTGATCGCCCTGCGTGATGAGCCTCGTGAAGATGCACAAAAGGGTCTTCAAGCGTTAGCGCGCTTAGGTGTTCAAGCCGTTATGCTAAGCGGAGACAATGCCCGCACCGTAGCCGCTATAGGTGAACAGTTAGGCATTGAAGCGGAAGGCGAGTTAATGCCCGAAGACAAAGCTCAGCGCGTGCGCCAATGGCAAGCACAAGGACTGGGGCCAGTGGGCAAAGTAGGCGATGGTATTAACGATGCACCGGCGCTCGCCGCGGCAGAGGTGGGCATCGCCATGGGCAGTGGCACCGATGTGGCGCTTGAAACTGCCGATGCCGCGCTGCTTAAAAACCGGGTAGGCGGGATTGCCGAAATGATCGCGCTCTCCCGGGCCACCATGCGCAACGTCAAAACCAACGTGGCGTTGGCGCTTGGCTTTAAAGCGCTGTTTTTGGTCTCGACGGTGCTGGGGTTTACTGGGATGTGGGTCGCGGTAATGGCAGACACCGGGGCGACCGTGTTGGTCACCCTCAATGCGTTGTACCTACTGCGTTACCGCTTTAATGACATTAGTTAGAAAGTGATCGGCTAGAAAGAGGCGGACTAGTTGCTCTGTACGCCTTAGCCCTGAACGTATTCCACCAGCGCCTGGGCGAAGGAGTCGGTAGAGCCAGTGCCGCCCATATCGGGGGTGACCATATCGCGGCGAGTTTCCAGCACGGTACGAATACCCTGGCGGATAGCGGTACCTTTCTCCGCCATGCCCAGGTGATCAAGCATCTGGGCAGCGGCTAGCAGCAGCGCGCAAGGGTTGGCGATATTTTTGCCTTCGATATCCGGTGCTGAGCCGTGCACGGCCTCAAAGATCGCCGCCTTTTCGCCGATATTCGCCCCTGGGGCCAAGCCCAAACCGCCCACTAATCCAGCGCAAAGGTCAGAGAGAATATCGCCAAACAGGTTGGTGGTGACCACCACATCAAACTGATGCGGGTTCATTACCAGCTGCATGCAGGCGTTATCGACGATCATCTCTTGGAATTCGATCTCGGGGTACTCTTTGGCGATTTCGCGCGCCACGTCCAAAAACAGCCCTGAGCTGGTTTTGATGATATTGGCTTTATGCACCGCGGTGACTTTTTTGCGGCCATTGTTTTTAGCCAGCTCAAAGGCGTAACGCACAATACGCTCGGAGCCTTTGCGAGTGACTTTTATCACTGAAATGCCGGTGTCACCGTCGTCGATCATTTCCTGGCCGTCGGAAAGATACGCGCCTTCGGTGTTTTCGCGCACGGTGATCATATCAATGTCGTCGTAACGCGAACGGGTGCCGGGGAAGCTAATCGCCGGGCGCACGTTCGCGTAAAGATCAAAGTGACGGCGTAGCTGAACATTAATCGAAGAAAAACCCTTGCCAATCGGCGTGGTTAGCGGGCCCTTCAGAGCAATGCCGTACTTCTCAATGGCATCCAACGATTCATGAGGAATCAACGTGCCATGCTTTTCAAGCGCACCTAAGCCAGCGTCAATATGCTGGTAGGTTAAGCCGCAATCTAACGCGTCGAGTACTCGCAGCGTGGCGTCCATAATCTCGGGGCCGATGCCGTCGCCCTTGATGACTGCAATAGATTGGCTCATGTACTGCTCCTCTTTAATCTGCTTATCGGTGGGCGTGTCTAACAGCAACGCTGTTAGACAAAAACCGTGCCGCTTCAACGTGAATAGTTGGGAATCAATGTCTCTTTTAACGCCGCAATGGTACGTCAAAAGCAGTCCTAAGGTCACTCTGCCTAAAGTAGAGGATTATTTTGCTTAGCGATGGAACTAAATCAGCAACGTTAGACGTTAGGTGCAATGCAACACGATTGCTGGTAGGATACGCCACTTTGTCGCACCGTGCTTTCTGCAATGCTCTGTTCGCAACACTCTTTTGTAACAGGAAAGAATCTTGCCAATGACCATATTCACACAGCGTTTCTCTGGGTTGATGACTCCACCCTAGCCCTCCAAGCCCCCCTTTAAGGTGCTGATAGTGCTTTCACTGCTCTGTCATAGCTTTCTGGTACTTGTTTTTAGCGGCCAAAGTTCTTAACGGCTAGTTTTTAACGCTCAAATTTCAAGCACCTGAATTTAGCCGTACCTAACGCTAGCTCATCATTATTTAAAATAAAAAGCTGATCATCCCAGCGTGCCAATGTGTTGGCGGTGCTTCCTATAGTTGGCTGCGCTGTTCGACTGCTTTTGGCCTGTTATTAACCTAAAACCGTGGACCCCTCGCATGTACGAAAAGTTTAAACAATCTTGGCTCTCTAACCTCAAGGGCGACACCCTTGCGGGGATTGTCGTGGCGCTAGCGCTTATACCCGAGGCCATCGCGTTCTCGATTATCGCAGGCGTTGACCCCAAAGTAGGCCTTTACGCCTCATTCGCTATCTGTGTGGTTATTGCTTTTACCGGCGGCCGTTCTGGCATGGTGTCAGCGGCAACAGGCGCCATGGCGTTACTGATGATCACACTGGTGAAAGAGCACGGTTTGGAATACCTGCTGGCCACCACGATTTTAACCGGTGTGTTGCAGATTATTGCTGGCTATCTAAAGCTCGCTGAGTTGATGCGCTTTGTATCGCGCTCGGTGGTCACTGGCTTTGTCAACGCGTTGGCTATTCTAATCTTTATGGCCCAGTTGCCAGAATTAACCGACGTTACTTGGCACGTTTATGCCATGACCCTTGCAGGCTTAGCCATCATTTATGGCTTTCCTTATGTGCCGGTCGTCGGCAAAGCAATTCCTTCGCCACTGGTATGTATTGTTGTTCTTACCGTCGTGTACATGATGACCGGTATGGAGATTCGCAGCGTTGGCGATATGGGTGAATTGCCGGATAGCCTACCGATGTTTTTGTGGCCCGATGTGCCGCTAAATCTCGAAACCTTGATGATCATTCTACCGACCGCACTGATGCTAACCGTAGTGGGCCTGCTTGAGTCCATGATGACCGCAACAATCATTGATGACTTAACCGATACCAAAAGCGATAAAAACCGCGAGTGTAAAGGCCAGGGTATTGCCAACATCGGTTCAGGCTTAATTGGTGGTATGGCAGGCTGTGCCATGATTGGTCAGTCGGTGATCAATATTAAATCAGGTGGTCGTCGTCGTACCTCAACGTTAATTGCCGGTATTTCATTGTTATTGATGGTAGTTTTCCTGGCCGACTGGGTATCACAGATTCCCATGGCTGCTCTTGTAGCGGTAATGATTATGGTGGCGATCGGTACCTTTAGCTGGGAATCGATCCGCGATCTGAAGAAGCACCCCATGAGTACTAACTTTGTCATGGTGGCTACCGTTATCGTGACTGTCGGTACTCACAACTTGGCGATTGGCGTATTTGTTGGCGTGTTACTAGCGGCAATGTTCTTTGCCAACAAAGTTGGCAACATCATGTACATCGGCTCTAAAGAAATTGAGGCTGGTAAAGAACGTGAATACGATGTTGTGGGTCAAGTGTTCTTTGCTTCATCCGAGCGCTTTATCGCCGCCTTCGACTTTAAAGAGAGCATTGATAAAGTCACCATCAATCTTTCCCGTGCGCACTTCTGGGATATCACTGCCGTTCAGGCGCTGGATCGCGTGGTGATTAAATTCCGCCGTGAAGGTACCGAAGTAGAGATGGTGGGCTTGAGCGAAGCCAGCGCGACGGTGGTGGATCGCTACGCGGTACACAATGACCCCGAAGCGGTTGAAAAGTTAATGGGCGGCCACTAATCAAGACAAGGAGAGCGATATGTCAGAACAGGTATTAGCCGCCATTGACGGCTCCCAGTTTTCCGAAGGTGTGTGCGATTACGCCGCCTGGGCAAGCTTGGCCATGGATGCACCGTTAACCTTTGTGCATGTGGTCGACAACCACTCAGAAGTACCCGAAGAGCAGAACCTTTCCGGCAACCTGCGTTTCGGTGCCCGCGAACGGCTGATGAAAGAGCTTTCTGAGCTTGATGAGCAGCGCGCTAAGGTCAATCGCGAACAGGGCAAGCTGATGCTGGAAGCGGCCAAAGCGCGAGCTTTGGAAGATGGGATCAGTGATCCCATTACCCGCCAGCTCAACGGTACTCTGGTTGAAACGCTAGTAGAACTTGAAAAAGACGTACGGTTGCTGGTGGTGGGTAAGCGCGGAGAAACTGCACACCAGGCCAGTGGCCACCTCGGCTCTAATCTTGAGCGGGTAGTGCGTGAAATGCACCGCCCGATCCTCATGGTGCCGAAGACTTTCAAGCGTCCTGAAAAGATCCTGATGGCCTTTGACGGTAGCAAAACCGCCCGCAAGGGCGTTGAAATGCTGGCGCGTTCACCGCTATTTACAGGCACTGAATGCCACGTGCTCATCGTGGGAGCAGAGACGGCTGAACGCCGCTCTGAACTTGAGTGGGCGTTAAATACATTACGTGACGGCGGTCATCAAGCCGAAGGCGCGATTCGTGCCGGTGAAGTAGACGAAGCGCTACAGGCTTACGAAAAAGAGCACAGCATTGATCTACTGGTGATGGGGGCCTACGGGCACTCGCGTATTCGCCATTTATTAGTAGGTAGCACCACAACGGCCATGCTACGTGGTAGCCGCATACCGGTACTGATTTTGCGCTAAGGCTTAATAAGCCGCAGCGCATAACCGTTTAGCTCGCATTGCGTATTACCTTCGCAGCCGGCCCTCGCTTGTTGAGTGTGCCGGCTTTTTTATACTTAGGAGACGCTAATGAAGTCTTTTCAGCTTAATAAAACGGATATCACTATTAATGAGACAGATACCCATTTCTCAATAGAGAACGCTTATGTAAAGCCTGCTACCCGAGAGCATATAAACGCCTTGGGCAGCGGAGTGATTGGTGAAGCATGGATGATCTCGCAACCTTTTCAGGAAGGCCCTTCGATGATTAAATTTGCACCACCCCAAAGTAGTGATGTTAATACTAAAACGCTGGCTTTATGGGCCAAGTGCTATCGTAAAATTATTATTGTGTCAGAGCGCGAAGAACTTACTACGCTTTCTATTCCTCTTCCCGGCGCCAATTCTCATGTCCAAGGCGGTGAGGAGGCTGTACGGGAAGCTGTTTTCGCATTGAGTGATCAACTGCAACACGCGAAACACCTGCAACACTTACACCTTTATGCTTCCGATGAAGAGAGCGTATGGGCATTATTCAACTCGGCGTCTTAATCTAGCCGTCTAGGTATTACGCCGCTTGAAACTGTTGGCTTTCCAGCTCTTCGATAAACGACGAGGGCTGATCGTGGTAGGTAAGGTCAAGCTGGTGCATCGCCCGTGTACAGGCCACGTAGAGTAAGTTGCGCTCCATATCCGTTGCGTAATGGGTGGCCGTTACCTCGGGCACAATCACACGGTCAAATTCCAAGCCCTTCGCCATATGGGCAGTACAGATAATAATGCCTTGCCCAAAAGCAGTGCTTTGCTCAGTGAGTAACTGTAGCTTATCGAATTGTCCTTCTAACGCTTTAAAAACGAGACTGGCCTGCTTTTGGGTTTTGCACACAATACCTAAGGTGTTATGCGTTGAGGCTGTAAACTCATGGGCTAGTTGCTGAATGGCAGTGTGCGATTGCTTACGCGATGAGCAGCGGTGAATGGCAGGCGGTTTGCCATGGCGCTCAATCGGCTCTAGGTCGGGGTTATAGGCGATATGCTGGGCGAAGCGAGAGATCTCGATACTCGAGCGGTAGCTTTTATTCAGCGTCACGTACATGGACTGACGCAGCACCTGGCGTATCTGCTCGGCTTTCGAGGCGCTATAGGGGTTAACCGATTGGTAGCTATCGCCTAGCACGGTTTTTTTGCAACGAAACAGCTGACCAATCACCGCGTACTGGACTGGCGTATAGTCCTGCATTTCATCGATTAACAGATGCTTGGCATTCCGCCAGCGGGAGTGCACGCCCTCTAAGCGCATCTTTAGGTAGATCAGGGGGAATACATCGGCGTACTCAAGGCGCCCCCGGGAAGCCGTTTTGAACAGTTCGGGTTTTCCCAGCCAAGTGTAAAACTCCTTATAGGTCTCGCGCAGGGTTTTCTGTTTTAACATACCCTTAATGGTGGCTTTTAACGTCTTGCGCTCGTCGGGCTCTAAATCATAGTTATACTGATTGCCTATTTTTTGCTCTATTTCCCAGCTCACCTGCCTGAGTCGCTCATTGGTGGGTAGGTTGCGATGCTTTTTAAACACCTCCTCCAGTAACCAGCCAGGCACCAATCGCCGTGCAATCCAAATATCTTCAGCTTTAAAACGCGTTGCCTCTACTTCGGCTGCATAACGATCGAGTTCTTTAAGGAATTCTGGTGAGGCTTTGAAATGCAGGCGTGCTTTCATGGCCTCGCCATTCTTTTCCAGTAGCACCGTGGTTTGTTCAAAGAATGTCTCAAAAAGGTACTGACTGCTGAGAAGCTCATCGGCCAGGGTTTCCATACCCACCTGATTAACCGTCTCTTCCCCCAGTTCGGGCAGCACGTTGGCGATGTAGTCAGAAAACACCTGGTTGGGCGAGATTATTAATATATCTTCTGAAGTGAGCGTGTCTTTAAATCGATACAGCAGAAAAGCAATCCGGTGCAGCGCAATCGAGGTTTTTCCGGAGCCTGCTACCCCCTGAATAATCAAGGTATGGGCTTCGTCGTTACGGATAATCGCATTTTGATCACGCTGAATGGTGGCGACGATGTTCTTCATCGTGTCGTCAGAGGCTTGGCTCAGCGTGTCCTGAAGCACGTCATCGACCACATGCACATCGCTATCGATCATTAGCTCGATGTTGGCTTTTTTGATTCTGAATTGACGCTTAAGGGTGATGTGGCCACTAATCTCCCCCTTTGGGCTCTGATAGCTGGCGGGCCCGGTTTCGTAATCGTAAAACAGTGATGCAATAGGTGCCCGCCAGTCATGTACACGGCTGTGACCGGCCAAATCATCATAAAAGTGGTGAATGCCGATATAGATAGGCGTGGGAGCTGCGTCAGAAGTGCCTTGCCGGGAAAAATCGAAACGCCCAAAGTAGGGGGAATGTCTGAGTTTTTCGAGCTTATGGCGGCGTGCCAGCGCATTATCGCCGGTCATCACCGCCTGCTCAATGGACTCGCGCGCGGAGATCTTCTCGATGTGATCCATTTCATCCCGGCTTGTCCATAAATACTCTTTCTGGGCCTGTATATCCTCTGCATAAGCCGCTAAGCGCTGATTGATTTCTTCTATGTTAAGGTCAATGCGTTCAAGGGTGTGCATTAATTGGCGGTGTTCGGCGTCGCGTTGGGAGGTCTCAGTTTTAGTATCCATGGTGCCTGTTAAGTAAGAAAATAGTGATGTTGTACCGGACTAGAAAGGCCGTTAGAAAAGCTTATTCATCCATGTAACGCCAAGCCTGCACGCCGCGCACCAAGGCGCGGTTGGTAACGCTCAAAAACCGCCCGCGCTCTAAAATAGCCGATGTCACGCCAGCTCCATGGATATCGCGATAAACCACAAGCAGGGGTGCTTTGGCGTTGGTGGGTAAATAACTGTGCACGCTAGTCCACTCAGTGGATGTTGTTAATTCGTCGATGTTGGGGATAAAGGCGTTTTGTAATTGCATGGTCGCTCCACTCACAGGTCGTTTTGGCAAAGTCATTGCGTTTTGAAACGCAATGAATGCATAGCGTTGTCTGGATGGAGGAGCGCTAGGGTGGGGTAGGGCAGAAGCCGTTGTGTAACCGTGCCATTGAGTTGCCTCATGCAGTTACCAGCGACCTTAAACAAAGGTATCTGGTGTAGGTTGCAGCGAAATCTTACCACGATTGACCGCTAGTCAGGTTTGGTGTTCCGTAGGGTGTTTTTACCGCAAGGGTCGGCCAAGCGCTATGATGTGAATTCGTCAAGCGCTTGGCCCCGCATTAGTGATTCATAAACGGATCTATCTTGTAACGCTAAATGCAGACACGTTCTAGGCGAAGACCTGTGTCCATTCATCGCGCTTTTCAAGCAAATTACTAGCAAGCGCTTGCGCGCCTTTTAAACTATGGCTGGCAGCCCAGCCGCACTGCATTTCGTTGCAAGCCGGGACTTCGGTGGCTATCAAGATATCTTCCAACGTCTGCTCAATAATGGAGAGCACATCGTCGTAGTCATCGTGATTAATCATCGCGATATAGAATCCTGTCTGGCACCCCATCGGGCTGATATCCACGACCTTATCGGTATGATTACGCGAAAGTTCAGCCATCAGGTGTTCGAGTGAGTGCAGCGCAGGCATTTCCATATGGGCCTGGTTGGGTTGGCAAATGCGTAAGTCATATTTATGAATACGGTCGCCGTTCTGACCTTCTTTAATATCGGCTAGGCGCACATAAGGAGCTTTTACCTTGGTGTGATCCAGGTTGAAGCTCTCGACGTTCATCTTCTGTTCTGTCATCTGTGGATATCCTGTGGCTAATAGGTGCGTAGGCTGTGGCTTATTGGCAGGTTGACCAATAGAGCTCAGCCTACGGCACATTTACATGGTGAATTATCGTTAAAGCTGTGCCGCTTGGCGCAGTGCATCGGCTTTATCGATTTTTTCCCAAGGAAAAGCGGTAAACGTTTCTACCTGCGCTTGGCCTTTATCGTCGACCCAGTGGTAGCTATGCTCAAATGGCTCGCGCCCAAAGTGTCCGTAGGCGGCGGTGAGCTGATACATGGGGTGTAGCAAATCAAGCATAGTGGTAATAGCAAAGGGTCTAAGGTCAAAGTGCTCGCGAACAAGGGCCACGATCTTGGCATCGTCGATGGTGCCGGTGCCAAAGGTATCAATGGCCACAGACGTCGGTTCTGCGACACCGATAGCGTACGAAATTTGTATTTCACACTTATCGGCTAGCCCTGCAGCGACAATATTTTTAGCGACATAGCGGCCCGCGTAGGCAGCACTGCGGTCAACCTTTGAGGGGTCTTTCCCTGAGAAAGCACCACCGCCGTGGCGTGCCATGCCGCCGTAGGTATCAACGATGATTTTTCGGCCCGTGAGGCCACAATCACCGACCGGGCCGCCAATCACAAATTTACCCGTTGGATTAATATGGTACTGGGTGTGCTCATCTAGCCATTCGGCGGGGATGACCTGCTCAATCACTTCGTGCTTAATAATGCTGCGCAGCTCTTCCTGGTTAATGCTGGGGTCGTGCTGTGTGGATAGCACGACGGCATCGACTCCGCAGGGCATGCCTTCTGCGTTGTAGCGAAAGGTGACTTGGCTTTTGGCGTCGGGGCGTAGCCACGGTAATAATCCGTGCTGTCTGAGCTCAGCCTGACGCTCGACTAAGCGGTGTGAATAGTGGATCGGCGCTGGCATAAACGATTCGGTTTCGTTAGTGGCATAACCAAACATTAAGCCTTGGTCACCCGCACCTTGGTCTTCGGGTTTGGTGCGATCAACGCCTTGGGCAATATCAACGCTCTGTTTGCCGATTAGGTTCACCACACCGCAAGTGGCGCCATCAAAGCCAACATCTGAAGAGTTATAGCCAATGTTGGTAATGACGTCGCGAACCAGTGTTTCCAGATCCACCCATGCTGAGGTGGTGATTTCGCCCGCGATAATAGCCACACCGGTTTTCACCATGGTCTCGCAAGCCACCCGCGCCTGCTTGTCACGAGCGATGATGGCATCTAACACCGCATCAGAAATTTGGTCGGCAATTTTGTCAGGATGCCCTTCTGAAACGGATTCGGATGTAAATAGGGTAAAGGTGTTTTGCATCAAGTAGTCCAATGATCGAAATATGAGTCATGACGAATTTTTAGCGTAAGCATCAACAACAACTTAGCTAACGCGGTTATAGCCACCGATTACACCCTTTTTACTAAGCACAAACTGCCAAAGCTGTATGTCACGAGCACGAAATGCGCCAGCACAGCTCAGCAGGTAGTAACGCCACATACGGTAAAAACGCTCGCTGAATTGGTCTTTAAACTGGGGCCAATTGGCTTCAAAGTTATCGTGCCAAGCCATCAGTGTGCGATCGTAATCCGCCCCGAAGTTGTGAACATCCTCCACCACAAACAGCGATTCCGCTGCGTTAGTCACTTGGCTCAGGGCAGGGAGTTCGCCATTGGGGAAGATATATTTATCAATCCAGGGGTCGGGGGAGGTGTGGCGCACATTTTTGCCAATGGTATGCAGTAAGAAGAGACCGTCATCTTTTAAACAGCGGTTAGCGACTTTCATGTACTCACGGTAGTTTTTACGGCCCACATGCTCAAACATGCCGACGCTGACAATGCGGTCAAACTGCTCTGTCTCATCGCGATAATCTTTTAACCGGAACTCAACGGGAAGCCCGCTCTGCATTAGCTGTTTGCCGTACTCGGTTTGCTCTTTTGAAATTGTCAGGCCCACGCACTCAACGCCGTAATGTTCGGCGGCGTAAGCCATAAAGCTGCCCCAACCACAGCCAATATCCAGCACGCGCATACCGGGTTTTAGTTCGAGCTTGCGGCAAATTAGATCAAGCTTTGCTTCCTGGGCTTCGTCGAGTGTCTTGGCATCTTTCCAGTAGCCGCAGGTATAGGTCATGCGCTTATCGAGCATGGCAGCGTAAAACTCGTTGCCAAGGTCGTAATGCGCTTCACCTACTTGAAACGCACGTTTAGCGGTTTGTAAGTTAACTAAACGTGTTTTTAGGTGGTGAAACACCAATTTGCTGTGATTGACCTGATCTGGCAGCCGTGCACGCATCAGTTTGAAAAAGAACTTATCAAGCTGTGCAGCGTCCCAATCACCGTCCATATAACGCTCGCCGAGGCCGAGATTGCCCCTTGCTAAGGCGTCTTCTATCACCCCATGGGCATTTAGCTGCATATCCCAGGGACGATCACCATTGATCTGAATATCTGCTTTTTCAAGCAGGCTAGCTACAAACCGCTGGGAGGAGGAGGTTTCGTCGAAGAATGCCGTATGGGGGATGGGTAAATTTTGCAATTCGATAGCCTTGTTTGAAGATTAAAAAACTTACCAATCAATGGGTAAGCACTTTTAGTCTGAGTGGTCAAACAAAGCTTAGGGAGGGTCAGTAGTCATCATTGCCAGCACTTATTGCATTTGCCAATAAATAACTGATTGTTTTTCATGTGATTAGACATGAGAAGCAATCAAGCGGAGTGCATAAATGTCAGGCAATCAGCTAGGGTGGAGTCATCAACCCTGAGAGTAGGTGGGGCATGTTTTATGGTCCTGTTGATGTTCAATCGACAGCGAAAAATCTTCGCTAAAGAAGCCTGTTAGCCAGGAACCGCGACGATAATGTTAGCAGAATAAAGATCCGTTGGCACCCTGGGGTCGCTTAAGTATAGGTACCATAGTGATGTGCTGGCAGTCACTTACTGGGTAGCTAGCCAGGGGAAGCCAGCATGCAAGCGCTGCGTTAAAAGACATCGCTTAGAGCTTGTAGGGTGTCAGTCGTCTCCATCAAAAAATGCTTATATTGCAATGCGCTTCTATGCTGATAGACAGGTTGTGATCTATTCACTCACAGGAATAGCGCGAGGAGCCTGCTGTGAACATGCCTATGTTGGAAAAACCACCTGTTGGCTTCGATGGAGCCTCGACTTCTCACCGTTTTGTTGCCGATTTGTTGGCCCAAGCTGATATTCAGTTCGATGGCAATCGCCCTTGGGATATGCAGTTGAAAGCGCCCGGCGTTATCGATAGCGTCCTTTCGCGAGGTAATCTTGGGCTTGGCGAAAGCTACATGAAGGGGGAGTGGGACGCGGAGCAACTAGACGACCTATTTTACCGGTTAATGCGTGCTCAACTCGGGCAGCGCATCAAGCCTACCCAGTTGGTTTATCACTCGCTGCGGTCGCGCCTGCTGAATCGTCAAACGGCTAAGCGCGCCTGGGAAGTGGGCGAAAAGCATTACGATCTTGGCAATGACTTCTACGCTGCCATGCTAGACCAGCGCATGACCTATACCTGTGGCTACTGGAAACATGCTCAAACCCTGGACGAGGCTCAGGAAGCCAAACTCGACCTGGTCTGCCGTAAATTGCAATTAAAGCCTGGCATGCAAGTGTTGGATATCGGCTGCGGCTGGGGGAGTTTTATGGCCTACGCTGCTGAGCATTATGGTGTTGAGTGCGTGGGCCTGACTATCTCCAAAGAACAAGCGGAGTTCGGGCAACGGCTGATCAAAAAAGGGCTGCCGGTAGCGTTTCGCTTGCAGGATTACCGTAATGAAAGCGAGCAGTTTGACCGTATCGTTAGTATCGGCATGTTCGAGCATGTGGGGCATAAAAACTACCGTGAATATATGAGCGTTGCTAACCGCTGCTTAAAAGATGAAGGGCTGTTTTTGCTGCATACCATCGGCAAGAACGTAAGCCACACGGTGACTGACCCATGGATTGATAAGTATATTTTCCCCAATGGTGAACTGCCCACCTTGGGGCAAATCACGGATGCCGCTGAAGCCTTGTTTGTGGTGGAGGATGTTCATAACTTTGGGACCGATTACGACCGCACCCTGATGGCGTGGCACCATAACTTTGAGAGGCACTGGCCATCATTTAAAGCCCAGTATGGCGAGCGTTTTTATCGCATGTGGCGCTACTACTTGCTTATGTGCGCAGGTGCTTTCCGGGCCAGGGAAATTCATCTTTGGCAGTTGGTGATGAGTAAGCAGGGTGTGCTGGGAGGATACACTCGCGTTAGCTAATGGCTATCTACCCATAAGATTTTCAAACTAGGGTTCCGGCAGTAACTTACTGGGCACCCAGCGTAAGAAGGCCACCATGCCAAATAGCTCCACCAATGATTGAAACACAATCACCACGACAGCGGCCTGCCAGGCGCTAGGTAGCGTCAGGGCGATAGGCAGCATCACAAAAGAGTTACGCGTACCAAAACTAAACGCCAGGGTTCGGGCGCTAGTGGTTGGCAGTTTAAACAACTTGCCAAGCCCCTTACCCAATAGTGCTGCAAAGACTAGAAAGCCGATAAAAATAAACACAACCTGAACTAATACCTGACTAAGTCCCAGCACTGTTTTAATTTGCGATGCAGCGATGATGAACACCACTAACGCCAATAAAGGTACCGGCAGTAACCCCAGTTTATGCACGATACGTTCAACTGCTTTATGTCGTTGGGCGGCGTATTCCGTTAACCAGGCTAGCGCTAAGGGCGTAAGGATAAGCCCCGCAAAAGCGCGAAGCAGCTCGGTTGAAAGCGTTAACTGAAACCATTCACTGCCTAAAAACAGCCACAGATAAACCGGGAGTGCGATCATCTGCACCAGTAGCAGTAGCGGAGTGGCAGCAACCGCCCGAGCGGTATCCCCTTTGCCTAAATGCGTGAAAGTAATAAACCAATCGGTGCAGGGCACCAGCAAGACCAGTAAAACGCCAGCCAAGACAGGAGGGGAGAGCGGTAGCCAAACAACTAAAAGCGCTAAAAAGGCTGGAATGGCGATAAAATTACCGACCATCAGCGCAGCCATAAAACGCTTATCTTTCATGCTCTGAGCAATATGCAGCAGGGGGATTTGGGTAAAGGTGGCGTAAAGCAGTAGGCCGAGTAATGGCCAAAGCAAGCGTTCGAGCTGCTCAGCGAATGCTGGTGCCCCGATGCCTAGCGCCAGGCCTAAACTGATGAACACTAGGTAGAGCCAAGACTGATGCTTTTCCATCTGTTCGCGCATGCGGACTAACCCTGTGGCTGACTGTTTGGCTAACGAAAAAGCGCAATGCGCTCACCCACGACGGCGGCGCCCAGCCAAAGGGGCAGGCTGACCACAATATAAATCAGCGCAACCCCAGGTTGGCCTAACTGCACCAGATGCAACGTCTCTAAGCTAAACAGCGAAAAAGTGGTAAAGCCACCGCAAAAGCCGGCGACCAGCAACGGTTGTAAAGGCGCTAGCTGGCCGTGAGGGAAGCGTGAAATGGTGGCCGCCAGCCAGCCAATCAAACAGGAGCCTAGCACGTTGACGATGAGTGTCCCCCAGGGGAAGTAACCCCCAAGTGCTGCCTGGGATAACATCGAAACGCCGTAACGCAGCACGCTGCCAAGTCCACTACCCACTCCTACGGCTAAATACGCTTTCCAGACGCTCATAGGGAGCCTCCAGTGACCAGCCAGCCTAATGTGACCATGGCTAAACCGAGCAGCAGGGTGGCGCTAACATTGAGCCCCGCACGCAGCGCTTGGCCGCTCTGCCATAGCTCAATGGTTTGTAGGCTAAAAGAAGAAACCGTGGTGTAGCCCCCTAGCAGCCCGACCACCATAAATAGCCAAAAAAGCGAAGGTTGCTCGCTGGGTATGCCCTGGCTGCCTAATAAACAGCCTGCGATAAAGGCACCGCTGGCGTTAACGACCAGTGTTCCCCAAGGAAAGGCTTTACCGCACCAGCGCGCCATCAGGTTAGAAATGCCAAATCGCCCCATGCCACCGAGTGCGCCGCCCAACGCCACTAGCAGTACGCTTATTAAGCCATGCCCCATGCTCGCCCCCCTTCGATCACTTAATGAATAGGTCACAATGAACAGGTCACTCAATGAATGAGTTACTCAGTTAATGGGCTGCTAAATTAATAGGCTGCTAAGTGTAGCATGCACGTTTTAGAGTGTCCGAACAGTACGAAAGAACGTTTTAGACTGTCGCTGGTCAATGAGTTCGTGTAGAAAAGGATGAGAATATAACAACAACGTTGATGCACCCGCTCAAGGAGAAGTAACTCATGTCAGATCGCGTATTGGCAGCTATTGATAGTTCTCAGTTTTCAGAAGGTGTGTGTGATTACGCAGTATGGGCTGCCAAAGCACTGGATGCACCGCTCAGTTTTATTCATACGGTAGATAACCATGTCCAGGTAGCCGAGCCCGATTTAACCGGTAATCTAGGCCTGGGTACCCGGGAACATCTGCTGGAAAAGCTCTCCGGCATTGAAGAGCAGCATGCCAAGGTTTCCCGTGAACGCGGTCGCCTGCTGTTGGATGCCGCCAAGGAGCGTGCGGCCAACGCCGGTATTGCTGACCTTTTATGCTTGCAGCGCAATGGCACCCTGGTGGAAACCCTGGTTGAGAACGAAAAAGAAGTGCGTTTGTTGGTGGTGGGCAAGCGCGGCGAGACGGCGCACCAAGCCAGCGGCCATTTAGGTTCCAACCTTGAGCGCGTGGTGCGGGAAATGCACCGGCCGATTCTTATGGTGCCCAAACAGTTCACTCAACCGCATAACGTGATGATGGCCTTCGACGGCAGTAACACGGCCCGTAAGGGCGTCGAAATGCTGGCCAAAAGCCCACTGTTTGAGGGTGCCACCTGCCATGTGGTGATTGTCGGTGCAGAAACCGCTGAAAACCGTTCGCAGCTTGCCTGGGCACTGGAAATCCTGCGTGAAGCTGGGCACACCGCGGAAGGAGCCATACGCGCAGGCGAGGTGGAAGAGACGCTGCGTACCTATAAGCAAGATCACGATATCGATATGCTGGTGATGGGGGCCTATGGTCACTCGCGGATTCGCCACCTGTTAGTTGGCAGTACCACCACCACGATGTTGCGTAAGGCGCAACTTCCGGTACTGATTTTGCGCTGATCGTTGCACTTTTATGGCTCAGCCGTGATATTGGAGGCTTCCCGAAGAACGCGCTGGGCCAGTAGCCAACCGGCGATAATAAACACCAGCATGCCCAATAGCAGCGCATGAAACGGAGCGCCCGCGCTGATGGCCAACCCTAGCACCGCAGGCGCGACGCCGGTGGAAAACACCATGGCAGCGCTAAGCGCGGAACGTACCCGACCCAGATGCTTAGCCCCCCATAGCTTAATCAACAGGCCAGAGGCAATCAGCTCCTGTGCACCCATGGCTAAGCCACCCCCGACCATTAGGGCCCAAATACTGATATTTCCGCCGATGGTTAACGCCATTAGCATGGCGATGGCGTAGGGCAGCAGGTACAAGCGCGCGAGCTTCACCGGGCCAAGTTTATCTACCCAGCGGCCGCCCAATAACGCCCCTGGGAGTTTGGCTATCCCCATGCCAGTTAGCGCCAGGGCATAAACGGCCAGCGAGCTATCGAGGGCTGCGGTTAATTGGGCCTGATAAATAAACAGCCCGGTCATGGTGATAGGCAGGGCCATGAGCAGCGGCATGAGCAGCCAAAAGCGTTTTTCCCGAAAGGGGCGAGGGCCGTGGGGCGTTTGTTTTGTCGGTTTAACGCCCGGTGCGCTGGGCCATGGCACTTTGAATAGTAGCCACAGCCACGGCAGGGCGATAACGCCACACATCAGCCACCAGAAGGTTTGCCAACTGCTCCAAATAAGCGCAGCAGCTACCAACGGAGGTAGTAGCGCTTCACCCAGTGGGATTCCCAGGTTAGCCAGCCCAATGGCGCGGCCGCGCATGGTGGAAAACTCACGCGCAGCTAGGGTATTGCCCAAGTGGGTCAACATACCCTGGCCACATAGCCGTACTATGCCAAGGCCGACTATCCCTAGCCACCACCAGGGCGATAAGGTAAGCAGCACAACGCCGGTTAATAGCAGGGTTAAAACGATGGCCGCAAAGCGCCGGGGGTTAATCCAGTCAATGGTAGGCCCAAAGCGCAGCATGCAGAACCCCGCTATTAGGGTAACCACGGCATAGGCAGTGCCGAACTGGCCAACGCTGAGCCCGAGGCTGTCTGAAAGGGGCGCTTGAAAAAGGCCAATAAAATAGCTCTGCCCAAGGCTAGAGCTAAACATTGCTAGAAAAGCGATACTGAGTACGCTGCGGTGATCGCGCAGCAGGGTGCGATAGCCCATCGTAACGTTCCCTTCGCGATCAAATAATTAGTAGGTTAACGATTGTTGGTTAATGATTGTAGGCTAACTGGAGGCGCAGATGAATCACCCTGAGGTGGATATAGCCGTTATCCGTGAGAAATTGCTGTCGCTAGATGCCACGCTTCGCGAGGAAAGCGCCAGCAGTGAAGACTCCCGGGATACGGTGATGTTGGATCAAACGTCGGTAGGGCGGCTGTCGCGGATGGATGCGATGCAGGGGCAGGCGATGGCTAAAGCAGGCGAGCAGCGCCGCCAGTTAAAGCTGAAGCAAATTGCCGCTGCCCTGCAACGCATTGACAGTGAAAGCTTTGGTGAGTGTATCGAGTGCGGCGAGTGGATTGGAGCCAAACGCCTCACCTGGGATCCGTTAGTGCTTAAGTGTATTGAGTGTGCTGATTAATCCTTAAAACTTAGTCCTCAAAACTTAGTCCTCAAAACTTGGTCCTTAAAACTTGGTTCTTAAAACTTGGTTCTTAAAACTTAGCCCTGAGACCTTAGCCGCCTAGGCTTCGGCAGCCGCTTCTTTATGCTGGCGCTTTTCCACTGTTAGGGCTGAGTTAATGCCTGACAGCAGCGCTTTGAGCGATGCGCTTACTGTGTCGCTATCCTCGGCCACCGCACAGAGCCGCTGGCCATCGATATTGAGCTGAACGAAGGCGATCGCATTGGCTTCGCTGCTGGCACCCAGCGAGTGCTCGCTGTAATCGATAATCCCCACGCTGCTGCCGGAGTGGCGCTGCCATGCATCGGTAAACGCGGACATGGCACCGTTCCCTTTGCCTGAGAGGCGCAGCGTTTCGTTACCCTGTTGCAGCGTGACCTCAATGCCTTCCTGCTGACCTTTGGAAAGCCGATAGTCGACAAGCGTGAGCGGCGCCTCTTGAGTGAAATTATCGAACATCACCTGGCGAATTATTTCGCTGGAAAGCTCGCTGGCGCGCTGTTCGCTCTCTTGCTGCACGTAAGGCGCCAAGGCGAGCATCATCCAGCGCGGGAGGTTGATGCCATAATCGCGCTCCAGCAGGAAAGCCATGCCGCCCTTGCCGGACTGACTGTTGACGCGAATCACCGCCTGGTAGTCGCGGCCGATGTCATGGGGATCGATGGGCAGATACGCCACTTGCCAGGGCTCGTCGGGCTTTTGATGCTTGAGGGACTTACGAATCGCATCCTGGTGGCTGCCCGAGAAGGCGGTATACACCATTTCACCTACCCAGGGGTGGCGCGGGTGCATGGTAATACCGGTGCACTCGTGAACCACCTGAATGATTTCATCGGGGTTGGAGAGATCCAGTTGCGGGTCGATGCCTTGGCTATAAAGGTTCATGGCCAGGGTGACGATATCCATATTGCCGGTACGCTCGCCGTTGCCCAGTAGGGTGCCTTCCACCCGCTCGGCACCCGCTAGCAGGGCGAGTTCAGCCGAGGCGACGGCGCCACCGCGGTCATTATGGGTGTGCACCGAGATAATTACGCTGTCGCGGCGGCTGATATGCTGGCAGAAGTACTCTATCTGATCGGCGTGATGGTGCGGCCCCGCCACCTCCACCGTGGTGGGCAGGTTGAGAATACACTTGTTATCCGGCGTTGGCTGCCAGACATCCATCACCGCTTCGCATATCTCCAGCGAGAAATCGATCTCTGTACTGGAAAAACTCTCTGGGGTGTATTCGAAACACCATTCAATGTCTGGGTACTGATCGGCGTAGGTTTTGACCCAGGTGGCCCCTTGCACCGCGATATCGACAATCCCGGCGCGATCCATCTCAAACACCCGCTCGCGCTGAATGGTCGAGGTAGAGTTATACAAGTGAACAATGGCGCGCTTGGCGCCGACCAAGGAGGCAAAGGTCTTTTCGATCAGGTGTTCACGGCACTGCACCAGTACCGCAATGGTGACGTCATCGGGAATTTGATTCTCTTCGATCAGCCAGCGCACAAAGTCGTAGTCGGGCTGGCTGGCGGAAGGAAAGCCGACCATGACTTCTTTGATACCCACTTTAACGATCTGCTGCCAGAAGCGCTGCTTCTGCTCAACGGTCATCGGCTCAAGCAGCGCCTGATTGCCGTCGCGTAGGTCTTCGCTCACCCAGATCGGGGCGTGATCTAGATCACGATCCGGCCATTGGCGATTGAAGGCAGGCACACGGGGCGCAGGACGATATTTGCGATGATCGAAAGCAGACATTGTGAACTTCCTGAAAGTAGTGGTCTTCCTGAAATAACCGTTTTATGGATCGCGGCTGCTTGTGGCGGCCGTACTGAGTGATTGGCTGCTTTTGGCAACGGGTACAGTGTAAAGGGTTTGCTGCGCTAGGTTCTTGCGAAGATAGGGTGTGTAAGGCAATATTTGGCAGGAAGTTTCTTCTATATTTTATTTTTTGGCAGGAGATGCCTTTTATGTCGATATCGCCACTGGTGTTGGATCGTTTTGATCGCCATATCTTGGATATTCTCCAGCAAGAGGGGCGCATCAGTAACCAGGAGCTGGCTGATCGAATCGGGCTTTCGCCTTCGCCCTGTTTGCGCCGGGTGCGGGCCTTGGAGGAACACGGTTTAATACTGCGCTACCGCGCGGAGGTCGATACCCGCCAACTGGGCTACCAGCTAATGGCGCTTCTGCATATTTCCATGGACCAACACACGCCGGAGCGCTTCGATAATTTTGAACGCCATATTCGCGAGATACCTAACGTTGTCGAGTGCCTGATCATTACCGGCCAGGCGGCTGATTTTCAGCTCAAAATCCTGGTGCGCGATATGGACGACTATCAACATCTGCTTCTACATGTGATTAATCGTATCGAGGGCGTGACCGGCGCCCATACCAGTTTTGTATTGCGGCGGGTATTTGAACATCGTCCGGTACCGACGGATCGGGTTTGAAAAACGTGCCATAGCCAACCACCGGTGTGGCGGTTTAGACTGCTTTTTTTCAACCTGTTAGGAGTTTGCACTATGACTATTCAACGTCACGATACAAAAGCCCGCATGAGTCGTGCGGTAATTCACCAGGGCGTGGCTTATCTGTGTGGCCAAGTGACTGGCCCTGAGGCCCGTGACGGTGATATCACGGCCCAAACCGAAAGCATGCTGGCGCGGGTTGATGCGCTGCTGAAAGAGATCGGTTCAAGCCGTGAGCAGCTGCTTAGCGCGACGATTTATCTTAAGCATGGCAGCGACTTTGCCGCGATGAATGAGGTATGGGACAACTGGGTGCCAGAAGGCTACGCCCCAGCGCGCACTTGCGTATGCGCGCCACTGCCCGCTGAGGAGCTTAAAGTAGAAATTACCGTGACTGCCGCAGTGAGCTAGCCCCTCACTCCTCACCCCTCACTATTTTTCATTCACTTCCCAGGCTTTTCCACCGGAAAGCGGGTATCGCGCAGGCTGTCTTTGATTTTCTTGAGGTGGGGTAAAAAGTCTTCACCGCGCCTCAAGGTCACCCCAGTAGCCAGCGCATCAATCAGGGTTAGCTGAATCACTCTCGAAGTCATCGGCATGTAGTGGTCGGTGTCTTCGGGAGTGGCGACTTCAAGCGTGGCGGTACACTCGCTAGCCAGCGGTGAATTGGGCGCGGTAATACCAAGAACGACCGCCCCGGCATCCCGCGCCAAACGGGCGATATCCACCAGCTCCCGGGTGCGTCCGGTGTAGGAGATAATCACCACCACATCCCCGGTATGGCAGGCGGCGGCGACCATGCGCTGCATCAACACATCAATATAGGCCATCACCGGCAGGTTGAAGCGGAAGAACTTGTGCTGGGCATCCTGGGCCACCGCCCCGGAGGCGCCCAGGCCAAAAATGTGGATCTGCTTGGCCTGGGTGAGGTAGTCGACCATACGTTCGACGGCGCCCATATCGATTTCGCGCTGGGCTTCATCAAGCGCGGCGATGGTGGCGCCAAAAATTTTGTGGGTGTACTGGGTGGCAGAGTCACCGGGCTCCACCGCACGGGTTACATAGGGCGTGCCACCGGCTAAGCTCTGGGCCAGTTTAATTTTGAAATCGGGGTAGCCTTTAGCGCCAAAGTTACGGCAAAAGCGGTTAACCGTGGGCTCGCTAACGCTGGCCGCCTGGGCGAGGCTGGCAATGCTTAGGCTGGTGGCGACCGTCGGGTCCTCAAGAATTACATTGGCGACTTTACGCTCCGAGCGGTTGAGTTCTTCTAAACGTTCGCGTAAGCGGTCAAGTAAGTCATGAGCCATTAACGGTCTCCGAAGGGGGATATGGAAAGTGGAGGTGTAGAAAGCAGTGGTTTCCACTCGCTACACCAGGTCACAAATGCCTCAGCGGGCAGCGGGCGGGCGTAGAAATAACCTTGCGCGGCTTCGCAGCCGATAGAGCTTAAATAGGCCGCCTGGGCTGAGGTCTCGATGCCTTCCGCCACCACATCACAGCCCACGCTGTGGGCAAGCTGGGTAATGGTGTGGGCCAGTTGGCGGTCAATCGCGCTGGTTTCCAGATCCATCACAAAGGCACGATCGATTTTTAGCGTCGAAAACGGTAGCGTTTTAATATACGCCAGTGACGACTGACCGGTACCAAAATCGTCGATGGCGACGGCAATATTCATTTCGGCTAATTGGGCAAGCTGCTGGCGAGCGTGATTCATATCGCTCATCAGCCCCGATTCGGTCACTTCCAAGGCCAAAAAGCGTTGGGGAATTTGCCGCTGCTCTAGGCGAGCAAGCAATTGATGGGCAAAGTCTTTGCGGCTCAATTGGCGCGCGGCTACATTCACCGCGATATGAAAATCGTCATTGAGCAGCCCTTGTGCCCGCCAGAGGCTGATATAGCGCATGGCTTCATCTAGCACCCAGTCGCCGATCGAGAGAATATCACCACTGGCCTCGGCCAGCGGAATAAATTCGCCGGGAGAGATAAGCCCGAATTCCGGGTGCTGCCAGCGCAGCAGCGCTTCTGCGCCCAGAATTTTGTGGTCAGCTAGCGATAGTTTGGGCTGGAAGGCGAGCGACATCTCGCCGCGCTCGGTGGCACCGCGAATCGCCTGTTGCAGCTGCAGCCGGTGGCGTTGCTTGGTCTCAAGCGCCGGCGTGTAGAGTTGAACCTTGAGCGATTCCAAAGACGGCAGCGCTAACGCCGCCATATGTACCAACCGTTCTGTCTCAAAATAGCCTGCTTCGGCGCTAATGCCGATACGTGCACTGAGGGGAAGTAAAAGCTCCTCCAGCGCCTGATCCTGATCGAAACAGTCAAGCAGTTTCTCGGCCAGGTGCAGCAGCGTGGTTGGGTTTGCTGTGGGGGAAATGACCAGCAGCTCGCTTCCCCCCCATAAGCCGAGCAGATACTCGACGTCGAGCTGTTGACGAAGCCGTTGGCTAATGAGTCGCAGCAGTTGATCGGCCACCCGGTAGCCATGCAAGCGCACCACATCATCGAGCTTATCAATAGCGATAAACAGTAGCCCAGTGCCCGAGGCCTGGAGGGCAGCAGCGTACAGCGCCTGGCTTAACCCACGTCGGTTGGGGAGCTGGGTAATGGGGTCGGTGCGAGACTGGCGGTCTAACTCTTGGGTGCGCTTGGCAACCATTAGCTCTAGGGTGTCGACCTGCTTCTCGCGCACCTGATAGCGGTGCTCAATGTTTAAGGTGTTGCGTATGCGTTGTAATACTTCATCCTGCTTAAACGGTTTGGTGATGAAATCACGTACGCCCATACTCAGGGCCCGCTGGCGGGTTGTGTCATCAATTTGCGCCGTTAGCACGATAATCGGCGGCATCTGCTCGGCGAAGTATTCACTTAACTCTTCAATCACCGCATAGCCGTCTAGGTGCGGCATACGGATATCCAGCAGCAGTAGATCCGGCAACTGCCGCTGGCAGTGAGCAAGCACCTGACGTGGGTCATTGATACCGTGAATGTTCTCGAAGCCATACTCGTCAAGAAGATCAAACATGAGCTCAATGTTAACCGTGCTGTCATCCACTATGAGCAGGTGTTTTTCAGTAAGGCTCATGGTTCCTTCCCCGACGCGGTCTGCATAAACTGAGTAATGGTGGCTTCTAGTTTATCAAGTTCAAGCGGTTTCGTGAGGTAAGCATTAAAGCCCGCTTCCAGACCGCGCTTGATGTCGCCAGGCATGGCATTGGCCGAGAGGGCGATCACCGGCAAGGTTTGCAGCTGTGGGTCGCGGCGCATTGCTTCTAATGTCTGGTAACCGTTCATACCCGGCAGGTGGACATCCATGAGTACCAGGGCAGGCGAGCAGTGACGCATTATTTCCAGGCCAATTTCAGCGCTGGACGCAATCTGCAGCGTTATCTCGCCCATCTCTTCAATGATATCTTCCATTAGCCGCTGATTGGCGGGGTTGTCCTCAATATACAGCAGTGTAAAGGCGTTGCTGGGCTGAGCATGAATCGGATGGGTCGCAGGATGCGCGTCGGCGCTAGTGTCTGCGTTAGCGCCTGGGCTAGCAGTGGGCAAGGTAAACCAAAAGGTGGCGCCTTGGCCGGGCTGGCTGTCTACCCCCAGCTCGCCGCTCATGCGCTCGACTAGCTCGCGGGTAATCGCCAGGCCAATACCGGAGCCTTCTATGCTGCCCCCTTCGGCATCCAGGCGATTAAAGGGCTCAAATAGTTCGTGCTGGCGTTCCGGGTCAATGCCAGGGCCTGTATCGGTTACGCTGATACGCACATGATCGACTAAATGCGCCACGCTAATATCGATTGAGCCGTTGGGGCTGTTGTACTTAATCGCATTAGAGAGCAGGTTTAAAAGAACCTGTTTGGTGCGCGTGTAGTCGGCGTTTACTTGCCAGCGATCATTTGGCGAGGTGTAGCGAAGCTGGATGCCTGCCGCCTCGGCGCAGTCTTCTAAAGTGGAGCACGCGTCGTTAAACACATTGGCGAGAATGATCGGTTCGATGGAGAGCGTCATGTGACCTGCTTCGATTTTAGCCAAATCAAGTACTTCATTAATCAGGCTGAGCAGGTGCTGGCCGCTTCTCTCGATTTGAGAGACCTGGCGTTGCTGCTTAACGCTAAGTGGTTCGCGGCGGCTATTAGCCAAAATCTGCGAGAACCCGATAATCGCATTTAGTGGGGTGCGCAGTTCGTGGCTCATCGATGAGAGAAATTCACTTTTCGCCCGGCTGGCGGTTTCCGCCTGGTCGCGGGCGGCGGCCAGATCGAGCATGACCTGTTCGCGCTCGGCCATTTGGCTGTAAAGATTAATCAATAGCGAGCAGGTGTCGGTAAACGGCTGTAGCCAATCCAGCAGCGCCTGGTTCAGTGGCTGCTGGCTATTGGCGATGGCGTACATACCAATCAGATGTTCGCCGCTGAAAATAGGAACGCCGAGGTAGTTATGGAACGGCGTGTCCGCGATGGGAAAACCACTGCGTTTAATATGAGGGGCAATGTCGTCGGCAATGATCACTTCACCATAGGCAAAAACACGCCCTAACATTGAATCTGGGTCGGTGAGTTTTAAACTGCCATTACGCAGTTGGTCTACCAGACTACGTGATTCTTCGTTCCAAGTGAGGTGGGTAATCGCATGAACTTTAAGTGCGTTGGTGGCGTTGGACGGCAATACCTCGCCAATCAGTGCGTAGTCACTATCGGTGAGCTCACGCAGCGCTTCCATCAAAAATACCCAAAGCCGTTTTTCCGACATCAGCGCCTGATAGTCGGTAATACCTTGATGGAGAATTTTGAGCAACTGCTGCTCTTTTTGCATCATGCTAGCGGTCTGGTTGAGTTCCACCTGCAGCTTGTGTTGGCGGAGTAGCTCTTCAACCTGTCCCGCTAAACTGCCCAGTCGCTTTAAATCACGCTCGCTGAACTGACGCGGCTGGTGGTCAATAATGCACAGGGTGCCAATGGCTATGCCTTGGAGTGGCCGTATGGGGAAACCCGCGTAAAAACGGATGTTCGGCGAGTCTATGACCAGTGGGTTGTCTGCAAAGCGCTTGTCCTTATGGGTGTCTTCGATGACCAGCGGCCCATCGATGACGATGGCATGGGCGCAGAAAGAGAAGGCCCGGTCGGTTTCACACACCTCAAGCCCTTGGTGTGATTTAAACCATTGCCGTTCTTGGTCTATTAACGACACTAAGGCGATAGGCACATCGAACAGGTCGCGGGCGAGTTGCGTCATGCGCTCAAACGCCTTGTCACTGGGCGTATCGAGTATCTTTAAATCATGCAAGGCCGCCAGGCGCTGTGTTTCATTTTGAGGGATGTCTGGGGCTTGCATGGCCATTCCAAAGTAGAGAATTATTAAAATATTCTAAAAGGTCGTTAGACCAATAGGTAATTACCTATCGGTTATTAATCTATCAGCTTTAGCCAAGACCTATAAGTTTTATTAGCCAGCGTCGGTAAGGTGGGTAAAGTAGTCGGCTCGTGGCTCGTTTAGCCTGATAAAAAACGCCGCGCAAGTGGCTAAAACGCTCAAAGCCGTGGCGCCCATGGTAAGCCCCCATGCCGCTCTCACCGACGCCGCCAAAGGGCAACGAAGGCACTGCGTGATGGAGCAGCGTAGCATTAAACACCAGCGCACCAGAGCGAGTTGCTTGCAGCAACTGCTGCTGTAAACCCTTTTTATGTGTGAAGGCATACAGCGCAAGGGGGTGAGGGCGGGCATTCACATAGCGTATTGCCGCGGCCATGTCACTAACGCCAATCACCGGTAGGCAGCGGCCAAAAATCTCCTCGCGCATCACCTGAAGCCCCTGGTGGGGGTCGATAATCAGCGCCGGGGCATAAGAGCCGTGATCAATAATTCTGCAGCCGTGGTCATGGGCTTCTTGTAGCATGGCATCCAGCCGTTGCTGATGGGCCGCATTAATCGCATGGGTGGCCGCGTTGGCAGAGGGGCGCTGCTGTTGAATAGCCTCGCTTAACGCTTTAACCAAGGCACTAATATGGCGGCTCTCAACCAGCACGTAGTCGGGGGCGATACAGGTTTGTCCGCCGTTCATGCCTTTCCCGAAAATAATATCCGCTGCCGCTTTAGCGAAATCTGCATCGCCTGCCACAATAGCAGGTGACTTTCCGCCCAGCTCTAGTGTCACCGGGGTTAAATTCGTGGCGGCCGCCTGGGCGACTTGGCGGCCCACCGCCTTAGAGCCAGTGAATACCAAGTGGTCGAATGGTAGCTCGCTAAAGCGACGTGCTACTTCTATATCGCCTTCGATTACTTTGAACTCTTCATGGGTGAAGTATTGCGGCACTAGGCGCTTTAGCAGAGCGCTGGTGGCGGGGCTGTGCTCGCTGGGCTTTAGCATTACCACATTGCCCGCTGCAAAGGCATCCACGACCGGCATGAGTGCCAGGCTCCAGGGATAGTTCCAGGGCGACATTACGCCGACCACGCCCAGCGGTTGAGGTGCGATGCGGGCCCGGGCAGGCATTAAACGCCATGGCATACTGGCTGATCTAGGGCGCATCCAGCGCCATAGATGCAGTCTGGCGTGGCGAATAGCGTGGAGCACCGCGCTGATTTCAGCCATGCGTATTTCCACGTCGCTGCGCTGACCAAAGTCCGTTTGAATCGCGCGGATAATCTCAAGCTGATGATGCTTGGTCATGCGCGCTAGGCGGGCTAACCGTTCACGCCGCAGCGTTAGCGTCGGGTAGGGCATTTGATCGGCAGCTTGGCGCTGCGTTTGAAAATCACCGGTCAGATCGCGCGTCATGGCCTTTCCTTATATGCCGTTACCGGCATGGCGTTAACGTTTAGTACGGCAGTTCAATCGCCGCATCTGCTTTCGTTGGCATAGCCCGTTAATCTAGCCCGTTGATTTAGCCCGTTGATCTAGCCAGTGGGTATAGATGATGAGTGTAAACGGTTTATATAAACAGTTAGTGTAAAGTGGTCTTTTCGCTTCTACACGCTCGGGAAGGTGCTATGCCGTTACCCCCACTGTCGATCACTATTCTACCCACCATTGAGGCCGTTACGGCAAGCCAGTGGGATGCACTGGTAGATGACGATCAACCTTTTTTGCGTCACGCGTTTTTACACGCCCTGGAGGCCAGTGGATCTGTTAGCGAGACCACGGGTTGGGAGCCTTGTCACCTGAGTGTATGGCAAGACGCACAGCTGGTCGCGGCGATGCCGATGTATCGCAAGCATCACTCCTATGGTGAGTATGTGTTTGATTGGGGGTGGGCGGAAGCCTTAGAGCGTGCTGGCGGCCGCTATTACCCCAAAGCTCTCAGCGCAGTGCCGTTCACGCCGGTGCCCGGCGTTCGTACGCTCATCGCCAAGCACGCCGATGCCCGAGCCGTTCGCGCTCTGCTGGCCGACGCTTGGCGTGAACAGTGTGAAAGCCTTGATCTGTCTAGCTGGCACTTGCTGTTTGCCGATGAAGCGGACGTCGCCGCCTGGCAGGCCCAGTGCCCCGAGCTGATCAGTCGTGAAGGTGTGCAATTTCAATGGCGTGATCGCGGCTTTGGTGACTTTGAAGGCTTTCTGGCCAGCCTTACCTCGAAACGGCGTAAGATGATCAAGCGCGAGCGGCGCTTGGTCGCCGAGCAAGGCTTGAAGGTTGCCTATGTAGAGGGCGATGCGATTACCCCAGCGGATATAACGCATTTCTATCGCTGCTATGCGATTACCTACCATGAGCGTGGTCGCCCACCTTATTTAAACCATGACTTTTTTGAACGCCTGCGCCAAACCATGCCCGAGGCAATGGTGCTGGTGCAGGCCTATATTGAAGATCGCCCGGTGGCGGCAGCGCTCTATTTCCGTGGCACTGAGTCGCTTTACGGACGTTACTGGGGAAGTGAAGTGGTGGCTGACTGCCTACACTTTGAGGCGAGTTACTACCAGGGCATTGAGTACTGTTTGCAGCATGGCTTAGCGCTATTTGATCCGGGTACCCAGGGTGAGCACAAACTGGTGCGCGGCTTCGCTCCCCAGCGGGTGCGTTCGCTGCACTACATTCGCCACCCTGGGCTGGCTGCCGGTGTCGCCCAGTTTTGTCATCAAGAAGGCGAACATGTCAGCGCCTACCGCGAAGCGGCCCATCAAGCATTGCCATTTAAGCTGTTATTTGAGCTGCCATTTAAATGACGCGCGGCTCGCTGGTGTTGCGCCTTGATGGCATAATGCGCGCCAATCAGCGCGTCTAGTGGAAACAATTGCTGTTTTAATACGTCTTTTTTTATATTCAGCCTATTCAATCAGTTCTAAGGGATAGGCTGGAAGAGATAGGTTATCGGAGAGCAGTGATGCGCAAATGGTTAGTAATGACATTGCTCGCTGTCTTGGCGCTGCTTCAATACGAGCTGTGGTTAGGCAACGGTGGCTGGCGCGATTTGCAGCGCGTGGAGCAGCGGGTGGCAGTGCAAGAGGCGGCCAATGTGCCTATGCGCGAGCGCAATGCGCGGCTGGCGGCCGAAGTAACGGATTTAAAAACCGGTTTAGACGCGATTGAGGAGCGGGCGCGAAGCGATATGGGCATGGTTCGCACCGACGAACAGTTCTTCTGGGTGCCGGGAGTCGCGATTCAAAATGAGCTGATCGGCATCAATGCCGGGTTGGTCGCACCCCAGGGGCCGCGTCAATGAGCCAAACCTGGCTAATTGTTCCCGCGGCGGGTCAAGGTCGCCGTATGGGGGCCGATAAGCCCAAACAGTACCTGAGCTTAGCCGACGAGCAGCCCGTGCTGGCGCATACCTTGGCGCGTCTTCATAGCGCTTTTCCAGCCGCTCGTTTGATGCTCTGTTTAGACGCCAGCGACCGCTGGTTTTCGCCACACTGGGTGCCTTTCGCAAAGTGGCAGCGGGTGCCGGGTGGCAGCGAGCGAATGGACAGTGTATTGAATGCGCTGCATGCCATGGCGGCTGCAGACGATGACGTTGTGATGGTGCACGATGTGGCCCGCCCCTGTATTACCGTGGGCGACCTTCAGGCGCTTTATCAAGCTGTGGCGACACACCCTGCGGGCGCGCTTTTGGCGATGCCGGTCGCTGATACCATGAAGCGTGCCGATGACCAGTGCCTAAGCGCGCGAACCGAACCCCGGGATGGCTTGTGGCACGCGCTAACGCCCCAAGGCTTTCGCTATGCACTGCTGCGACGAGCCCTGGAAACCGCTCGCCAGAAGCAAACGCTGGTGACCGATGAAGCCTCGGCGGTTGAAGCCTTGGGCGAGCATCCGCAGTTAATAAGCGGGCGCCGTGACAACCTTAAAATTACCCACCCGGACGACTTGGTGCTAGCAGCCGCGATTATGGCGGCCCAAACCGCTAACACTCCCGGCGGGCTTTAATCACTAGGAGCTTAGTAATGCGTATCGGCCACGGATTCGATGTACACCGCTTCGGCCCCGGTGATCATTTAATGATTGGTGGCGTTAAGCTGCCGTTTGAACACGGCTTCGTCGCCCACTCCGACGGTGATGTACTGCTCCACGCGATTAGCGATGCGCTGTTGGGAGCCTGCGCGCTGGGCGATATTGGCCGCCACTTTCCCGATACCGACCCGACGTGGGCCGGCGCCGACAGCCGCGAGTTGTTGCGTCATGTGGTCACGCTGGTGCAAAAACAGGGCTATGGAGTCGTCAATATCGACACCACGCTGATGGCCCAAGCACCTAAAATGGCGCCGCATATCGAAGCCATGCGGGAAGTCATTGCCGCTGATTTAGGCGTTACGCTTGGTCAAGTCAATGTTAAAGCCACCACCACCGAACGATTAGGTTTCACCGGGCGTGGTGAAGGCATTGCCGCGGAGGCGGTGGTACTGCTTAACCGTGCTGAGGCGCTTAATGATTAATATGCCTGAGTGGCAGCGCTGCCTGGATGCTCATTTCGGCCCACCCAAACCGGGCCAGTACCGTGCCCAGCCGGAGGACTTCTGGGTCGATGAGCAGCTTGATTTTACTCCGGAGGCACACGGTGAGCATCTATGGTTGCGCGTTGAAAAGCGCAATCAAACCACGTTAGATGTGGTTAAGACCTTAAGTCGGCTTTGCGGCGTGACGCCCCGTGATATTGGTTACTCGGGCATGAAAGACCGTATTGCCGTCACCCGCCAGTGGCTGAGTGTGCATTTGCCCGGCCGTGACGCGCCGCCTGAGCTTGAGCAGTCGCTTGCGGCGCTGGGCATCACTATCGTTGAGCAGGCACGCCACCCCCGTAAGCTGAAACGTGGCGTTCACCGCACTAATCGGTTTGTTTTGCGCCTGAGCGGTGAGGCCGTTGAGGCTGAAGATTTTGTCGGCCGCTGGGAAGCCCTCTGTCAGCATGGCGTGCCTAACTATTTTGGCCCCCAGCGCTTTGGTCTTGAAGGACGTAATCTTCAGCGTGCCGAAGCACTACTTAACCGAGGTTGGCGCAAGCGCGACGATCGCCAGGGTATGATGCTCTCCACGGCGCGCAGTTTTCTGTTTAATGAACTGCTTAGCGCGCGAATAGTGGATGGCACCTGGGCGCAGCCGCTGGCGGGCGATACGTTAATGCTGGACGGCACGCAAAGCGTGTTTCGTATTGACGCCTGCAATGCGACGCTACTGGCCCGCGCCGCTGAGCTAGATGTTCATCCCACCGGTGTGCTCTGGGGCGTTGGCGACGCTGGCGAAGGCGACGCTGCTGGTTATGAGGCGCGTTTGTTGCAGCACTACCCTGGGCTATGTAATGGCTTAGAACGTAGCGGGGTCAAACAGGCGCGCAGGGCGCTGCGCATGCGGTTGCTGGATTCCCAGATTAGCTGGGAACCTGGGGCTGTCCGGCTTTCGTTTTCACTGCCGCGGGGCAGTTTTGCCACCGCCGTGCTGGGTGAGCTGATGTTAGCAAACTGATGCTATGAGCTGATTTTTGAGAATTGATAGCGGTGGGCTGATCCAGTCGTTAGTGCCTGTTTAAATAATAAGGCCTAGAGGTTAGTAAAAGTGATGGATATAAGCCGCCTCGTTACGAGCTTATGATCAAGGAGACCCGCCATGCGGCGACTACTGCTTTCAAATGATGATGGTGTGCACGCACCTGGACTGCGTGCGCTGCACGATGCGCTGTTGGCCCATGCCAATATTCGCGTAGTGGCGCCTGATCGAGACCGTAGCGGTGCCAGCAACTCGCTAACTCTGTCACGGCCACTCTCGCTGACAGCATTAGATAACGGCTTTTATAGCGTCGATGGCACGCCCGCGGATTGCGTCTATTTGGGCGTGCATGGGGTATGGGACGAAAAGCCCGATTTAGTCATCTCAGGTATTAATCACGGCAGTAACCTGGGGGACGATGTGCTTTATTCAGGCACCGTCGCGGCGGCGATGGAGGGGCGCAACTTGGGAATGACGGCGATTGCCATGTCGCTATGTGGCGAGCGCCATTTTGCCACTGCCGCTAGAGTGGCCGCTACCTTAATCGGTGCTGCGGATCAGCTCTCGCTACCGCCGCGGACGCTGCTGAACGTCAATGTGCCCGATGTACCCTGGGAGGAGATTAAAGGCGTTAAAGTGACTCGCTTAGGCTATCGTGGGCCGGCAGAAAAACCGTTAGCAGTGCAAGACCCGCGGGGGCGCACGCGCTACTGGATTGCGCCGGTAGCGGCCAATGCTGATGACGGTGATGATACTGATTTTGCTGCTGTCGAGGCGGGCTATGTGTCAATTACCCCCCTTCAAACAGACCTAACGCGGCACCCCGCGCTTAACGATGTGCAGGATTGGTTGGATGTTTTTGCCTGATATCTCTCCAGGAGAGCTGCGCGGTCGCGGCATGACCTCCCAGCGCACTCGTGACCGTATGGTCGAACGCCTCATGCAACAAGGCATCAGCGATGCCCGGGTACTGGAGGTAATGGCGGGTGAGCCGCGTCACCTGTTTGTTGATGAAGCGCTGGCCCATCGCGCTTACGAAGATACCGCGCTACCGATTGGCTTTAGCCAAACGCTGTCGCAGCCGTTTATTGTGGCGCGGATGACCGAGCTTGTGTTGCGGGCCTCGCCGCGCCGCGTCTTGGAGCTGGGTACGGGGTCTGGCTATCAGACGTTAATACTGTCGCGATTGGTAGAAGAGCTCTACTCCATCGAGCGCATCAGCGCGCTACACGAGCGTGCGGCAGAGCGGTTAAGACGGCTAGCAGCACCTGCCACGCTGGCGGTGGCTGATGGCGGCTATGGTTGGCCTGACGCCGCACCGTTTGACGTTATTTTGCTAACCGCTTGTGCTCAGACACTGCCGACAGCGCTGCTAGAGCAATTGAGCCACGACGGGGTGCTGATCGCCCCGTTAGAGGAGCCTGACGGTAGCCAGTGGCTTACTCAGGTAAAGCGCATCGGCAGTGCCTTTGAAAAGCGTCGGCTTGAGCCCGTGCGTTTTGTACCCTTACTGCAAGGAGTAGTGGATTGAAGCGGCAACCCTTAGGAATATTTTTACGCGGCGCAGGGATGGGCGCCGCCGACGCGGTGCCTGGCGTGTCGGGAGGAACAATTGCGTTTATTAGCGGTATTTATGAAGAGCTGATTAACACCATCAAACAGTTTGGGCCCAGTGCTATTGGCGTATGGCGTCGGGGTGGCTGGCGGGCCTTGAGCCAACATTTAAACCTCGCCTTTCTGGTGCCGCTGCTAGCGGGGGTTGCTGTTAGCCTGTTTAGCGTGGCGCATTTAGCGCTCTGGTTGATGGAAGCGCACCCGCTGATGCTGGATGGATTCTTTTTTGGCCTGGTGGCCGCCTCTGCACTGGTGGTAGGGCAGGCGAGTAATGGCTGGAAACTGTGGTATTTAGTGCCGCTATTGGTCGGGCTGTTACTAGCTCGAGCGTTGCCAGGCATGATGCCGTTGGTGTTATTAATGGGTAATGAAGCATTGGTAGTAATGGTGGCAGGCTGTATCGCCATTAGCGCCATGCTACTGCCGGGCGTGTCAGGCAGCTTTCTATTGCTGACCATGGGTCTCTACGGCACCATCATGGGCGCAATTCGCAGTTTCGATTTGGGCATTATCGTGCTGTTTGGCATGGGCTGTGTAGTGGGCTTGGCGCTGTTTTCACGGCTGCTGTCCTGGCTGTTACGGCGCCACCACACCCCAACGATGCAACTGCTATTGGGGTTTATTGTCGGTTCGCTACCGGTTCTCTGGCCATGGCGGGAGCTGTTACGCTACCAAATAGGGCCAGAAGGGCAAATGATTCCTCTGGAGTACCGCTATTTATTGCCCGCTGACTATGCCGTATTGACCGATGCTTCGGCTCAAGTGGTCGGTGTTGTCGCGCTAATGGCCGTGGGCGCACTGATTGTCGTGTTACTCAACCGACATGCGGATCGTCGGCCAATCGATACCCAGCTTGGCGCTGAAAAGGAGTAAGGTTTTTATGTGTAAAGGTTATCTACCTAAAGTACTTATGATGTCGGCGCTGGCACTCGCAATTGCTGGCTGTGCCAGCCAGCAAGGCGGAAGTCCCCAAGTGCGGGATTTAAGTCAAGCACGCCAGGCAGTGGAAAACTCGCCCCAATATACGGTCAAAGCAGGCGATACCCTGTATGGCATCGCGTGGCAGCACAATTTGGATTATCGCCAGCTCGCGGCGATGAATAACATTAATCCGCCTTACCAAATTCGGCCAGGGCAAACCATTGCTCTGCGCGAAGGCGCCGCGTCAGTGGCCAGCAGTAACCAGCCCGCTACGAGTACCTCCGGTGGCAGTGGCGCTGTGGCGAGGGGGCTGAGCCCACAGACCGCTTCGGTGGCGAGTGATGACCAGGAGCTGGATTGGCTGCTGCCCGATGAATCGGCAATTCAGCGCAACCAGCGCCTAACGGCTGAACGCAATGCTGCAGATCAGGATGCGTCGTCCTCAACGCCTCAGCCTGAAGTGGTCGCGGCGGCTGATCCTGAGCCCGCCCAACAGCCCACACCTCAACGATCACCAGAACCCGAACAAGCGCCAGAGCCGCAGCCAGTATCGGAACCTGAACCAAAACCCGAGCCGAAACCTGAACCGCAGCCCGAAGCTGCTCCGGCTCAACAAAGCGCCAGCGTAGACCGCTCTTCGCGAACCTATACGCCCGCTGAAACCATCGCCTGGCAGTGGCCTGCGAACGGCAATGTGGTCGGGGCATTTGGGCAAGGTAATAGCATCACCGCCGGGATTGATATCGCCGGTGAAAAGGGGCAACCTGTTAAAGCAGCAGGCCCTGGCATCGTGGTCTATGCGGGCAGTGGCGTCAGGGGCTATGGCAACCTCATCCTGCTCAAGCACAACGATCAATTCCTGAGTGCGTATGCCCATAACGACAGCTTACGAGTCAGTGAAAATGACGTGGTCGAGGCTGGCGAGGTGATTGCCACAATGGGGGATAGCGACGCAGAAAACGTCAGGTTACATTTTGAGGTTCGCCGTGATGGGCAGCCTCAAGATCCCATGGACTTTCTGCCTTCCCGCTAGTGCACTCACCAAAAGAGTGAGCAAACAGCGTTTAACTTGGACGTTGCCCGAATGGCTGTATTCGAGCGTCATATAACAATCGTCACATAACAATAGGGTGTGTGTCCTAGAACGCACCCCTTTGATTTTTAAATGGCGGGTAGGCGACAAACGAGGGGTAAGGCCATGAGTATGTTGGAGAAGGATCTACAGGAGGTTGACCTGGATGCTGTTGAGGAGGCGCTTGATGAAACCGATGACGACATCACGGTAGAAGAAGACGCTTTCGAGAAAGCACTAGGGCGTGAGGATCGTCAATCGACTCAAAGCTTGGATGCGACGCAAATCTACCTCAACGAAATCGGCTTTTCGCCACTGTTAACGCCAGAAGAGGAAGTCTACTACGGCCGCCTGGCCCGCAAGGGCGACCCATTGGGTCGCTCGCGGATGATTGAGTCCAACCTGCGGTTGGTAGTGAAGATTGCCCGCCGCTACCTCAACCGCGGCTTAACGCTGTTGGACTTGATCGAAGAGGGCAATTTGGGCTTGATCCGCGCGGTGGAGAAATTCGACCCCGAGCGGGGCTTCCGTTTTTCAACCTATGCAACGTGGTGGATTCGTCAGACCATCGAACGGGCGCTGATGAACCAAACACGCACGATCCGACTGCCTATTCATGTGGTCAAAGAACTCAATATTTACCTACGTGCAGCGCGGGAATTAACCCAGAAGTTTGACCACGAAGCCACCGCCGAAGAGATCGCTGATCATCTCGATAAACCGGTCGATGTGGTCAAAAAGATGCTGGGCCTTAATGAGCGAGTGTCGTCGGTCGACTACCCCATGGGAGGCGAGAGCGATAAGCCGCTGATTGATACGCTGGCTGACGATGAAGTGCAGGGCCCAGAAGCGCGCCTGGTGGATGGTGATGTCAAAGAGCATGTGGATCTGTGGCTTGATGAGCTGAGCGAAAAGCAGCGCGAAGTGGTGGTGCGCCGCTTTGGCTTACGCGGCCACGAGTCGGCTACCCTGGAAGAAGTGGGCGCCGAAATCGGTTTAACCCGTGAGCGGGTGCGCCAGATCCAAGTCGAAGCACTTAAGAAACTGCGCCGTTCACTGGAAAAGCAGGGTCTTTCTCTGGAAGCTCTGTTCGAGACCTAAAGACACATAAGCGAGACCACGCATGCGCCCCCTTGTGGCTGATATTGACCTGGACGCGCTGCGTCATAACTATCAATTGGCGTGCCGCTGCGCGCCACACAGCCGCTCAGTGGCGGTGATTAAAGCCGACGGCTACGGGCATGGAGCCTTGGCCTGCGCCCAAGCGCTGGAAAGCCAAGCACCGGCGTTTGCTGTCGCCTGTATAGAAGAGGCCCTTACGTTGCGCCAGGGCGGCATTAACCGCCCCATTATCCTGCTGGAAGGCATCTTCAGCGCTGACGAACTGGCGCTAGTCGATGCCCATGGCTTTTGGGTCGCGGTACACAGCCAGTGGCAGGTTGATGCGCTGCTAGCCGCCACACCTCAGGCGCCTATTCCGGTCTGGTTAAAAGTCGATTCAGGGATGCACCGTCTGGGGTTTGCCATCGACGAAGCCGCCGCCATCTGGCGCCAGCTCAGTGATTCGCCGAGTGTGTCCTCGCTCCATCTGATGAGCCATTTTGCCAGCGCCGACGCCCAAGACAATCGCTACTTCAACCAGCAAATGACCCGGCTCAAGGGGCTGGCCAGTGAGCTAGACGCGCCGCTGTGTCTGGCTAACTCACCGGCTACCCTGGCGTGGCCGGTGTCCCACGGCGACTGGAACCGACCGGGCGTGATGCTCTACGGCAGTGACCCTTTGGAGGTGGCCAATGACATTACTCGGCAGCTGCAGCCGGTAATGACCCTGCGCTCGCAAATTATTGCCCTGCGCGAGCTGGAAGCGGGTGAACCCGTGGGCTATAGCGGCCGCTGGCGAGCGCCACGACGTTCACGTATTGCCGTGGTCGCCTGTGGTTATGGCGATGGCTATGACCGTCATGCCCGCGATGGTACGCCGGTACTGGTCAACGGCCAACGTTGTGCCATTGCCGGTAAAGTCTCCATGGATATGCTCACCGTTGATGTCACGGACGTCCCCGACGCAGTGATTGGCAGCGACGTTGTGCTGTGGGGCCGGGCCAGCAACGGCGAAGTGCTGCCGGTGGATGAAGTGGCCCGCTATTGCGATACCATCAGCTATACGCTGCTAACAGGGGTGCTGCCCCGGGCGCCGCGACGTTATCATGAGCGTTCTGTTTAAACGGTTGTTTGCATGTCGAAATCACGTTATCCGCGCTCTTTCGCCCATCCGCGATATTGGCCCACCTGGCTGGCTATTGGTTCGATGCATGTTGCTGCCTGGCTGCCTTGGCGATTGAAAATGGCCACCGGTAAAGGCCTTGGTTTACTTGCCTGGCGGTTTGCCAAACGGCGTCGGCGTATTACTGAAACCAATATCGCGCTGTGCTTTCCCGAAAAGAGCCCAGAACAACACCATCAGTTGGTCAGAGATACCTTTATTGCCAATGGCATCGGCCTGATTGAAACCGCCACTGGCTGGTGTCGCGATGGCGAAAGCCTGCGTCACCGGGTTGCTTACATCGGCGAGGAGCATATGGCCCGCGCCGAGGCCCAAGGCAAAGGGGTAATTGTCGTCGGCGTTCACTTTTCGACACTGGACTTAGGTGGTGCTCTTCACGCGCTGTTTTTCTCTGCTGATGCGGTCTATCGCCCGCATAATAACCCGCTATTTGAGCGCTTTATGACCCGCGCCCGAGGGCGCAACTTTGGCGACGCCATTGACCGTTACGACCTGCGTGGCGCGGTGCGTCAGCTCAAAAAAGGTCGCATGGTGTGGTACTCACCGGATCAGGATTTTGGCCGCGATGTGAGCGTATTCGCGCCACTATTCGGCCAGCAGGCCGCTACCATTCGTTTAACGGCCAAGCTGGCGCGTATGACCGGCGCGCAGGTGGTGCCGATGATGTTTCACCGCAACCCGGATAATGCGACGTATACGATTGAAAGCCTGCCCGCCTTGGAAGGCTTTCCCAGCGGCGATGAAGTAGCCGATGCCAAGCGGATCAACCAGTTTATTGAACTGGCCATTCGCAAGCACCCCGAGCAGTACCTGTGGCTGCATCGGCGTTTTAAAACCCGTCCTGAAGGTGAGCCCAGCGTTTATTAAGTAATAGCCGCCATAAAAAAAGCCAGCATTAGCTGGCTTTTGGCGTTCTGGTACTGCGTTTGGTTTAGATTTGGGCTTAGTCCAGATTACGGGAGTAGAAAATTTCCAGCATCTCTTTACGCAGACGGCCTTCAATGTCGCGGGCTTCTTCAAAGGTTATGTCGCGACGCGACGTGCCGAACAGGTAGTTATCCAGCGCAAAGTCTTTGAGCAGCATTTTGGTGTGGAACATGTTTTCCTGATACACGTTGACGTCCATCATCTGATACGCATGCTTGGTGTCTTCAGCAAGGTAGTCTTGGATGGAAGTAATACCGTGATCGATAAACAGTTTTTTGCCATCCACATCGCGGGTAAAGCCGCGCACCCGGTAGTCCATGGTGACAATATCGGAGTCGAAACTGTGAATCAGGTAGTTCAGTGCCTTTAAGGGGCTGATATGACCACAGGTGGAGACATCGATATCCAGACGGAAGGTGCTGATGCCGTTGTCAGGGTGTGACTCAGGGTAGCTATGCACGGTGACGTGGCTTTTATCCAAATGCCCAACCACCGTCTCCGGCAGCGGGCCAGGGCCCGGCTTAACTTGCTCAGGAGCCGCCTCGTCAAGCTCATGCTCGGCAATCAATATCGTCACGCTCGCGCCATGGGGCTCGTAGTCCTGACGGGCGATATTAAGCACATGGGCGCCAATAATATTGGTGACGTCTTTCAGTATCTGCGTTAAGCGTTCGGCATTGTAGAGTTCATCGATATAGTCGATGTAAGCTGCTGTTTGCTCTTCAGTTTTGGCATAACAGATATCGTAAATATTGAAGCTTAACGAGCTGGTTAGGTTGTTAAACCCGTGGAGTCGGAGATTGTCGGTCACGTCCGAACCTCGTCAATAATCTCAAAGGAGTGGGTGATCTTAACGCCGCCGTTAACAAGCATGATTGATGCACTGCAGTACTTTTCAGCGGAGAGTTCAACTGCGCGGGCCACCTGTTTCTCTTTCAGCGCGCGTCCAGTGACCACGAAATGGACGTGGATCTTGGTAAATACGGCGGGCACCTCATCGGCGCGTTCGGCGTCTAGCTCAGCGACGCAGTCGGTCACATCGGCACGTGCTTTATCCAGAATATTCAAGATATCAAACGCGGTGCAACTGCCCATGCCCATCAGCAGCATTTCCATTGGGCGAGGCCCTGTGTTGCGGCCACCGTGGTCGGGCGGGCCGTCGATCACAACGCTGTGCCCGCTGCCGGATTCCGCCACGAATTGGCGGCCTTCTGTCCATTTTACCCGTGCTTTCACGTTGCTCTCCTCATCTAGGCGACGAAAGGTAAGTCGCGCAGCATAACATTTCTTGGCCTATGCGCCCCACCAATTGCTCAGCCCTGTAGCTGGCTTTCCAGCGCGGCTAGGCGTTCAGGGGTTCCCACGTCGACCCAGGGCCCTGTGTAACGTTCACCGCTTACCCGTTGGTTATCAATAGCGGCTCTGAGCAGTGGCGCCAAGGCAAAGGCACCCTGTGGCTGACCGGCTAACAGGGCAGGGTGAATCACACTGATGCCTGAATAGGTCAAACGCTCAGTGCTGGTTTGATTAACGCGCCCTTCCACTAGGCCAAAATCCCCATTCGTGTGGTGTGGCGGATTTTCCACCAGCACCAGGTGCGCCAGGTCGTCGCCTTGCAACGCCTGTGGGCCAGGAAGCGCTGCGCACCAAACGTCACCGTTGACGAGCAGAAACGGCGCCTCGCCCAGCAGCGGCAGCGCTTGCTGAATACCGCCGCCGGTTTCCAGTGGTGTTGTTTCCCGACTCCAGTGAATGCGCAGCCTGTAGGCGTCACCATCGCCGAGTGCTTCGATAATCTGCTCAGCACGGTAGCTAACGTTGATGACTACCTCATGAATACCCGCCTCGCGAAGTCGTTCCAGATGGTGCACGATTAGCGGCTTACCCGCGACGGGCAGTAGTGGCTTAGGGCAATGGTCGGTGAGCGGGCGCATGCGCTTGCCCAGGCCTGCGGCTAAAATCATCGCTTTCATGACGGCATTTCCGCTAGTCGTTGCATGATGGCAGGCCGTAATGTGAGCTTCACCCACTCAGCAAACTCAGCCTGGTCGGTCAACAATGCAAGGCTGTCTTCCAGATGATCCAGGAAGTGCGGTAAGCGCTCTAGGTAGCCACTTTTTTGATCGCGCAGGGTTAAGCGGCAGAAAATTCCCAGCACTTTTAGCGAGCGCTGGGCGGCCATGGCGTGGCACTGGTTCAGAAAAGTGGCAAAATCTACGCTGCCGGGCAAACGGCCATCGCTGCGGGCCTGGTGATAAAAGGCATCAACAAAGGCGGCGAACTGCTCGCTGCTAAAGCGGCAGTAGCGCCCACGCAGTAGCGAGATAACATCGTAGCTGATTGGGCCCGCCACCGCGTCCTGAAAGTCGATCATAAACAGCCGTTGGTCATGCACCATCAGGTTCATGGCATCAAAATCACGGTGCACAGTGACCACCGGCTGCGCTAAAGCGTGCCGGATGAGTTGCTCGCGAACGGCGTGCCAGCTAGCTGGCGGTGGCAGCGTTAACCAAGCGCTGAGACACCACTCGGGAAACAGATCGAGCTCGCGGCCCAGCAGTGCCGTATCATAAACAGGCAGTGACTCAGGGCCTGCACGGTTTTGCAGCTCGGCAATCAGCGTGAGAGCCTGGGCGTGATAAGCCTGTGTGGTAGCGTCGTCGCTAAATAAACGCTGCAGCGGCGTATCGCCCAAGTCTTCAAGCAGCAGAAAACCATCCGCCAGGTTGGTCGCGTGCACCTTGGGAACCGGCAGCCCGGCGCTGCGCCAGCGCTGGGCGATCGCCACAAACGGCTGGGAGTCCTCTTGCTCAGGCGGGGCATCCATGACCACTTGGGTGGTGCCGTCGGGCAGCGTGAGGCGAAAATAGCGCCGAAAACTCGCATCGCCCACGGCGGATGAAAGCGAAATATCGGCCTTGGAAAGGCCATTTTGTTGGGCAGCCCACATGGTGAGGGCGTTAATCCGATATGAGGACATGCAAGCTCCTTGCTGGTCGGGCATCATGCGGGCTGTATAATACCGATTCTGGATGCCAAGGATAACGAACATGGGCAAGCGATTTTCGCGCACCTTGCCGGTTGCGCATACGCTGATGGGCAGTTTGCTTGCTGGCGCCTCGTTTACGGCGGTGGCTCAGGGTCAAACCATGTCCGCTGAAGCGTTGGATTGGCAACCCTGGGGGGAAGAAGAAGCGGCTAACCAATTGTGCCGTGGGCGCTACGTCATGCCTAGCTACCGCTTGCCAGCGGAGGATAACCCGGAAACGCTCTCGCTTGAGGCCAGTGACGTTGATTACGCCGCCAATGGCGAGGCGTTGCTGCGTGGTGATGTTGTTCTGCGCCGCGGTAATGAAGAAGTGGAAGCGGAGCGGGTCTTTTTACCCGCTGACCGCCAGCAGGTCGATGCTGAAGGCAATATCGCCATACGCGATGGGCGTGCTCTAGTACGTGGCGAGCAGGCGATGCTACGGTTAAACGAAGACCGGGCTACGCTGGGCAACAGCCACTTTGTGCTCTACGAGCAACATTTGCGGGGCCAGGCCAGTCAGCTAGAGCAGACCGGAGAAAATGAGTACCGCCTGCAAGACGCCAGCTTTACCACCTGCGACCCGGGGGCCAATAGCTGGCAATTAGTCAGCAGTGATATTCGCTTGAATCAGGCCGAAGGGTTTGGCACCGCGCGGCATGCCCGTTTGGAGGTGAAAGATGTGCCGGTATTTTACTGGCCTTGGCTACGCTTTCCCATCGACGATCGTCGCCACACGGGGCTGCTGTCCCCGTCGATTGGCTTTTCAACGGACGGTTTCGACTACGCCCAACCGTTTTATTGGAATATCGCCGCTAACCACGATGCGACGATCACACCGCGCTGGATGAGCGATCGCGGGCTGCTAATGAACGGTGAGTACCGCTACTTGTTTGAGGAGAGCGCGGGTATCGTTGAAGGCGGCTATTTAAATAGCGATGACGGCGGCTCTGGCGGCGGAGAAAATCGCTTTGAGGGCGAGGATCGCTGGTACGTGGATGCTCGTCATGCAGGGCGTGTGAGTGAGCGCAGTAATTACCAACTGCGCTATGGGGCGGCCAGCGACGGGCGCTACTTTGATGATTTTGGTGCTGAGTTTGGCGACAGTGACCGCGCCAGTATGGAACGTTTGGCCCAGGTCGATTACCGCGGCCAGCGCTGGCAGCTAGACGCCCGTGCCCAGGGGTTCCAGCGTTTGGAAGACCCGCTTAGCGATAGTGATAAACCCTTTTATCAACTGCCGAGTTTGAGCGCGAATGCCAATTGGCAGTTCGACAACGGGCTATATACCCAGTGGCGATCAAATGCGACCTATTTTTGGCGCGATGTGGATGAGCGCCGCGTGCCGGAGCGTGAAGCGGCCACCGGTAGCCGTTTGCATCTATCGCCTGCGGTTGGTTGGCGTTTTGAACGGCCCTGGGGGTACCTTGAGCCGCGCACCGAGCTGTGGAATACCGCCTATGAGCTGGATTACGGTGAGCGCGACACCCAGCGTAGTGATTCGCCCAGTCGCAGTGTTGCGCTGACCTCCATTGACAGTGGGCTCGTCTTTGAGCGTGAGCTGGCACTCGGTGGGCGCGACTACCGCCAAACGCTAGAGCCACGCTTGAACTACGCCTACGTGCCGCGCACCGATCAGACTGAGCTGCCCGACTTCGACAGTCGCGAACGGGCTTTCTCCTGGGATCAGCTCTGGTCAGCCCAGCGCTTTTCCGGCACTGACCGGGTGGGTGATCTCAATCGACTCTCTTATGGCGTGCAGTCGCGCTTATTGGAAGATGCGTCTGGCCGTGACCGGCTCTCATTCGGGGTAGGTCAAAGCGTTTACTTCGCTGACCGCCGAATCGATAGCGAAGGCGATGCTGATACGCTGCCGGATCGACCGGAAGACAACGCTAGCGTCAATCCGGAAAGCCGCTACCAGGCTACCCGGGATCGTTCGCCGCTGGTGACCCGTCTTGACTGGCAGATCAATGATCGTTGGAGCAGTGGCGCAGAATGGCTCTACGATGATCACCGGGAACGCACCGAACGTTCAAGCGTTGACGTAGGTTATCGGCACCCTGAAGGGCACGTAGTGAACCTTGGCTACCGTTGGGAGATCGAAGGGTTCGACCCAGGCGTATTGCCGGGCGATGATGGCTTTCGCGACTATAACCGCGAAGAGTGGGATCTCTCGTTTGCCTTGAAAGCCACCACCAACATTGATTTGATTGGCCGCTACCTGCACGATCAAGCCAATGAGCGCTCCCTGGAGCAATTGGCCGGCGTGCAGTGGAACAACTGCTGCTACGGTCTGCAGTTGGTGTGGCGCGAATGGGTAGACGACAATGACACCGCCCGCATTAATGATGACTTTAATGATCGTGGGCTATTTTTGCGCTTCGTTTTCCGTGGTTTAGGCGGCGTTGGTCAGGATGCGGATAGCTATTTTGAACAGACCATTCCTGGCTATCGTCCGACTGCCCTGTAAATGACTTCCATCTAATGGCGAATGAAGCTAATGAAAGAGACGTTTGATATGAAAATGAGAAAGCCCCTGCTAGGCCGTATGAAGCAGCTCTCTGCTGGTAGCCTGCTCGCGTTGTGTCTAGGTGCAGGCCTTGCGCTGGCCCCACTAACGGTACAGGCGCAGAACTTCCAGTCCACTCAGCGCCAGACGCTAGATAGCATTGTGGCTGTTATCAATGACGGTGTGATTATGCGTAGCGAATTAAATGATCGCATGACGCAAATCGAGCAGCAGGCGCAAGCCCAGGGCGGCAATCTTCCGCCGCGCTCCCAGTTGGAGCGGCAGGTGCTCGAGCGCATGGTGATGGAAGAAATTCAGCTGCAAATGGCCAAAGATGCCAATTTGAGCATTGATGATACCGAGCTCAATGGGCAGGTTCGCTCGATTGCCGAATCCAACGGCATGACACTGGACGAGTTTGCCGATGCTGTTGAAGCTGATGGTATGACATTGGCCGGCGTGCGCGAAGATATTCGCCGCGAAATGCTCATGCGTCAGGTACAGCAGCGCCAGATTAGCAACCGGGTATCGGTCAGCGACCGCGACGTTGAGCGCTTCCTAAACCAGCAGCCCGGCCAATCCGGCGAGCAGAATTTTATTGAAGAGACCCGTGCCCGCCACGTGCTGATTGCACTGACCCCTAATCGCGATGAGAACCAAGCCCGTGCGCGAGCGGAAGAGGTACGTCAGCGTTTGGCACAAGGCGAGGATTTTGCCTCGCTAGCGCGTGAGATGAGCGACGATAGTGGCACTGCCCTCAACGGCGGTGAGCTGGGCTGGGTTCGCCCAGGGCAGACCGTTCCTGCCTTTGAAGAAGCGATGCGCGAACTAGGCGTTAACCAAGTATCTCAGCCAGTTCGCTCTCAGTTTGGCTATCACGTGATTGAAGTGGAAGAGCGCCGTCGTCAAAACGTCACTCAAGAGAGCCAGCGTGAGCAGGTGCGTCAAGCGATCTTCCAGCGTCGCGCTAACGAAGAGTTAGAGACATGGCAGCAAGAGATCCGCTCACAGGCCTTTGTTGATATTCGTCTCTAATGGTAGCGGGCGCTTTATCATCCGGCAGCACTTTGCCTGATAGTACTTTGCCTGATAGTACTTTGCCGGTGGTCGTCACCACCGGTGAACCGGCAGGTATCGGCCCGGAGTTAACGCTGATGCTGGCGGCTCATGGCCAGCTCCCAGCGAATACGGTGGCGATTGGCGATCCTGCCATGCTGCGCCAGCGGGCAGTTGCCTTGGGGCTTAATGTCAGCGTGGTGGAGTGTGCACCAGGCGAGTTTCCAAACGGCGCCAAGGGCTTGCCGGTTTGGCCGGTTAAGCTGAATCAACCGGCTACGCCGGGCGTTCTCGATCCGGCTAACGCCGATTATGTCTTGGCCACTCTGTCGCTGGCTGTCGATGCCTGTCAGCGGGGCCTCGCTGCTGCCATGGTTACAGCGCCGCTGCACAAAGGCGTCATTATCGAGGGCGGCCACCCAGGCTTTACCGGCCACACCGAGTGGCTGCGCGATGCCTGCGGCGTCGATGAGGTGGTGATGATGCTGGCCACCGACGCGGCGCTGCATGCCAGCGCACCAAGCTGGCAAGGCAGTGGCGATCTGCGTGTGGCGCTGGTGACCACCCACTTGCCGCTGCGCAACGTTGCCGACGCCATTACTTTTGGGCGGGTAACGCGTATCAGCCGACTGCTAGAGGCCGATTTGCAGCGCCAGTTTGGGATTGCCAAACCACGCATCGCAGTGTGTGGTTTAAACCCCCACGCCGGTGAAGATGGCCACCTGGGGCGCGAAGAGCTGGATGTGATTATTCCCGCCCTTGATGCGCTACGCGCGGATGGTATGGATATCCTTGGCCCGTTGCCCGCTGACACGCTGTTTACTCCTAGGCACTTGGCAGGTGTCGATGCGGTATTGGCGATGTATCATGACCAGGGTCTGGCGGTGTTAAAATACGCGGGCTTTGGTCAGGCCGCTAACATTACCCTGGGCTTGCCATTGGTACGCACTTCGGTCGACCATGGCACCGCGCTGGATCTAGCCGGTAAGGGCGTGGCAGACCCCGGCAGCTTAAAAGTCGCTATCACCCTTGCTCGCCGTTTGGCTGTCCAGCGGTTGTCTGTAAAATCTCCCGATTGAATCCGCACTCCAAGGAACACCGTTTGATGTCTACTGTGCCCCAACACCGCGCTCGTAAACGCTTTGGTCAGAACTTTTTACGCGACCTTGGCATTATCTCGCGGATCGTTCGCGCCGTTGGCCCGCGCTCGACGGATCGTCTCGTCGAAATTGGCCCAGGCCAGGGCGCGCTGACCGAGCCGCTGCTAGAAGCCGCGGGGCATTTAGAAGTGATTGAACTCGACCGCGACCTGATCCCGGGCCTGAGAGTGCAGTTTTTCAACTACCCCGACTTTGTGATTCATGAAGGCGATGCGCTGAAGTTTGATTTTGCCGCGCTGAAAGGGGATGGGCCAGCGCTACGTGTGGTGGGCAACTTGCCCTATAACATCTCCACACCGCTGATTGTGCATCTGTTAGCAGCAGGCAGTGCCATAGAAGATATGCACTTTATGCTGCAAAAAGAGGTGGTTGAGCGCTTAGCGGCAGAGCCCGGTGGCACGGATTGGGGGCGTCTGTCGGTGATGGCCCAGTACTACTGCCAGGTCGAACAGCTGTTTATCGTGCCACCGGAAGCCTTCGTGCCACGCCCCAAGGTCGACTCGGCCATCGTGCGGCTAACCCCCCATGAAACGCTGCCCCATACCGCGGATGATCCAGCGCTGCTGTTTGAACTGGTCAAGCTCGCCTTTGGTCAGCGACGTAAAACGCTGCGCAATAATTTCAAAGGGCGGGTGAGTGCAGATACTTTGGAAGACCTGGGCATTGACCCCATTCGCCGTCCGCAAACCTTGACCGTGGCGGAGTACGTGACCATTGCCAACCGTGTCGCTGCCGACGAGCAAGCGAGCGGTGAGCGGGGCAGCCAAACGTGAGTGACCTGGCGATCAATATAAGCGTTGTGCCTAGCTATCGTGCCGATGAGTCTAACGACGGCGAGTCGCGCTACGTGTTTAGCTACACCGTAACCGTGCACAATCAAAGCCCCCACAGCGTTCAACTGATGGCGCGTTACTGGAAAATCACCCAAGGCGGAGGCGAGTACCAAGAAGTGCGCGGCAAAGGCGTCGTCGGCCAGCAGCCGCTGATTGGCCCTGGTCAAAGCTTTCGCTACACCAGCCGGGCGATTCTCCAGACGCCGGTGGGGGTTATGGAAGGCGCCTATACGCTGCTAGACACCTCCACCCAGCGTGTTTTTGAGGCGGAGATCAATCCATTCAGGTTGGCCGTGCCAATGCAACTGCATTAGGCACTCTGCGTTAGTCTATCCTCCAGATGGTCGCAAAGCCGCAGCGCCAACTGCACAAGGGTTAACGTGGGGTTGGCGTGCCCCGCGCTGGCAAAAACGCTGGAACCCGCCACGTAGAAATTATCCTGGGCAAACAGGCGGCAGTCAGCGTTAACGATACCTTCCTCGGCATTTAAACTCATGCGCGTGCCGCCCATATGGTGACGCCCGGCAAGTTCGCCGTCGGTGGGCAGCTGCACCGGCGTATCGGCGAGCCAATCAGCCAACTGCAGCCTACCCACCTCGTTATCGCGCAGATACTCTCCCAGTAGCAGCATACTTTCGCGAATAGTGCGGCGATCCAGCTCAGATTGCCGCCATACCAAGCGGCTTCTTGGTACCCCTAATTTGTCCAACTCATCGCTCAGCTCAATACGGTTATCATAGCGCGGTTCCTGCTCCCAGGCGGCTCTAAGTACTGCGCCGTGGATTACCCGACCTTGGGCCTGCCAAACACGCAGTCGGCCAGCCAGCGTTGGCGCCTGATCGGCGAGCTCGTCAACCAGCTCCTGAGTAGCCTCTGGGTTCATGCGGTGCAAGCGCAGTCCGCAATTCAGTATTTGCCGTGCGTTGATGGCGTCAGCGGTGGGGGAGAGGAACACATTGTACTCGTCGTCCAAGCCCAGTGCTGCGGGCTCGAAAAGCAACGCTTTACCCACCGTGGCGTGGGGGTGCTCCATCCAGTAACGCCCAAGGGTGTCGGCTTGAGGTATTAGCTGGCCATTTAACTGCTGGTTGCACCACAGCAGCAGGCGCGAGTTTTCGATGCCGCCGCAGGCGAGCACGAAGCAGCGTGCCTGCACTTTGCGATAGTCGCCCTGGTAATTGCTGAAAGTAGCATTGGTGACCGCGCCGTCATGGGTTTCCAGCGCCACCAAGTTAGCCGTAAGGCAGCACTCAAGAGTGGTCGAATCTCTCAGCGTAGCGGCATGCTTCTCCTTCATGCGGGTGGGGTGGCCCAGCGAAAAATAGATGCGCTTGAGCCCTGCGTCAGGGATCAAATGATCGTCGGGGGTAGGCTCCAGACCGAGCGTGTTAACGGCTGCGCTGTAGTAAGGCGCTAGCGCATCTCGGCCTATAGGCCAGGCCGTTTCGCTGGCGGCTGCTTTGGCATTGAAGTCGTAGCGATCCAGGGGGCGACAAATGCCGCCCCAGTGGTTGGTCGACCCGCCCAAATGGCGCAACCGAGCGCCATACAGGGGTATGTAGGGGTCGCCGACGACATCGCCTTTGTAGCACTCTTGGGAGCGTTCGCTGTAGTCCGCATCACCACCTTCGCAGAGCAGTACGCGGTGCCCCCGCTCCGCCAGGGTAACCGCCATAGAAATGCCCGCGGCCCCCGCGCCGATAATGCAGACATCCCAGGTGTCGGTGTGTTCGCTGATATCCTTAAAGTCGATATACATCAGCGGTCACTGCTGCGCAGTAGCCAACCATTAACCGTCACCGCAACGGGCGGCGGGGCAAGCTTGGGAACGGCGGCTTGCGCGCTTGGTAGTAGCGCTGTGCCAGGCAGTATGAGTGCGCCAAGGCCTGCCAGCGTTGCCGCTCGCAGCAGCCCGCGTCGAGAATGATCCATTGTCATAGGCGTATCGTTTTCCTTAACAGTGATGGCGAGGTGGGTAAGTTGGCGAGAGGCTTAATAGCGCCAAAGCGTACTTTTATAGTGATCCAGGTTGGTCATTTTCACCAGCGTTAATCATCAACATAAACTGCCAATGACAGGCAGAGGTTGTCGCTGAGGTGTTAGTATTTCGCCTACTCACTTTATTGAAAAGGCCTTACGCATGAGCACTTATGCGATCGGCGATCTGCATGGCTGCCACGCCGAATTTTTAGCCTTGCTTGAAAAGCTCAGTTTTAACCCTACACAGGATACGCTATGGCTAGTGGGCGATTTGATTAATCGGGGCCCAGGGTCGTTAGCGTGCCTGCGCGAAGTACGCGCGCTGGGTAGCGCCGCACGCAGCGTATTGGGCAACCACGATTTTCATTTGCTGGTCGTGGCGCGCGGCGGCGGAAAGCTGAAAAAAAACGACACCCTGAGCGATATTCTTGACGCCCCAGACCGCGAAGCGTTACTGGATTGGCTACAGAGCCAGCCGCTTAGCGTGTTTGAAAACGCTACACTAATGACCCACGCCGGGCTGCTTCCCCAGTGGAGCGTTCCCCAGACGGAGGCGCTTGGGCGGGAAGTGCAGGCGGCGCTTGCCAGCGAAACATCCGGTGAGTTTTTAACCCAGCTATTTGGCAACCAGCCGGATGTCTGGCGTGACGACCTCGACGGCATGGATCGCCTACGTCTGATTGTTAATGTACTCACCCGTATGCGCTTTATTGATGGCCAGGGGCGTTTAGATTTTGCCGCCAAAGAGGGCCTGGATAGCGCCCCAGAGGGCTTTCTGCCCTGGTTTCAATACCCGCGTAGCGATGACGTCCAGTTGCTCTTCGGCCACTGGGCGGCGTTGGAGGGGCGTACCCCCGAGGCACAGGTGCCCGTTGAGGCACTGGATACGGGCTGCGTTTGGGGCGGTCGATTAACCGCACTCAATCTAGATAGCGGCGAGCGAACCAGTGTGCCCAGCCAACAGGGAAGATAAAATCGTAATGGAAAAAAAAGTTACTCAACAAGACGCTGATTCTCGCTTGGCGGGACTAAACGTCTATCGGGTCGGCGGCGCCGTGCGCGACGCGCTGCTGGGCTGGCCGGTTTACGACAATGACTGGGTCGTGGTGGGCGCCACGCCAGATGCTATGCGTAAGCGCGGCTTTAAACCGGTGGGGCGTGACTTTCCGGTCTTTCTGCATCCGGATACGGCCGAGGAGTACGCTTTGGCCCGAACCGAGCGTAAGTCTGGGCACGGTTATGCTGGCTTTGAGGTTCACGCCAGCCCCGATGTGAGCCTGGAAGAGGATCTACTGCGCCGCGATCTAACCATTAATGCCATAGCCCAGAGCCCTGAGGGCGAATTAACCGACCCATTTAATGGCCAAGGCGATATCGAACGGCGCGTGCTTCGGCATATTTCAGCCGCCTTTAGCGAAGACCCGCTGCGGGTGCTGCGTACCGCGCGCTTTCTGGCCCGCTATGCCTCGCTGGGCTTCACCATTGCCCCTGAAACCCTGGCGCTGATGCGCCAAGTGAGCCAGAGTGGCGAACTTGAGCACCTGGCCGCCGAGCGGGTGTGGGTCGAAACCGAAAAAGCGCTAGGCGAGCCAAGCCCCGCGATCTATTTCACCACCCTTGAACGCTGCGACGCCCTCTCCGTATGGTGGCCAGAATTGCTGGGCGGATCGCTAGAAGAGGGCCTGGAGGCATTAGCTCAAACGCCTTCCAGCAGTGCTCCGGCGTTGGCCCACTGGCGCTATGCGCAGCTGGTATCGCCGCTAAGCGCTGAGCAGCGTGATGCCCTGGCGCAACGACTCAAGCTACCCAATGCCGTTGCTCAGCTTGCCCGCCATACCGCGCTGACACATGCGCTATTGGCCGTTGGGTTAGAAGGTTCGAAGGTGTTGCATTGGCTGGAGCGTTTGGATGGCTGGCGTAAGCCCGAGCAGGTCGAGGCGCAACTGGCGTTAGTCAAGGTGTTGGCGCCTGATCAGCTTGGTCAGCTTGAAAGCGCTTGGCAAGCTGCCCTAAAGGTTAGCCCCCAGGTGTTGATTGCCGAAGGGTATCAAGGCGCGGCGTTAGGAGAAGCCTTGCGTGAGCGCCGCGGGCAGGCGGTAACGACTGCGCTAGCGGATTAGTCGTCGAGAGGTTTATCGGCGTGCCGCAGCCAGTAGAGGTTGTTGATCTGCTAGCGAGATCCAGCGGCCACGCCAGCTGAAATCCACCGCCCAGAGGCGTTGACTGCCTAGCTCGAAGGCGCTCCATAGCGCGGCATAAGGGGTGCCGCAGCGAGGGTGGCGCTGCTCGGGCAGCAGCTCCGCAAGTGGCTGTAGTACAAAGGCGTTGTGGGTAATTTCGCTGCGCGGTAGGGCAATGTCGTTAACAGTGCCGCAGAGGCTGCCCACGGTGAGCAAGTCGATGTCCAGTGCGCGGGGGCTGAATTTGGCAATATCGGGCAGGCGACCATGCTCAATTTCGAGCTGTTTGCCCCACGCCTGCAGTTCGCCTGGCGTCCAGGTGCTGCGAAACGCCACCACCAGATTATAGAAATTGCGGTTGTCGGTGAAACCCACCGGCTCGCTTTCAAACACCCGGGATATCTGCAGGGGCCCGAAGGTATCGGCAAGCGCATCGAGGCAGCAGCGAATATGCCGTGTGGGGTGGATATTGCTGCCTAAACTGACCGTCACCAGGTTCATGCGCTGACCTCCTGGGTTGCCTCCGGCAGGCTGCCGCGGGTAATTTCTAGACCGACACTGGCAGCGTTGGGGACTGCCCCTGGTTTGCGCACAGTTAAGCGCAGCCAGGTGATCGGGAACTCCGTGCGCAGGCACTCCGCGAGGCGCTCGGCAAAGGTCTCTACCAGGGCGAATTGATGTGCGTCGGCAAATTGCTGGATGCGCTGGCAGATAGCGGCGTAATCCAGGGTAAGGCGTAAGTCGTCGGTGGCTGCCGCCGAACGGATATCGGTCGCCAACACCAAGTCTAGGCTTAGCGACTGTTGAATCGAGCGCTCCCAATCGTAGACACCAATGACGGTGTCGACACTTAACGCTTCAATAAAAATACGATCCATCCAGCTTCCCCCTACGGTAACAAGCGGGCGATTGTACGTTAGGATGGGGCTAAACGACAGTAAGCCGGGCTATCGAGACGGCCTATAATGCGAGCATATAGCCATGGGTTGGATAGTGGTGGGGTATTTAAGCGGCAGTTGGCTGGCAGCGTTGAGCGTTTGCCGCCTGGCTGGCGTGGGCGACCCCCGCCAAAATGGCTCGCTTAATCCCGGCTTTTCCAACGTGTTACGCCTGTATGGCCCCCGCTTAGCGGCAGCGACACTGCTATTAGACGCCTTAAAAGCGATGCCCGCGGTACTGGGTGCAAAGTTGACGAGTTGCCCGGTATGGCTGCAGGGACTGGTGGGATTAGCCGTATTGCTAGGTCACAGCTTTCCGCTGTGGCATGATTTTCGGGGCGGAAAGGCGGTCGCCAGTGCCTTTGGTGTGCTGCTGGTGTTAGTGCCCTATGTAGCGCTATTAAGCGCGGCTGTTTGGTCGCTGCTGGCATGGCGGCTAAAAACCGCTGCGCTGGCCTCACTAGCGAGTGCGCTAGTAGCGCCCCTGGCCTGTGGCTGGTTGGCGCCGGAGTATGTCATGGTGGTCGGAGGATTTAGCCTGCTGGTGTTAGCCCGCCACGGGCTTAATATTCGCCGACTGCGAAGCGGTAAGGAGCCGCCGTTTCGCGGCTCCTAAGCCCATAACCAGATTAACCGCGCTGTTAGCTGCCAGAGTCAGCCGGGGGGGGTTAGTTGATCAAGCGGCCAGCGGGGCGTCGCCTGCATCAAGCCGGGAGTATCGCATTCGCCCGCCGCCAAGCGTTGAGCGCCCACATAGGCAATCATGGCGCCATTGTCGGTGCAGAAACGCCCACGTGGGTAGTAGGCGCGGGCTTGGCGTTTTTCACACTCAGTTTGCAACCGTTCGCGCAGACGATGGTTGGCGCTCACTCCCCCTGCGACTACTAAGCGCTTTAATCCAGTTTGATCCAACGCTCGACGGCACTTAATTACCAATGTATCGACCACCGCCTCTTCAAAGGCGCGGGCAACGTCGGCGCGGGCCTGGGCGTCGAGTTCGTCGGCTGTTTCCAGCTGACGAATGGCCGTCATGGTGTGGGTTTTAAGCCCTGAAAAACTAAAATCCAGCCCTGGCCGGTCGGTCATGGGGCGCGGAAAACGAAAGCGCTTGGGGTCTCCCTGTTCCGCTAGCTTGGCGACCTGAGGGCCGCCAGGGTAGGCCAACCCGAGCATCTTGGCGGCTTTGTCAAACGCTTCACCTGCCGCGTCATCCACCGATTCGCCGAGCAGTTGATAACGCCCCAGCCCCTGCACTTCGACGAGCTGGGTATGGCCGCCGGAGACCAACAGCGCCACGAAAGGGAACTCGGGTGGCTCATCTTCCAGCATGGGTGCCAGCAGGTGACCTTCCATATGGTGTACGCCGAGCACCGGGATGTTTAGGGCGCGGGCCATGCCGTGCGCGGTGCTGGCACCCACCATTAATGCACCGACCAAACCTGGCCCGGCGGTGTAAGTGATACCATCCAAGTCGCGGCGTGTCAGCTTGGCATCGCTGAGCACTTGCTCAATCAACGGCAGCAGTTTGCGAGTGTGATCGCGCGAGGCGAGTTCGGGAACCACGCCGCCAAACTCAGCGTGCATGGCGATTTGGCTATACAGCGCGTCGGCAAGCAGCCCCTTGCCACCGGTTAACGAGGTGTCATAAAGCGCGACACCCGTTTCGTCGCAAGATGTTTCAATGCCCAGAACTCGCATAAAAAGGGACTCTCAAAGGCTATTTTAAAAGATGAAAAAGTGAAAAACACAACCGCGCTAGTTTAGCATTGTCACTGCAGTTCAGCGTAAGCATTTGCAAACAGGGTCAACGACGACTAAACTACTGTGCGCTGTAAAACTGGGTCGTACACCGCTTTGTTAGTCGCAATATGAACCGCGATATCGCAGTGTACGTACTATCCGAACTCAAGACTCCTTAAGGTAGGTGAGTGCTTAATGCCTTCTGTAAAAGTACGTGATAACGAGCCGTTTGACGTCGCCCTGCGTCGCTTCAAGCGTTCTTGCGAAAAAGCCGGTGTTCTTTCTGAAGTACGCCGCCGCGAGCACTATGAGAAGCCGACTGCTGAGCGTAAACGCAAAGCGGCAGCTGCCGTAAAACGCCACGCTAAGAAAGTGCAGCGTGAGCAAAAGCGTTTCGAACGGCTCTATTGATCCGTACCCGAGGGGGCCGGAGCAGTTAGCTGGTCGTCTCAAGAGGGATGCCAAGCGGCCGCCACTAGGTGGCCGTTTGTTTTTGACTGTTGTTTTTAAGCCGTCGTTCAAGACCGTCGCTGTTTATGATGATCTGATCTGGTAATGGGTCTGATGACCTTAGGCAGTGTTTTTAAACTGGTTTTGAAATATAGCTTTTAAAAACAGTCTCGAAAGTTAGCGCCTTGCGCGAGGATGCCCGTAGTTCATGGCAGGCCAAATTCCACAGCGTTTCATTGATGACCTGTTAGGCCGCGTTGACGTGGTCGAGGTGGTTGGTGAGCGTGTGCAGCTTAAAAAGGCTGGCCGTAACTACTCGGGGCTATGTCCCTTCCATCAAGAGAAAACCCCTTCGTTTACCGTCAGTGCTGATAAGCAGTTTTATCACTGCTTTGGCTGCGGAGCTAATGGTAATGCACTACGCTTCTTGATGGAGTATGACAAGCTGCCGTTTCCTGAGGCGATAGAGCAGCTAGCCGGGCGCTTGGGGATTGATGTGCCGCGTAAGGGCGCTGATGACCCGCGTGCTCAGCAGCGTGAAAAAAAGCGCAAAGAGGGCGTTAACCTGCTCGAACTAGCCGCCAGCTTTTATCGCGAGCGATTAAAGATGCAGGAGGGGCAGTCCGCCCAGCGTTATTTGTCGGGTCGTGGACTCTCGGACGACGTGATCAAGACCTATGGCATTGGTTACGCTCCGGCAGGCTGGGAGGCGCTGAAACAGCACCTCAGCGAGCGCGGTATTGGTGAGCCGGTTCAGGTCGAGTACGGCCTGTTGATTCACCGCGAAGATACCGGACGTACCTATGACCGTTTTCGTGATCGGGTAATGTTCCCGATTCGCGATTTGCGTGGTCGCACGATTGCTTTTGGCGGCAGGGTGATGGGTGATGATCAGCCCAAATACCTGAATTCGCCGGAAACGCCCGTGTTCCATAAGGGCCGTGAACTATACGGTTTGTATGAGGCGCGCCAAGCCTCCAGCAAGCTTGAGCAGCTGGTCATGGTCGAAGGCTATATGGATGTAGTGGCGTTGGCGCAGTACGGTATTCATAACGCTGTAGCGACACTGGGTACGGCCACCACGGAAGACCATTTGACCCGCCTGTTTCGGCTAGTGAGTCGCGTAGTGTTCTGCTTCGACGGTGACCGTGCGGGAAGGCAGGCGGCTAGCCGGGCATTAGAAACCGCGCTGCCGCAAATGATTGATGGCCGAGAGGCGCGCTTTCTGTTTCTGCCCGAAGGTGACGACCCGGACACCCTGGTGCGCCGTGAAGGCACTCAGGCGTTTCAGGATCGCGTCACGTGTGCCATGCCGCTGTCGGAGTTTCTATTCGAGCAAGCCGCCCAGGGGCGCGACTTAAAAACAGTGGAAGGGCGTGAGCGATTTGCCAGTCAGGTGCTTGAAGCATTGAACAAAGTGCCCGAAGGAATGCTCAAATCGTTATTGCTGGAGTCACTGGCGCAGCGTAGCGGGCTAGCGCAAGAGCAGTTAAAAGTGTTGCTCGAAAAGCGTGCCCAGTCATCGCAGCGGGCTTTATCCAGGGGCGATGTTTCCCATGGGCAGGCAGAGCAGGGAGAAGTTGATCCGGCGTCATCCGCGATGTCCGGCGCTGTTTTGGCAGCGCCAGCTCAGACGTCGCGTTCACGCTCTCGGGCGCTCTCCCCGGTTGGGCGTATTGTGCAGCTGTTGTTGCATGAGCCCAACCTGGTGGCCACGCTCCCTGAGCAGATGGAGTGGTTGCCGGAAGATGACGATGCGCCGCTATGCCGGGAGCTGATTGAGTTGCTCAAGGCGGGGCGCTACCGCAGCCCACAAGTGGTGTTGGCGCATTTTCAAGGCAGCCAGCAGGGGCAGGCCTTGGCAGCCTTCGCTAAGCGCGAGCTGTTAATTCCCAAGGCCGACCGGGAAGCGGAGCTGAAGGGCTTGGTGGAACACTTGCAGTATGTTCAGCGTCAGCGTTCTCCCCAAGAGGAGTACACGGCGTTGCTGGCGCAGGAGCGCGCCGGGCAAAAGTTAGATAAGGAGCAGCGCCAGCGTTTGGCAAGTTTGGTAATGGAGCTTGCTCAGCGTCAATGAGGCGGTGTCTTGGGCGATGGGGGTTGAATTCCTAGCGTTTTAGCACCAGATATAGGGCTAGCCACCGAGCGCTGGCCTAACCGAACAAACTAACACACCTGAATTACCGCGCAAATACGTCTAGCTGGAAAAATTCCTGCTATTTACGCTATACTGTACGGCTTGTTGAGTTTAATCGATTCAGCGCTCCAGGTGTTTCATTCTTCTTCGTCGAGATAGGGTTTCTATGGCTGGAAATGCGCAGCAGCAGTCGCGTCTGAAGGAGTTGATCGCTCGAGGCAAGGAACAGGGTTACCTGACCTATGCCGAGGTCAACGACCATCTACCTGAGGATATCGCCGACCCGGATCAAGTGGAAGACATCATTGGCATGATCAACGACATGGGTATAAGTGTCGCTGAAGAAGCGCCAGATGAAGACACTTTGATGATGTCGGATCAATCCACGGACGAGTCCGCTGCGGAAGAGGCCGTAGCGGCCCTTGCCGCCGTGGAAAGCGATGTAGGCCGCACCACTGACCCCGTTCGCATGTACATGCGAGAAATGGGCACGGTTGAGCTTCTGACCCGTGAAGGCGAAATTGAAATCGCCAAACGGATCGAAGAGGGCACCCGTGAAGTGATGTCGTCTCTGGCCTATTTGCCGGGGGCCGTCGCGTCCATTCTGGACGCCTATGACGCCACCCAGGACGAAGAAGCGCCAGGGCGTCTTTCGGATCTGTTTTCTGGTTTCATCGATCCTGATGAGGGCATCCCCGGCGTCGCCGAAGCAGAGGTGCCCGAGCCAGAGCCTGAAACCGACATTGACGACGACGTTGAGAGCGACGGCGACGATGAAGACGAGGATGCTACGGCCAGCGAAGGTGGCCCGGATCCCGAAGAGGCGCGTGCGCGCTTCGAGCAGATTCGCGAGCAAAACGCTTTAGTCGAAGCGGCGTTTGCCAAGCATGGCCGTGGCAGTGCCGAGCTAAAAGCGGAACAAGCGCGTTTAGCCGTGTTCTTCTCGCCGATCAAGCTGGTGCCCAAGCACTTTGAACGCCTGGTGGGTCAAGTGCGTATCAGCGTTGAGCAGGTGCGCGCCCAAGAAAAAGCGGTCATGCAGCTATGCGTGAAGAAAGCTAAAGTGCCGCGCAAGACGTTTATTAAGTCGTTTCCGGGTAACGAATCGAGCAAATCATGGCTCGATGAATTCCAGGCAGCGCAAAGCAAGTATGCCGACCGCCTTGAGCCGCTGCGCGCTGATATCGCCCGTGCCCAGCGCAAGATTGCCTTTGAAGAAGATATGGTGCAGCTATCTGTTGCCGATCTCAAAGAGGTCAATCGCAAGCTCTCTATTGGTGAGGCGAAAGCTCGCCGCGCCAAGAAAGAGATGGTTGAGGCTAACCTGCGCTTGGTGATCTCGATTGCCAAGAAGTACACCAACCGCGGTTTGCAGTTCTTGGATCTCATCCAGGAAGGCAACATCGGCTTGATGAAAGCGGTCGACAAGTTCGAATACCGCCGTGGTTATAAGTTTTCAACCTATGCTACTTGGTGGATTCGTCAGGCAATCACTCGCTCGATTGCTGACCAAGCGCGCACCATCCGTATCCCGGTGCATATGATTGAGACCATCAACAAGCTCAATCGCGTATCACGCCAGATGCTGCAGGAAATGGGCCGCGAGCCGACGCCTGAAGAGCTCGGCGAGCGTTTGGAGATGCCCGAAGATAAAGTACGCAAGGTGCTCAAAATCGCCAAAGAGCCGATCTCCATGGAGACGCCGATTGGTGACGACGATGATTCACACCTGGGCGACTTTATCGAAGATGGCACTATGCTACTGCCCATCGATATGGCCACCGGTGAAGGTCTTATCGAAGCCACGCGCAACGTGTTAGGCGGCTTGACCGCCCGTGAAGCGAAAGTGCTGCGCATGCGTTTCGGTATTGATATGAATACCGACCATACGCTGGAAGAGGTGGGCAAGCAGTTTGACGTGACGCGTGAGCGAATCCGTCAGATTGAAGCCAAAGCGCTGCGCAAGCTGCGCCACCCCAGCCGCTCGGAGCCGCTGCGCTCGTTCCTCGACGAGTAAATGGCGTGATTGGTGAGTAGTAAATGATGAATAGAGAGCGGTAAGTAAAAAGTAGTCGCCGCTAAGATCAAAAAGCCCGCCGTTCTATGAACGGCGGGCTTTTTGCGTTATGCCATACTCCTATAGCGTGTAATAAGTGGCAGAGCCTGGGCCAACGGGTAGCCCAAGCACGAACACCCACACGAAGAACAGCAGGCTCCAGCCAATCAGCATAAACAGCGTGTAGGGAAGCATAAGAGCAACCAGCGTGCCAATGCCCATATCTTTCCGGTAACGGCTTGCTACAGCTAGGATCAGGCCAAAGTAACTCATCATGGGGGTGATCAGGTTGGTGACTGAATCACCAATACGATAGGCTGCTTGAATGACCTCCGGAGCGTAGCCCATCAGCATTAACATGGGCACAAAAATAGGCGCTGTTACCGCCCACTGTGCCGAAGCGCTGCCCAGCGACAAATTGACGAACGCACACATAATAATGAACAGAGCAAACAGGCCTGGGCCGCGTAGCCCTATAGACTCCAGCAGATCCGCCCCAGCTATCGCGGTCACGGTACCAAAGTTACTCCAGTTGAACAGCGCCACGAACTGAGCGGCGAAGAACACCAGGACGATATATAAGCCAAGGCTACTCATGCTTTTAGCCATGGCGTTTACCACGTCGCGGTCATTGTGCATGGTGCCCGCTAGGCGGCCATAGACGAAGCCTAATAGGGTGAATGACACCGCTACAATCACAACAATTCCGCGTAAAAACGGCGAGCCGCTTATTAGCCCCGTTTCAGGGTCGCGTAGTATGCCGCTTTCCGGGACTACCATTGCGGCGACTAGCGCGATTAATGCCAATGTGGCTAGGCCGGTGCCTTTTAGGGCGCGTTTTTCCGTTGCTGAGAGACCACCCATACTTTGATGGTTAATATCGCTATCGGCTTGTTCAGAGTCGAATTTGCCCAGCTTGGGTTCTACGATACGCTCGGTGACTAAGCCACCAATCAGCGTCACAAAGAAGGTGCTGGCGAACATAAAGAACCAATTAGCTTCGGCGCCCACTATATAAGCAGGATCGAGAAGTCGTGCCGCTTCCTGGGTAATACCTGAAAGTAATGGGTCAACTGTGCCGATTAGCAGGTTAGCGCTGTATCCTCCAGAAACACCACAGAACGCAGCAGCTAGGCCCGCAAGGGGATGCCGGCCCAGCGAATGGAATATCATAGCGGCAAGCGGAATCAGTACTACATAGCCAAGCTCTGCAGCCATATTAGACATAATGCCTGCAAAGACTACTGCGTAAGTAACAATTCGGGGTGAGCGGTTGAGCACTAAGGCGCGCATGCTTGCGGAGAGTAGTCCTGAATGCTCGGCAACGCCTACGCCCAGCATAGCTACCAACACGGTGCCAAGTGGGGCGAAGCTGGTGAAATTGGTAACCATTTCAGTGACTAGTCGGCGTAAACCTTCGGCATTAAGCAAAGAGTTAACGGCGATCCATTCGCCTTCATTAGCAGGCCGAGGGTCAGCCACGGAAATCCCAAAAGCTGCCGCGATCCCGCTAGCAACAACTACTAATACGCACAGTATTGCAAATAGAGTAACGGGGTGAGGAAGCAGGTTGCCTAGCCACTCAACGCTATCTAGAAAACGGGTGAAAAAACCACGCTGCAGGTTTTTTTCATCTTGTTTGATTTTATTCATGAGGTTTATGTCGTCAATGTAAGGGTTTTTGGTAAAAGATATTGCTTTGAAGCATAGCGAGCGACACTACGTTGAAGCGCAGCGGGTCGCAAACGGCTTTTTGCATAACGAGATTTGAAAAATGAAACGCCGCCTTGCTACGCAAAGACGGCGTTTGTCAGTGATTATCTGGGGGAGGGGCCAGCAAGCGGGAGTAGGTGGGTGTTAAGACGACGTTTGCCGAGCTTTGTAAATACGCCGGGCCAGTAGCAATAGCTCCAGGGTGGCAATCAAAATTAAGCTGTAACCGAGCAGTTCAACGACTTCCTCAGCTACGCTTTTGAAGGTACCCGAGTAGCTGTCTTCCAGAATGGCTTGCCAGAATTCCTGCCGTCCATATAAGCGCGAGAATATATAAGTGGTCAGCACGCCAGCTGCAAACAAACCAAAGGCGAAGGTGTTGCTGTAATGGGTGAACTCCTCAAAAAAGCGTTGGCGTTGTTTGATCACCCAGAAAAGCGAGGGGAGAATAATCAGCGCAACAAGTACTTTCCAGGTATTGTCAGCGACATAGGTATCTAAAAAATGATCTTGCTCACGCACTAGTGAGGCGGCCAAAAACGCTAACAGTAGCAGCGTGACGTTGGGCCAGACTCTAAGCACCTGGCGAATATAAATCAGCATGGTACAGCAGATGGCCAGCATCAGCGTTTGGGTAAATTCAGTGAAGCCCCACTCGGAAAAGCGTACTGAGGACAGATAAAGAGCTTCTAGATAGGTTCCTTGGGTAATCGCAGCGATAAACAGTACGTAGAGTACGGCACGCACTAAGAGGGTTCGAAAGCCGATAGGCCAGGAAGGGGGAGGAGACATACCAACATCCTTTGTGGGTAGGCAGCGGCGCTGTTCGCAGACACAAACATGCATGGGTGAATGTTCATTATATCGTCACAGTTATTTGTTAGCACGTCGATATTGCGGTTAAACACTCGACGTTTGGTCATCGGCGCTGCAAAGTGACTAATTGGCAGGTAATAACAGCGTTGTGAGGCGCAAAAGATATGGCTATTAGTGTGTTTGATCTTTTCCGAATTGGCATCGGGCCATCAAGCTCCCACACGGTAGGGCCAATGCGCGCGGCGCGAGACTTTACTTTGGCCCTTGGCGATATCCGCGTTACCCGGCTGGTGGTAAGGCTACATGGTTCACTTGCCGCCACTGGGGTGGGGCACGGTACTGATCAGGCAGTGATCATGGGGCTAATGGGCGAAGCGCCAGAAAGTATCGACCCGGATACGATAGCGTCGCGCTTAAAACAACTTGCTGAAGGTGAACCGCTGCTATTGGCCACTGGGCAACAGATTACTTTTGACCCCTCTGTTGATGTGGAGTGGGATGATACCTGCCTGCCGTTTCACCCCAACGCCATGGTATTGAGCGCTTATTGTGATGATGCACTGGTGGCGACCAATACCTTTTACTCCCTTGGCGGCGGTTTCTATGTCGATCAAGCAAAAGCAGATCAAGGTGAGGTTGGCGAAGACGCCACTGAACTACCTTTCCCCTTCAATACCGCCGCTGAGCTGCTCGCCCTATGCCAGCAGCACCAGCTGCGCATTAGCCAGTTAATGTTGGAAAATGAGAAAGCCTGGCGTACTGAAGCGACCATTCGTGAAGAGCTGCTAACCATTTGGCACGCCATGAGCGACAGTATCGAGAATGGCCTACGTGCGACGGGTCATTTGCCCGGCGGATTAAATGTACGTCGGCGTGCACAGCTACTCCATCAGCAGTTGCTTCACCCGCCGGAAAACCAGCGGCTGATTGTGTCGAGTTTTACCGTAATGGATTGGGTCAACGTGTTTGCGCTGGCGGTGAATGAAGAGAACGCCGCCGGACGACGCATGGTCACTGCACCTACCAACGGTGCGGCAGGTATCGTCCCTGCGGTGTTGGCGTATTACCTAAAATTCGAACCTGACGCCAGTGAGAGTGATGTGGTCGATTTTCTGCTTACCGCGGGGGCGGTGGGCATCCTATGTAAAAAGAACGCCTCCATTTCCGGTGCAGAAGTTGGCTGTCAGGGCGAAGTGGGCTCTGCCTGCGCCATGGCGGCCGCTGGGCTTGCTGAGGTGCTGGGCGGCTCGCCGGGGCAAGTGGAGAACGCCGCCGAGATTGGCTTGGAGCATAACCTGGGGTTGACCTGCGACCCGGTAGGCGGACTCGTTCAAGTGCCCTGCATTGAGCGCAATGCGATTGCCTCCGTCAAAGCCATTAATGCCGCGCGTATGGCGATGCACGGCGATGGCGAGCACTTTATATCGCTGGATAAAGTGATCCGCACCATGCGCGATACTGGCCGCGATATGCAGGACAAATACAAAGAGACCTCTAAAGGCGGGCTCGCGGTCAATGCTATCGAGTGCTAGGCAAGCGGATTGCTGGGTAGCAGGGTGTCTATATGAGCGACCAGGTAGTCGACCAGCTGGCGGATTTTGGGTGACAGGTGGCGGTGGCGGGGGTAAACCGCCCAAACGGCGGTATCGTGGTGCTGAAAAGGTTCAAGCACGGCCACCAGCTCACCGCTGGCCAAGTAGGGAGTAACGTAGTAGTCCGGCAGTTGTGCAAGGCCAAGGCCTTTGCGTGCCGCATCCAGCAGCGCTGGGCCAGAATTGCCCGTCCAGCAGCCCTCGACACGCACTTCACGGCGTTGCCCGTTGACTTCAAATAGCCAGTTGTGCCGTGAGCCAATCAGGCAGCGGTGCTGGCTAAGCTCTGCCAAGGTGTGGGGGCGCGGGGCTTGGCGAAAGTAGCTTTGCGAGCCGACGATATACTCGCGACGGTCGCATAGGCGTCTGGCGATCAAGCTGGAGTCCTTTAATACCCCCATCCGAATGGCAATATCGTAGCCCTCTTCGATAAGCTCCACGGGGCGGTTAGTGAAGTGCATATGAACATCCAGCTGCGGATGCAAACACTGAAAGTCATTCACCAGCGGGGCGATAAAGCGCTCGCCAAAGGTCGTGGCCGAGGTGAGTTTAAGTAGCCCGCTGGGTTTGGCCTGGAGTTCGCTAAGCGCCTGCTCGGCATCCCGCAGCCCGTCAAATAGATGGCGGCAGTGCTCCACGTAGGTGGCACCCGCATCGGTTAAGCGGATCTGGCGGGTAGTGCGGTAGAGCAGCTGTACACCTAACTGGTTTTCGAGCTGACTAACCAAACGGCTAATATGCGAGGTCGACACCTTCAGGTGACGGGCCGCAGCAGAGAAGGTGCCTAATCGCACCACTTCAACAAAGGCTTCGATACGGCTCCAGTGCTGCATGCTAACTCCTTGGTCACGAGCAATTGTTGCTGTGTGGCAATAATCTTATGAGTGTATCCCGGTTTATCAAGAGCGCCTAGCTGGCCTACACTGCAACCACTGAAAACATACCGAGCAGCAGGGGAATGCCTGCTGCGGGCGATGCAAAAAAGGAGCAGGCTTAATGAAATCACGCGCAGCTGTAGCATTAGAGGCGGGTAAGCCGCTAGAACTGGTTGAGATTGATGTGGAAGGCCCGAAGGCGGGGGAAGTGCTGGTTAAAATGGCCGCCACCAGCGTCTGCCACACGGATGCCTACACACTCTCCGGCGCTGATCCGGAAGGTAACTTTCCTGCCGTGCTGGGCCATGAAGGTGCTGGTGTCGTTCAGGAAGTAGGCGAAGGCGTTACTAGCCTTAAGCCGGGTGACCATGTCATTCCGCTTTACACCGCTGAGTGCGGTAAGTGTAAATTCTGTCTGTCGGGTAAAACCAACCTGTGTGGCAGCGTGCGCGCTACCCAAGGTAAAGGGGTAATGCCCGACGGTACCTCGCGGTTTTCACTTGATGGCAAGATGCTGCATCACTATATGGGCACTTCTACCTTTAGTGAGTACACCGTATTACCCGAAGTCTCCCTGGCGGTCGTCTCTAAAGACGCCCCCATGGATAAAATCTGTTTGCTGGGCTGCGGTGTGACTACCGGTATCGGTGCGGTGCTCAATACTGCCAAAGTAGAGCCGGGCGCCACGGTGGCGGTGTTTGGTCTCGGGGCTATTGGTTTGGCCGTCATTCAAGGCGCGGTGATGGCCAAGGCGGGGCGTATTATTGCCATCGACGTTAATGCCGATAAATTCGAGCTTGCCAAACAGTTTGGTGCCACGGATTTTGTGAACCCGAAAGAGTACGCAGATCCGATCCAGCAGGTGATTGTCGATATGACCGACGGCGGTGTTGACTACTCCTTTGAGTGTATCGGCAACGTCAATGTGATGCGTTCGGCGTTAGAGTGTTGCCACAAAGGTTGGGGCGAGTCGATCGTGATTGGTGTTGCTGGGGCCGGTGAGGAGATCTCCACACGGCCATTCCAACTGGTTACCGGGCGGGTCTGGAAAGGCTCTGCTTTTGGTGGCGTAAAAGGACGCAGCGAACTGCCGGGCTATGTTGACCGTTATATGAACGGTGAAATCAATATCGACGATTTCATTACTCATGATATGCCGTTTGAGAAGATCAACGAAGCGTTTGAGCTACTGCATGCGGGCAAGAGCATTCGTACCGTGCTGCATTACTAGGTTTTGCACGGCTAAGTGCCAGGGCAGGTTTACAGTCAGCCATTTGCTCTGTGCGTTAGCATGACTAGGCCTAGCATTATTAAGTAGTATACAAAGCGCGTTTGAAACGCTAAAACGCGGTAGGGTAGACCTGCCGCGTTTGCTGCATTTAAAGGAACCTGCCCATGAGCATGAGTGAAACGCTAGAACTGGTGTCCGCCAACCGTAGCTTCGGTGGCTGGCATAAACGCTACCGCCACTACTCCCGTGCGCTGGACTGCGACATGATCTTCGCCGTTTACTTGCCACCCCAGGCGGAAAACGAGCGCGTACCGCTGTTGTGGTGGCTCTCGGGGCTGACCTGTAACGACGAAAACTTTATGCAGAAAGCCGGTGCTCATCGTATCGCCGCTGAGTTGGGGGTGGCCATTGTTTGCCCTGACACCAGCCCACGGGGCACAGACTTGCCCGGTGAACACGAAAGCTTTGATTTGGGCTCCGGGGCTGGGTTTTATGTCAACGCCACCGAGTCGCCGTGGAAGTCGCACTACCGCATGTACGATTATGTGATTGAGGAGCTGCCTTCCGTGGTGCGTCAGCACTTTCCGGTCAACGGCCGCGAATCAATCAGCGGGCACTCCATGGGTGGGCATGGCGCATTGATTCTGGCGCTGCGTCATCCTGGGCGTTTCCGCTCGGTATCGGCGTTTTCGCCGGTGGTCAACCCGATGAATAGCCCCTGGGGGCAACAGGCGTTTACCGCTTACCTAGGTGACGATCAGTCTCGCTGGCGCCAGTACGATGCCTGCGAACTGGTGGCCAATGGTGCTTCCCGCCAGCGGCTGTTTATCGACCAGGGCGAAGCAGATCAATTCCTGGAAGAGCAGCTTCAGCCTGAGCGTTTAGAGGCCGTTTGTGAACAGCACGATCATCCGTTAACGCTGCGTCGTCAACCGGGCTACGATCACAGTTACTTCTTCATTGCCTCGTTCATTGAGGATCATCTGCGCTATCATGCAGACCACCTCATGAAGCGTTAAGGATAACGGGATGCTCAATCGCTCGCTGCGCCGTTTTATGCGTCTGCTATGGCGGATTATTTGGCGTGGCGTCTTAGCCTTTGTGCTGCTGTCAGTCGCGCTGGTACTACTGTTTCGCGTCGTTCCGCCACCGGGGTCGATGGTGATGGTCGAGCGCAAAATACAGAGCTGGATCAACAGTGAGCCGATTCGTATACAGCGCGAGTGGCGAGGCTGGGATTCGCTCCCCGTTAACGCCAAGCTGGCAGTGATTGCGGCAGAGGATCAGCGCTTTCCCCACCATAGCGGGTTTGACCTTGTCGAATTGCAGCGTGCGTGGCAGGCCAGCCAAGATGGGGGGCGGTTGCGCGGTGCCAGCACCTTAAGCCAGCAAACGGCCAAAAACGTTTTCCTATGGACAGGTCGCAGTTGGACGCGGAAGGGGTTAGAAGCGTGGTTTACGCTACTGATTGAGATACTCTGGAGCAAGCAACGTATTCTGGAGGTCTATCTGAATGTCGCCGAGTGGGATCGCGGTGTATTTGGCGTAGAAGCCGCTGCCCAGCACTATTTTGGCGTCTCTTCCAGTTCGCTGACTGAGCGACAGGCAAGCCTGCTTGCGGCTATATTGCCCAGCCCGCTGACGCGCAGTGCCGCCCGTCCCGACGCCCAGGTTGAGCGACGAAGCCAGTGGATACGCCAGCAAATGCGCAATTTAGGCGGTGCTGATTATTTGCAACATCTGTAGCAACTTCCATCCACGCTAGTCGTATTTGGCGTCGTCAATTTCCGCAAGCGCTTCCAGGTTCGGGCGGGAAAAGTAAAAGCCTTGCTGCATAGGAATACCCAGTGCTAGCAGGCAGCGCGACTCCTCGCGGGTTTCCACACCCTCAGCGATCAGCTGTGTTTCTAATGTACCTGCTAACGCCACCAGGCTACGTAGTATGGCCTGGCGGCGCTTGTTGCTGTCGCACGCCATTACCAAGTCGCGATCGATTTTCAACGTATCCGGGCGTAGATCGGTTAGTAGATCGAGGTTGGCATAACCGTTACCAAAGTCATCCAGCGAGGTGGTAAAGCCCATCTCGCGGTAACTCTCGATAATAGTGCGCATATGGAGGCGGTCTTTGACCCGCTCGGTTTCGATAATTTCGAAATTGAGCCGCTCGGTGGGCCAGCCAACGCGGTGGGCTGCTTCGAGAGTCGCTTGAATGCACGCCTGAGGCTCATAAACTGCATTAGGCAGAAAGTTAATTGAAAGTCGTTCTTGCATGCCCAGTTTGCTGGCTAGTTCTATGGCTTTGATACGGCATGCCTGGTCAAAGCGATACATTAGCTCATCCGTTACTTGGCCAAGTATTGAGAAAGCGGATTCACCATTGGGGCCACGTACTAATGCCTCGTAGTAAATAATTTTCCGTTTACTCACATTCACTATTGGTTGAAACGCCATCGTAAAGGTAAAAGGTACCGGTGAATCACAACGATTACAGTGGTCGTTGACCCTGGCACAGTGATGTTGTGCTGACATGTTATCCAAGCCCTGTTATGCAAATCTCGTTATCGTCGAGTCGCCTTAATTAGGCGGGTTTTCGAATAACCATCACCACCCCAGTGATGGCGACCAACATCCCCACAAGCCCTAGCAGGGGAAGACGTTCGTCAAATAGCCACCACGCCTGAAGCGCCGTGACCGGCGGCACAAGATAAAAAAGACTCGCCACACGCGAGGCTTCCCCCTTTTTAATCAAGGCCATGAGTAACAGGATAGCGGCAATTGAGAGAATCAACACCAGCCAACCCAGCGTCAGCACAAAGGTGCTGCTCCACTCCACTTGGCGAGTTTCAAACAGCAGGGCGCCTATCCCGAGCAGAGCGACCGCCGCCACGTACTGAATAACCGCCCCAGAAAGCAGTGGCATACTGGTGCAATATCTTTTCTGATACAGAGTGCCTATGGAAATACCGATCAAAGCGGCGGTGACACACAGCAGAGCACTAATCCCGAAGCCATCAAAGAGTGACTCACCAATCTCAAGCTTACTGCCGAGCACTAAGCTGATGCCAATCAGCCCCAGACCTAAACCGAGCCACTGGCGCCAGGAGAGCTGCTCACCTAATAACGGCCCGGCAAAGGCCGCGGTCAGCAGTGGCTGAAGCCCCACCAGTAATGCCGCTAAACCGGCCGGCATGCCAAGGTAAATACCGTAGAAGACGCCACCTAAGTAAGTGCCGTGGACTAGAGAGCCTGATATGGCGATGTGTGTCCATAACCTGGGTGATGTAGGCCAGGGTATACGCATAACGATGACCAGTGGGATCAGTAGCAGCAACGTGAGGACAAAGCGAATAAACAAAAACGTAAAAGGTTCTGCATAAGGCAGGCCAAATTTGGCGCCGATAAAGCCCGTACTCCAAAGCAGCACAAAAAGTATGGGCATGGCGGCCAATCCTGCCGAGGATAGATCATTGGTACGTAACTTGTTGAAAAAGCTTGGCATGTCGTTTCCATAGTAGAGTAATTTAGCTATTTTTCTGATACATAAAGTTCTTATTGTTACTATGTTTTACATAATAAATTGAACCTGCTTGAATTAGGCGCGTCACAGTGGGCACATACATAACGCAATATTGAGGTTTCTTACTATGCAACGTATGACTGCTCTGTTCTCCGCTGCCCTGCTCGCCACTGGTCTGATGACGGCTACTGCCCACGCCCAGGAAGAGCAAGGCGCTGCACAAGATCCAATGGCAACCCAGCAAGCGCCCGCCCAGGATTTTTCTGATGACCAGCTCCAGCAGTTTGCCGATGCTTCTCAAGAAATTGCGGTTATTTCTCAGGAATATACCCAGCGTCTGCAGGAAGCGGAAGATGAAACAGCGCAACAGGAAGTGCGCACTGAAGCTAACGACCGCATGATCGAAGTGGTCGAAGATAGCGGCCTAGATGTTGATACTTTCAACGCTATCGGTCAATCCATTCAGCAGGATCCAGAAATGATGCAGCGTGTGCAGGAAATGGCTAGCCAATCGTAAGCCATATCGCTAACAGTGTCTGATTTAGGTTTTGCTAATGCAGTAACTGTTATTTAGCAGAGTGACTATCAGCATGGCTTCGGCCAGCAAGGCCCGGTGCATAACTGCACCGGGCTTTTTTTGTAGCTCACTTAGCCAACGATTCGTTTTATTATGCTTAATGGGGTTTACCTAACTTAGCCTTCCCGCCACACTTTAGGCTATCTTCCCCGACACGCCCGAGGAGTCCGTATGGATGTCGAACTGTTAGAAATACGCCAGCATATGGGCCGGTTCCCCCCGTTTGATGGGCTGTCGGATGATCTTCTCGATGCCATTGCTGAACAGGTGGAAGTGAGCTACTTCAAAACCGGCAGCAGCATTTTAGCCCTAAACGATATCCTCAATGATCTATGTTATATCCGCAGTGGCGCTGTGGAGGTCTATCGCAGCCAGGGGGAGCTATATAACCGGTTAGGTGAAGGCGATATTTTCGGCCATTTCAGCCTGCTGCGGAATCATAAAGTGCGCCTCCCTGCGAAGGCGATTGAAGATACCTTGCTCTATTTTATCCCTAAAGCGGTCTTCCAAAGGCTGTGCGATGAGGATGAGCATTTTGCCGATTTTGTCGAGTTGGAGCGGCCGCGGCTAGAGAGCGCCGCCGAGCAGCAAAAGAAGTCCAACGACATGATGGTGACGCGGATACGTAAGCTGCTGACCCGCTACCCGGTAATGGTGGAAACGTCTACCAGCGTTCAGCTTGCCGCGCAGCAAATGAGCGACGCCCAAGCCTCCGCGCTGCTGGTAATAAAAGAGGGCAGCGATAACCCGCGCTACAGTTTTAAAGATAGCGAAGGCCAAACCTGGCAAATGTGCGGGATTTTAACCGACAGTGATTTTCGTACCCGCATTGTCGCCGAGGGGCTATCGCCACAAACCTCGGTCGGCGAGGTTGTTTCCTCGCGGCTAATTACCATTCAATCGGACGCCTCTGTTTATGAAGCCATGCTGACGATGCTGCGCAGTAATGTGCATCACCTGCCGGTGCTTTATCGTCAGCGCCCGGTGGGCGTGGTGCACCTTTCCGATATTATCCGCTACGAAACCCATAGCGGTCTTTATTTGGTCAGCAATATCTTCAATCAGTCCAGCGCCCAAGGGCTGGCGCGTTTAGCGCCGGATGTACGCGCGGCGTTTGTGCGCATGGTGCAAGAGGGCGCCAATTCTCAGATGGTAGGTAGCGCGCTCTCTACCATCGGGCGTAGCTTTACACGCCGGTTGCTGGAAATGGCTGAAGCCGAGCTCGGGCCGCCGCCGGTGCCTTACTGTTTTATGGTCAATGGCTCCATGGCGCGCAACGAGCAGAGCATTGTCACCGATCAGGATAATGCGCTGATCCTCTCCGACGAGTTTAATCCTGAAGAGCATGACGACTACTTTTACGCTCTGGCAAAAATGGTTAGCGATGGCTTGGACGCCTGTGGCTATACCTACTGCAAAGGTGATGTCATGGCGACCAATACGCAATGGCGTCAGCCGCTCAGCGTTTGGAAGGGGTATTTCCAGGATTGGATGGCCAACCCCACGCCCGAACGGCTGCTGCACAGCTCGATTTTCTTTGACCTGGATAGCTGCTATGGCGAAGACCTCTTTGTGGAAACGCTACAGGATTTGATTGCCGAGACAGCGCCAAAATCACCGCTATTTTTAGCCGCCATGGCGCGTAATGCCTTAAACCGTACGCCACCGCTAGGGTTTTTCCGTACCTTTGTGATGGAGCAAGATGGTAAGCACAATAACTCCATCAACTTGAAGCGCCGCGGTACGGCGCCAATGGTGGATTTGGTGCGGATTCATGCCCTGGCCTGCGGCTCCAAAGCGCAGAACTCCTTTCAGCGTTTGAATGACATCAGCAAGACCCAGCTGTTGGCGACCGGCATGAGCGACAAGCTAAGCTATGCGTTTGAGTTTTTATGCATGTCGCGGGTTCGCCATCAAATGATCGATCTGCAAGAGGATCGACTGCCGGACAACAATATCGAGCCTGAAAACGTTGCCGATAGCGAACGGCACACCCTTAAAGACGCTTTCCAGGTGTTGAGCAACGCGCAAAAGTTTCTCAAATACCGCTACCCTATGCCCGTTCAGCGGCAGGGGCGTTAAGATGTTCGGTATACGCCCACGTCAGAAAATTACCCAGGCCGACTGGCAGGGTTACATGGCCCAGCGGGCGCAGCGGGGGAAAAATCCCGCCATCCAACAATTTTTTGGGACGCCGCTGCCTGACCCTGAAACACCTATTTCCGAGGTGCCTATGGTGGCGCTGGATATGGAGACCACCGGGCTGGATGAGCGGCGTCATGGGATTGTCAGCATTGGCGTTGTGCCGTTCACGTTAAGCCGTATCAAGTTGGCCGAGCGACGCTATTGGGTAGTCAAACCGCCCAGGCCTCTTGATGAAGCCTCGATTGCTTTCCACCATATTACCCACTCTGAAATCGCCCAGGCGCCGGATCTAGACGAAATCCTGGATGAACTACTGGCTCAGCTAGCGGGGCGATTGGTGGTCGTACATTTTCGTAATATCGAACGGCCCTTTTTAGATGCAGCGGTCAAAGCCCGTCGTGGGGAAGGGGTGCTATTTCCGATGATTGATACCATGTCATTGGAAGCGCGGTTGCACCGCCAAACGCTATGGGCGCGGTTTCGCCGCTGGCTGGGACGTCCGCCGGTTTCCATCCGCCTCAATGCTAGCCGCAGACGCTACGGCTTGCCCACTTATCAAGGGCATCATGCTCTGGTGGATGCGCTGGCGACCGCGGAGTTGTTGCAGGCGCAAATTGCCACCCACTATCAGCCTGAAACGCCACTGAAGGATATATGGTGTTAAAGGCTATCTTTCAACATATCAACAAAAAACGGGCAACCCAGTGGGTTGCCCGTTTTGCTTACTAAACCAAAAGATCGGCTTAAAACAGCACTAGACGGCTTTGGGTTCGCTCATCAGTCCCTTGATGATGGCATAGCAGGCCACCAGCAAGATGATGGTGAACGGGAAGCCGGTAGACACCGCCATGGTTTGCAGCGCGGTTAGGCCACCGCCGAGCAGCAGAGCAATCGCAATCGCGCCTTCAATGATCGCCCAGAACACACGCTGTGGCGTTGGTGCATCGACCTTACCGCCTGCGGTGATCGAGTCGATGACCAGCGAGCCGGAGTCAGATGAGGTAACGAAGAATACAATTACCAGCACAATGGCGACGAATGAGGTGATCTGTGACAGCGGTAGCTGCTCCAACATGACGAATAGCTGCAGGTCGACACCGGCTTCACGTACCGCTTCAATGCCCTGACTCACATATTGGTCGATCGCCGTGCCACCAAAGGTGGTCATCCATAGTACTGATACGGTGGATGGCACCAGCATGACCGAGACCAAAAATTCACGCACTGTACGGCCACGGGAAACCCGCGCGATAAACATACCGACGTACGGAGACCAGGAGATCCACCATGCCCAATAGAAGGCTGTCCAGCCTTGGCTAAAGTTGGCGTCTTCACGGCCAAACGGATTCGACAGCGCAGGTAGATGAACCGCATAGTTCCACAGGTTTTCAAAGAAGCCCGTGGCAATCATTAGGGTGGGGCCCACCGCAATCACAAAGAAAAGTAGGATTGCCGCAAGGACAATGTTGATTTTGGAGAGCAGCTGTACGCCCTTATCAACGCCCGCAATGATAGAACAAATGGCAATCATCGTAATGCCGATGATCAACAGGATCATGGTGATATCACTTTCCGGCGCGCCAAACAGGTAAGTTAAGCCCGCTGCAGCCTGGGTGGCACCTAGCCCTAGAGAGGTAGCCAAACCAAACAGCGTTGCAAACACGGCCAGGATATCGATCACGTGACCTGGCCAGCCCCACACGCGTTCCCCCAAAATGGGGTAAAACACCGAACGCATGGAGAGCGGCAAGCCCTTATTGAACGAGAACAGCGCTAGCGAAAGCGCCACGACGGCGTAAATCGCCCAGGGGTGTAGGCCCCAGTGGAAGATGGTGGCCGCCATAGCCAGTGCCATCGCACCGTCAGCATCGCCTTCCGCGCCTGCTAACGGTGCCCAGCTGCCGCCGTCAAAGGATGTGCCAAAGTGGGTCAGTGGCTCATTGACGCCGAAGAACATCAGGCCAATGCCCATGCCCGCAGCAAATAGCATCGAAAACCAACCCATATAGGTAAAATCAGGTTTGGCATCGGCGCCACCAATGCGGATTTTACCTAATGGAGAGAAGATCAGACCAATACACAAGATGACGAATATATTCGCCGCTAAGATAAAGAACCAGGACAGATTTCCGGTTAGAAAGCTGAAAATATTGTCATAAATAGGCGCGATAGTGTCTTGCAGTGCCAGCGTCAGTACCACAAACAACAGCACGATAACGGCTGATATGCTAAATACCTTGCCGTGCAGGTCTAGATTGAGACCCATGGTATTGGTGGTGATGTTGTCTTGGCCGATGACATAATCGGTATCAATCAGATTCGCCGGGCCATCTGGAGCAGGTATGCCCTCAGAGACCTGCTCTTCAGGGGGACGTTTATCGTCGTGGTTATCCACAGTAGCCTCTCTATTTCGAGCAAGAAGTGTCGATCAGAAAATGTTGAATAGAAACCCGAATGTGGTCATCAACCAACATTACGTGGCTCGCGTTAAGGCGCTCACAATAGCAAATCTGTTAAGAAAGCCTTCAACGTAGTGTGAACCTATTCGTTAAAACATTGCGTTTATAACGACAACAGAGGGCCGAAGCCCCCCGTTATAGTTACTGCACAGGTCGTTTAGCTATCGAGCCACTGCTCAACGACGTCCTGGTTATCTTCAACCCACTGCTTAGCGTTCTCGTAGGGATCGCTGCCATCTTCCTGGTTCATTAGCATGACTTCGCCCATCTGCTCGGGCGTCCACTCGAAAGCGTCGAGAATGGCATAGGCTTCCGGCATGTCATCTTCCAAGCCGTCACGAACGACCGTATGGATCTGCTCTGCACCGCCATAAACGTTTTCAGGATCTTCTAGATATTTGACATCAAAACGAGCAAACATCCAGTGAGGCGTCCAACTGGTAACAACGATATCTTCTTCGTTATTGATGGCACTCGCCAGCGCCGCTGTCATGGTGGCACCGCTGCCGCTGCGCAGGTCTAGATCAAGGTCATAGGTATCCACAACCTCTTCAGTGAGGCTCATCAGGCCTGCACCGGGGTCAATACCGATGATCTCGCCATTAAACTTATCGGCGTTATCGTTAAGGTCGGCAATGGAGTCGACGTCGGTGTATTCAGGTACCACGAGACCCAGCTTGGTGCCGTCCAGGTTTTGGCCGAGATCTTCAACGTTATCACCAACGCGTTCCATATAATCGGCGTGGGTGGTTGGCAGCCAAGCAGCAACGATGGCATCCGCATCGCCAGTCGAGAGTGCCTGGAACATGGCAGCCGCCGAGAGTGACGTTAGGTCGACCTCGTAACCCGCTTGCTCAAGTACCGCAGCAACGACGTTAGTTGAAGCAACCTCGGAAGACCACTCTACGTAGGCTAGGTTAACCGTGCCTTTTTCTTCTTCGGCCTGGGCCGCGCTGCTGACGGCAACACCGGCACCCGCTAACAGTGCTAGTGAAGCAAGACGGATACGGAGGTTCAATGTGCGATGTTTCATTCACTTTCTCCCTTGGGTATAAATTTTAATGTGGTAAATGCTTGCTGCTCAATACAGCATGGGTAGCCAGAAGCGACTTCGCAAGCACGTGGCTCAACGCTGCCGCTTCTGTTGCTTTGCTTTATTTGCGCGTTTTGCGTAGTGATTGCGTTAAACGATCCAACAGCATCGCCAATATAACCACCGCGATGCCCGCTTCGAAGCCATCGCCCGGGCGCAAGCGTTGAATCGCGCGCCATACTTCGCTGCCCAAACCATCGGCACCAATCATGGCAGCGATGACCACCATGGAGAGAGCGAGCATAATGGTCTGGTTGATACCCGCCATTACCGTGGGCAGCGACAGCGGTAGCTGCACTTTGAACAGCTTCTGACCACGGGTAGCACCGTAGGCATCGGCGGCTTCGATCAGCTCTACCGGTACTTGACGAATGCCGAGTGTGGTAAAGCGAATCGCCGGGGGCATCGAAAAGATCACCGTAGCAAAAATCGCAGAGACCGAGCCAATACCGAAAAATGGAATAGCCGGAATCAAATAGACGAACGCGGGCATGGTCTGCATAAAGTCCAGAAGCGGCATAATGACCCGGTAAAGCCGGTTAGACAGCGCCGCGGCAATACCCACCGGTAGCGCGATAACGACTGCCACCAGGGTGGCAAACACCACCAATGTGAGCGTCTCAATCATGGGCTCCCACAGGCCCAGGTTCCAAATCAATGCTAAGCCCGCGATGGCACCAATAGCTAAACGGACGCCGCCTAACCGCCAGCACAGTAGGGCGATCAAGCCTAGCAGTGCCCATTCAGGTAACCAAAAAAGGCCATCGTTTAAAACATCAATGCCGGTTTGGGTGAAGCGAGAAATGCCCCGGGTAACCATAGAGAATTCGCTGGTCAGCCAAGTCAGACCGCTCTCAATCCAATCACCTAGCGGGATGCGTGGGATCTCCATTATTGCTCTCCTGCTCGTGCCAGTTCGTCGAGTACAGCGCCTTTAACCACCACGCCCAGTAACTGCTCCTGCTTATCAATAACGGCGATAGGGAAGCTCTTTTCGCTAAACATGGCAAATAGGTTATGCAACGGTTCATCCATGGGGACTTTGCGAAAATCCTGGGTTAAGTAGGGGATAATCGAATCGGAACCCTCTTCAATCGCCCGGCTTGCAGCGTCGGCCTCGAGTAGACCGATCAAGCGGCGGTCACGATCAACCACATAAATAGAGTCGATAGTGTGGTCACGCATGCGGTGCAGTGCCGTGCGCGGCCCATCGCTTTCGCGAGCGGTAGAGCGCAGGGGCCGCATGGCGCTTTCAGCGGTCAGGATACGTGCCCGGTCGACGCCTTCGATAAAGCGTCGCACGTAGTCATCGGCAGGTTTAGTCAGAATTTCTTCCGGTGTGCCGATCTGCACCACTTCACCATCTTTCAACAGCACGATACGGTCGCCAATATTGAGCGCCTCATCCAAATCGTGGGTAATGAAGACCGTGGTCTTTTGCATTTTAGATTGCAGCTGCAAAAGCTCTTGCTGCATGTCTTTACGAATCAGCGGGTCGAGCGCGGAGAAGGCCTCATCCATTAGCAGTACGGTGGCATCGTTAGCCAAGGCGCGGGCCAGGCCCACGCGCTGCTGCATGCCGCCAGAAAGCTGGTTGGGATAGGCATCTTCCCAGCCCTCTAGACCTACTTGCTTCAGCGCATCATGAGCAATCTTGTGTCGCTCAGCTTTCTCTACGCCACGGATTTCCAAACCGAACTCGGCATTCTGGTGCACAGTGCGGTGGGGAAATAGCGCGAAGTTCTGAAACACCATAGAGAAATGGCGGCGACGACACTCCAGCAGCGCTTTTTCCTTCAGCGTTGGAATGTTTTCACCGTCAATAATGATTTCACCTTCGGTGGTCTCAATCAGACGGTTAAGGCAGCGGATCAAGGTCGATTTGCCCGACCCCGATAGCCCCATGATGACCAAAAGTTCGCCTTCATAGACATCAAACGAAATATTGGATAGCCCCAGCGTTTGGCCGGTTTTCTCCAGAATTTCGGGGCGTTTCATTCCCTGGTTGCGAAGCTCAATGGCTTTTTCTGGCTGCTTGCCAAAAACTTTACTTAAGCCGCGCACTTTAATTTTGACGGGTCGTGTCTCGTCCATCGGCGATGCCTTTTTTTCAGTAAAAACATGTTGAGCAGAACGGGCGTGTGTCGTTGCTACGCCATTCATAAAGAAATAAGAGCTTGAGTCGGATAATTTATTAAAAATTATTATACATAGGTAGGGCCGGTGTGTCACAACGGCTCGCTCAACGGGGCAATTAACGCTACATGTGTCATTTTTTACCCACCCTAGGGGGTTAGTTAACCACTAATGGCGATATATTATTTTTTACATAAATAATTGATTTAATTTAATTAATGATTAATTTTTAATATTTGGCATGTAAAGTGAATAGCATAAGTGTATGCAAAATATTATATGTACAGAATTAGCTCTCGATTACCAGTAAGACGTTTAGAAACATACGGTGTTAGCAATGGAGGTGGGTATTATGGACAAGCAACATGACCACATTGAGAGTAAGCAGATTGCCAATCGCCCACGCTGGTTAACGCTGTGCATGATGGCGACAGCAGCGAGCGTTATTGTATTAGCTGGCTGTGGTGACAACGAAGAGCCAGCCTCGCCTGCGGATGAAACGGCGCCACTTGAGCAAGATGCGACCACTCAGCCAGAGCCGGGCATGAACGAAGAGCCATCAATGGAGCAAGACCCAGGTTTAAACGAAGGTTCAGCATCAGAAAGCACTATGCCTGAAGACACTATGGATGAGCCTGTAGAAGGCACCACCATGAATCCAGAAGAAGATGAGCCTGGTTTTGGTGAAGGTACAGATCCAATGCCTGGTGCAGAAGAAGATGATGAGAACTCGACCAGTAACTAGTCAGTTACCCGTTTTGAGATTTGAGTAAGTGTACCGATCCCTACGATGGTAAATCGATCCAGCTGTTTGTTCCCTGCGGCTGCTCCACACGGTTTACCATCATTTCCGCCCCCGCGCCCGCGGGGGTTTTTTTGTCTGCGTGTTAGGGCCTGCCGCTTCTCGATTTAGAAGGGGGTAAGCAGTGTCGAGTTGGTTACTCTTCATTATCTTCTAAGCGACGATAGAGAGTCCGACGAGCAATCCCAAGTACCTCTGCCGTGCGCCGCTTGTTGCCACCCGTTGCTTCTAGCACCTTGTTAATATAGCGCTTTTCAACTTCCTCTAGACTGGGCCAGCGGATCGGCGGTGGCGTTGGCATTTGACCTCCAGCCAGCACTTCGCCGCGGACTGCAGGTACCAGAGGCGTGCCGGTTTCCACCGTTGATTGCTCGCGCAAGCGCTCGGGCAGATCTTTATAGCTGAGTGAGCCGTCTTCGCTCAGGGTGACGGCCCGCATGATGGCGTTTTCCAGTTCGCGAACGTTACCGGGGTAGGCGTAGTTGAGTAAATTGCTCAGCGCTTCCGGTTCGATTTGCTCTATCTGTTTGCCCTGTGCCTCCGAATGCTTGTCGATAAGCGCAAACACAAGGTGCTCGATATCGGTGCCGCGCTCGCGTAGCGGGGGGATGCGCAGCGAGAATGTCTCCAAGCGGTAAAATAAATCGCTGCGGAAATTCTCCTGCTCGATCTCTTTCTCCAGGTTGCGGTGGGTCGCGGCAATGATACGTACGTCCACCGGCTCTTCTCGCTCCCCGCCTACTGGGCGCACGGTTTTTTCCTGCAGAGCGCGCAGCAATTTCGCCTGCAGATTAATCGGCATTTCACCAATTTCATCTAAAAACAGGCTGCCGCCCTGGGCGCTATGAAATAACCCCCGGCGCGCTTCGTTAGCCCCGGTAAAGGCGCCTTTGACATGGCCAAAGAACTCACTTTCCATCAAATCCGCGGGAATACTCGCACAGTTAACTGGCACAAATGGCTGGTCATGACGCGGACTTTCCTGATGAATAGCGCGGGCAAGTAGCTCTTTGCCAGTGCCGCTTTCACCTAAGATCAGAATGGGGGCATCGCTTTTGGCAAGTCGGGAAGCGTCATGAAATAGCGTCTGCATGACCTGACTTTTACCCACAATGCCATGGAAATGACTGATATCCGTGTCGTGGAAAACCGCCAGGCGTTGGCGTTCCAACACACGAAATACAGCTTCGCGGATGGCATCAAGGTCTAACGGCTTGGTTAAAAAGTCGTCAGCTCCAAGTTTTAGTGCTTCAACCGCCTGATCAATAGTGCCAAACGCGGTAATCACAATGATGCCCAGCTCGCTGCCTGCTTGGCGGAGCTGCTGAAGTAACTGAATGCCGGTCATGCCCGGCAAGCGCACATCGGTAATCACCAGTGAGACGGTGGTGTGGCTCAATAAGGCAATCGCCTCTTCAGCACTAGATACGCCGAGCGTTGTGTAGCCTGCATCCTGCAGCTCTTCTTCCAATAACTCACGTATAGCGGCGTCATCTTCCACCACCAACAAAGGTAAAAGGGGTTCCTGTTGGGTCACAAATGTTGTCCTCACGCGGATGCGGTTTCACTAATAGGTAGCGTAATTTCAAATCCAGCGCCGCCTAGGGCGCTGTCAAACACGCCGATCGTACCGCCGTGGTCATTAATAATGCGATGTACCATAGAGAGTCCCAAACCGCTGCCTTGGCCGACCGGTTTGGTGGTAAAAAATGGGTCGAATACTTTATGGTGATGGGCGGTGGGAATCCCCGGGCCATCATCTTCCACCCACAGTGTCAATTCGTGCTCTTGCTGCTGGGCGCGCACCCGAATACGGGTTACTTCAGGAGCCTGCGCTGCATTGCGCAGTAAATTGGTCAGCACCTGTACAATTTGTTGGCCGTTGGCGAGTAAGTTGGGTGTCGGCGACGGTAATTCAATGTCTAAACGAATATTGCGTGGTTCTAGCTCATCTTCCACTAGGTCTTTGGCACTTATAACAAGCTGATCGAGCGCCTGTTCGTCTTTTTCTACGTTATGTTGACGGCCTAACTCCATCAATTGGCGAACAATTTCAACGATGCGCTCCACTTCGCCGCGTATGCGTCCTAATCGTGCACGTTCGTCGTCGCCAATCACATCGCGTCGAGCCAAGCGCTGAGCCTGGCCGTTAATCACCGTCAGCGGCGCGCCTATTTCGTGGGCTACCCCCGCCGCCAGTACGCCCAGTTCAGCCAATTTCTTTGATTTACGCAGGCGCTTTTCAAGCTCAATTTCGCGCCGCTGGCGATTTTCGATCTCTTGGTCTTTCTCGGCCATCGCATCTAGCATGCCATTCAAACCGGAGGCGAGGTGGCGATATTCGATAGGGCCGTCTTCGGTGGCGCGTTGGCTACGATCACCTTCCTCAACCAACTGCATCACGTGCACCAACCGATTCAGCGGGCGCTCAATATGGCGGCGAAACCCCCACCAAATACTAAATACGATCCCGGCCGCGCCAATCACAAACACCAGAACGGCCACAATACTGATAAAACCCGTGTAGTTCTCGATCCCGGTATTTAACCGATTTACCTGCAGCACGCCATAGACAGTGCCATCTTGTGAGCGCAAAGGTGTCAACGCAGAGTAGTAATTCCAACCCTCGTGTTGTCGGTAATTACTGTATAAGTCATCGCGTTCAATGACTTGCTGAATTTCTTCGCGGCTGAAAATATCTTTGCCAAGGCCTAGTCCGTAAATATCACGACCCTGGGTATCGAAGACATAAGCACCGTAAATGCGATGGAAGGAGAACGCCGACTGCAGCGCTTCTTCAAGCGGTGTGTTGCTATCCGGCGTAACCGCGTAGCTGAGTGATGAGCTCAGCGTGCGGGTAATAATCTCAACTTCCGTTTGTAGCTTCGAGCGTACGTTATCTTCAAGCGACTTGATCGCCACTAAGCTAAACACCACCAGGATGACAAACAGCGGCACAATCACCGTTAAAATAATTAAATTGCGTAATCGCATGGGGCATCCATGGTGGTTTTGATACGTTTAGCTAGCGGCGAGTGAGTGAAACGCTATTGGTTTGTTGGTTTGTTGGTTTGTTGGTTTGTTGGCTTGTTGGCGCCAGGCGATACAAGCTGCCTTTAGGGTCGTCAGTGAGTAAGTAAATGGCGCCATCAGCACCTTGACGAACATCCCGAATACGGCCTACTTCGCCTTGTAAAATCAGCTCTTCTTCGGCGACACGGCCCTCTTCTAAGCGCAGACGCAGTAGCTTCTCGCTACCTAGCCCGCCCGCCAATAAATTGCCCTGCCACTCGCCGAAAGCATCGCTGGTCACTTCAGTAAGCCCGGCAGGCGCAAAACGGCCTTCAAAAACGTACACCGGGTCAACCATCCCTGGTAGTGAATCTTCGCCAATCGGCTCATTAGTCGCGTAGTCATTGCCCTGGCTGACGGTAGGCCAGCCATAATTGTTGCCTGCTTGGATATGATTCAGCTCGTCGCCGGTGCGGGGGCCGTGTTCTGACGCCCAGGCTTCGCCGTTACTGAGTACGGTCATACCCTGAATGTTGCGATTTCCCATGGAGTAAATTTCATCCAGAGTGGTGTCATCGTCAACGAAGGGGTTGTCGTCAGGAACGTCGCCCGTGGCGGTAAGGCGCAGGGTAGACCCCGCATGGTCATCGCTGGCCTGGGCGCGGGGTGGTTCGCTGCCGCGGTCACCAATACTCATGAGGAGCGTGCCGTCGGGCAGCCACGCCAATCGGGAGCCGTAGTGGCGGCCAGGCCCAGAAGCACGATCCTGCTCGAATAAGTGTTCGACTTCGCCCAGCTCATCGCCCTGCCATTTTACCCGTGAGAGTGCTGAACGGCTGTCATTACCATCGGGTTTGCTCCAGGTGAAGTAGACCCAATCGTTGTCGCCTTCGCCGTCTCCTCCTTCAAAATCGGGGTGCAACACTACGTCTAACAGCCCGCCCTGGCCCCGAGGACTCACTTCCGGCATGCCTTCCAGCGTACTGGTTTCCCCATTCGTGGGGTCGACGAGTTTCAACTGCCCGCTGCGTTCGCTCACCAAGTAGCGACCATCGGGTAAAAACGCCACCGCCCAAGGGTGCTCAAAACCATCGGCGATACGCTCAATGGAGAGGTTTAAATGGTCGGTTTCCAGCGATTCCTGGACGACTTCCGCATTTGCCGTGTTAATAGCGCTCGCCAGCACTAGCCCACTGATGCCTGCCCAAACCGCAGGGGTCAGCCGGGGGTGAGTATGATTGCTCTTGTTGATAGACAGCATAGCGTGCCCTCTGGTGATATTAATCATTGGCATCCTTGTCAGTAGTCTAGCAGTGACCTTTTAGCTATGTTGGGGTTCCACTACTTCATGATGAGCAGGGCAATTAACTACATGAGCAGGGCGAGTAGCACGGGCAGGTAAAACAGCGCTAATAACGTAGAGCAGAAGACCAAACTGGCCACATAGACAGGTTCGCGCTGGGCGCGCTGAGCAAAGAGATAGTTGAATACCGCCACCGGCATGCACATCTGCACCACTAAAATACTTTGAGCCAGGGGCGGCAGGCCTACCCAGCCTGCAATCAACCAGGCGACCCCAGCGGCGAGGGGCACGCGCACTAAGCTAAATCCGAGCCCGGAACGCAGGTTCTTCACCTGAATGCTGGCCAGCGATACGCCTAGGGTAATCAGCATCAGCGGTACCGTGAACCCCGACATTAAGTCCACCGTATTCGCCAGCCACGGCGGCAGGGAAGTGTCCGTCAGCAGCAGTGCCATGGAAATCGCGATGGCGTAGACCGTGGGCGTTTTAGCGAGGGTTTTGAGCGGGTTGCCTTGGCTGCTAAGCACGGCGCCTAAGGTGAACTGAAACAGTGAGACGGTCACCATTACGGTAATGCCGTAGGCAAACCCGGCACTACCAAAGGCGTAAAGCACCACGGGTAAGCCCATGTTGCCGGTATTGGGGTACATCATGGGGGCTAGCAGCACCCGCCAACTGCGGCGCAACAGTTTTGCTACCACAAAGGTAGCTGCCCCCATGGTGAGAATCACCAACGCAGCGGCTAGCATCGTCTGGCCAAAAGTGGTGGCATCAATATCAGCGCCCGCCAGAGACGCCAACACCAGCGATGGGGTGCCAATGTTAAACACCAGTCGGGTAATGAAGTCGACTGGGTAGGGATGGCCTAGGCGTACCCACAAGTAGCCGAGCCCTGCACCCGCCAGCACGGGCGCCATGACAGCAAAGAGTTCGGCGAGCATTTACAGTCCTTGGCTAATCGTTAGCCGCCTATTGTCGTTAATAAGCGGGCTAACTGGCAAGGTAAACACTCGAATTAACTTACACAGTGGCGGGTGATGCGCGCCACGGTGCGGGCACCTGGCTACGTAAAAACTCTAAGAGCGCGTGGGTGCGGCGGGACTGGTGGCCGTAGGCGTAGAGCAGCGTAATCGGTAGCGGCACCGGTTCCCAGCCGGGTAGGCAGTTGATCAGCTCGCCCGGATGATGCTGCTCGCGCTTGGCGGTTAACCAGTGGGAAAGCAAGCCTATGCCCTGGCTGCGCGCGATGGCGTCAATGTGCAGCGTGGTGATATCTACTCGCAGCCGTGAACGGGGTGGATTAAAGGTGTATTGGCCATGCTCTGGGTGAGTGAGCAGCAGCCCATCCGAAGAAGTGCCCAGCAGGTCGATCCAGGCGTGCTGGTTCAGCTCATCCGGATGGTGGGGCGTTCCAGCAGCGGCCAAATAGCGGGGGCTGGCATACAGTCCGCGGGTTAAGTGGCCCAGACGCTCCTGGTTTAGCCCACACTCGTGAGTCGGCCCCAACCAGACGTGCACGCTATTGCTGTGCATTTTGGTGGGGGGGGACTCTCGGGTATGCAGTGTCAACTCAACCTTTGGGTGGCGTTGTAAAAATGCCTCAATAGCACTCGCAAGCCAACTGCGCGCCAGGGCACCGTGCACCTCAAGGGTAATCTCGCCGCTAATTTCTTCACGCAGTTCTGCCAGTGCCTCCTGGCTATGCGCCGCCATCGCCAGAAGCTCGGTGCAGTAGTTATGAAACAGCAGCCCCGCCTCGGTGGGAATTAAGCGGTTGGCCTGGCGCCGCAGCAGCGGCTGGTTAAGCCGGGTTTCAAGCTGGCTGATGCGGCGGCTTAGGGTCGATTTGGCTAACCCAAGCTTTTGCGCGCTGCGCGTCAAACTGCCCGTGGTCATCACATCGGCAAAGGCGGTCAGTTCGTCAAAGTCATACATGGTCAGGCCCACGGGAAAAGGGTGAACGCTAATTGTGCCACTGTTTGGTACGAATGAAAATAATAGGCATTTGTGTTCCGGTATGCTGAACGTACCGTCTCACCCTAATATGCAAAGAGTGTGTAAAAATATTAATGCTAATAATTCGCATTTAATAGAGTGAATGCCTATCCACATTGCTCACACATTCTAATTGCTCACACATTCTAATTGCTCACACATTCTAATTGCTCACACACTATGAAGGACGAAGTTATGTCTCCCTGTTTGCGCCGTACGCTGCTGGCCAGCGCTATCTCTTCGCTTGCCAGTAGTGCTCTTTGGGCACAAGACGCGCCCCGCTTAGACGATATGGTGGTAACCGCGTCAGGCTTTGAACAGCAGATTACCAATGCCCCCGCGTCTATCAGCGTGGTTTCCCGCGAAGAGTTGGAACAAGGCCACTATCAGAGTGTTATTGATGCGCTGCGCGATGTGCCCGGTGTGATTGTCACCGGCGGCGGGAGAGGGGATAACGGCCAAGATATCTCCATTCGCGGTATGCCCTCCCAGTACACGCTGATACTGGTGGATGGTCGCCCGCAGAATTCCCGCGAGTCTCGCCCTAACGGCGATGCGGGTTTTGAGCAAGACTGGCTGCCGCCGCTACAGGCTATTGAGCGTATTGAAGTAGTGCGTGGGCCGATGTCGACGCTCTACGGCTCTGATGCGATTGGTGGCGTGATCAACGTGATAACCCGTAAGGTCGCCCAGCAGTGGCACGGCAATGTCCAACTCGACACCGTGCTGCAGGAAAACAGCGACTCCGGCGATAGCCGCCAAGCTAACTTTTATCTTAGTGGCCCGCTGGTGGGAGATCGCTTAGGGCTTCAGCTCTACGGACGCACCTCTCAGCGTGATGAAGACAACATCCTTAACGGCTACGAAGATAAAAGTCTGCAAAGCCTGACTGCGCGGTTGAGTTTTGCGGCGACTGATAACCATGACGTCACTTTTGAGGCGGGTATTACCGAGCAGGAGCGCGAATCGCTGATGGGCAACTCGGCGCCATCCGAGGGCTGCCGGGGCGGCTGTTCTGATAGCTTTAATGAATTCACTAACCAGCATGTCGCTGTGACCCACAGCGGGCGTTTTGACTGGGGCACCAGCGAAACCTATCTGCAGCGAGAAAGTAGCGAAAACAAATCGCGGGATATTGAAATCACCAACACCACCGCCAAAACCAGCGCGGTCATTCCGCTAGGGATGCATATGCTGACGATAGGCGCGAGCTACGAGGAGGAGTCGCTAGACGACAGTACGACGAATCAATTGCCTGGCTCTGATCGTAGTGAAATTGAGAATAGCCAATGGGCTCTCTTTGTGGAAGATGAGTGGATGCTCACCGATGCTTGGGCATTGACCGGCGGTTTACGTGTCGATGACGACGATAACTACGGTAGCCACCTCAGCCCGCGCCTTTACAGCGTGTGGAATATGACCCCTGACTGGACGTTGAAAGGCGGTGTCTCCACTGGCTACCGCGCGCCCAACCTGCGTGAGATCACTCCCGACTGGGGGCAGGTCAGCCGTGGCGGCAATATCTACGGGAACCCTGATCTTGAGCCAGAAACCTCGCTCAATAAAGAGCTGGCCCTGCTTTACGCCAATGAAAATGGCTTAAATGGCGGCGTCACGGTGTTCCATAACGACTTTGACGATAAAATTACCCGCATCGCTTGCCCCATCGATATCTGTACGGATGGCGCCAATCAGTTTGGCAGTGATCCCACCTATCGTATTAACGTTGATGAAGCGGTGACCCAGGGCGTAGAGGCGAGTGTGGCTGCGCCGCTAAGCGATACCGTTGAGCTAACGGCCAGCTACACCTATACCGATAGCGAGCAAAAAAGCGGTGAGTATGCAGGCGAGCCATTAACACAACTGCCTAAGCACCAGGTATCCGCTTCGTTAGATTGGCAAGTCTCTGCCAAGTTGAGTCAATGGACAAAAGTCACTTACCGCGGCGAAGAGAGTCAGCCCACTACCGGCCCTTCGAGCAGTGCCATTGTGGCTCCTTCCTACACCTTTGTAGATGCAGGCGTTGGCTATCAGTTGAGCGAAAGTACTCAACTGAACGCGGGTATCTACAACCTGTTCGACGAAACGATCAACTATGACGAGTACGGCTATGTAGAAGATGGTCGTCGGGTTTGGTTAGGTCTCAACGTTGCCTTTTAAGCGCTAGGTTCCCGTCCTAAACGCAACACAGCAGCGGCTATCCAGCGATAGCCGCTTTTTCTGACGGCTTTTTTAAAGAGCGTGGGAAAAGGGAGGGGGTAAGGAATAAGGGAAAAGGAGAGGGGGGCGGAAACAAAAAAGCCCCAGCGCATGGCCGGGGCAGAAGGAGAACATCGAAACAGAACATCGAAACAGTAGCGAGCTGAAACCGATTAGAACTCGTAGCGAGCGGAGAGCCACAGGCGGCGGCCTTCTTCGCTATTGGCGTAAACGTTGCCAAAGCTGGTGCCATCGCCGTAGGCGCGGTAGTCGACAAAATCTTTGTCAAACAGGTTGTAGATGGTCGCGCTCAGATTAAGCTGATTGGTAACTTCGTAATTACCGCCCAAATGAAACAGTGAGTAGGCTTTGAAGTCGCCCAGGTCATCAAACGAGGGTGCACCACGCACGCCTACACGATTACGGTAGCGCTCGCTGCGGTATTCTGCTGAGAGCCAGGTATCAAGCTTTGCTGTTGCCTGCCAGCGCAGCGTGGCGTTAATGGCGTGTTCCGGGGTGTCCGTCAGCGGTTCGCCCTTGTTATCGCCACTCTTCTGTTCGCTATCGGTGTAGGTGTAATTGGCATTGACGCGCCAATCGGGGGCGAACTGGTAGCTGGTAGAGAGCTCAACCCCCTGTGTGATTGCCTCATCGACATTGACCTGTTGGCTGTAAGTGCCGTCAGGAATTAGCGGGTCATTTTCCACTAGGATATCGCTGCCGCTGGCAATCTTGTCGTCAAACTGGTTGTGGAACAGCGTGGCGCTGGCAGTGAAACCCTGTTGGTTATCGTAATGGGCGCCGATCTCGCTGCTGGTGCTGGTTTCAGGCTCAAGACCGGGGTTACCAATAGTGAGTATCGTGCCCTGGCCCGTCACACCGTTAATGCCGTCATGCAGATCATTAAGCGACGGCGTTTTGTAGCCGCGGCTCACACCACCTTTTAATGTCCAATTAGGCGTCGTATTCCACACCAAGTAGCCGCGCGGGCTGAACTGGCTGCCAAAGGCGTCATGGTGATCGTAGCGACCGCCCAGGGTTAGCGCTAAATCGTCGCGTAGCAGCCACTCATCCTCGGCAAACAGCGACCAGGTGGTTTGCGCAAAGGTCTCACCGGCCAAGCCATCGTCAAGCTCCGCATCCCACCACTGCATTCCCAGGGTGGCCATATGATTGTCTAACGGCATGATGAATTTGCTGTCGAGCACGGTATTGGTGGTCTCCAACTCCCGCGGGGCTCCGCCGACAATGCCAGGAAAGCCTTCATAAGCAACGCCCATATCGCCAGGGATCGTGCGGCCCTTGGTTTCGGTAGTGTTGCGCATCAGGCTAGACTCCAAGGTGCCCGAGGCAAAGCGTCCGGTGTGGCCAATGGCGATTTGCTCGCGCTCAAAACGCAGTTCGTCGGAGTAACCGAAGGCCTCGCCGGGCTCGGGTTCGCAGCTGCGCGAGCGGCCATCTAGCGTGCCTAGCTGGCACTCATCGTTGTCGTAGCGCTGACGGCTGACTTCACCATCCAGCCATAAGTCGTGGTCGTTGCTAGGCGTCCAGGTCAGTTTGCCGCCCAAACTATAGGTATCGCCTTCCACTGGGCTGGGGCCGCGCTGGTCGACTTCAATCGGGTCGCCGTTGTTGTCGGTATAGGTAAGCGCGGAAGCGTCGCGCTCATACATCCGCCCACGCAGTTGAATGCCCAGCGTATCTTCAATCAGCGGGCCACTGGTGTAGAGGTTAATCTCGCGGCGATCACCGAAGTCGCGATCTTCGTTAAAGGTACTTTCGACCTCAACAGAGCCTGTCCACTCACGGCCCACCCGACGGGTAATAATATTGATGACACCGCCCATGGCATCAGAGCCATACAGCGTCGACATCGGCCCGCGAATCACCTCAATGCGCTCAATGCTGGAAACGGGGGGAAAGAAGCTGGTCGAGGTTTCGCCAAAGCCATTGGGTGTCACGCTGCCCGCTGCATTCTGGCGGCGGCCGTCAATCAGAATCAGCGTATAGTCGCTGGGCATGCCACGGATGCTAATGTTACTACCGCCGGTTTTGCCCACCGCGCCGCCTACATCTACCCCTTCAACGTTGCGCAGTGCGTCGGCGATGCTCGTCACCCGCGAACGCTCCAACTCTTCACGAGAGATCACCGAGATGCTGGCAGGCGCGTCGACCATTGCCTGCTCAAACCCGCTGGCCGAGACAACGATATTGTCCAGTTGCTGATTTTCTTGGGCGGAAGCGGTGCCTGCAGAAACAGCGAGCGTAACGGCGCTAGCCAGAACAGAGCGGGTAAAGCGTGGCATATTATTCCCCTTGATGACGATAACTGTTAGCTAATGATACTAATTATCAAATAAGGGCGAGAGTCTAAAAAGAAAAGTTCCCAAATACGAGGCGGTAGCGAGGAACATCGCGTTGCGTAAAGTGAAACGCCGGTGAGGTGTCTGGTTGTACAAATGCGATTGTACAAATGCGGTTGCACAAAATGGAACACGCTATTCGCAGGAATAGTAGTGCAAGTGTTTTTGAGAATCGTTACTATCCATTTTAATATACCGTATTGAGAGATATCCATAGTGGCTAAAATGCTAGTTAAAACGGCGCGGGTTACAACGGCGATGGCTAAAAAGACGATGGCTAAAACGACCTCAGTGGCCGCTATCCTCACTAAAAGTGCCCGCTTAAGTATGGCAAGCGTGCTACTAAGCGCTTTAGCGATAGGCACCGCGCAGGCACGCACACTAGATACAGCCTTTGGTGAGGTAGACCTAGAGGGAACGCCTGAACGCGTGGTAACGCTTTACGAGGGCGCGCTAGACGCAGCCCTTGCGGCTGGCATTACGCCCTTAGGTGCCGTCACCACTCGCGGTGGCGATAATGTCGCCGAGTACGTGGAAGCCCATTTAGGCAATGACCGCCCCGCGATTATGGGGGTGGTGCGCGAGATCAATATTGAAGCCGTGCTGGCGCAGCAGCCGGATCTGATTTTGGCGCCCGCCCAGCTTTCTGATGAACAGTACCAACTGCTTTCACGTATTGCGCCAACCGTTGTTCCGCATACCCAGCCATTAGCCGCGGATAACTGGGAAGCTGAGGCGCGACTTTACGGCGAAGCGTTAAACCGTGAAGAAGCCATTGAGGATGCCATTGCCGCGGTAGATCAGCGCACTGCAGAGCTGGCTGACGCGCTAGCCGCCGCCGACGTAAGCGGCACCGCCTTTTTAGTCCGCTGGATGCCGGGTGGCCCGATGGTAATGTCGGAAAACCTGATTGCCACAGGTCTGCTGGAGCGGGTTGGCCTGGATGTGCAAGGTGCGGATCTGATCGGTGAGCGCGGCGTACACAGCGATGTGCTCAGCCTGGAAAACCTTGCCGAGATAGACGGTGACTGGCTCTTCCTAGCCACCCTCAACGAAGATGGTCAACAGGCCTTGGACGCCGCTAAACAAAGCCCTGCGTTCACTCGCCTCAATGTGGTTCAGCAAGAGCAGGTGGTGCCAGTGAATGGCCAGCTGTGGAGTAGTGCCAATGGCCCGCTGGCCGCGCAAGCGATTCTTGATGATATAGAGGCTGCGCTGTTGCCGTGACGGTTCCACGTTTTGCAACGCCTGCCATCAGGCGTGCCTCACCTCGTCTGCTAATGATGCTGCTACTCACCGCCCTTGTGGCGGTGAGTGGCGTTAGTTTATTGATTGGCGCGGGCAGCGTTGGCCCCGGCAGGGTGTTGGCGCTGCTAAGCGGCGCCCAGGACAGCGAAGCGCGCTTTATTGTTTGGGAACTGCGCGCCCCGCGTACCTTAATCGGCATTGCAGTAGGCATGGCATTAGGCGTTGCCGGGGCGCTGCTGCAAGCGGTTGCCCGCAACCCACTGGCCGAGCCAGGGCTTTTAGGGGTTAGCGCGGGGGCGGCGTTTGCCGTGGCGCTGGCCCTGGTGCTGGGGGCCAGCGCCGCCACTTTGCGCATTTCAGTCGCTCAGCTCGGCGCCTTGGTGGGCTGCGTGTGCGTCTTAAGCGTGGCGCGCTTTCGCGGTGTCGGCAACGACCCGATCCGGCTTGTGCTCGCCGGGGCAGCGTTTTCGGGTCTGCTGGCGTCATTAACTTCATTGCTACTGCTTTACGACCAGCGTGCCGCTGACGAAATTCGCTTCTGGGTCATTGGCAGTGTGGCTGGCCGCCGCTTAAACGACTTGTTCGCTGTGTTGCCGAGTATGCTGGTGGCATCGGTTGTTGTGGCGCTGATCGCCCGGCCATTAGCCGCGCTGGCGTTAGGCGAGAGAGTTGCTTCTGGTTTAGGCCACCACCCCAACCTTATCCGTTGGTTGGTCGTGGCCTGCGTAGCATTACTGGTGGGTGCTGCCACCGCTATCGCAGGGCCGATTGCCTTTGTCGGATTGGTAGTACCGTTTGTGGCCCGTGCATTCGCAGGGCCGGATATTCGTCGTACGCTGCTGTTTTGCCTGCCCATCGGGCCGCTGATGGTGCTCGCCGCCGATATCATCTCCCGCGTAGTGGTGGCGCCTTCAGAACTACCCCTGGGCGTGCTCACGGCGTTATGTGGCGCCCCCGTTTTAGTAGCGGTTGTACGTGCGCGCCGCTTACCGATGTTATGAGTGGGTTTATGAAAAGCGCATCAAGGCCTTCTGAATCAATGACTGGCTCAACGGGTAAATCTGCTGCCATGCCTTTCTCTTATGCTACCCAAGCGGTTTCGGGAAAAAACGGCAGCGTATCGCCGCCTCCAGGGTACTGGCGTTTAGCCTGGCGACATCAACGGGGTGCGCACAGCGTCCTGTTTGAACAGCGTGCGGTGGTGGTCAACCTGGGGCTATTGGGCGCGCTGCTGGTTGCCAGCATTATCTATTTGAGTCTCGGCAGCGTTAAAGTCGCGCCAGTGGCGGTGCTGCAGGCGCTGTTGGGCAATGCGGATATGATGGCGACCTTTGTCGTGCAAGAGCTACGTCTGCCACGTTTGGCCGCTGCCTGTTTCACTGGGGCCGCCTTCGCATTAGCGGGCATCTTAATGCAGACCCTGGCCCGCAATCGCCTGGCAACGCCCGGTATTATCGGCATTGATAATGGCGCGACGGCGTTTGCGGTGGCCTCCATAGTGGGTGTCGGCTTTTCCATCGCGCCGCCCGCCATGGCGTTAGCCGGGGCAACCACCGCCGCGGTACTCACTTTCGGGCTAGCCGCGGGCAGCGGTACCCAGGGCTATCGCTTTATCGTTGCGGGGATTGGCGTGGGCGCGGTGTTTGGCGCGGTGACGCAACTGATGCTGGCGCGAGTCGCGATTGACACCGCGAATGCCGCCTACCCATGGACGGTGGGGTCGCTCAATGCTCGCCCCAGCGGCGCACTTCAATTACTCATGCTCGGCTTGGCGTTAGGGCTGGCCACGGCAATGGCGCTAGCCCGCTCGCTTACACTGCTGCGTTTCAAGGATGCCACCGCCAGCGGGTTAGGCGTGAACGTCAAACGGCGCCGGTTGGAAGTGTTGCTGCTGTCTGTCGCGCTAACCGGGCTGGCGGTCGCCGTTGCCGGGCCGGTGGGCATGGTGGGGTTGATTGGCCCCGAGATTGCCCGGTCGCTGTCGAGCTCCCGTAGCGTACCGGTTTTGGCGGCAACGCTGGCGGGGGCGCTGGTCATGGTGCTCGCCGACTTGGCCGGCCGTACGCTGCTGGCGCCTATCGAGATTCCGGTGGGCATTGTTACCGCCGTGGTCGGCGGGCCTTGGTTACTTTGGATATTAATGCGTCCCCAACGGAGTTTTACATGAGCCAATCCCCGGCGTCGCCAATGCCCTCTCTGGCTACCCAGACACTGGGCATGAGCTATGGCTCACGGCAGGTGATTGATGGCTTGAATATCACTCTGCCTAGCGGTCAAGTCACCGCTATTGTGGGCCCCAACGGTTGCGGTAAATCAACGTTGCTGGCCGGGCTTGCCCGCCTGCATAAACCCGATAGCGGCGCGGTATTGCTGGATGGCGCCGATATTCAACGCCTGCCCACCCGCCAACTGGCCACTCAGCTGGCGCTACTGCCCCAGGAGGCCGTGGCGCCAGAAGGGCTCACCGTGACCGAACTGATCCGCTTTGGCCGCCAACCCCACCAGGGCTGGCTGCGCCAGTGGTCAGCAGAGGATCAGCGCGTGGTGCAGCACGCGCTGGCGGCGGCAGGGCTTGAACAACTCGCGGATAGGCCGATTGATGCGCTCTCCGGCGGCCAGCGGCAACGCGCCTGGATCGCCATGACCATCGCCCAACAAACCCCGCTGTTGTTGCTGGATGAACCCACCTCTGCGCTGGATCTTGGCCATCAGATTGAAGTGTTCGAGCTGGTACGTGAGCTGGCCTGTCATGGCCGCACCGTGGTGATGGTACTGCACGATCTGGCCAGCGCCTGCCGCTACGCCGATCATCTCATAGCGATGCGCGAAGGGCAGATTGTAGCGGAAGGGCCGCCCGCTCAGGTGGTGACGCCTGATCTGGTGCGAACGCTCTATCAAGTAGAGTGCACGCTGCTGCTAGACCCCGATACCGGCAGCCCGCTGCTGGCCAATGTGCGACGCAGCACGGCACCCGCTTAACCCCCCAAGCATTAACGCGTTGAGCCCGAGCATTGAATTCATTACGCTAGCGTCTACCTAGTTGGCCTAATACAACCTCAGTAAGGAATGCTCGTGGCTCCTTCTCCGCCCCGTTCTAAGAATCAGAGCTTTCAAGCCCTGGTGCGGCTACTCCGCTACGCCAAAGGCTATCGACGGCGCATTATTGCCGCCACTACCTGTTCGGTGATCAACAAGCTGTTTGATATTGCCCCGGAAATTTTGATTGGTGTGGCCATTGATGTCGTGGTCAACCAAGAGCAGAGCTTTGTGGCCAGCCTGGGGTTTGAAACACCCCAACAGCAGATCACCATGCTGGCGGTACTAACGTTCTTTATTTGGGCAGGCGAATCGTTGTTTGAGTATCTGTTCCAAATTCTTTGGCGCAACTTAGCCCAACGTTTACAAGCAGATATGCGCCAAGATACCTACGAGCACGCCCAGCGGCTGGATATGGCGTTTTTCGAGTCGAAAAGCTCTGGCCAGTTGGTGGCCACCATGAACGATGACGTCAACCAGCTTGAGCGTTTTCTGGACGGCGGGGCGAATGCGATTATTCAGGTGGTCGTCACCGTCGTGGCGGTTGGCGCGGTCTTCTTCGTGCTTTCGCCACTGATTGCGCTGCTGGCGTTCACGCCTATTCCGCTGATCATATGGGGCGCGTTCTTCTTCCAACGTAAAGCCGGGCCGCTGTACAGCGATGTGCGTGAAAAGGTCGGCGATTTAGCCAGCCGGTTATCCAACAACCTTAGCGGCATTGCGACGATTAAAAGCTTTACCAGCGAAGCCCGCGAGGCCGAGCGCCTGCGCGATGCCAGCGAAGCCTACGTAGACGCCAACAGAAGGGCGATCAAGGTGAGCTCCGCGTTTATTCCGGTCATCCGCATGGCGATTTTGGCCGGTTTTCTAGCCACTTTCACCGTGGGCGGCATGATGGCGCTCAACGGTTCGCTGAACGTGGGCGCTTACGGCGTGCTGGTGTTTTTGACCCAACGCCTGCTCTGGCCGCTGACCGGCCTGGCCCAGGTGATTGACCTGTTCGAGCGCGCCATGGCCAGCACGCGGCGCATCCTCGATCTGCTCGAAGTGCCGATTACGGTAAAAGACGACAGCACCACACCGCTCACCCAGCCAGTGCGTGGCGAAGTAACGGTTGATAATGTGAGCTTTCACTATGCCACCAGCGGCGTTGGGGTGGATGGTATTCACCTGCACGTGCCCGCAGGCAATACCCTGGCGCTGGTGGGGGCGACAGGGTCGGGCAAATCCACTCTGATCAAACTGCTGCTACGTTTTTATGACCCCGAAAACGGCCGCGTGCTCATTGATGGGCAGCCCATCACCGAAGTGAGTATGAACTCACTGCGTCAATCGATTGGTTTGGTCAGCCAGGATGTTTATCTGTTCGAAGGCAGCATTCGCGACAATATCGCTTACGGTAAGCCGGACGCCGACGAAGCCGCGATTATCGACGCCGCCAAAACCGCTGAAGCGTGGAGCTTTATCGAAACGCTGCCCCAAGGTTTGGACACACCGGTAGGCGAGCGGGGCGTAAGGCTTTCCGGCGGCCAACGCCAGCGGCTTTCACTGGCCAGGGCGCTGCTTAAAGACCCGCCTATCTTGGTGCTGGATGAAGCCACCAGCGCGGTGGACAACGAAACCGAAGCGGCGATTCAGCGCTCGCTAAAACGCATCGCCCATGGCCGCACGGTGATTATGATTGCCCACCGGCTTTCCACCATCGTGCACGCCGATGAGATTGTGGTGATCGAGAAAGGCCAAGTGGCCGAGCGCGGCAGCCACTCAAGCCTGCTTGCGGCTAACGGCCACTACGCCGCCCAGTGGCGGGTGCAAACCGGCGAGGCCCAGGCGGGGGATATGGAAGTACTCAGTCGTTAATCTTTAGCGGTTCTCTACTACCGATTAACTAACAGCGCATTAAGGGTGACGGGCACATGCTCGTCAATCTCCTGATAGCCCAGCAGCGACATCACGGTACGTACCGTGGTGTTGGCCATCAGCGCTCTGCCATCCATTGCCATGGGCTCTGCGTGCGTCACGCGTATCTCGTTCAAGCCTTCACGGGTAAACCGCAGTGGCACGGACTCCTGCTGGTTAACCATGTCGGACTGCACGCTAAACGTCAGCGTTTCAACCAGCGATTCACCAATATCCAAACCGTCTAGCCGCTCTGGGGGCATTTGCGCCTCCAGCGTTACCAAGGTGGTGTTCGCCAGCAAGCCTATCCACGGCGGAAGCTCGCCAAAGCGCTCAAGGACATCCGTTTGGCTGAGTTTTAACGGCAAGCGCAGCGTGCCATCGCTGGAGATATCCCCCTGCAGATCGCGCACCTGATGGTGGTGGGTTTGCGGCGCCTCGCCGTTGAGCTGGGTAATCGACGCCTGCACCCGGGACTGGGCCGGGTCAAGCTGCCAGTCCGCCTGCACGGGCAGTACCAACAATAAAGGAACTAGAGCAATCAATGCTTTCACAGCGCGTCTCCGCATAAAGAACTACTCACCAGACTGCCCAATCCACATAAAGTGCCGTAATGACATCAAGATAGCGCAATGGGGCTAGCCTCACACCGCCACATTCGCTATGATATGTACGCTTTTCGGGCCTATAGCTCAGTTGGTTAGAGCAGGGGACTCATAATCCCTTGGTCGTAGGTTCAAGTCCTACTGGGCCCACCATTGTTGCTTTTTAGGCAAGGGATTATGAGTTAGCTTTTAAATCAATAAGATACTGAACTTACTACGAAATCCACAGTAACCTTGCAAAGGTTAAAGTATAAAACTATCAATAGCTTAGCGAAGGTTAGTGTAACCTATCCGAACCAATCACTGTACCGTCACTGTACCGATATCAGTCCATTTCCCACGGGTTGATCGTCTCGACGCTCAGCGTCTCGAAATCCTTTACATTGCGTGTCGATAACACCGCTTCATGTTGGATGCAGATAGCCGCAATTTGGGCATCGGCCATGTGAACTTGCCTTCCTGCACTCTCGCAGGCAGCGACCTGCTCTGCGTAGTGAATCGCAGCCCCGCTATCGAACGATAGAATCCGTCCAGAGAAATCTTCTTCGAACATTGCCGCCGCCTTGGCCGCGAAACCACGCTTGCGCTTGCCGTTGGGCAGGCGCTCGATACCATAGAGAATTTCAGCCACCGTAATAGCGGAAATTGTCACGGAAATAGCATCCTGCCTGTCCAGCCAGTCGACAACCCGTGCATCTGGTACAGGCCGCATCAGCTCGGATAGCACATTGGTATCAAGAACTATCATGCGCCGAAGCCCAGATCACGAGGCTTATCAGACCTAGGCGGTACTTCCAGTTCGAAGCCCCCCGCGTCTGCGAATCGCTCACGTATGCGACTCCCTAGCCCCTTTGCTTGAGGCTGGTTCAAGGCACTACGCAGAATGATGCGAACCTCCTCTTCCATGGAATGGCCATGCCTAGCCGCCTCTACGCGAAGCTGAGCCTTCAATTGGTCGTCCAAGTTGCGGATCGTGATCGAAGCCATGCCAGACTCTCCATATGATTGCATATGCAATCAATGATAGCACAAGGCCAACGAGTACGCCTATGCATTCAAATGACCACGAGATACACACACTTGGCACCTGACCACTTAAAAGCAACGATCACGCTCGGCCCGAAGATATTCGGTTGACACTTTGTTGTCACTTTAATGAGAAGATACAGCTAGGAAGGGATAAAACGCGGGTAAGTCATTGATAAATGGTGGGCCCAGTAGGACTTGAACCTACGACCAAGGGATTATGAGTCCCTGGAGCTGCGGTATATCTGATTCTAGTTAACCCTGCGCACGTCTGAAATATTCAAGTCTCCCGTTTTCACACAACATTACCCAACCCACCAGCGCCAACCCGCAGCGCAAAGCATACCCATGGCAATCGATACCAGCGGGCTTCTCATGACTACCGCCACCGTGCCAGCGGCAATGGCCGCGAGACGCACGCCGCCATCACCATGAACAATGATAGGCGTAATAACGGCAATCAGAACTGAGCTAGACATGGCATCGACGAATCGCCTAACGCGTGGGCCTAGCGGTACATGTGACATGACCAGCAGCCCCAGCACTCTGGAGCCATAAGCAATCACCACCATGACCATGATGGCTATTAACGACTGCCACACTGATGATGAGCTCATAAGGCGCTTTCCCTGAACCAGCGTCCAGGCAACAGCACGGCCACCACGCCACCGGTAATGGCGCCCACCATCACATGTAGGTAGGGCGGTAACCACCAATACGCCATTAATGCGCTAGCCGCTGCTGCCAGCCAGGGCAGAACCATGGCTGCTTTGGGGTTGCCACCGACAACGATTATCAGCAGAAAGCACAGCATAATCACGTCAAGGCCGAAGCGTTCAGGCTGGGTAATGCCTCCGCCAAAGGCTAGCCCAAGCGCCGTGCCCACGACCCAGGCACACCACAGCGCTATTCCGCCACCTAACAAAATGCCCAGATTGCGCTCGCCGCGCTGATACTCTCCCAGTGCCATCGCCCAGTTGGAGTCGGTTAGCAGTATGACCATCGCGAATTGCTGGCGTCTAGGTAACGGCTTGAGCCAGGGATAGAGCGCCGCGCTCATTAGCATATGCCGGGTATGGATAGCTATTGTGACTGCCGCCAAAGCCAGTAGTGGTAGCGGCGAATGCCACATTTCCAGGGCCGCAAATTGCGATGGCGCCGCGAATACAAACAGGCTCATTAACATCGCTTCCCAACCGGCTAACCCTTGATGCACCGCGGCAACGCCAAACGCTAATCCAAAAGCGATCGTAAAAACCGCTAAAGGCAGCATCATGCGGATCCCTCGCCAGGTGCCCGCCATATCAAGCAGCGTTGGATTTTCCTTTGCTTTCATTATGTAACCTTGCTCCGCGGAATCGATCATGTAAAAAACAAACAGACCTGCTTGTTTTTTTATTATTTGAAGTCTAGATTGAATTACGTACACGCGCCACACCGGGTGACGTGTCAATAAGACCTAGTAATAAAACAGAAGTCATACAACAGAAAAAAACAGCCGATTAAATCGGCACGGGAAACTACATGAACTCCACTCGTAAGACGCTGACACTAGCCGTTGCGGCGTTGGCTTTGCCTGCCATGGTCTCATCGGCACAGGCAGCAACATCATTCATCGCCAATTCGTTCTACGATCAACAACACCCTCACTCCCTTAATGGTTATATCGAGTGGGCCGAAATGGTCAAGGAGCTCTCGAACGGCGAACTGCAACCCGAGGTATATACAGGCACCGTGCTGCTGGCACCACGCGCTAACCTGCAGGGTATTCAAGATAATATCGTTCAGGTTGCTCATCATGCCGCAATCTACACGCCTTCCGAAATGCCGGTGGCTAATGCCGTTCAGGAGTTAGGCTTTAACTATGACGATCCGCTGGTTGGCATCCTGGCGGTGACAGATTTCAGTCTGAATAATCCGACCCAGCTTGCCGAGTGGAAGGAGCTAGATATTGTCTATCTAGGCGCCTATAACACGCCTTCCTATGTGCTGTTCTGCCGCGAGCCAGTGCGCAATCTAGAAGAGCTGCGCGGTAAGCGTATTCGTACCGCAGGCTCGACGGTTTCTGCCTGGGTTGAGCAAGCCGGGGGTACGCCGGTGAATGTGCCTTCCAGTGAGATGTACAGCGGTCTTGATCGAGGGTCTTTGGATTGTGCATCGAATGCAGCGAATGACTTGATTGATCGGTCTCTTTGGGAAGTTGCCGAGCACACGACGCTGCTGCCGACCGGGATGTATTGGTCTGGCCCTCAGTGGGGCTTCAACTCGGGCTTTTGGGCTAGCCTCAGCGATGAAGAGCGCGATGTCTTCAAAGAAGCAACTGCCAAAGCAATGACACGCATGATCGTCCAGTACCTCGGCGCTTCTGAAGCCGCACTAGAAGAAGCCGCTTCCCATGGCAACAACATCTATGAGCCCGAAGAGGATCTGATGGCGTCCGTGGAGGCTTTCCGCGATGAAGCCTTGGCCAATGTTTACGATAAGGCCCGTGATGAGTATGGCGTTGAAGACCCCGAGGCGCTGATTGATGATTTTATCGCGACCTACGCAAAGTGGGATGCCTTACTTAGCGACGTTGACCGCGAAGACGAAGACGCATTGGCCAAACTGGCCATGGAAGAGATTTACAATAAGCTTCCTGCTGACTACGGCATCTATTAACGCTGCAACACTTAGGCCGTCGCATTGAGGCGGCCTAGGCCAAATAAGGGTTCGCTATGACGAAGCGACAGAATCAAGAAGAACGCTCACGCCAAACCCAGGCTCGGGTTACACAAGCGACTATCGAGTGCATTCTCGAGAAGGGCATTCGTGCTACTTCAACCGTGGATGTTGCTCGTTTGGCGGGCGTTTCCCGGGGCGCTTTAGTTCACCATTACCCTTCTAAGACATTATTGATGCAGGCGGCGCTTGAGGACTTGCTGAGTCGTGAAGTGGAAAGCGTAAGGGAGATGGCCACGCACGTTAAGGCGGGAGAGCTCAACTTTGATAACTTGTTAGAGGCATTGCATGAGCACTTCAAGGGCGACCTTTATATGGTGACCCTCGAATACCTCACTAATGCGCGTACCGACCCCGATATCATGAAAGTGCTTGTGACCCTGGGCTCGAAGTTCAATGACTCTTTGGAGCAAATTTGGGAACAGTTGGTCGCCAGTGCCAGCCACACGTCACATCAGAATCGAGTCGCCCTGAATGCCACTCTGTGCATGATGCGAGGTATGGGGGCGCAAAGCATCTGGCGTGATGATCCTGAACTTTACCGCGATATGCTGCTGTTCTGGAAAGAGACCCTGTTAGAACTGGGCTTTTCTGCTCCGGATTCGAAGAGGGGCGAGCTCGTATGATGGCCAAACACTTCGAATCACTGAGCCAGTGGGTCGCCAAAAGTGCCATGGTGCTAGCGGCACTCTTTCTGGTGTTGATGGCGCTGCATGTCTCGCTTGATGTAGGGCTGCGCTACCTATTCGGAAAGTCGTTTACCGGAACGCTAGAGTTTGTGTCTTTTTACTACATGGTCGCTGTCGTCTTTCTGCCACTCGCCTATGTAGAACTTCAGCGGGAACACATCAGTGTGGATGTGCTGGTGGGTAGGCTTCCGCCGGGTGCCCAGCTGGTGCTTTATCTGTTCGCGAGCTCCCTTGGGCTGCTTTATTTCGGCATGCTCTGCTACCAGAGCTATCTTGATGCGGTTCGCGCCACGGTTCGAATGGAAACTGCCATGGCCAATTTTACCTTCTACCTATGGCCCAGTCGCTGGGCGTTACCGGTTGGCTTCGCGGCAATGTGCTTGGCCATCCTCGCCAACATGATTAAGGCGCTGCAACAACGCCGAGCCCTCTAGGAGTTTCCTAATGAGTAATATCGAGATAGGCGTGGCTGGCATTGCCATCGCCTTGGCCCTTATCGCCCTGCGCGTGCCAATCGGCGTTGCCTTGGGTTTAGTGTCGATCATCGGCATTGGCGAAATGACCAGCATGCGCGTGGCCTGGGGCATGATTTCTGCCACGCCGTTTGACTTTGCGGGCACCTGGGAACTGACCGCCGCACCTATGTTTCTGTTTATGGGTTATTTGTGTACCAGCACGAATATGACCCAAGGCCTGTTTCATGCCATGCGCCTTTATTTGGCGCGCCTGCCCGGTGGTTTGGCAGTTTCCAGCGTTATGGCCTCTGCCTTCTTTGCCGCTGCCTCGGGCTCCAGCGTGGCTACATCGGCGGCCATGTCGCGTATCGCTGTACCCGAAATGCTCAAGCATAACTACGACAAGGGGCTGGCTACCGGGACCGTTGCCGCATCGGGAACACTCGGCTCGCTGATTCCCCCAAGCGTGCTGCTGGTGCTCTATGGCGTTTATGCCCAGGTGTCGGTAGGGCAGCTGTTTATGGCGGGTTTTATTCCTGGGGTACTTTCCGCGCTGCTTTATATCGCCATGATTATGGTGCGCACCAAGCTTAATCCCAGCCTGGCGGGCAACACCGACGTACGCTCTAGCTGGGGCGAGAAGTGGGATGCCTTTAAGCATATCTGGCCGTTGCCGCTGCTGATCGGCTCAGTACTTGGCGGGATTTTTCTGGGTGTTTTCTCACCTACCGAAGCCGGGGCCGTGGGGACTTCTATCGCTGCGCTGATCGCCTTGGCGCGTCGCACGCTAACCTTTTCAGCCATCCGGGAGGCGTTGATTCGTACGGCGGTGAGCACGGCAAGCATCTTTATTATCCTGATCGGCTCACTGTTCTTCACCCGCTTCTTAGCCATGAGTGGCGTGCCCGCCGCTTTTTCTGAGTTGATTCTCGGCGTCAGCACTGAGACCTGGTGGATCATTCTCGCGGTAGCCCTGATCTATCTGGTGCTGGGTATGTTTATCGACTCCATTGGCCTACTGCTGCTCACTCTGCCGTTAATCCTGCCATTAGTTGAGGGCGCTGACCTTAACTTGATCTGGTTCGGGATCATCGTCGTCAAGCTGCTTGAAGTGGGGCTGGTTACTCCGCCTATCGGGCTCAATGTGTATGTCATCAAAGGTGCCCTGGGCAATAGCGTCACGCTGTCTGAAGTGTTCAAGGGCGTAGCCTGGTTCATCGTCATGGATATTGTCGCCCTGTTATTGATCGTGCTGATTCCAGCGCTTTCGCTCTATCTCCCGCAAAAAATGTTTTAACGCCACTCTCTCAAGAACACTCTCAAAAACGCTCACAAGAACGCTCACAAGGAATACTCATGACAACGACACGCTTTATCAATGCCAACGTTATCGACACGCGCAATGGAAAGGTTCTCGCCAACCAGCAGGTGCGCATTCAGGAGGGGCGTATCACCGATGTTAGTGATTCACCGCTAGAGGGCAGTGATGATCAAATCATCGATATTAAGGGCCACTTCCTGATGCCCGGTCTGGTTGATTCGCATGTCCACGTTACGGCTATCACGCCCAATTTTGCTCTGCTTGAAACGCTTTCGCCTTTCTATGTTGGTGCCAAATCAAGCGAGTTGATGGAAGCCATGTTGATGCGTGGATTCACTACCGTACGCGACGCTGGCGGGGCAGATTACGGCTTAGCGAAGGCGGTCGATGAAGGGGCGCTGATTGGCCCGCGCATCATGTACGCAGGCAATGCGCTTTCCCAGACTGGCGGTCATGCCGACATGCGCGGCCCAGGCCAGCAAACCTTTGAAGGCTGCTTCTGCTGTGCGGGTTTAGGTCGCGTTTGCGATGGTGTCAGTGAAGTACGCCGGGCTGCCCGGGACGAAATTCGCAAGGGGGCCACTCAGATTAAGATTATGGCCTCTGGTGGCGTTTCTTCACCCACCGACCGTATCGACAGCACGCAATTTTCGCTTGAGGAAATTGACGCCATTGTGGAAGAAGCCACCGCCGCCAATATTCACACCATGGCTCATGCTTATACGGCGCGGGCTATCAACCGGCTTATTCCACGTGGGGTCAAGACCATTGAGCACGGCAATCTTATGGACGAAGAGAGCTGCCGACTATTTCTTGAGCACAACGCCTACCTCACGCCGACGCTCTGCACCTATGACGCCCTAGCAAAAGAAGGTGTGGAGGCAGGGATGGCTGAGCACCTACAGCGCAAGGTTTATGACGTTTTGGATGCGGGTAGCAAGGCGCTGGAGATGGCACAACGATACGGCGTTAAAATGCTCTACGGCTCTGACCTGCTGGGTCGGATGCAGCGTCATCAGCTCAATGAGTTCAATTTACGTAAAGACGTGGTGCCCACCGACGAGCTGATTCGTGCAGCGACAAGCCATGCCGCCGACGCCTATGGGCACACAGGAGATTTTGGCGAGATTATTCCTGGCGCAAGGGGGGACGTTATCGTGCTCAAAGACAATCCTTTAGATGATATTAATGTTCTTACTCAGCCGGATGATCAGCTCATGCTGATTATGAAAGGGGGAGTGGCTTACAAAAATGTACTCTAGTCAGGGTTAATAGCGCGGAATGAATCGGCCACTAAACGTTGTCAAAGCAAAATAAAACGAAAAAAACCAAAACAATACGTTTAGTGGCCGTTCAAGGCAGATGCCAATTTGCCACTTACAATATCGAAAAGACCCTGGTGTAGAGCGCGCAATCTCGGCCATCGCAACATCTAGCTGGTTGTCTGTACCGATAATGGCGATCAGTGAAATGACGCTATCGATAGGTTGCACTAGGTTAGTGGACTGGGGGGGGACTCACGTTACGGCATGATGATTGAGCAGGCGGTCATACTCGTTCTTGACCACTGAGTAGCACTCGCAAACGCGCGCCTCCAGGCCTGGCCTGTCGATTACCGTAATATGACCCCGGTTGTAAGAAATCAGGCCTGCCCGCTGAAGCTTACCCGCCGCCTCAGTGACTCCTTCACGACGAACGCCTAGCATATTGGCAATTAATTCGTGAGTCATGAGCAGTTCATTGCTGTGCAGCCGGTCAAGGCTGAGTAGCAGCCAGCGGCATAGCTGTTTGTCGAGGCTGTGATGACGGTTGCATACGGCGGTCTGCGCCATCTGGGTGAGTAAAGCCTGGGTATAGCGCAGCAGCAGGCGCTGCATAGAACCCGCGCGATAAAACTCGTTTTTAAGCAGTTGCCCCTTGAGCCGATAAGCCTGCCCCGCACTCTGAACGATCGCTCGGCTAGGCGTCGTTTCACCGCCCATAAACAGCGATACGCCAACGACGCCTTCATAGCCGACCACGGCGATTTCCGTCGAGGCGCCATCTTCCATCACGCAAAGCAGTGAAACGATGGCATCAAGAGGAAAGTAGACATGGCTCATTTGCTTGCCTGATTCAGACAGCGATTGTCCCAGCGTGAGCGTCACCTTCTCAAAACTTGGCAATAAATGGGTTAATTCTTCTTCGGTCAGCAGTCTAAGTAGAGAATTCTGCTGCAAATCTTCAGTTTTTAGCATAGAAATCCTCTCTCTATGGCTGGCTGTCGCGCAGCTGCTCAGCGAAATAATATTCATATATATCAAAAACATATAATCATATGGATAAATTGTAGAGCACTGCGCAGCCGAGACTGTACGCTACCGAACATACAGAAGTATCACCATACTGAGATAACACGAATCGTATGGTTTAAAAGTAGGTTTTTTTCGAATATTTCATCACCTAATGTACGCCAGCGCACATTCAGTTGCGGAGCAAACGTGTAGCGTTAAATTAACTGAGGCAAGGGATATGCCAGTACAGGATGTTCCACTTTGCGCTGCAATCCACTATGTGATGCAAAGAGCGCAGCGTTTTTATTTTCAAATCTTCAAGCTAAGACCGGCTTCTTCATAGGCCACGAAAAGATTCCTCTCAGTTTTTTAAAAGGGGGAGGCTCCCGTTATAGGGTAAGGAGCGAGTAAATGGCGCTGGAGCATTCCATACTGAGTATTAACTGCCTAAAAGAAGGCATGCACACACACGAAGATACCGCCGAGCAGGATCATATAGACACGCGATTGCATACCGCCGAAGCTGCCCTGCAGGACGCAATGGAGTGGGCTCAAGCGACATTAAACTCAATCGGCGATGCCGTGATTACGACCGACATAGAGTACCGTGTTACCTACCTAAACCGCGTTGCTGAACAGTTGACTGGCTGGTTGAGTCTGGATGCGATTGGCAAACCCTTGTCGCAGGTGCTTACGCTCGTCGATGGCCATACGTTGCTTGCCGCTACTAACCCTGCGCAGCGTGCCATAGATGAAAACCGCACCGTCGGGCTCGCGATGGACTGCGTACTGATTCGCAAGGACGGTAGCCAGTTGAAGATAGAAGACTCTGCGGCGCCCATCCAAGGCCGTGACGGCTGCATCAAGGGGGCGGTGATCGTATTTCATGATGCCTGCCAGTCGCCTGTTCAGTCGTCGCAGCTGGCCTATCAGGCGCAGCATGATTCACTCACCGGGCTGCCCAATCGTGTTCTGCTTTCCGAGCGCCTTTCCTGGGCCATTGGGCTAGCAAAACGGCATCAGCATCAGGTGGCGCTCATATATCTGGATCTTGATGCTTTCAAGCCTATCAATGATTCGCTTGGCCATGCGGTAGGCGACGCTCTATTACAGTCGGTCGCTGCTCGCCTTAGTGAATGTATCCGCGACACAGACACGATATGCCGGCAGGGCGGCGATGAGTTTGTAGTGTTGCTAAGTGAAATTGCAACGCCACAAGATGCTGCCAAGATGGCAGAAAAAATGCTAAGTGTGTTGGCTACACCCTATCGAATCGATACCCACGAACTGCGCATTACCACCAGTATCGGCATTAGCCTCTATCCTGATCACGGTACCGATGCTCGTACGCTGCTCAATAATGCCGATACGGCTATGTATTACGCCAAGAGTAGCGGCTGCAATCATTACCAGCTTTTCAGAACTGATATGAATGCACAGAGAGAGCAACGTCGCGATATTGAACTTCAACTGCATCGAGCGCTGAAGGAAGATGGCCTGTTTCTCGATTTCCAACCCCGAATAGATATCACAACGGGTTATTTGTGTAGTGCCGAAGCGTTGGTGCGATGGCGCAATCCTATCTTGGGCCTTGTGCAGCCTTTGGCGTTTCTGCCTGTCGCAGAGGCCCGCGGCCTTATCGGCCCTATTGGCCACTGGGTGCTGCTTGAGACTTGCCGACAGTTGCAGGCATGGCGAGCGCAAGGCGTTGAAATCGTCCCTATCGCTGTAAATTTGTCGGCTATAGAACTGCGCGATAAGTCATTGCCTGCGCGTATTGACGGCATATTGTCTGAGACAGGGCTAGCAGCACATTTTCTAGAGCTGGAGGTGACCGAAAGCAGCCTTATGTCTTATGAAAACGATGCATCAATAGCAACACTGATAGAGTTGAGTCATCTAGGTATACGCATTGCTATTGACGACTTCGGCTCGGGGAGTGCCAGCCTGAAACGCTTGAAATGCTTTCCTCTCGACACGCTCAATATTGCCCCCTGTTTTGTTAATGACATGCTCGATAGCTTCGAAAATACCAGTTTCATCAATGCCCTTATCAACTTTGGCCAGAACCTGGCCTTACGGGTCATTGCCAAAGGTGTTGAGACTCAAGCACAGCTGGATCATCTCACGCTGCAGGGTTGCGATGGCGCCCAAGGCTTTCTGTTCAGTAAACCGCTGTCGGCAACAGATTTCCGCGCACTACTCAGCCCCGAAAGGCCTAAATGGCCGCTTCGCCATCTGACGGTTGAGCCTGCTCCAGCCACGCAAGCGACCCCGATCAAAGACCAACCTGCTCGCCCTTAAATCCTGTCAAGCCAAAACGCTTTCCGCCGACTAGTAATTGCCGTGAGGAATAAGTCCCTGGTGGCATCGCCTTTATGCTGGTGTGAGCTCCCCCCGGTGTCATGGTAGTTGTAGCGTTGAAACGCCCGCACCAAGCTATTGATAGCAACTACTCAAAAAAGCTATCATGAATACTAATAACAACGATTATCATGATGCTTAATGCACTGCTTCCTCTTCGCTCCCATTTCCAAATGAGACTACAACATGCCTTGTCTGCCGTTTGCTCGTCGCCCCTTGGCGCGTTCAATTTCCGCGCTGATTCCCGTCACCGCGGCGCTGTTTTGCGCATCCGCCTATGCGCAAGAAGAGTCCGTTAACAATGACACTGTTGTCGTTACGGCCACTGCTCTTAAGGTCGATACTCAGCTGGTGGAAACACCACGCCCAGTTTCAAGCGTTGACCGCGAAGAGCTGGAAACCCGCAACGTTCAGCAATTAGATGAAACCTTCCGCTATCGTGCGGGCGTGTTGTCAGGCCATTTCGGTAGCGACAACAACACCGATTGGTTCAAGGTGCGCGGTTTTGATCAGTCCACTTACCAGGACGGCCTGCGTATCTATCGCGAAGGGTTTTATCAGTGGCTGCCGGAGCCTTATGGCCTGGAGCGAGTGGATGTCTTCAAAGGCCCCTCATCGATTCTTTACGGTGAGGCGCCTCCTGGCGGTTTGATTAATGCGGTGAGCAAACGCCCGACCGAAACGCCACAAGGCGAGGTGAACCTTCAGCTAGGCAACCGCAATCATCGCCAAATTGGGATTGATACCAGTGGCCCGCTGGGTGAATCAGATGATGTCCGCTACCGCTTAGTGGGTCTGTATAAAGAGCGCGACGGCGATTTAGACGCCACTGATAATGAGCGCTACTACTTCGCACCGAGCCTAGCGGTGGATTTCAGCGACGATACAACCGTCACCTTCCTGGCCAGCGTGCAAAAAGACGATGGCGTCCCGGTGAACTCGTTCAAGCTGCCCTATGGCACCGTGGAGAACACGCCCTTTGGTCGTGTCGACCCGCAAACCAACCTCAGCGAGCCGGGTTACGATAAAGATGAACGCACACAGTGGGCGTTAGGCTACGAACTGCGCCACAACCTTAATGACACTTGGCGTTTCGAGCAGGATTTACGTTACAGCGAGCTGGATTTAGAGCTTCGCAGCACCTACGCCTTCTTTATGGCGGATGAACGGCAGGCAGCTCGTGGCCACGTCTACCGCGATGGCACCATCGATAGCTGGACGGTCGATAACCGTGTGGTAGGTAACTGGTACACCGACCGCACCGAAAACACGCTACTGCTGGGGGTGGATTATCAAAACCTCGGCGTGAGCGGCCAAGAAGCGGATCCTTTCCCGTTCGGCGACCCCATTGATATCTTCAACCCCACTTATGGCAACTTTACCCCTGTAGGCGCGGATGACCTGCTCACCCGTGAAATCGATAAAGAGCAGACGGGTTTGTATGCTCAGAATCAACTGCGCATTGATGACCGCTGGGTGCTGCTAGGCGGTGTGCGCTATGACCAAGCAGAGACCGAAAACAGTAACCTAACGGCGGGAACGACCCAGCGTTCAGATGACGATCAGGTATCTTGGTCGGGCGGCGCTATGTACTTGGGTGAAAACGGCGTTAATCCCTATATCAGTTACACCGAGTCCTTTGACCCGCTGGGCCGTGTGGATAGCGACGGTGATCTTTATGACCCCCGTGAAGGGCGCCAGTGGGAAGCGGGCGTTAAGGTGGCCCCCTTTGGTTGGGATGGTTACGTGACGGCGGCGCTGTTTGATTTGGAAGAGAGCAATACGCTGGTGAACTCACCAACTGGCTTCCAGGTGCAGGAAGGCAAACGTACTTCTCAAGGTTTTGAGCTGGAAGGCGTTGGCTATATTACCGATGATCTTAAAGTCACCGCGGCCTACACCTACACCGATTCACGTCTGGAAGACGATGACCGTGCGCCGTTAATCCCGCGTCACCAGGCCTCTACCTGGCTGGATTACGCCTTTACTGGCGGCGCGCTGAAGGGGGTGACGCTGGGCGGCGGCGTGCGGTATGTGGGCAGCACCGTTGATACCAGTGTCGCTGATAACACAGAAGTAGATAGCTACACCCTGTTCGATGCCATGGTGGGCTATGAGTTTGCCGACGGCTGGCAGGCCCAGGTCAACGTCAACAACCTAACGGATAAAGAGTACGTGGCCAGCTGTGAATACTGGTGCTACTACGGTGAATCCCGCAGTGTGATTGGTAGTGTCAAATATAGTTGGTAAGGTTTCGATCTAGCTAAGGCTTTCGATCCGCCTAAACACCCACGACCTGTGGTTTGCGCAGGTCGTGGGTGCGTTTATGACCGACTAAACGACCGACTTTAGAAAAGCAGCGGTTTCTGGTTTCTGTGGGTTATCGATCACCTGATCGGGAGGGCCAATCTCGTGAACTAGGCCTTCACGGAAAAAGGCCACGCGGTCGGATACGTCCCGGGCAAACGGGATCTCATGGGTCACCAGAATCATCGTCATGCCGTCTTCAGCCAGTAGGCGCATGGTATCAAGTACCTCGCCTACCAACTGCGGGTCGAGGGCCGAGGTGGCTTCGTCGAAGAGCATATAGTCCGGCGACATGGCCAGCGCCCGGGCAATCGCCATGCGCTGTTGCTGGCCACCGGAGAGCTTGCCGGGAAATACCTTGAGCTTATCCGCAAGACCCACATGGGTGAGCTGCTTGACGGCGAGCTCTTCAGCTTCAGCCCGGCTCTTGCCCAGTACTTTACGCGGTGCGAGCATCACGTTCTCCAGCACATTCAGGTGCGGAAAGGCATTCCACTGCTGGAAAACAATGCCTATTTTCTGGCGCAACTTATTGATATCGGTGCCCTTGGCATGCACCTCTGTGCCATCGACGCGAATCGAACCGCCCTGAATATTTTCCAGGCCGTTGATGCACATAAGCAGGGTTGATTTCCCAGAGCCAGAGCCCCCCACAATAGACACCACCTCGCCCTTTTGGACGGTTAGGTCGACTCCCTTGATTACTTCTAAGTCTTTAAATGATTTATGTACCTTTTCAATCTCAATCATTCTGCTGCCACCTTTTTTCCACTTGGGCACCTAGGCGGGATACCACTAAGCTAATGAGGTAATAGATTAGCCCTGCGATGCACAGCACCAGCAGTGGCTCCTGAATGCGCGTAACGATGGCCTGGGAGGCACGGAGCAATTCAATGATGCCGATCCACATCACCAGCGCGGTATCTTTCATGGCCGAGAGGGAGAGGTTGAGCCAGCCGGGAAAGGCTACCCGGGTTGCGAGCGGCATCACCACGTAACGCAGGTCTTGCCAGTAGGTCATGCCCAGCGAACGGCTGGCCAAGCGCAGATTCTGGGGCACCGAGAGCACACCGCTGCGCACGATCTCGGTGCAGAAGGCGGCCACATAGACTCCCAGCACCACACAGCCAACAGTGAAGGCACTCCAGTCCAGCCCCACAATGCTCTTGAGCGAATTGAACAGCACAAACTGGATGAGCAACGGTACACTGCGAAAGATATCCAAAAACCACCCTAGCGGGATGGTCGCCCGAGGTAGTAGGGCGCGCAGTAATCCGCAGGAGACGCCCATAAAGGTACCGAGTAGCATCGACCAGAAGGTCAGTAGCAGCGTGATCCAGGCCCCTTGAAGCAAAAATAACAGGTCGTTCCAGGTAAAGCTGGTTGAAAACGTAAAGCCGGTTGAAAACATAGTCAGGCCCTCAATAGCGGAATAGCCGCCAGGCCAACAGCCGGGCTATCGCTACGATTAGTTTGGCGATCAGGTAATAGATCACCGCTGCCAGCGCAAATAATTCAAAGGTGCGAAACGTCCTGACGTTGTAATCCTGGGTTACGCCAGTGAGGTCGTTATTCAGGCCAACGATAACCCCCAGCGACGTCATTAATACTGCCCAAACCATCTGGTTCGTGATGGGGTAAAAAACGATCCGCAGGAGTTGGGGCACTACCACCAATCGATACGCCTGGAAGCTGCTCATCCCCAAGGAACGGGCCGCACGGACTTGGGTGTCGGGAATCGCTTTAAGGCCGCCACGGAAATTCTCAGCCAGATAACCCGCGTTGTTGAAGGTGATCCCGGCCAGCAAAGCAGCCCAGGAACTGACATGCAAACCGATAGCGCCCAGGCCGAAATAGACGATGTAGATCTGGAACAGCGCAGGGGTGTTGCGGGCGATTGATACCCAGGTGCCTGCTACTGCCCGCGTGGCAATGTTGGGGGTCTCCCGCATCGCCAGCAAGGCAAGAGCGATCAAGACACCGAAGATCATCGATAGCGCCGCGGTCTCAAAGGTGACAACAGCGCCTTCGAGCATATCCGGCAGGGCTCTTAAGGCAGTTCGCCACTGGAAGGTATAATCAAACATGGCTCAGTGTGCTCCTTGGCGAGTTGCAGCGGCTGTTAGCCAGGTGGGTAGCCGACCACTGGCTTCTCCGCTGCAGGCGGTCTCGACACACTCGGCGAGGTTGCCGAAATGCACCTGTCGACCGACTAACCCGGGGGCGTAGTGGGCATATTTGCCCGAGTTGGTCATTAGGGTGCGTGCCGTTGTCGGTACTACGGGCTCACCCAGCATGCACCAGCAGGTATCGTTGATAAGCTGGGCACCGAAACGCTCCAGGGTGGTGACGTACCCCGCCGCGCTAGCGTCGGCATAAACTGCCCGCCCCAAGGTGACCGCGATGGCCACATCGGGATGTTTACGGCGTCCTGAACAGAGCGCCGCCAGTGCTGCGCATTCGCTCAATGAGAAGTGGGGATTGCCCAAGGAGACAAGGTCTACCTGGGGCGTTTCAGCGTGATCCAGTTCGTACCAGCTAGCGAGTAGGTCGTCGGGCTCAATGGCCAACACTCGCGAGGGCGGGAGTTTACCAAGGGCTTGGGATTCGCTCATCGCTTCTGGGGTAATCTGGCTAATATGGAACATCGGTGCGGCAGAGGTAGTAGCGAAAGCCGCGCCGAACGCTTTGAGATCATCGCGGCTGGGCGCTGTCTCCTCCAGACCGCAAAGCAACGGTATTTCGCTGCCGCAGAGCAGCCCGACGTGATACCCCAGCAATGGCCAGAAAGCGTCATCCAGTGTATCGAGTGGCTTGATGTCGATACGCAGCGTGGCAAAACGCCCCTGGTCGCGATGTGCCCCAACGAAGGGCGCACGACCCGTTAAGGCGATGCAGATATCCAGGTAGTCAGGGTATTTCAGCGTTCGTGCCGCCAGCACACTGTTGGCATAAACGACAGCGTTGGATTCAGCCCAGACGACCTGATCGCCAGCCTTGGGGGCGCTGTCGAGTAAATAGGGTGCGCAGGTGTAACTGAGCTGCGCGCCCATGGCCATGTAAGCATTGCCTAACGCACTGGCAGGCTCGCCGAAAGCGGGGTCGATGCCCTGCGCCCGCCAGCGGCACTGATCAACCGATATAGAATTGAGTGTGGTTGGTACGCGCACTTGCGCGCCCCATTCCACTAACTGCTCAGCGAAGCGCAAACTGGCTGGGCCGGTATAAATACAGCCGTCTATATGCGCTTGGCTGATGTCTATCAGTTGGTCGGCGCCTTGAAGCTCAGCCATTCGTAACACGATGCGCATCGCCTCCTGAGCTGCCTTTCCATGGTGACCACTGAGGAGCGCGTGGTCGCTTTCGCTGAGCGATACGCGGGAGGGTTTTGGGCTGAAGGGCGCTGGTGTAGATGGGTGAGAGTCGGTGTTGTTCACCTTTGCTGCCCAATCGCCCAAGGGGAGAGTGTCGAAAAGACTTATTTTTTCATTTTCAATACGCGCAAAGCGTCTTTGGCGAAGCGTGGTAAACGCCTTTGGGCCGACGCACACTACCGGGATAGAGGATTTAAACAGTGTTTCGGCAACAATGACCCCTAGAGTCAGGATCTCTTCTTGATCGGCGAATATCAGTGCAGCGGGGGCGTTGTCGCCGGTAAGCAGTTCAAGCAACACGCTGCTACCGGTGCAAGAACCGCGTCCACTAGGCAGTGCGAGTATGCGTCCGGCAAGACACTGGCCTCTCAACGGATGATGACAGTCAATAATCTCGCCACTGAACGGATCAACGCCACCCCAGAAGCTCAAGCCAACGTCGGTATACAGTAGTTCGCCCTGGGCTGAACCACAAACCAAACTACGACCGGTGAGCGAAATATTAGACATAACGTCATCTCGTTCGTTGGGAAGGGCGCGCCGCCAGAGCGGCGCGTGGTACATGGTTGTGAGTGGTTAGTTGTGTTACGTGGCGTCTAGTAGTAAACGCCGGGTACGGTCAGATCGACGGGTTCGCCGCCTACCCACTTGTCGTAGAGTTCTGCGTAGCGTCCGGTGCGCACCTGCTGGTTGACGAAGAGATTGAGGTAATTTAGCAGGCCGTACTCTGTGCGTTTGGCAGCTAGGGATACGTAGTCAATGACGTAGGGCGCTTCACCCGCAATTTTCAGCCCCTCATATTTGCCGGATTCGAGAGTCGAGGAAGCAACCGTGTTGGTGACCACGGTGGCGTCGATATGGCCTTGCGCGACGGCCAGAATAGTATCGTTCTGGGTTTGATAAGCGCGGAAGCTGCCATCGCCCCACTCGTCCACATCCTCCTCCAACGCCATGGCCTCATAAGTGCCGCTGGTGTTGCCCACCGGGCGACCCTGCAGATCATCGTATCCTTCGATACCGGTGTCATCACGGGTCAGGACGACCATCTGGAAGGCGAAGTAGGGAATGGTCATGCCAACAGTTTTGGCACGCCCCAAGGTGTCAGACGTGGAGGCGACAATCACATCAGCGCGTCCGGAGACCAGTGCGGGAATACGGTCGGGGAAGGGGGTTTCAACGATTTCAGCATCGACTTCGAGGACATTGGCCAGGTCGTTACAGTAGTCGACATCGAAACCTGCAGGTTGGTTGTTATCGTCGCGAAACCCCATGGGGGGGAAGTCGAGGGTAACGGCGCAACGTAGGGTTCCAGAGCTAATTATTTCATCGAGTTTATCAGCCTGTGCCTGGCCGATGACGGATACACTCAAGATAGCGGAAAGCGCTAATGGAGCGGTCTTGTTTATCATTCTTGACCTCCTAGGTGGGCTTTGCTTGGCTGTAAGAGACAGCAAACTTAGTATTTATTATTTCGGATACGATTTGCAAGTTTTGCAGACATTAATTCTGATTTAAAGCTAATGCATTGTTTTAATTGCTTTAAATAGAAAATTCGAGCGGTGGTGCGCGATGAAATATTAATAAAAATGTGGGCAGAAGCCGCTATATCACTACTTTAGCGCCTCAGCGTTGAAACAGATCACGCAAGGGGAAAACATAAAATAGTGATGGGTTGGGCAGCGATTAGAATATCGCTGCCCTGCATATTGAGAGGGCAGGACTTAGTGATCTAAGCCCTGTCTGAAAAGTCAGTGGCTTATTCGGAAAGCCGGTTAGGTAGGTGATCGTAGAGTGTCCGGCACACGCCGATAATATGTTGCTCAACCAGCGCTGCCGCCTCGTCGGCGTTGCCTTTGCGGCAAGCGGCGATAATCGCGCGATGTTCAGTGTCGGCGCGGACTTTGCCTTTTGATAAGCTCAATTGCAAGCGAAGATAGCGCTCAACCTTATCGTGAATAGATCGAATCAGACCCATCATAAAGGGGCGCTGCGCTGGCTCGTAGAGGCAGGCGTGGAGCTCCCAATTCAAGGCGGCCCAGCGGCCAACGTCGTCCTCACGGTTGAACTCGTCGCAGATGCGTTCGGCGTTGTCGAAGGTTTCCGAACCCATGTTGGGTACCGCGAGGCGAATGGCCTCTACCTCAAGCAGAACGCGTACTTCGAACATCTGGGCAAGCTCGGGTTCAGAGATCTTGGTGACCACGGCGCCTTTGTTGCGCTGGAACAGCACCAATCCCTCCGCCTCCAGACGCTTGAGCGCCTCCCGAACCGGGATTTTGCTGACATTGAACTTATTCGCAATGTCATCCTGACGTATCGGCTCACCCTCTTCGATTTGGCCAGCAATAATGGCTTCGCGCAGGTGCTTGACGATCACCTCAGAAGTTGAAGGGGTAATGCCGAGGTTAGGTGCGTTAAACATGGTAAATGACAACTATAAGAATCCGTAGGTGAGAGAAATATACGAGATACTGTATACCAACTCGGTATTTTGCAATTTATTTTTTGCCCTAACGGCGCAGCTTAATCGTTAAGCTTTTTGGAATGTTGTCGATTTTTTCCTGTCAGCTTTTTCCTGTCAGCTAAAACGGCTTAACCGGTAGGGCGATAAGTCAGCCACCCGCTGAGAGTGAGAGCTCGCTGCTAGGTCGGCAATAATCTCTGCTGTCAGCGCTGCCTGGGTCAAGCCAAGGTGGTGATGCCCGAAGGCCAGTAAAACCTTGCCATCTTTGACACTGTCGATAATTGGTAAGGAATCGGGCAAAGAAGGGCGAAAACCCATCCAGGGCTTGGCATCGCGGCTATCCAGCTCACTTCTAAACAGTCCCTGGCTGAGTCTATGTAGTTGCCAGGCGCGCTGCATATTGGCTGGCCGCTGAAGGCCGGCAAATTCAACTGTTCCTGCCAAGCGCAGCCCCTCATCCATTGGCGTCATGATAAAGCGGCGCTCCAACGACGTCACCGCTACCGGGAGGCGACCTCGTTCATTCGGCAGCATTAGGTGATAGCCCCTCTCGGTATCCAGCGGAACCTTGGTACCCGTCAGGGCGGCGGTCAGCTTGGCCGAGTAGGCTCCAGCGGCGATGACTACTTTGCTGGCCGTCAGGGTTGCCGCGTTGTCAGTCTGTAGAGTGACGCCTTGATCATTGACGTGTCCGGATATCACCGTGGCCTGCTTGAACTGTACCCCGTTTGTTTCGGCAGCCCGTACCAGCGAGTTAACCACCTGCCATGGGTTGACGACATGAGCGGTACCTGGGAAAAACAGGCCCCCTTGAATGTTATCTGACAATTGAGGGGCAACGTCGCGAATGGCATCACTCGTCCAGCCCTCTACCGGGACTTGCTGCTCGACCATTCGTGTCCGCAGCACTTCCAACTCGTCGGCAGCGTCGGCCTTTTCGTATACCAGGAAAGAGCCTTCTTCTTTTAACAAGTGCCTGCTATCGACGCTGTCAAGCAGCCGCTGCCAGGCGGCCAAACTCTGCTCATTGAGTGCACGAATGCCGGCCACGCTAGCTTGATAGGGGGCTGGGCGCAGGTTCCAGAGTAACCGAGTGAACCAGGGCAGCGCTTTCGGCATGTAGCGCCAATCCAGCCGCAATGGCCCCATGGGGTCGCGTAGCATCTTAGGCAGTTGCTTTACGATGGTGGCATCGGCAATGGGGAAGACCTGCTCCGTTGCCATATGCCCAGCATTGCCATAGGAGGCCCCCATCCCGGGAGGCTGGCTATCCAGCACCACGACCCGCAGACCTTGTCGACTTAACGCCAGGGCGCAAGCTGTGCCGATAATGCCAGCACCGATAACGACGACATCAGTCGCTACATTGGGGGCGCTGGCAGCCTGGGGGTGTGCGCCCGTGGTGTTCTCTGGCTTCATAACGAGGCAGACCAGCCCGCATACCAAGAACGGAAGAGCGCGTACTGTGACTCCACATAATGACGCTGTGAGTCGCTGAGCGCATCGGTTTCATTAAAGTGAAGGGCGTATTCGCTATCGCCGTTGAGTACCATCAGGTGCTTGTAGTAGAGAACCAAATCGCCGCCTTCGTCAAAAGAGGAGAGCACACCAAGTGCTTCCTCTAGCTCCATGGCCAAACGCCGTGCTTTGACGTCCCCTTTGGCGGCCTGTTGGCTGAGCGAGACAAGTTGCAATACTTCTCGCGGCAGCGCGTTGCCGATACCGGTGATAGCGCCAGTGGCACCGCAGTTGACGAAGCCATGGTAAACAGTGGTGTCGACACCCACCATCAGAGTGACATCTTCGTCTTGAGAGGTAATGTTTTCCGCCGCATAACGAAGATCATCGGCGCCGCCAAACTCTTTGAAGCCAATCAGGTTGGGATGCTTGCGGCGTAGCTCAAAGAATAAGTCAGCACGTGTGGCGAAGCCGTAATAGGGGCTATTGTAAATCACTGCAGGTAGCTTGGGCGCCGCGTCCAAAATGGCCGAAAAGTGTGACTTCTGCGCCGCCGCCGAGGTGCCTCGTGAAAGCACGCGTGGAATCACCATCAGTCCTTGGGCGCCTACTTTAGCGGCGTGAGCCGCATGGGAAACAGCCTCCCGTGTATTGATTGCACCGGTACCCACAATCGTTGGAACGCCAGCCTCAACCAGGCGCGCGACGCCCTCCTGGCGCTGCGCTTCGCTGAGTAGCGGCCAATCGCCCATGGAGCCACAATACACCACGCCACTCATGCCCAGATCTACCAATGAACGGCCTTTAGCCACCAGGGCGTCGAAATCAGGTTGCCGGTCAGCGCTGCAAGGGGTCATTAATGCCGGTATGCAGCCAGTAAAAATGTTATCGCTCATCGTTGTTCCTTTTCGTTTGGTGTTATCAGTAATCGGAGTTGGCGCTGGGTTCGAAAGCGGGGCAGTCGATGGTCAATGATTACGAGGCAGTGATTCCCCAGGCGAACGGATCTTGCTCATTAATCAACAGAGTGTTGTCGGCGCTTAAATAAGCGCGACCTTTAATGTAGGGGCGCACCCGATCACCTTCCCATTCGTAGTGCGCTTCGAACTGACTGCCGCAAATACTTGCCTGTACCCAGGGCGTGCTGGGTGCCAGTTTGCCATCCGCTGCTAGACACGCCAGCTTGGCGCTGGTGCCGGTACCACAGGGGGAGCGGTCATAGGCCTTGCCGGGGCAGAGTACGAAATTACGGCTATCGGCCACAGCGTCGTCAGCAAATAGCTCGATATGGTCAATCACGCCCCCTTCCTCACCAGTGATTGCGGAAGCTTCCAGCGCCTGGCGAACGGCCCAGGTGAAGTTAGTCAGCGCTTCGACGTTGTCGAGCGTCAATGATTGGCCATGGTCGCTAATCAGGAAAAACCAGTTGCCACCCCAGGCAATATCGCCATGTACCTGACCGAAACCTGGTACTTCTATTGGAACTTGCTTGCGATAGCGATAGGCGAGGACATTACGTACGGTAACGGCGCCGTCTTCATGCAGGGTTGCACTGATCGGCCCAACTGGGGTGTCGATTTTGTGATCTCCGGGGGATATCAGACCCAGGTGATGCAGGGAGGCCACCAAGCCTATGGTGCCGTGACCGCACATGCCCAGGTACCCGGTATTGTTGAAGAAGATGACTCCGCAGGTCGCATCCGACGATTCAGGTGCACAGTAAAGCGCGCCCACCAGTACGTCGTGCCCACGAGGCTCTAACATGCAGGCGCTTCGCCACCGGTCATGAGATGCGCGTAGCGCGTCACGCTTCTCAGCCATAGTGGTGCCGGGAAGTTCAGGGAAGCCCTCTACCACCAGCCTTGTCGGTTCCCCACCCGTATGAGAGTCGATGACGCGTACCTGTTTCATGGGACACCTTTTCTGTTTATGCCACGTGTTTTTATGTCATGGGTTGCTAATGCTGAAAATAGCAGCTTGCCTAATCATGCCTTATTTTTTATATCTTATACAATATCCAAAAAGCTTTGTGAAGCTACCCAGGTGCCCGAAGTGAGGATGGTCGGAATAGCTGGGGGCGGGGCATTGGTTTGGTGTTTATCTCAAGAAAATCTTGCAATGCACTTTAGTATATCTTATACCAAAAAGAGAGACGAAAACGGAGTAGATAATTTAGTCAGCTGGTGGCTTATCCGGTTTTTGTAGCGCCCAGCCTGTCTCAAAGAGAGATGAATAAAACCAACACACAGTAGGGGTGAATGATCATGAATGTTATGAAAACTAAATTAAAAACAACGAAGTGGGTTTCGTCAGTGCTAGCAATAATGGCGCTTTCCTCTCCCTCATACGCAGCAGAAGTCGAGTGGCGAGTACCTACTTCAGTGCCAGGAGGTTCCCCTTTTTATGAAAACTTCCTGGAGAGATTCGCCGACAATGCAGAGATGCTCACCGCAGGAAGAGTTGACATCAGTCCGTTTGGCGCAGGTGTTATTGTGCCTGCATTACAGGTTTATGATGCGGTAAAAGAGGGTACCGTAGAGGCTGGTCACTCTACTCCGAGCTACTTGGTTAACCAAAATCCGATTAATGCCATCTTTGCTGGGTTTCCTGGCGGCATGGGATCGCAGTCGTATATCAACTGGATTTACGAAGGCGGTGGCAAGGAAGCACTGCAAGAAATCCGCGCTAGCGAAGGGTTGCACTCGCTCATTGTCGGGATTGGTTCTACTGAAATATTTGCTCACTCCAACGTACCTATTAATGGGCCGGATGATCTTGACGGCTTAAAGTACCGAACTTCTGGGCCTTGGGCAGAAGTTGTGCGCGAGTATTACAATGCGGTGCCCACCGTTGTGCCGCCCGGTGATATTTATACGTTACTGCAACGCAAGGGCGTTGATGCCATTGAGTGGGCAACCCCTTCCAGTAACTATCCAGAAGGCTTCCATGAAGCAGCCCGCTACATCATCGTGCCCGGTGTGCACCAACCCACCTTTCTCTGGGAAGTGGTTGTCCGTCAGGATACTTGGGATCAAGTCCCCAACGATCTAAAACAACTTATTGAGTCTGCTGCCAAGTTAACCACTTACGAAGGGCTTACTAATTTTTATCATAACGATCTAATCGCTATGGAAAATTATCGCGCTGGTAGAAATGAAGTGATCAGCTTGGACGAAGCGTTTGTTGAAGAACTAGCGGAAAATGGCCGAGCTTGGATCGCTGCCCGAGCAGCGGCAGAGAGTGACGCGGGCAACCCGGCTATGGAAGAAATTTTAGAAGATTACCAGGCCTATCAAGCGCGTTGGAATGCTCAAAAAGACTACCTAATCACTGACTAATATAAACCTGCTAAGGGAAGGCGCCCCCTATTCGTCAACCTACGCCTTCCCAGGTAGTTATACATATGAGCAATGTACCGATATGAGTGATGCCTATTATGTTTTTTAATTTAGTGGATCAGCTGGCTAAAATATCGGCTTGGCTAAGTAAGCTGGCGCTCATCGTCTTAGCAGGTGCGATGTTATACGAAGTAGTAGCGCGCTACGCTTTTAATGCCTCCACCATCTGGGCTTTTGATATCTCCTATATGGCCACTGGCGTTGCTTTTATGCTGGGTGTCGCCTGGACAGCACAGGTAGATGGCCACGTCAAAGTAGATGTTTTAAGTAGTCTTATGCCAGTGCGTATCTCACGTATTATAACGGGAGTGGCTTATACCTTTGTGTTGTTTCCCACTCTTTCATTAGTTGCTTTGTATGGCTGGAAGAAAACTCTATCGGCCTTTACAACGAATGAAGTTGAAATGGTCAGTACATGGGCGCCGAAAATGTGGCCCTTTTATACATGTATTGCCGTAGGTCTCACGCTTCTTGCACTTCAAATTTTGGTAATTGGATTACGCTCTTTTCTTTTGAATACTCATTATAATAGGGCCAACTAAATGGATACTATGACGGCTGCCCTGATGTTTCCAGGCCTGTTCTTATTGATCTTTATGGGGATTCCTGTTGCTTTTTCACTGATTACCGTCTCATTGGTGGCTGGTTGGTTTGCCTTTGGGCCTATAATCTTCCAGCAACTTTACGGCAGTATTTATAGCGCTTCGTCTAATTACGTTCTCTCCTCAATTCCACTTTTTGTGCTTATGGGCGCGATACTTGAGAAGTCGGGTATCGCCAAAAACCTCTTCGATGCTATTCAGATGTGGATTGGTCGCCTGCCTGGCGGATTGGCATTGACCACGATCGCCATGGCGGCAATATTTGCGGCTGCTTCTGGGGTTGTTGGTGCGGTGGAGATAATGATCGGGTTAATGGCTATCCCCGCTATGCGAGCTTATCGCTATAACAACTCGCTGATCGCAGGAACTATTTGTGCAGGCGGCTCCTTAGGCACCATCATTCCTCCTACGGTTATTGTTGTTGTCTATGCGGCGCTTGCGCAATTATCCATCGGTGCTCTTTTCGCTGCGATTATTTTCCCCGGCATCCTGATGCTGTCTCTTTTCGCCCTTTATATTATCGGACGTTGTTGGTTGCGTCCCCAAGATGGCCCTGCTGCTAAAGCTATCGATGATGATAAAACACTGGGAATGAAAATCAGCATTACGCTGAGGGCGTTACTGCCTCCTCTGATATTAATGTTTGCAGTACTAGGATCGCTTTTGGGCGGTATCGCGTCACCGACAGAAGCCGCTGCCGTAGGTGTGGCTGGCGCAGTAATCTTAGCGGTCATCAATGGCGGAATTACCCTCCCTTCACTGGCTGACTCTCTATCACTGACGGTGCGTATTACAGCGATGATTTTGCTTATTGTGGCTGGAGGCACGATGTTTACCGGTATCTTCGCCGTTAACGGTGGCGGTGAAATGGTATCCACAATAGCCAGTGGCTTAGGAGGTGGCACCACTGGCGTCATCCTGTTTTTCCTAGCCGTCACTTTCTTACTAGGGTTTGTGCTTGACTGGACATCAATCGTTTTGATCTGTGTGCCCATTTTCACCCCTATTATTAGACAGCTAGGTATTGACCCTATTTGGTTTGCGACACTGGTACTGGTGACCATTCAAACCAGCTATCTTACTCCGCCTATGGCATCGTCAATCTTCTATTTAAAGTCGATTGCACCGAGTGATATTACCTATGGGCAAATGTGCAAAGGGGTATTGCCCTTTATCGCAGTGCAATTACTTACGCTTGCGGTAGTAGCATTATTCCCTGCAATGGCGACATGGCTGCCTGATAAAATCGTAGGTTTTTAAAGAAGCGCTATCGATGGTGGGCTGGAATTAGCGTTGCCAAAACGTGAGGGCGAGCTGTCACCTCACTCTGCTTAAGTCGGCTTATACATTTCACAATGTACAGTGTTGCTAAACAACCATATCCGATTCAGTGACGGCTTGGTGTCGCTTACGCGGCACACAAATCGGGCTGCCGCTTTCTGGGTCGTGGATGACATGAGCATCCAGGTCAAACACGCGCTTGAGATTGGGCGCGGTAAAAACTTCGCTAGGCACGCCGCTGGTGACAATTCGGCCATCGCACATCATCACTAACTGATCGGCGTAGGCGGCGGCCAAGTTTAGATCATGAAGCACTAGTAGCAGGGTGCGGCCTTTCTCATGAGCTAGGCGCGAAAGTAACTCCAGCAAATCAACCTGTACCTTAAGGTCTAGAAAAGTAGTGGGCTCATCAAGCAGGATCAGGTCGGTTTGCTGGGCCAGTACCATGGCAATCCAGCAGCGCTGGCGCTGGCCGCCGGAGAGCGCATCGACGTTGCGCTCGGCAAACTCCGTTACGTGGGTATAAGCCATGGCCTCATGAATGGCCTCGGCGTCCTGCTGAGCATTCTTTTGCCATAAGCCCTGGTGTGGAAAGCGGCCCATGCCCACCAACTGCTTTACGCTTAGTCCCTCCGGTGCCACCGGGCCTTGGGGCAGAATCCCTAGGCGCTTGGCGACCTCTCGCGTCTTGCTGCGATGGATATCCTTACCGTCCAAATAGACATGCCCGCCACTAGGCGTGAGCGTGCGGGCAAGAGTTTTCAGCAGCGTCGACTTGCCACTTCCGTTCGGCCCCAATAGCACCGTGAGCTTGCCTTCCTCAATGGCGATATCCACACCATCCAGCACACGTCGAGTGTCATAGCCCGCGTGCAGGGCTTTGCCCGTCAAACGAGGTGGCTGATGAGAAGAGTGTGTCATGGAGGTGCCCATCGAGGTTGTTAAAGCAGGCAGAACCGTAAGCCAAAATATTATCATTTTCAATATTGCTCACCGCTAAGTAAGCAATTGCTCTCTGCCTCTAAGCGCTAGCAGAAGAGAAAATATGGGGTAAGAGGGGGGGAGTGCCGTTATTCCGAACGGTTCGTTCTGCTTGAGTAGACCTTTGTGCTTTATATGCATAAAATAATTATTATCATTTAGATGTAGATTGCGTTTTCAAGGGTGAAATCACTCAAAAGCAAGGGATAAAAACTAGATGTACATTAAGAAACGCCAGGTATTTTGGCCGACGGTGACGCTCGCGGGATTAATAGCAGCCACACAGGGTCACGCTCAGGAAACGGCAACCAACGATGCACAGAGTGGACGAGGTGACTCAAATCAAACAGTCGTGGTAACCGCCTCGCGTACAAATGCAACAAAAGAAGATTCGCCTCAGACAGTGCGGATAATTAGCGAACAAGAGATCAATCAACAGCGGCAGCTGACCAGCGATTCGTCTCAGATACTGAGCAACCTGCTTCCTTCTTACTCACCCAGCCGTCAGAAAATGAGCGGCAGCGGTGAAACCCTGCGCGGCCGCACGCCGCTGATTCTGATCGACGGCATTCCCCAGTCAAACCCGCTGCGCCCCACCGGCCGTGAAGCTCATGCCATTGATTTTTCAATGGTAGAGCAGATCGAAGTGATACAGGGCGCCAACGCCACTAATGGCGTTGGTGCTGCGGGTGGGGTCATCAACCTGATTACCAAGCGCCCCGAGCCAGGCTCATTTAATCAGCACGTGGAGGCGCAGATAACCACGCCCACCAGCGAGCTTGATGGCGATACGCTGAGCTATAAAACCAGCTACGGCGTGAGTGGTAACAGCGGTGATGTGGATTACCTGTTCTCGGCAAGTTATGAGGATCAAGGGCTGTTCTTGGATGGCAATGGAAATGCTGTCGGGGTGGATAACACCCAGGGCGATCTCATGGATGCGCGCTCTTTCGATATTCTGGGCAAGCTGGCTTACTGGTTGGATGACAATCAGCGCCTGCAGTTTTCGCTCAACCACTACAATATTGAGGGGCACAACAACTATGTAAGCGTAACGGGTGATCGTGCCAATGGAGTAGTCACGACGTCCGAGCGCGGCACGCCGGAAGGAGATGCGCCTTACAACCGGGTGTGGACGACAGGGCTCAGCTACGACCACTATGATCTTGCCGGCATGCATCTGAGTGCACTGGCTTTCTACCAGGATTATGAGGCGTTGTTTGGAGCGACCAATTCCGCTACCTTCCAGGATCCTGCGATTGCCCCTGTAGGAACTTTCTATGACCAGACCATGGCAGCCACTAGCAAGTTTGGTACCAAGGTTTCGCTAACCAAGGATGATCTGTGGGATGAGCGCCTGAAGATGACCTTGGGTTTCGATACTCTGTTCGATGAAACCGAGCAGTACCTGTATCAAAGTGACCGCACCTACGTGCCGCCCACCGAATACACCGATCTTTCCCCGTTCTTACAAGTTGATCTGAGGCCGGTTGATTCTCTGTTGCTCTCCGCTGGCGCTCGCTATGAATACGCTAAGCTGGACATTGATGGCTATCAAACCGTTGCCGCCAATAACGGCGTTGCGGTCGAAGGTGGCGACCCCAGTTTCAATGAAACGCTTTATAATTTCGGTGCGGTGTGGAAGCCCGTTGATCATTGGAGCCTGTTTGCCAATTACGCCGAAGGCTTTTCTATCCCCGATGTGGGCCGTGCATTGAGGGGAATCAGTACGCCTAATCAATCAGTTAATAGCATCGAAAACTTAAGCCCTATTGTCACTGACAATATTGAAACCGGCGTGCGTTTTGAGAATGGGCGCTTAGCGGCCGAGCTTAGCTACTACGAGTCGTCTTCAGACTTCGGTAGCCGCCTCACGGAAGTAGACGATGTGTTCTTTATGCAGCGTCAGGAGACTGAAATTAAAGGCTTCGAGGCATCGGTAGATTACCAGTTTAACGATCAGCACTCTGGCCGCTTAGCTTACTCTCGTATGGAAGGGCGCTACGACAGCAATGAAGATGGCAATTTAGATGCCAAATTATCGGGACTTGATGTCTCGCCCGATCGCTTGACCGCCAGCTGGTCGGCCAGCTGGACCGATGATCTTTCCACTTTTGTTCAGGCCAACTACGCCTTTGATGAAACCTTCGATGAAGCCAATCGTGAGTTTGATGGCTATCTGTTGATGGATGCTGCCGTGGGATATCAACTACCCGTTGGTCAGGTCAATGTAGGGGTTTCCAACCTGCTTGATGAGCAGTACGTCACGTATTACTCGCAAAGCGCTCTAGTGAATGATGAGCGCTATTTTGCCGGGCGAGGCCGCACCTTAACGCTGGGTTATCGTTTGGATTTCTAATCAGCCGCTTTCTATTTTTATTTTCTATGCTCAATACTGTTTGGCGGCGCCCCGAGGGCGCCGCTTTTTTTCGTCAACAGGCCCTAGAAGCGAGCTCGCGATCTATGCAACAAATAGACAAAAAAGGGCGCGCCTATCCCGGCAACGAAAATGCCCGCAGGCAGATCTTTGGGTAAAAAGGCCACTCGGCCCAGTAGGTCGGCATAAAGCACAATCAACGCGCCGACCAGCGCTGATGCGGGCACCAAGCGTGCCATATTGCGCCCCACCAGCCTAGCTGCCAGGTGGGGGGCAATTAACCCCACAAAGCTTAAGCCTCCTGCAAACGCCACGGCGGCACCGGCCAGTACCACGCTGCAGGCCAGCAATACTAATCGACTGTGTAGAATCGCCACCCCGAGCCCTTCGGCAACGGCGTCGCCTAGTGCCATGGCGTCTGCATGGCGGGCGAAGGCTAGGCTGATCGGCACCGCGACGACTAGCCACGGCAATAGACCGCGAACATCGTCCCATTGTGCAGCGTAAAGGCTGCCAGTGAGCCAGACATAGGCGGTCATGGCGGCGGAGTCATCGCTGATCACGATTAACAGCGTAGTTCCTGCGCCCATGGCCGCTGCAAGGCCAATGCCGACCAGTACTATCCGCGATGGGCTGATGCCGCCTTTCCAGGCGAGGCTGACCACCAGCAATGCTGACACCAGCGCCCCTAGCATGGCCGCCACGGGCAGCCAGTTGATGCTAAAGGTGGTGCTCAATAGCGCTAAAAACAGCACCGCCGCCAGCGCTGCGCCGCTGGTAATGCCGATCACGTCTGGAGAGGCCAGCGGGTTGCGTACAATGCTTTGTAGAATTGCCCCCGCCATCGCCAGGGCGGCACCAACCAGTATAGCCAGAAGAATTCTGGGCAGCCTTAACTCCCAAATGATAAAAGCGATATCGCTACGTTGTGGCGCGGCGAGGGCGTGTAGCACCTGGGTGAATGATGTAGGAAAGCTGCCTAAGCAGAGCGACAGCCCGACGCTGGCGACTAATAAAATGCTTAGCATTATTAAGCTGCGCAGTAAGCGGTTACTGTCGCTCTGCGCCTTGCTATCGAGGGTTAATGTTGCCGTTTGTCTCATTGGCCTACCATCTTGCGTCGCGCCAAGTAGATAAAGAAGGGCGTGCCGATCAGCGCCGTCATTACACCCACCGGTATCTCCTGGGGAGGCATTAAAAAGCGCGAGCCCAGGTCAGCCAACAGCAATAAACAGGCACCCAGCAGGGCGCAGGCAGGCAGCAGCCAGCGGTGGTCAATGCCAAACAGCCCCCGCGCCATGTGAGGCACAATCAAACCCACAAACCCAATCATGCCCGCTAGCGCCACGGAGCTACCCGCCAGCACAATCACAATCAACCCGAGCAGCAGCTTGATAGTGGTGGCCTGCATACCAAGTCCGGTGACCATATCATCGCCCAGTAACAGCGCATTGGCGTGGCGGACGAGCAGTGCGCTAAGTAAAAGCGCCCCGCCGAAGAGCGGCAGTAAGGGCGCTACCAATGAAAGATCGCGTCCTGACACCGAACCCGCCAGCCAGTAGAGCACGCTTTCAAAACTTTGCTGATCGACCACCAGCAGCCCTTGGCTGAACGACACAAACATCGCCGTTACCGCCACTCCTGCCAGCACAACCCGCAGTGGGGAGAGCTCACCGTGGCGACCGCGGCTAAGTACCACCACTAGTACGGCAGCGACAAGTGCGCCCAAAAGCGCGGCCCATACGTAGTGGGCGGGGGTATGCAGAGGTAAAAGTGACACCGCGACCACGACAAAAAACATCGCGCCAGCGTTAATGCCCAAAATTCCCGGCGAAGCCAGCGGGTTACGCGTCATGGTCTGCATCAGTGCCCCGGCAATCGCCAGGCTGGCGCCCACCAGTGCGGCGATCACCGCGCGGGGTAAGCGCTCGGTTAGCAGAATAATATGGGCGATATTGGTCGGGTCGTAATGGGCTAGCGAGCCGAACAGAGACGATAGGGCGATCTCCGTTGTGCCTAACATGACGCTGGCAAAAAAGGCGCCCAGTGCCACCAGCGCCCCCAACAGCAGGCCAATACTTTTCGCGGCGGCGCTGTTCAGCATGAGAGTTCCTCGCCGCGGTTTGGCAAGGGAGCATGGCAAGCTAATTCATAGTGGCTATAGAGATCATCCAGCATGACGTTGGCCGCTAATATGCCGCCGCCCATCATCCAACTGACAGGCTCCACTTCAAATATGCGCCCGCTTTGTACCGCTGAAAGCTGTTGCCAGAGAGGGTGGGAGGCCCAGTGCTGGTAATTATCTGCAATAGCGGGGTCATCCGGCTCAAGCAGAATAAAGATAACATCGGCATCTAGCACCGGAATGTTTTCAGTACTGGACAGCTTCATTCCCCAGCTCTGGCTTTGCAGTGTATCCGGTTGCTCAAAGCCCAACTCATTTAGAATCGAGCCTGCAAAGCCGCTGGTATAGATGCGCACGTGGTCGGCTTTAAACCGCACAACGGCCACTTTTTGCGGCCACTCGCTGCCTAGCCTGGCGGCAATCTGCTGACGAAAGTCGGCGACACGATCATTCCATTGCTGAAGCAGCTCATTCGCCTGCGCTTCGCGGCCAGTGGCATTAGCCACCATTGTGAGCGTGGTTTTAAAGTTAGATACCGTAGGGGCAGATACCGTGGGGGCGATAGCATCGAGTAGCGGCGCTATTCGCGCATGGCGAAAGTCGCTGGCAATCACCAGGTCAGGCTTCAGCCAGGCAATCTTTTCCAGGTTGGGTTGGGTTTCCAGCCCCACGTGCTCGACGCCATCAAGCGGATCACGCAGGTAGCGGTACATGGGCTTTTCCAACCAGGAGTCGACCACGCCAATCGGCGTCAGCCCAAGTGCCACGGCGCTGTCGGTGGCGCCCTGGTAAAGTGTCACAATGCGCGGCGAGTCAGGGGGGCTGTGTAGCGGGTTGGCGGTCAACATCGCGGGCGTTAGCGCCGCCAGCGTTATCAGCAACACACGCATTAAAACCTTTTTGCCATGGGTGTGTGCTTTTAACATTAAGGTCACTTTACGACTGCCCTGGAGTGAAAAGTCAGGATGATGGCATGGCGTAAAAGCTAATGCAAAGCATTACCAAATGAGGGCCGCGACCTCCACCAACCCAAACACCCCAACTCCAGCAGCGACCGGCCAGCCCAATGAGCGCACCCGCGACCACACCAGCAGCGTAACGGCAAGCCCGATGGCGGTGGCGATCCAGGAAACAGCGTTGGGGTTAACCGGCACAATGGACACCCCCAGCACGGCGGCAATCATCAGCGGGCCAAGAATACCCAACCACTGTGGCATATTATTAAGGCCGGTCGTGCTGTTGAGTCGTCGCTGCATCCATAAAAAAGGCACGACTCGCATCAGCAGGGTGCCAAGGGCTGAAACCGCTACCGCTAGCCAAAGTGCGCTGCTCATTGCTCACACCTCTTGTTTTGGAATTTCAGCATATAGAAGCACAGCGCACCGCAAGCAGCCGCGAGGGGAATCGCCACATTGCTCCAGCCGACCAGCGTTAAACCGAGTGCGGCCAGAATGGTGCAGCCCATGGCCACGGCCCAGCGCTTATCGGTAAAGCGTGGTGCCACCATGGTCAGAAATAGCGCGGGCAGGGCGAAGGGCATAATCTCACCCAGCAGCGGCCAGCGGGCGGTAAACGCTTCCCCGGCGGTAGCGCCCACCGCGGTACCGATTATCCAGGCGCCCCAGGCCAACAGCGATGCACCCACAAACCAACTAAAGCGCTTAGCCTCGGGCAATTGGGGTAGCCGGGTTAAGGCCAGGGCAAATACCTGGTCGGTGAGGCCGTGCATTAACCAGGGCCAGTGGCGGCTGCTCGGCAGTAGCCCCGCCAGGTTAGGGCCGTACACCACATGGCGGACGTTAATCAGCAGCGTCATCGCCACCACCAACCACAGCGGTGCGCCGGTGGCGATCATCCCGACAAACAGAAACTGCGAGGCCCCGGCGTAAATCAACGCTGAAATAGCCGTGGCCTCCAGCGTGCTAAAGCCTGCTTGGGTGGCGACCAAGCCAAACGACAGCGCCACCGGAATGTAGCCGCCGAGCAGCGGAATGGCTTCGCGCACGCCCTGTAGTGCGCTACGCAGTGGAGAGTGGCTGGCAACTTGGTTCATGAAGTTTGGCCTTCTGCACCGTAGGTGATGGTCATTATCAACGTGGCCTCCGCTGCTTGGGTGCGATAAAGGTGTGGCTGGTCGGCGGGGAAGGTCACGGTATTCCCCGGGGTTAGCTGCGTGGTGGCACCTTCTGGCCCCGCTTCCAGCCAGCCGCTAATTAGCGTAAGCGATTCGCGGGTGCCCGGTGTATGGGCTTCAGCATGACGCAACGTATGCGGCGCGCAGCGCATCCAGTAGGCATCCACCTGGGGTGAATCTTTGCCTTGATCAATTAAGCGCACCTGCACACCGTCTTCGCCCAGAGGCACGCTGATGGGTGCCACCAGGGTGCCGAAGGGCACATTGAGCTGCACCGCCAACCGCCAAATGGTATCGATAGTGGGATTACCGTTGCCTTGCTCCAAGCGACACAGGTTGGACTTGGCGATGCCCGCTTCATTGGCTAATTGAGAAAGCGACCAGCCTCGCTCAAGGCGAAGTGCTTGAAGGTGCTGGCCCAGCGTGTTGAGTGAGAGTTTATCCATGAGGCTTCCCGCCGTTCTTTATATAGAACGTTCTATATAAAGAACGCATGCCTGTCAATGATATCGCCTGTCAATAATCTTGCTTGCTAACGCAATGGCCTGTTGTCGATGTGGCGTTTTCGGCAAGTGGCATCTTTTATGCATCGACTTAATGTAGTTAAGAAGGTTAACGACGTTAGCAAGTCTGCTACGAGGAAGCGCGATGCGTTCATTGGCAATGCTCCAACCGGTTAAATCGATTCTGAGAAGTGTGGCGCTATTGTTGCTAGGCAATGGCTTGCTCAACACGCTGCTCACCCTGCGCGGCACAATGGAAGGCTTTTCTAGCGCGGTGTTGGGGTTAATTATGTCAGGCTATTTTGTCGGCTTTATTTGCGGCACCTGGGTGAGCGGACGATTAATTCGGCGGATGGGCCACATTCGTACCTTTGGGTTTTGCGCCTCAATTTGTTCTTCAGTGGCGCTTTTACACCTGGTGTTTATTGACCCGTGGGTATGGCTGCCTTTGAGAGTGGTCTATGGGCTATCGTTTATCACCTTAATTACCGTGATCGAAAGTTGGTTAAATAGCCAAGCCGCGAGCCACGAGCGCGGGCGTATTTTTGCGGTGTATATGGTGGTCAACTTAGGCGCTTTGGCCCTCGCCCAGCAGTTGCTGAGGCTCTCTTCACCGCAAGGTTTTTTACTCTTTGTGGTGATCGCCATTTTGATCAGTTGGGCGCTGTTACCCATTACCCTGACCCGTCGCGTTCAGCCTAAAATCCCAGAGCGGCCCAAAAGCAGCCTACGTTCATTGCTGGGCTTCGCGCCGCTGGCAGTGGCTTCTGCCGCGTTATCGGGGCTTGCTATGGGGGCGTTCTGGTCGATGACCCCGGTTTACGCGACCCAGTTAGGGTTTGATATTGGCGGCGTAGGGCTGGTGATGAGCGTAGCGATTATTGGCGGCGCGCTGCTGCAGATACCTATCGGGCGCTTCTCGGATAAGCATGACCGCCCCAGGGTGATGACCTGGGTGGTACTGCTCGCGGCGTTGATTGCCGCGGCCATGCCCTTTGCGCCCAGCCACGAGGTGCTGCTGGGGCTGTATTTTATCTGGGGCGGTTTGGCGTTTTCGCTTTATCCGCTGGCGGTGGCGCAGTTGATCGACCAATTGCATCCGGATGAAATTGTTTCCGGCTCGGCGGATATGCTGGTAATGCACGGGGCAGGCTGTGCCGTCGCGCCGATCGCAGCGGGGTCACTGATGACCGCAGTCGGTGGCCACGGCCTGCCGATCTATATCGCCTGTGTGTTTACCCTGTTGGGCATTTACGCCATTTATCGTCGTCGCCACGTAACGGCCTTGATTACTCATACGGCTCACTTTGAACCAATGGTACAAAGTAGTGCAGGGGCACTAGAAATGATCTTCAATGATACCCAGCGCGACCTGTTCGATGACCCGAGCTTTTATGAGGAGGATGAGCGTGAGCGGTTGACGACTCTTCTCAAGCCAACCAATAGTTAATGCGAAAGCGCCCAGGGGAAGGGCTGATATAGGAGGAGTGGCTGTTATAAGAAGCCACTCCCCAGGGTGAATGGTAAAAAGGTGAAGGGTTAAAAGGTGAAGGCTTAAAAGCTGAACGGTTAAGCGCGCTTACCTTCTTGCGCCTGACAAGCGGCGGCGGTGAACAGTACATCGGTGGAGGAGTTAAGCGCGGTTTCGGTGGCGTCCTGTACCACGCTGATCACAAAGCCAATCGCCACCGCCTGCATAGCTACTTCTGTGGGAATGCCAAACAGGTTAGCGGCCATGGGAATCAGCATTAGCGAGCCGCCCGCCACGCCGGAAACACCGCAGGCCGCCAGCGCTGACACCACGCACAAAAGCAGCGCCGTGGCAAAATCAACGCTAATACCCAGTGTGTGCGTGGTGGCCAGGGTAATGACGGTAATGGTGATGGCCGCACCGCACATATTGATCGTCGCGCCCAGTGGAATGGATATCGAGTAGGTGTCAGGGTCAAGCTTCAGGCGGCGACAAAGCTCAAGGTTGACCGGAATATTCGCTGCCGAGCTGCGGGTGAAAAAGGCGGTAATCGCACTGCCCCGCAGGCAGGTAAATACCAGTGGATATGGGTTTTGCCGGGTGGTGAGGTAGACCAACAGTGGATTGCTCACTAGCGCCACAAACAGCATACAGCCCACAATCACACCCAGCAGTTGGGCGTAGTTAAGCAGCGCCGCAACGCCTGATTCTGCCAGCGTGCCTGCCACCAAACCAAAGATACCCAGCGGCGCTAAACGAATCACCAGCGTCACAATGCGGGTGACCGCCGCGGATAAGTCGCTTAACGCTTGGCGGGTGGTATCGCTTGCTTGGCGCAGCGCCAAACCTAGGCCGATGGCCCAGGCCAGAATAGCGATAAAGTTGGCTTCCATCAGTGCGCTAACCGGGTTGGCCACCGCATTTAACAGCAGATCGCGCAGAACGCTAAAAATATCGCCGGGCGGGTTTCCGTCAATTTGGCCTGCATTCAATGAGAGTTCGGTGGGAAACAGAAAGCTGGCCGCCACGGCAATTAACGCCGCGATCAGCGTGCCTACCACATATAGCACCAGCACGGGGCGAATGTGGGTTGGCTGGCCTTTTTGGTGAGCAGAAATCGCTGCGGCTACCAGCACAAATACCAAAATGGGAGCTACCGCCTGCAAAGCGGCGATAAACAGCTGGCCAAGCAAGGCCACATCGCTGGCAAGGCCCGGCGCAAATAGGGCGAGCGCTACCCCGGCAACAATACCGATTAAAATCTGCGGGATAAGGCCCAGCCGTAAAAGTGGCCGGAATACTGCGTGGGCGGTGGCGATCATTGCGGAACTCTCAGGTAGTCAAAAGTGGGGTGGCATTAGGGCGGTGGGCCGCTAACGCGCCTGAAGGGGGCAGTATTCTATCAGCTGATGCCTGCCTCCGTTACGCTGATATTCGCTTAGTCGATGAGATGGCTATTTCGAGGGTTAGCGAAGGCACGCCAAATTGATTCAATAAAAATGCCCCTACCGCTTAAGCAGGCAGGGGCTGATCGATGAAGTTGTCTGCACTAACAAGCTAACCGAGCTGTGCTGATTTTGACGACTAGGCCGCTACGACCTCGAGAGTCGCTGGGGCGGTTTTGGGCGACTTGCCGATGCTGTCGTCTAGTGAACTGTTGGCAGCCATTTCCGCATACCCGCGTCGGGTTAATGCAAGCACCTCGTGTGAAGTGCCCCACTTCATCAGCATCTCATCCAGCAATTGTTCGGCTTTTTCAGCTTGGCCCCAGCGGGTGAGCAGTTGGGCGATGGCGTAATCGCACTCGGGGGTATCGAACAGTTCATCCTTGATGTCTTGAATGGCGATTTGAAGACCCGCCTTGGAAAGGTCGTTTGATGTTTCGCTATGCATATCACGGCTCCGTGTGATTGCTAATGGGACGATGGTTAATCTGAGATAACCGTCTGAATGTAAATAGCACGCTTAGCGTGCCAAGTTGAGACTAATATAGCCGTGAGTCAGAAGCAAATGTGAAAAATGGCTGACAAACAGTTAGTTAACATGGGTTATGTGATCGATGAATAAACACCTCAAGCTGGTGGTGTTGGCCATCCAATGGGACACGTACCTCTCCTTGCTGGAGGCTGAGGTGACAACCATCAAGTTGCGCGTTAAGCGCCTTATCGGTGGTGATGACCTTAACCGCGTAGTGCGTGGCGGCAATGGCCAGCGTTGCGCTAAACCCTGGCCAGTCGTGGGGAAGGCAGGGAGCGATTACCAGCCAGCCACCTTCCCGACGAATACCCAGAATACCCTCAATACCGGCGCGGTACATCCAGCCCGCTGAGCCCGTATACCATGTCCAGCCGCCGCGGCCAGTATGAGGTGCAACTGAGTAAACATCGGCGGCCACTACATAGGGTTCAACGTGATAACGGGCCGCGCTTTCCGGCGTGCGTGAATGGTTGATGGGGTTGAGTAGCGAGAAAAGCTGGTGTGCCTTATCGCCTTCGCCTAATTTGGCAAAGGCCAGGATGGCCCACATCGCCGCGTGGCTATATTGTCCGCCGTTTTCGCGCATTCCCGGCGGGTAGCCGCTGATATAGCCAGGGTCGCGCTGGGGCTGATCGAAGGGCGGCCAGAACAGTAGCGCCAGTTGCTCATCGTGCTTGATCAACTCGCGCTCAAGAGAGTGCATGGCGAGCGCCGCCCGGTGGGGCTCAGCCGCGCCAGAAAGCACCGCCCATGTCTGGGCAATCGAATCAATTTGGCACGCGTCGCTCTCTTTGCTGCCCAGCCAGCTGCCATCATCGAAGGTCGCTCGGCGGTACCACTGGCCGTCCCAGGCGTTGCTTTCCAGCGCAATACGCAACGCCGTTGCGTGGGCGCGCCAACGCTCGGCGCGTGATGCTGGCGGCTTTTTATAAGCTGAAGGCTCTTTAAACGCTGAAGGCTCTTTATAAGCGGAAGGCTCTGAATGTTCACGCGATTGGGCAAAAGGTAGAAACAGCTCCAGTGTATGCAGTAGCAGCCAGCCTAGCCACACGCTTTCGCCTTTACCCGCTTCGCCAACGCGGTTCATTCCGTCGTTCCAATCGCCGCCACCGATTAGCGGCAAGCCGAGTTCGCCCGTCAACTCAATGCTCTGATCTAAGCCACGGGCGCAGTGCTCAAACAGCGAGGCGGTTTCTGCTGCCATCATCGGTTGGAAAAAACTGTCGTGCTCGCCAGGGGCTAATTCAGCGCCTTCCAGAAAGCTTACCGATTCATCCAGCACGGCGGCATCGTGGGTGGTGGCGATATAACGAGCGCAGGCATAGGCCAGCCACACCCGGTCATCGGAAATGCGTGTACGCACCCCTTGGCCGGAGTGGGGCAGCCACCAGTGCTGCACATCGCCTTCAATAAACTGGCGGGAGGCGGCGCGCAGTAAATGCTCGCGAGTGGTTTCGGGGCTGGTGAAGGTTAATGCCATACCGTCCTGCAACTGGTCGCGGAAGCCATAGGCGCCGCTGGCTTGGTAAAAACCTGAGCGCGCGGTGATCCGGCAGGCAATGGTTTGGTACATCAACCAGCCGTTGAGCATGATGTCCATGGCGCGGTCAGGGGTGGTCACTTGTACCGCGTTAAGCTGCGTTTGCCAGTGGGCAGTCACTATGGCGAGTTCGGCGTCAATATCCGCCTCGCGGTAACGCGCAATCAGTGTTTTTGCCTCGGCAGTGGAACTGCTCTGACCCATTAATACGACGATATCGACGCTTTCACCGGCCGCTAGCGTTACGCTACGGTTAAGCGCGGCGCAAGGATCCAACCCCGCACCGTGGGCGCCGGAAAACAAGGCGTGGCTGCGTAGCCCCGCGGGCGCTGCCAAGCTGCCACCGAAGCCGATAAATTCGCATCGATCAGCCGTCCACGAGGTTGGGTGGGTACCGATATCCAGAAACGCTACACGGCCTGGGAAATTCATATTCCAGGGGTTCTCGACCAGCAGCGCGCCGCTATCGGCATCAGGGTGTGAGATAAGAAAAGGCGCCGAGCCGCTGCGCGAAGTACCCAGCACCCACTCGGCATAAGCCGTCACGGAGAGCTTGCGTGGCCGCCCGGAGTGATTGGTAAGGCGTAGCCGTGAAATTCGAAGCGGAGCCTCTAACGGCACGAAGTGCAGCAGCGCCAGGGTAATTCCATCCGCTTGATGCTCGAACTGGCTATAGCCGAAGCCGTGCCGCGCTATGTAGCGGCCATGATCCCGTAAAGGGCGGGCCGTGGCGGTGAAGAGCGCCATCGACTCTTCATCGCGAACATAGATCACATCGCCACTCGGATCCATAACAGGGTCGTTTGACCAGGCTGTCAGCTGGTTTTCGCGGCTGTTATCCGCCCATACATAGCCCGCGCCTTCTGCTGACACCTGAAAGCCGAAGCCTGCGTTGGCGATCACGTTTATCCACGGCGCGGGCGTGGAACTCCCAGCCTCAAGTACCGTTACATACTCACGGCCATCCCGGGCAAAGCCGCCCAGCCCATTAAAAAACTCAAGTGCTGGGAGCGGCGTTTCACTGACATTGAGGGGGATGTGCTTGGGTAGGGGGCGTTTGATCAAGGAGTGGAGTGGCGTTGGTGCACGGAGTACGGGCAGCGTCAGGGCTAACTGGTTCGCTATGCTGCCGCGATGGGCCATTAACGCGACGCAGGCTATCGACTGAAGCTGTGTACGCACTTCCAAGCTCATCAGGTCGGCGCGTAGTGTTGTCACAGACCCCTGAGCGAAATCCTTTTTAAAACGAGGCTGGGCTTGGCTGCTAAGCACTGCGGTTTCAATGGCTTGCTGAAGATCCTGAATATAAGAGGAGGAGCGCTCATTGATAATCACCACATCCACGCCTAGCCGCTTCATACGCCAATATTCGTGGGCGCGCAGCAGTTGGCGTACCTGACCAATGTCATCAATGCTATCGATGCGCATCAGAATAATCGGCAGATCGCCGGAAATGCCATGTTGCCAGAGCCGCGACTGTGGCCCGGCACCGCGCTCAATGGCCTCGGCAGGGGCTCTAAAGCGGGCATCAGGGTAAAGAATCGGCGCGGCCAAGCGCTGAAAGTCAGCGGCTTCTTCAGGCTGAATGCCCAAATGGCGAAGCTGAACCTGTGCCTGAGTCCAGGCGAGGGTTTTAGCGCGCTCAAAAGCACTGCGGTCGTGATGTTTATCAATAAGATCCATCAGCGCTTCACGGGAGGGGGCGACGACAGTCCAGTAAGCGATTCGGGCGGCTTTGCCGGGGGCTACGCGCAGGCAGTAGCGCAGCGCAAAAATTGGATCCAGTACGCTACCCACACTGCCCGAAAGGTGTTGCCCCTCTGCTAACGCTGAGGCGTGCAGCATGCTTCGGCCGCAGCCTAAGAACTGGGCTCGGTCGGTCTCGAACTCTAGCTCGCCAATTATATCGCCTTCAACGACTGCAAAATGAGCCGCCCACACCTGCGCTTCATCGGGCGAGCGCCGCCGTCTTGTGGCGATCAATGCGTTGAAGGCTTCCAGATACTCGGTCACCACAAACATTTTTGCAAAGGCGGGGTGGGCATTGTCGGCATTCGGGCTGGTCAAGACTAATTCTGAATAGGAGGTAAGCGTGATGTCGCGGGCGTGGCGGCTGTTATTAGTGAGCGAGAGGTGGCGAACTTCGCTGTCGTCCTCGCCGGAAACCAGCACCTCCATATGACTGGTGATATCGTCGTGACGATGGCTGTAGCGGGCATAATCCTCGGCAAATATCGCGTAGCTATGGTCATCGTTTACCTCGGCGGGGTGTGCCGCCGTTTGTCCTGTGGCGGTCCACACGCCGGGGTGTTTGCTGTCGCGTAGAAAAATAAAGCTGCCTAAGTGGTCGCGGGTGGCGTCCGGCTGCCAGCGACTAATGGCAACGTTACGCCATCTGCTGTAGCCACCGCCGGTGGCCGTGAGCATCACCGAGTAGCAGCCGTTGGAGAGTAAGTGAGTAACAGGCGGGCCACTGGCCGTTGTTGACGCGCGGCGAATGGTTTGTGCCTCGTTTATTGTCTGACTGGCGGTGGATTTCACCTCTTCGGCGCGGGGGTGGGCAATCGCCACGTTACGAGGAACGCGCTCTTGAAGCAGCAGTTCGCTGGCTTGGATCATCGGTTCGCGGTGAAAACGGGCGCGCATCTGGCCATAATTCAAGGTATTGGCAATAGCGGCAATGGTCATGCCCTGGTGGTGGGCCATAAAGCTGCGCACAATCACCACGCTTTCCCCGGCGGGCAGCCGCGAACGAGTGAAATCGAGCGCTTCGTAGAAACCGTAGCGGCCCAGCGCTCCCATCTCCGTTAAGCGTTTGAAGTTGCGACAGGCGCCGCTGGGGTCAACCATGGCGGCTAACCCGGTAGCATAGGGCGCAATAACCAAGTCGGCAGACAACCCCCGTTTGAGACCCAAACCCGGCACCCCAAAATTAGAATATTGATAGGTAAACTCCATATCCCGGGCGTTATAGGCGGATTCAGAAATACCCCAGGGCGCGGAGAGCTGTGCGGCATAGGTCTCTTGACGCTTCACTATCAGCCGGTTGGTTTGCTCCAGCAGGCTGCCGCCCGGAGCGCGCATCACCAGCGACGGCATTAGGTATTCAAACATCGACCCCGACCAGGAGATCAGCGCTGAGCCAAAGGTAACGGGCGTGGCGGCACGTCCAAGTCTGAACCAGTGGCGGGTGGGAATATCACCTTTGGCAATGGCAAACAGGCTGGCCAGCCGTGCCTCGGAAGCCAGCAGGTCGTAGCAGCTGGTATCCAGGCAGTTTTCGTCAAGTGAATAACCAATCGACAACAGTTGGCGCTCGCGATTGAACAGGAACGCGAAATCCATGCCCAGTGCCAGGCGTCGCGCTGAATCCGCAAGCTGTTGCAGGCGCAAGGCGATTGCCCCCTTGGGTAGGCTTGGTGGGGGATTCCGGTCATGGCTGTGTTGAGCGACTGAGGTCTGTAACGCTTCCAGCCAAAACTGCAGATCTTCGCTATACGCGTCACTATGCGCACCAAGGGGCGTTCGCGCCTCGTCTAACGTGCTATCCATCAGTGCGGCGATATTTGCCAAGCATTCCAATGACATCACTTCGCCATTCAGCTGGGCGTCAATGGCTTCGAACTGCACACTCAATTGAACCGCTAATTTTTCCTGCAGCGTTGGAACCTGTTTGAGTGCCTGTCGGGCAAGGTGGAGCGTGTCGGCAATCCCCACACGTGGATCCGCTAGATAGCCTGTCGCCTGCCAGCTTTCGCAGGCATTGGCGATAACGATGAGATGCCCGGCGAGATTGCCGCTATCCACCGTTGATACATAGCGGGGGTTAAGCGGGCGCAGGTCGTGGGTGGCGTACCAGTTGTAAAAGTGACCCCTGTAGCGGGGGAGTCCCTGCATGACGGTTAGCGTTGCTTCTAATCGCTCAAGCGTCTCATGGGTGCCAATCCAGCCGAAGTCCCGCGCAGCCAGGGTGGAGAGTAGATAGAGCCCCATATTGGTTGGCGAGGTGCGCTGAGCGAGGGCGGGCTGGGGATCCTCTTGAAAGTTATCCGGCGGTAAGCAGCTATCTGTGGTGGTCACAAAGGTTTCGAAATAGCGCCAGGTTCGCCGTGCAATTGCTCGTAGCTCATGGGCTTCTTCTGCCGAAATGCTGGGTTGAACAACAACGCTTGTGCTGCTGCTCAGCCAAGATGCCACTGCCGGAGCAGCCAACCAGAGTAGCGCCATGGGCAGTGTGATTGGCCATGTGTGGCTGGCTGTCCAGAGTGCACTGATAGCCACCGCTAGCCCTAGTGCGGTGCCGGGCGCCATGCGTTGGTAGAATCCCAGCACCGTTAGTGGCGGGCTTTTCATCGACTGGGCGGCAGATGTCCATTCAAGCAGACGACGGTGGGTGATCAGCAAGCGAACTAAGGTTCTGGCAATGGCGTCCAGCATGCGCCACGCCTGGTCAGGCAAAAATATGATCAATAGCAGAATTTGCACGCTACCCAGCTTTAGTTCGTCAAACCAAAGGTGGTAGTGGTGGCGTAGCTTTGCCCATGCACGGAAGGGAACAAATGAGGCGGCCAAAGAGAGCAGTATCGGTGCGCCGACAACCGCCAGTAATAGCAGCGTACTGACGACGGCCATGCTAAGCGGTAATTGCCAACTGACGGCAAGGCTTGCCAGGACGAATGGTGGTAACACTGAGCGGCGCAGGTTGCCAAGCATTTTCAGTCGCCCGGTGAGCGGCAGTGCCGAGGCGATTAGCCAGGGGAGCAGCTGCCAATCGCCGCGTGTCCAGCGATGTTGGCGCTTGGCGGCCACGTCATAACGGGCCGGGAAGTCTTCAATCACTTCGATATCGGAGGCAAGCCCCGCACGGGCAAATACCCCTTCAAACAAATCGTGACTGAGCAGGGTGTTGTCGGGCACCCGGCCAACCAGTGATGTTTCAAAAGCGTCAACGTCGTAAATACCTTTACCGGCGAACGAGCCTTCGCCAACCAGATCCTGGTAGAGATCTGAGATAGCGGCGGCGTAAGGGTCGATACCCCCGGGTGCCGAGAATAGCCGCTGATAGATGGAGCCCTCCCCCCCCGTGGGCAGCGATGGCGTGACGCGAGGCTGCAATATCGCGTACCCCTCCACGACCCGGCGTAGCTTTAGATCCATACGTGGCTGGTTTAGCGGATGTGCCATTTTACCGATCAGTCGGCTTGCGGCGCCTCGGGGCAGGCGGGTGTCAGCGTCCAAAGTGATGACGTAGCGTACATCTCTGGGTAGTGGCGGTGGGTCGATAAAGGTGGTATCCGTTGCGCCACGTAGCAAGCGGTTTAGCTCATGTAGTTTGCCACGCTTACGCTCCCACCCCATCCAGGTGTTCTCGCTGGCGTTAAACACCCGCCGCCGGTAAAGCAGAAAGAAGCGTTTGTCGCTGCCTTGAGCTTGTGGACTGCCTGGAGCGTTTGGACTGCCCAGAGCGTGTAAACAGTAACGCTCATTTAACTGCTCAACCGCTGCGTAAGCAGCAGATAAAAGCGCTGCCTCGTGGGCTAATTCTGCTTGTGAGGCATCGACTCCATCAAGCAGTAGTGCGTAGGCTAACGCCCCCTCACCGCTGGATAAATGATGCACTTCAAGGCGCTCAATCTGTTCGTGCAGGTCTTCTTCGCTGGTCAGCAGCGTAGGCACCGCAATCAGTGTTCGTAGTTGGGTTGGAACGCCTTTGGAAAGGTCGAGGCCAGGCAGCGGCTGAGCATCGATAGAGTAGATAATCAGCCGGTTAACGATCAGCGTAGCCACTTCCATAATGGGTAGAAAGCCGAACACTCCCAGTAGCATCAGCCAGAATAACGGCATCTCGCCAATCACCAGCGGCAACGAAAGCAGCAGCACGCCCGCCAGCAGCATCAGGCTCAGCGTCACCGCGGCCATCATGACGATATAACTACGAATGCCGTGGTGAATGAGGGTGCGACGCAGGCGCTGACGAGAGGAGGGTTTAAACCCAATCTGGTGTTCAAGCGTTACACGACCTGAGCCAATTAAAAAATAGCCAGGGTCGCCCAGGCGGGCAGCTTCGATAGGATCGTCATTACTAGCCACGGCCTGGTCGGATAAACAGAGCGTCGACTCCACGATCTCAAGCTCGCTGTATTGAGAGCTTCGGGCGAGCTGTTCTACCGCACTGCGATACTGATTTCGGGTGGGGAAGTCGAGCTGGTCAAAGTTGCTCTGCTGGCGTAGCCGCTTATCCACCAAGCTGACACTCTCAAACAATTCGGCCCAGTCGATACTGGAAACAAAGCGCATGCTGGTAATGATATTGCGCACGCTAACATTGGCGGCACCTTGGCGCTGCTGGGCGTTTTGAACCATCTCGTCAATGGTGACACCCTGATGGCTAAGCTGCTCATCAAGCCAGCCTGCCAGGGGGCTGCTACGCGGGTCTAAGCCACGTAGTCGCTTGGCTAATTGTGCGGTGAAAGGTTCTGCTAGCGGCCCTGTGTAAACATTAAGGGTGCTGGTTTCAAGGTGAAAAGCATGGTGTGCCTGTGAGGTTTGCTGGTTGGTGGGCGTTAGCCACTTTGTCGCCAAAGCATCGGCTTCGTCTCTCGCTGTTTGTTCGCTGCTAATTTGGTCGGCAAGTCGGCGCAAGTTCTCAATCAGCACAATACGCAACGTGATTGCTACCGCCCATAGTTCGCCAATTGTCAGTGGCTGAGTGCGCTGATAAGCGGTGATAAAGTTCTGCAAATTCTCCAGGTCGATGTGGCTGTCGGTATGCGCCACAAAGGCCCAGGCAATGCCGAATACCCTTGGGTATCCCGCAAAAGGTCCATCGGCTAACTTCGGTAACTGGCGGTAGTAACCGGGGGGAAGGTCACTGCGTATCTCACGAATTTGAGCTTCAATCAGGTGGTAATTGTCGAGCAGCCAAGCGGCGGCAGGCACAATATCGCGGCCGTCTGCCAGCGCTGTCGCACTGTCGCGATAAACGGCCAATAGTGTTTTAGCGTTATCGTTGAGACGTCGTGTTAACGATACTACGTTGGGTGGCGTGCGAGTCACTGTTTGTCTAAGCGCCAAGCTGCCGGCGTGCTGTTCAAGCCGCTCTGCGCTAAAGAGCTCTTCCCTGACCGGGGCAGTAGCGTTCCACGGCGCTGCAAACGTAGGGTGCGGACGCACAAAACGGAGAAGATGTTTCACAGATTCCATCCTGGTGGCAGTGCGATTTTTAGCCGCACAGACGAAGTTTCCTTACCAGACAATGATCGTGCTGAGGGGGTAAGTCAGTTCGTTAGCGCACATTGCGCTTATTTAGCGGTTGCATTTGCTAATAGCTACAACCAAAGGCTGTTAGACTTTGGTTGTAATTGAGGGCAAATGACTGGACTAATTGCTTATTGCAGTTAATAAATGGCGCCAAAGAAGGTTCCGCGTTACCCATCGGGTGGCTTATTTACCTGGATGCCGACCCTCGATGTGTTCTTTTCACTCTGACCGTAAGTGGCGCAAATTGTATGCATAAAACTGCCCTGATGACGGTATGGGATCAGCTATGGCATTCCCACTACCAAGCCAAAAACCTATTGATGTGCGCGCTGCCAACGGGTGGGGCCGCCAATGCCGCGGCTTCCAATGCCAAGCGCAATCCTACCCCTCAACCTAAGCCGCCTGCCTATACGACTCCTCAGAAGATTGGCCTGCTGCTTGGCCCGCTGTTGTTCGCTTTTGTAGTGATGTTTTTTCACCCTGAAGACTTAAGCTTTGAAGGGCGCATGGTGCTCGCCACCACCCTGTGGGTAGCCGTATGGTGGATCACCGAAGCCATTCCTATACCCGCGACCTCGTTGCTGCCCATTGTGCTATTGCCGATAACCGGCGCGCTGGATGGCAATACGGTGACCGCTGCTTACGGTAATCCGATTATTTTCCTATTTCTAGGCGGTTTTATGATCGCGCTGGCAATGGAAAGGTGGGATCTACACAAGCGTATTGCGCTGTCGATTATTGCCGTGCTGGGCACCAGTATTAACAGTATTGTATTTGGCTTTATGGCCGCGACCGGCTTTTTGTCGATGTGGGTCTCCAACACCGCCTCGGTCATGATGATGCTGCCCATCGGTACCGCTATCGTGTACCAGGTTAGCCAAGAGCTGGCGAAAAGTGACGGCGACCACAGCGCCGAAATCGATAAGTTCAGCAAAGCGCTGATTTTTGGTATCGGCTACGGCGGTACCATTGGTGGTTTGGGCACGCTAATTGGTACCCCACCCAATATTATTCTTGCCGCGATTGTGAATCAGCTGTTTGGCATCGAGATTTCTTTTGCCGGTTGGCTTATGTTTGCTTTCCCTGTGGTAGTGGTGCTGCTGTTCAGCACTTGGCTACTACTGACGCGGGTGTTTTTCCGCATCGAATTTAGTCACCTGCCGGGTGGCAGAGAACTTATAAACAAAGAAAAAGCGGCCTTGGGTAACACCAGCTTCGAAGAAAAAGCGGTGCTGGCGGTTTTCTTGTTTGCGGCTTTTATGTGGATCACTCGCTCGTTCTTGTGGCAAGGCCAGATCATCAATATCCCTGGTATCAATGACACCATGATCGCGATTGTTGCCGCGCTACTGCTGTTTTTGATTCCTTCCAAAAATAAGGGTGGCTGCCTGCTGGGTTGGGATGTGGCGAAAGACGTTCCCTGGGGCATTCTGCTGCTGTTCGGGGGTGGTTTAGCGATCGCTGCAGGCTTCGGCTCTTCCGGCCTGGCAGAGTGGATTGGTGGGCAAATGAGCGTGCTGGAAGGCGCCAACTTCCTACTGGTCATCCTGCTGGCGACCGGGATGGTGCTGTTCTTAACCGAAATCACCTCGAATACCGCCACGGCGACCATGATTTTGCCGGTGTTGGCATCGCTGGCGTTGGCACTGGATATCCACCCCTTCGTGCTGATGGTGCCCGCCGCCATGGCCGCCAACTGTGCTTTTATGCTGCCAGTAGGTACTCCGCCCAACGCAATCATCTTCGCCACTGGCAAACTGAAAATTATCGAGATGGTGCGCACCGGCTTCTGGATCAACATCATCGCCATGTTGCTGATTGTGGCAGCAGTGTACTTCCTGCTGCCGGTCATGTGGGGCGTTGATCTCACTAGCTACCCTGACGCATTCCGTCGTTAATAGCGCCAACTCGTACTGATAGCCCTGCCTGCGTGCGGGGCTTTTTTGTGGGTAGATGGCGTTTTATAAGTAGATTGAGTGTCGGGTTGTTATCATGCCGCTACACACTTTTTGCTGAGCTTGTTATGCGTCTACTTCATACCGCCGATTGGCACTTGGGACGGCTGTTCCACAACCTTTCGTTGTTGGATGATCAGCGCCATGTGCTTGACCAACTTATTGAGATCATCGATCGCGAAAACGTCGATGCGGTGCTGATTGCGGGCGATATCTACGACCGCTCGGTACCCCCCTCGGCGGCGGTAACGCTGCTGGATGAGGTGCTCCACGCGCTCTGCGAGGAGCGTAAACTGCCGGTGATCATGATTTCGGGCAACCACGACGGTGCCGAGCGGCTTCGTTTCGGCGCGCGCCACCTCCGCCAAGCAGGGCTGCATATCCTTTCCGACTTAGCTGATTTTTACACACCCGTCACACTGACTATTGAAGGTGTTGAAGTCGATGTGTTCGGTATCCCCTACGCTGATCCCGAGCATGTGCGCAGCCAGTTCAACGTTGAGGTGCGCGATTTTGACGGTGCCCACCGCTATCTGGTTGAGCGCATTAGCGAGCAGCGCCACCCTACGCGCCCCTGTGTGTTGATGAGCCACTGCTTTGTGGATGGCGGCAGCGCTTCTGATTCCGAGCGCCCGCTGACCCTGGGCGGCGCCGAAAGCGTCGCCTGGGAGCCGATGCAAGGCTTTGATTACGTGGCGCTTGGCCATCTCCACGGCCCGCAGTATCGCGGCGGTGAGCATATCCGCTACAGCGGCTCGCTGCTCAAATACAGCTTTTCCGAAGCCAATCAGCGCAAAGGCGTCACGCTGGTGGATATCGACGCGTCCGGCGTCACCCAGATCGAACAGATCCCGCTGATACCCAGCCGTGAAGTGCGCGTATTAGAGGGCGAGATTGGTACCTTGATCGCCCAGGGGCGAACAGACCCACACGCCGATGACTACCTGCTGGTGCGGCTTACTGATCGCCACGCCATTCTCGACCCCATGGGCAAGCTGCGCGATGTGTATCCCAACGTACTGCATCTGGAGAAGCCCGGCATGCTGGACGCACGAGGTAAACAGCAGCTTGATCGCGACCGGCAGCGCTTTGATGCCCTGGATATGTTCAGCGACTTCTTTAATCAAACCAGCGGAGAAGCCATGAGCGAACAACAGGCAAGCGCCATGGCAGCGTTAATTACCCAACTGCAGCGCGATGAGGCCCAGCAATGACGCCATTAGTCCTCACCATGCAGGCGTTTGGGCCTTTTGCCGGTTCTGAAACTATCGATTTCACCGCGCTGGGTAGAAGCCCGCTGTTTCTGATTAACGGGCCTACCGGCGCCGGTAAAAGCTCGATTCTCGATGCGCTGTGTTTCGCGCTCTACGGCCAAACCACCGGCAATGAGCGCGACCCTACCCAGATGCGCTGCGACCAGGCCAATGCCACGCTGCTGACCGAAGTCACGCTGGATTTTCGCTTACGTGGCGTTGATTACCGGGTGCGTCGCGTGCCCCAGCAGGAGCGCCCCAAAGCGCGCGGCGAAGGCACCACCACCCATAACGCGGAAGCCCAGCTGTGGCGTTTGAACACGGAGGGTGAGCAGGAAACCTGCCTGGTAGCACGCAAGGTCAACGATGCCACCGCAGAACTGCAAACCCTGATCGGCCTGGATGCTAACCAGTTCCGTCAGGTCATGGTGCTACCCCAGGGGAAGTTTCGCGAGTTGCTGATAGCAGATTCAAAAGATCGCGAGAAAATCTTTTCTCAATTATTTCAAACGCAGATTTTTCAGCGTATTGAAGAGCGCCTGCGTACCCAGGCCAATCAAATCGAACGGGCGGTAAACGACCACCGCCAGCATATCAGCGGCATTCTCGCCGGTGGTGAGCTGGAAAGCGAAGCCGCACTAGCGCAAGAGCAAGAGGCGCTGACACCTCAGGTTGAACAGGCGCGGCTACGCTTTGATACCGCCCAGCAGCAGCGCCGTCAGGCCGAACAGCAGCGCGACGAAGCCCAGGCGCTGCAGCGCCAATTTGCGGCCCGGGAGTCGCTTGCGACGGATAAAGCTCGTCATCTTGAGCAGCAGGCCCACATAGAAAGCATTAAAGGGCGTTTAGCGCAAAGCGCCCGCGCTCAGGCGCTGCGCCCGCAGAGCACTGCGCTCGCCCAAGCGCAGCAGGCGTTAGCTGCCGCTCAAGCAGAGCAGCGCCAGGCGCAAGCCGGGTTAACCAGCCAGCGCACTAACGCAGAACAGGCGCAGCAAGCGCTAGAAGTGGCACGACAACGCCAGGCGGAACTCCCCGCGCTGCGGAATCGGTATCGCCAGTTGGGGGAGTTTATCCACAAAGGTCAGCAGTTAAGCGAGCTGCAGGCGCGTTTTCAAACGGCGCAGGCCGCCTGGCAACAAGCCGATGCTGCGCTAAAGCGCGATGAGGCCCAGCTAGAGAGTATTCGTCATCAAGGCGAAGCCATTGGCGTGAACCTTGAGCGTTTGCAGCTGGAGTTCCAGCAACTGGCCAGCGCCCCCGCGGAGCTAAGCCGCCATGCAAGCCTACTCAAGCAGCGCCAAGAGCTGGACGCGCTGACCCGGCAGGGGCGGGAATTAACCGTCCAACAGCAGCAGGCAACGGACGCACTCAGCCACCAGCAAAGCGAAGCAGCGCAAGCGCAGCGTCATGCCACAGAGCAGGAGATGCGCTGGCACCAGGGGCAGGCTGCACTGTTGGCGCTTAGCCTTGAAGTGGATGCCCCATGCCCGGTATGTGGCAGCCGTGACCACCCAGCTCCAGCGGCTCAAAACGCAGCTATCGTTACCCAAGCGCAGGTAGACACGGCGCGCGCTGCCCTGGAAAAAAGCCGACAGGCGCAGCAAGCCGCTGAACGTCATCACCATCAGCTCGCCCAGCAGATTAGCCACAACGCAGAGCAGATTCAGCGGCTTAGCCAGCATCTGGGCGAGTGGGCGAACCAAGCGCTCATGGAACTGCACAATGCCTGCGAAGAATTGCGTCGCCAAGCGCAGCGGCGGGAAAGCGTTGAGGGTGAAATTAGCCAGCAAACCGCTGCCCGTGACGCGCTGCGCCGGGAGTGGGGCGCGCTGGATAAGCAGCTGAAAGCCCAGCGGCCAGAAGTTGAAAAGTCTAAAGAAGAGGCGTTGCGTTTGGAGAGCCAGCGCGACCAGTTGAGTCAATCGCTGCCGGAAGAGGCCCGTGACCCAGAGGCCATGCGCCGAACCCTCGCCGAGCTGGAGCGTCAGATTGCACAGCTTGAAAAAGCCTGGGAGAGCGCTCAGCAGGCGCTATCGATCGCTCAAACCCAGCTGGCAAGGGCGGAAGAGCAGTTACGCGGCGCTAGCGAACGCGTCGAGCATCGCCAACAGGAGCAAGCGCAGGCGCAAACCGAGTGGCTAGCGGCGCTGCAGGCCAGCCCCTTCGAGGATGATGCGGCATTCCAGATGGCGCAGTTAAACGACACCCAGCAGCAAGAGCTGGCTCATCAAGTCGAAGCGTATCAACAGCGCCTGGCTGAACTGGAAGGCGCGCTGCAGAGTTATCAAACCCAGCTGGCGGATAAAACGCCGCCAGATCTCGCTGCGTTGACACAGGTAACCGAGGCTGCTCAAGCGGAAGAGAATACCCAGTTAGAGGCGTGGCGAACGCTTGACGGCAGGTTAACCACGCTCAAAGGCATTCACCAAAAGCTAGCCGCGGCCCACGCCGCCCAGGCCGAACTGGAAGCCCAGTACCAGCTGTGGGGCACGCTCAGTGAAGTCGCCAACGGCCGCACCGGGCATCGCATCAGTTTGCAGCGCTTTGTGTTGGGCGTGTTGCTGGATGACGTGTTGATTCAAGCCTCCGAGCGGCTGGTGCGTATGAGCCGCGGGCGCTATCAGTTGGTGCGCCGGGAAGATCCCTCAAAAGGCAATAAAGCGTCAGGCCTGGAGCTCGATGTAGCCGATACCTATACCGGCAAGAACCGTTCGGTGGCAACACTTTCCGGCGGCGAGTCATTTATGGCGGCGCTGTCGTTGGCGCTGGGGCTTTCGGATGTGGTGCAAGCGTATGCTGGCGGCATTCAGTTGGATACGCTATTTATCGATGAAGGCTTTGGTAGCCTTGATCAGGATGCTCTGGATCAAGCCATCGCCATGCTCAGCGAGCTGCAAATGGGCGGACGTATGATCGGAGTGATCTCTCATGTCAGCGAACTGAAAGAGCAAATGCCAGTCCGTATAGACGTGCGTGCCAGCCGACAAGGCAGCACGGTAGAAGTGAAGGGCGCGCTTCTTTAATGTCTGGAGGTTAGTTCATGCTGCGTTCATACAGCATGTTCTATAACGTGGTTAAAACATCAAGCGCGCACTCAATATAATAGTTTCTTAGGAGTACAAGGATGAACGCAAGCAAGATTTTACAGCAGCTTATGCAGCAAGCCGGTGGCAGCCAGAAGGGCGGCAGCAGCAGTGGGGTTGATGTTAAAGGCATGTTGAGCGGGCTTTCAAAGCAGTTGGGCGGTAGTAGCAGTAAAGGCGGCTCCTCCAGCGGTTTTGATATGAAAAGCCTGCTCGGCGGTGGCGCCATGGGCATGTTAGTGGGTTCCAAACGCGGCCGTAGTATGGGCGGCAAAGCGCTGAAATACGGCGCCATTGCGGGCGTTGGCGTGCTGGCCTGGAAGGCGTGGCAGAGCTCCCAAGCGGCGAAAAATGGCAATACCCAGCAAAATACTGCCCAAGCTGCGTCAGAGGGCGAGCGGGTAGAAGTGCTTAGCGGTGAGTATCAGGAGCGCCGCAGCCTGGAGTTACTGCAGGCGATGATTATGGCCGCCCGAGCCGATGGGCATATTGATGAGCAGGAGCAGGCGCTGATTACCGAACAGATCGATGCGCTAGGGGCTGACCAGGAGATGCTTAACTGGGTTGAGAGGCAGCTAAAAGCACCGTTGGATGCTCAGGCGTTGGCTCGGGAAGCCGATTCCCCCCAGGCGGCGCGGGAAATGTACCTTATTAGCGTGGCCGTGACTGACGACCAAAACCCCATGGAGCGCGCCTGGCTTGACCAGTTGGGCAGTGCCCTCAACTTACCCAAAGAGATGACCGCTGAACTTGAGCGCCAAGCGCAGCAGGCGGGTTAATGCTCGATACGGTTAATTTTTGGATAGCCACCGGCTTTGGGCTGGGGCTAGCGCCGGTGGCGCCAGGTACTTTTGGCTCGCTGCTGGGCATTCCCTTGGCGTGGTGGTTATTGAGCCGCCCGCTGGTTCAGCAGGGCTCCATCATCGCTGTTTTGCTGGTACTAGCAGTGCCAGTTTGCCACGTCGCTGCCTGGCACTATGACGGTTTGGATCATGGCAGTATCGTTGCCGATGAGTACGTTGCCTTTCCGCTAGCGGTAATAGGCTTAGCCGCTGCGCGTCATCCGCTGGTCATGGCGATAGCATTCGGTGTTTATCGTTTCTTCGATGGATTGAAGCCGCCGCCGATTCATTTGGCAGAGTATGTCCATGGCGGCTTTGGCATTGTGTTAGACGATGTGATTGCGGCGCTGGTGACTTGGGTGATTATGGCGATTGGGATAAAGCTTTGGCAGCGGCGATCCTCCGGGCAACAGTTAAACTCTTAACTATAAAACGCTGCAGGCCTGATTTGAACTGACACCTAATTTGTTGTAATGGGAAGAAGTTTAAGGTGTGCGGCGGCGAGACTGGCTGATACTCACACATCAGCATTAAACCATGCCAGGAAGAGGGCTATTCTCGGCTTAGTGGCGAATCTAAGGCTATTCGTATCATTTCTATTGAGCATTCTTGAGAGAGTGCATAGACACTAATTGCAAACGCGGTTGCCAACTTATTCAGATGTCGAAGTGAAAATAACGGTCGACGATCGCCTGATCCAACAAAGTTGAAGGTAGCCAGAATAAAGTTAAGTCAGCAACTGTTTTGACTATTTCAATTAATTGGATCTCATTCCTTAGTGATGCATGACGCCCCAATATTGCTCACCAAACAGACACTCACTTGCCGGTGAACTGAGGAGGCACTCCATGTCAGGTGCAACCAAAAGAACAGCGCGGCTGGGAGCGCCGCGCTTTCATGCCATTTAGGTTGAAGGGCATAATTTATTCATTGGGTCTTATGGTGCTGTCGACTGGCTCTTCTTGAGGCGGGACAGTCGTGAAATGAGTGGCATAAGAATGACAAGAAGAATCATGACAATAAGCACCTTCGACGTTGTATTCGCTGCCAAGGCTGTCCAATCGCCGCCACCAATACGCAGAGCCAGTCGCAAGTTCTGCTCAGCGAAGCCGCCGAGAATCAGTCCTAATACGACGGGGGGTAATGGGAACTTCAGTTTGTCCATAAAGTAGCCAATTAAGCCAAAGCCTAACATCAAGTAGACATCGAACATTCGGCCATTGATCGAGTAAACCCCTACAACCACTAAGGTGATGATGAAGGCACCAAGCAGCGGGCGCGGTAGGCGTAACACTTGGGCAAAGCTATTGGTGGCCAAGGCACCGCCGAGCACGATCAACAAGATAGCGGCGAACAGGAACTGCCACATGAAGCCGAACACAATGTCGGGGTTGTCACGGAAGAGCATCGGGCCAGGTTGCAGACCGTGGATCATCAGGCCACCGAGCATCACCGCAGCCACCGCGGTGCCGGGGATGCCGAGCGTCAAGGCGGGAATCAGTGCCGAGGCGGTATCGGCGTTGTTGGCGGTCTCGGAGGCCGCTACGCCCTCGGGTTCGCCCTTTCCCCATTCGTCGGGATTACTGGATGCGCGACGTGCTTCGTTGTAGCTGAGAAAGGCCGCCATTGATCCGCCAGCGCCTGGCAGGATGCCGACGAACACGCCGATCACCGAAGAGCGCAGCCAAGTCTTCCAGAATCTCAGCATGCTCGGAAAGGCCTTCCAGAGGCTCGTCGTATTGAGCTTTGTGGCCGTGGAGGTGTCGACATCCACGACTTCCTCCAGGAGAGCGATTGCCGGCGGTATGGCGTAGAGCCCGACGAGCAGCACCACGATGTTGATACCGTCGAGTAACTCCAGATGGCCGAAGGTGTAGCGGTCATAACCGGAGATGGAGTCTAGCCCGACCAGCGAGACGAAAACGCCGAAACAGGCGCTCAACAAGCCCTTGAGGACGTCGCCGCCGAGCAGGAAGACGATGGCCGAGAGGCCGAAGACAGCGACCCAGAAAACCTCGGCGGGGCCAAACAGCAGCGTTACCTTGGCCAGCGGCGGGGCCAATAGCATGAGCACGATAGCCGAGACGATGCCGCCGATGGCGGATGACACCACTGAGACCTGAAGCGCATAGCCGCCCCTGCCTTGCTGGGCCATTGGGTAGCCGTCGAAGCTGGTGGCTACGGCGGCGGGGGTGCCGGGAATGCGCAGCAGCACCGCGGGAATAGCACCACCGTACATGGCGCCGTTATAGATACCGGCCATCATGCCGAGTGCCACCAGTGGATCCATGCCAAAGGTGAAGGGAATCAGTACCGAGATTGCCATGGTGGCGCTGAGCCCGGGCAAGGCACCAATACAGATGCCTGTTATGACGCCGAGCACGACAGCGGCGAAATTGCCGAGAGACAGCACCGCTGGGAGTGCATCAATCAAACTTCCATACATGTGTCAGCCCTCGTTCAGCGTATGAAGAATTCAGTGGGGAGATACTGACCCATCAGCAAGGCAAAAATTATCGCCAAGCCTCCGGTGAATATCAGGTCCGCCAGCAGCAACCGCTTGATATCCCGATAGCCGAAGCACCACGCTACCAAAGGCACCATAACCGCGGTGGTTGTGTAAAAGCCGATCAAGCTCACGCCGGCCACGTAGAGCCCAATGGCCACGACGATGCCGAGAAAGCGCGGCAAATTTTCGAAGACTTTGAGTCGCGGGGCTTTAAAACGCTCGCTTCGAGTGGCGATGAAAACCCGTAAGATCATTAATACAGAGAGCCCGATTAGCGTGCTCAGCATTGTTATAGGCAGCATCGAACTCATGGTCGGCATGTCGGGTGTGCGTAGCAGAAGAAACCCTGAGACAACGATGATGGCGATACCGGTGATGAGGTCGGGATGAGGTCCTTGCCCTGAAGTGGTCTGTTTCATGTTCTATTCTCTGGCTGACTTGCTCGTAGAGCGTCTACCACCAAGCGAGTCGAGTGACATGGTGGAGGAGACGTTTATCTTATTACGGGGCGTGAGGAAGGGGTCTGACCATGGTCGGCCGGGGTGATTGAACACCCCGGCCACTCAATTTATTTCCAGGGTGAGGTTTCCCAAACACGCTCGGCCAGTTCAAGCTGCTCTGCGTTGAGTGCTTGAAAATCATCTCCTGTCGTCAGACTGGTAGGATTCCCAGATTTGAGCATAGCCTCTTGAAATTTTGGATCCTCGTAGGACTTCTCGAAGGCACTAATCAGACTGGCCTCGACCTCTTCCGGCAGGCCGGAGGGGGCAATAAATCCACGCAACGCACCGTTAACAAGGTTGTAGCCTTGCTCGGTAAAGGTCGGCACACCTTCTAGTAGTTCAGAGCGTTCGTTGGTTGCAATGCCCAGCACATTTAGCTCGTCACGGAAGTTGATCACCTCCGACAAGTTGATGATCCCCATCGCGACATGGCCGCCCATGAGAGCACTACGTGCTGGCGCGGAGCCCGAGAAGGGAACGATGGTATATTCAGCGTCGGTCTCCTCGGAGAGCCGAATCAGGAAGAAGTGATCATCGCCGCCGAGGCTTGACATGCTGACGGTGATGGCGCCATCACGTTCCTGGGCTGCAGCGACCAGTTTTTCCATGCTGTCAATGTCGCTGTTCTTAGGTGTGACGATCACGTTGGGATCGTCTACCACGTTGGCCAGGTAGGTGAAGCTATCGGCGTCGTAGTCGGCGTCGCGGTCAAGGGTTCGGGCCATCATGCCGGGCAGGTTGTAGGTGCCGATAGTGTAGCCATCGGGCTCGGCTTGGGCTGTGGCGGTGACGCCGATCTGGCCGCTGGCGCCGGGCATATTTTTCACTACGACCGTAGCGTCGTCGCCAAGGTACTGCTCAAGGAAAGGCGCAACGGTGCGGGCCATCACGTCAGTTCCACCACCTGCCGCATAACCGACGATCAGGTCTATCCTTTTCTCGGGGTAGTCGGCGAGGGCCTGAGTCGAGGCAATGCTAGCGAGGCAAAGAGTGGCGGCGATGGTCGAAAACTTAGTGTTCATGTTGTTGTACTCCCGTTTATATTCACGGATGGTCTAAAAGGCAAAGCCCGTCTAGTGCAGTGAACAGTACAGAATTACTTGATAAAAGCGAATAATGTTTAACTATGTAGTAAGTTTTTCTGTATCTGTTGAGAGGAGAGCTTATAAAGCCCATGTCATCGGGGTTGGCCGCTAATGCCATGACGAACGGCCAGTAAAGGGCTTACGACTATGGTCGGGGGGGAGTAATTCAGTGTGACCATGTATTGAGTGAGGCAGGTGCGCCGGGGGTTGAAGTAGAGGTAAACCGGCGCGGGACAGCAGTGCCTCGCGTCGGTCTGTTAAATGAGATTATTTCCAGGGCGTTTCTTCCCAGATGCGCCGAGCCACCTCGTCCTGGGCCTCGGCCAGGTCGTGGTAGTCGTCGCCGTAGATTACGCTAAGCGGGTTGCCCTGCTTAGCCATGTCGGCGCGGAAGTCAGCGTCTTCGGCCATCTCCTCAAGGGCGCCCAGCAGCGCGGCGCGGACGCCGTCCGGCAGATCGGACGGCGCGGCCAGACCGCGGAATGAGCCCATCTCGATGTCGAAGCCGAGCTCGCTGGCCGTCGGTACGTCCGGGGCCTGTTCCAGGCGCTCATCGGATAGCACGGCCAGCACGCGCAGCTCGTCCTCGAAGCCTACGGTCTGGCTGAAGGCCATGGTGGCCATGGCCACATGGCCGCCCATCAGCGCGCTGCGAGCCTGGGCGGCGCCGTTGAACGGCACATAGTTCAACTCGACGTCGGCAGTCTCGGCGAACTGGATGGCGGAGAAGTGATCATTGCCACCCAGCGCGGACAGGCCTACCGGCATCATGCCGTCGGCATCCCGGGCTGCGGCGATCAGTTCTTCCACCGAGGTGATGTTCGATTCCTTCGGCACCACCAGGGTGTTGGGGTCGGCGACCACGTTGGCCAGCCAGGTAAAGCTGTTCAGGTCGTAGTCGGCGTCGCGGTCATAGGTCAGTGCCAGGGCAGCTGGCAGGTTCATAGTGCCAATCGTGTAGCCGTCTGGACTGGCCGAGGCTAGCGCCGAAAATCCGATCTGGCCGCCCGCGCCAGGCATGTTCTTAACCACCACCGTGGCGCCGTCGCCCAACTGCTCCTCCAGATACTTGGCGACTGTGCGGGCCATGACGTCCGTGCCGCCACCGGCGGAGTAGCCGACCACCAAGTTGATCGGTCTGTCGGGATAGTCGGCTTGAGCGAGGCTGGCGCCGGCCAGGAGGGAAGTCGACGCGACAGCGGCGAGGGACAAGCTTAAAAAACGTTGTTTCATGTTGGCGTACTCCGATATTGTTGTTGAACTTGCGGCCATGGCTCTTTAACGGCGCGGTTAGTTAGGTCAGGAACCGGCGGGTAGCCGGTAGACCCGTGTAGCCGTGTCGTGAAACACGGCGTTGCGTTCCTCCTGGCTCCAGGAGGCGGTGAGTCGGTGATAGGCATTCCACAGCACGCCGTAGGAGATACTGCCCTTATCGACAGGGAAGTTGCTCTCCAACATGCAACGCGATGGTGTAAAGCGCTCAATGCAGGCGTCTACGTCGGGGGCGATGGCATCGGCAAGGTGCTGTGAGTTCGGTGGCGTCTTTCCTGTGTTGAAGCTGAAGCCCATGATCGGCATGCCAAAGCCGCCGATCTTGAGCATCACATTGGGGAGTTCGGCCAGTTGCGCCAAGCCGTCGCGCCAGGCCTGGCGATGGATCGAGTTATGGTCACTATGAGGACTGGGATAGGATCCGACGCCCAGAGGTCCGCCGGCGTGATTGACCACGATCGTCAGTTCCGGCACGCGCCGCGCCAGGGTAACCACTTCGTCGAGCTGGGTCTGGTAGGCCCACACGTCCAGCGACAGGCCGCGGCGGGCCAATTCCCGCGCGCCCTGAATGAAGGCCGTGCTGACCATCAGCCCCTCTGGCGCTGGCACGGGGTTGGAGCGCACGGCCGGGTCGGGATGCGCGGCGACCGGCACGCGCACGCCGCGAAAGCGCCCGCCGCCGGCTTCCATCAGCGCCTCGAGCACCGGCGCGACGTCAGCGCCCAGCAGCAGGTTGGCATGGCCAACGATGCCTGCCGCCACATCGGTGGGGCCGTAGTGGCCGCTGCGCGCTTGGGCGGAGATCCCGCGCACGAACTCGACCTCACCGACCGGGCGATAGGCCTCTGGGCTGCCGGCGCGGTACATCGTCCGGCATTGCACATAGACTGAGGCGGTCACCCGATGGCCGCTGTCGCCGATGTCGTCGACGAACTCCTCGAGCAGATAGCGAAAGCCGCGCCGGTCCCACAGATGGTGGTGGGCATCGACGATCTCCTGTTCCGGGGCCAGCGAGGGCTCCATTACTCGGGCGAGCCAGTCCGGCCGCGGCGGCGGGTTCGGTGAGTCTACGGCGGGGCGTCGGCGCCAGGGTCGCTCGGTGGCGGCATCGTCACTGTCTTGGTGATTCCGTTGGGTCGACACGGATTCCTCGCTCTGTTGGTTCATTGCTCTGCGACGCACTGGAACAGGAGGCGAGGAAGCTGCCATCGGGCTGCGGCTTCGTCGCCAGCATCACATACCCCAGCCGGAGGCCATGGGAAAGCCGCCGACGGGCAGCTCAGCGCGCAGAATAGAGCCAGTGTCAGACTCGGTGATGAAGAGTGTACGGCCCTCCGGCCCACCGAAGGCGCAGTTGGTGGTGCCGAGCCCACGAGGGGATCTCACCACGGCAATTGGCACACCGAGCGCATCGTGCACCCAAACCAGCCCCATGCCCGTCTGACAGACCACTACGCCGCCATCCTCGGTCAACGCCAGGCCGTCCGGTCCTGCGCGACCACCGGAAAACTGCAGGAATAGCCCGGCCTTCACCACTCGCCCGCTGTCCGAGATCGGCAGACGCCAGACAGCATTGGCACGGGTCACTGCCACGTAGAGTGCATGGCCAGCTTTATCGAGCACCAGCCCGTTGGGGCTCGGCACTTTGTCGATAAGGCAGTCCAGCCGACCGCTGTCCGGGTGCCAGCGGTAGACACGACCGGTGGGATCCTGCAAGCCGGTTTGGCCCTGATCGGTGAAGTACAGCGAACCGTCAGGGCCGAAGTGCAGGTCGTTGCAGCCCTTGAAGCCCTCGGTGTCAGCATCGCCCAGCGCCGTGGTCACTTCGCCGGTGTTCGGATTCAGCTGCATAATGCCGTTACGAAAATCGGCAATATAGATGTGTCCCGCGGCGTTGAACTTCAGGCCGTTAGGCTGACCTTCGTACTCGGTGATCTGCTCGACGGCGCCGTTAGGTGAAGCGCGGAATATACGACCAAAGGGAATGTCAACGAACCACAGGTTGCCCTCAAGATCGAAGGATGGGCCCTCAATGAAGCTGTCGACTAGCGCTCCGCGCCGGTTGCGATCCGCCCAGTAAGAGCGTTGGCCGGATCTTCTCAGTGACGTCGGCAGCTTAGTGAAAACCTCGGCCTCAATCAGCATCGGGTCGGGATAGGGGAATGCCATGTTCAACCTCCAAAGGTCTTGTTAGGGAGCCACAGGGCGATGTCGGGGAACCAGATCAGCAGAATCAGGAAGGCCAGGATGATCAGGAAGAAGGGCAGCACACCCATGACGACGTCTTCGACTTTAACGGTGGGGTCCGAACTTGCGACCACGAACAGGATGATGCCCAGTGGCGGCGTCAGTTGGCCGAGTTCGACCAGGATGACCACGAACACGCCAAACCACACTGGATCGATATTCATCGCCATCAGCACTGGAAAGATGACCGGCACAATGATCGCGATCATGCCTAGACCTTCCATAAAGCAGCCGAGGATGGCGAAGGTGACCAGCAAGATTATGAGAAAAGCGAACGGCGACATGTCCGCTTCGGACACCCAGCTAACCAGATCCTCGCCGACGCCGGATAGCGCGGTGGCGTAGGCGAAAATCATTGAAATAAAGACGATAAATAGCACGTTGCCGCTCATGACCAGGGTTCGCGAGATGGCCTTGCTTAATATGCTCAAGCTGAGCCGACGGTAGGCGGCAGCGATCACTACTGCACCAACTACGCCAACAGCACCGGCCTCAGTAGGCGTGGCGATGCCCGCATAGATACTGCCCAGCACCAAGCCGATCAATATCATGAACGGCACAACATCAAGGGCCGCCTTTATATAGTCTGAAAGCCGCAACTGGGTGGTGTCACGTGGCACCAGCGAGGGATTGAGTAGCGAGCGCACGGCAATAAACAGGCTGTAGCAGCCAGCCAGGAGAATACCCGGTACCAGTCCGGCCGCGAACAGCTTGGCGATGGAGGTCTCGGTGAAGGTGGCGTAAATGATCATCGTGATCGAGGGCGGAATCAATATGCCCAGGGTGCCACCGGCGGCCAGTGAGCCAGCGATGATACGCTTCTGGTAGCCCCGTGCGGATAGGGCTGGCAGGGCCACGGTCGACATGGCTGCGGCTGTGGGAGCGCTGCCGCCAGCGACGGCGGCGAAAATGCCGCTGCCCAATATGTTGGTATGTAGTAGTCCGCCCGGAAGGCGGCGCATGAAGGGTGCGACGCCGTTATAAAGCCGACCACTTAGGCCGCTGCCGAGTAGGATTTCCGCCATCAAGATGAACAGCGGAATGGCGGCTAGAGTGAAGCTGTTGGATGCCCCCCAGCTAACCATTCCAAGGGCATTCCAGCCAGCGAATCCCTTCATCAGCCACAGATACCCAAGGGCCGCGGCTCCTACAGCGAAATGCACCCAAAGACCGCCGAGGATCAGTAGCAGCAAGACGAAAAAGGCAATGATTGCATCCATCAGCGTTGTCCTCCGATGCCTAGTTGCAGCAAGGCACGCTCTAACAGGAACAGGGTCATCACGGACAGGCCCACAGGCAGCAGCATCTGTGGGATCCAAAGCGGTGTCATCAGGGCGGTGGGTGCCACGTTGCCGCGTGCAAACGAACTCATGACGAGCAGGAAGGAGTGCCAGGCGAGCACGCCGCAAATTCCCATGGCTAGCACGACGTACACCAGACCAAGCACTTGTCTGACTCGAGGCGGCAAGGTTTCGTATATAAAACCGACCTGAAACAATGCATTGTTCCTGATCGCTAGGCTAGCGCCGAACAGAGTGGTGGCGATAACCAAGTAGCCGGAGAGCTCCTCCACTACATGGAGGGAGCTGTTGAAAAGCAACCGTGATCCGATCTCGGCGACGACCAATATCGTTAGCGTTATTAGTCCAGCGCTGGCGAGAATGCGCACAATAGCGGAGAGTACGTCAAAGATGGGGCCGGCGGAGGCCGGCCCTTTTGTTGTTTCATGTTGGGGGGTAGACATGTTGAGATCCTCAAAAAAGATCAATCACTTGCCGAGCGCTGTGAGCACATCCTGCAGTGCCTGTTCATGCTCAGGGCCGGCTTCGCTGGCCCATTCCTGCCAGAACGGGGCGAGGGCTTCCTGGGCCTTGACAGTATCTGCGTCACTTGCTTCAACGATGGTCATGCCAGCGTCCGCCTGAGCTTCTTTTTGGGCCTGCTCGTCTATAAGGAAGGCCTCGGTGATGTTAGAAGCCTCCTCTCTGATGATGGTGGCGAAGGTCTCGCGATCGGCTTCGCTCAGCGACTCGTAGGCGTTGGTATTGGCGATAATGGCGCTATAGGCGTAGTTCACCGGTAAGCGGTAGTTGTAGTCGAGGAACTCGTGCCAGTTTTTTGCACCACCCGCACTGGCTGTCAGCACACCATCAATTACGCCACGCTCCAGGGCAGTTGGAACCTCAGAGCCGGATAGGGTGATCGGCGCGCCTCCAAAGGCCTCGACGAAGGCACCCTGCTCGGGTGAGGTCACGCGGATCCTATGATTTTCGAGATCGTCGAGGGAGTCGATCTCGAACGAGGTGAAAATGACTTGTTGCGGGTAGCGATAAGCGCCCAGAAAGGTGACATCCTGCTCGGCGAAGCCTTGCGTGAGATAGGGAGCCATGGCCGCGTAGGCTTTATCCCACTCCTCATCGTTCTGGATCAGCATTGGCAGGTTGAGGATACGCGCTATGGGCACGTTGCCGGAGAAAAACAGATCGGCCGAGAAATCGATAAAGCCATTGCCGACAGCCTGGGTAATATCGCTGGAGGCGATCTGCAGTGTCTTTCCTAAATGCAGCGTGATCGATAGGTCTTCTGTTTCAGCTTCAGCACGGTCTGTGATGCGCTCCATTCCCTTCACTGCCGCAGTGGTGGAGACCGCCGAATAGGTGTAGCCGGTCCAATCAGCGGCTTGAGTAGCACCTGTCGTGGCTATACCCATGACGAGTAGGCTAGTTACTAAAGAGGGCTTCAAGGCTTTCATATCGATACCTCATTAATCGTTGTTATGTCTCTACCGTTCGAGGAACATCCGGTACAGCGCATTTTGGAGTTTTGCTCGGGTTTGTTCATATTGTTAGTTATTGATCTATAATCGAAGAGACACGAACCAATGGCATTTAAGCTATTGGTAAGAGTGCTTCTGGAAGAAGTTGAACATGAAAAGGCTTTCTGTATAAAGCGCGTTTTTCTTGAAGAAAGATGTAGAATTTCTTTATTTAAGAATCGTGTTTTTGTGGCCTTGTATATGCCGCTTTAGTTGTAGTTTATTGGTATGGCTTAGCAAATAGATGAAAAATATGCCTCAGGCGATATTAATCTATATGTTCTGCAGTGGGTGGAGGCAATGTCGGAACGGGGAACGAGCTTAATTGAAACCCGCTAGTGCGTAACAAAAGAGGTGCATTAGCTTGGTCTGTGATGAGGTTTTACAAGTTATTTAGTAACTCATAATAATTTATTTATTAAAGTTATGCGGATTTGAAGTTTTCTACATATTTGAGGTCTATGAGTCACTCAGCTTTTACGATCCTTGTTTAGAGCCACTAGCAGCACGAGCAACATTGCTACTATTGGTAAGCTACTCAAGCCGAAGATGACGCGGTTGGATGTATTCTCGGCGATTAGTCCGGCTGCCATAGCCCCCATCGCTGGTAGGCCTCGAAAGATCATTGTATAGAGTGACAGCACTTTTCCTCTCACCGACTCTGGCACCTGTGTCTGTAGAACAACTTGCGTACACACCCCATTGGCAAGGATGGCCCCTGACAAAAATGCGAGTGCTAATAATGCTGCCCATAACACATGGCTAATCAGAAAGAATCCGCATGCCAATACCGCCGATAGTCCGAAGCCTATGGCCAGTGAGAGAGGAGAGCCTTTTGTCAGTAAGAGGGAAGTCATCAACCCTCCGCCTAACGCGCCGAGCCCTTGAGCCGACGTCATTAAAGAGAAGGCTTTTGCTGTTGCTGCTTCTCCAATAACGACCTGACCGGCAAAAGCCGGTAATAATTCGAAAATAGGCCTATAACATAGCGCTAGAAGGGCGAAGAACAGCAGCAAGAGCTTGTGATGTCCAGTCAGTGCATGTATTACTGCTGACCATGTTGAGTGGCTGAGTTTGCCTTCCGTCGACCCCTCGAAACCTCCAAACTCTCGCCTTTGGCTAGTATTTTCTGACCGGGAAAGCCGCGCTAGTATCCGTGCAAAGAGCAAATAGCTAATGATATTAAATAAGAAGACTGACCAAAGTGCTCCCAGCGTTAGCGCCATGCCAGCGGCAGCTGGACCTAACATCCGCGCAAGGTTAAACACCATGGAGTTGATCGCTATCGCTCCAGGCACATCTTCTTTAGGGACGATGCTGCCGACAACGACCATACGCGTTGGGTGATCGAATCCGCTCAGGATGCCAGTTAATCCAGCCACGATTAGCAACATTGCCGGGCTGACAAGCTCGGCCATTATGGCAATCAGCATAATGCAAGGCGGTGCTATTGAGAGAAGCTGCAGCCACAAGGCTAGGCGAATTTTATCTTGTCTATCGACCAATGTGCCTGCAAAGGGAGCCACGACCATCGATGGCAGTAGGTCCGCCATTGCCATGAGCCCTAGCATGAAGCTCGACTCTGTCATCTCCCAGGCGAGCCATAGCAGCACCACACGTTGCGCCCAGGTGCCAACAGCCGAAGCCGCGTTGCCCGCCAAGTACGCGCGAAGCCGAGCGTTTGCCAGCGGGGCGGCGGCTTTGGGCAGGTGCAAACTCAGCCTCGCAGGAGACTACAGCCCGTCGTTTCCAAAGCCTTATCGACCCAGGTGCGGTCGTTCTCGCCGGAGTGGATGGCGGCCATCTGCTTTTCTTCGGCAGCCTGTTTCGCTTGGGCGGCTTTGAGCACCGTCTCTGCATCGGCGTAGGGAACGGCCAGCACTCCATCGGCGTCACCCAGAATTAGGTCGCCAGGCTCAATAACCATCCCGCCAAGGTTGATCGGAGTATTGATCTCACCTGGCCCGTTTTTGTATGGGCCGCGATGCGTGACGCCCACGGCGAAGGTCGGCAGGTTGGTATCGCGAAAGCCGTCCAGGTCGCGCAGCGCACCGTTGAGCACGAAACCTGCAACGCCTTTCTTGACCGCGTAAGCCAGCATTAACTCACCCATCAGGGCATTGGTGGTGTCCCCTCCGGCATCGCAGACGATGACGTCACCGGGCTGGGCCATGTCGATGGCCTTGTGCAGCATCAGGTTATCACCGGGGCGCGTACGAACAGTAAGGGCGACTCCAGCGAGGTTGCCATCGCGATGCATGGGACGAAGGCCCGAGCCGCCAGCGAATACGCGGGACATACTATCGCTGACCACCGCGACAGGCAGTGCCGCGAACGCTTTAACGAGGTCGTCGTCGACACGGTGCTGGCGCTGAAGAACTCTATTTCCGACTGTCATTGTATTTCTCCGTCATGTGACTAAACATAAAGATGGTGCGCTCAGGCTAGAGTGTTGACCAAGCGGGCTTTCGGTAGCGTTTCTCCAGCTAGGAAGTCCACGATACCGCTTACCGCCAGTTCGCCGACGCGCTTGCCAGCTTCTTTGGTGACGCCTGCGATATGGGGCGTGAGAATAACTCGCTCAGACGCGGCCAGAGCGTTCACGTCCAATGGCGGCTCTTGTTCGAAAGTGTCTAGTCCTGCGCCTGCAATATGACCACTCTCTAGGGCAGCAAGCAGGGCCGCCTCGTCGATCAGACCACCCCGAGAAGTATTGATGACGTAGCTGTCGGCCGGCATTAGGGCTAGCATCTCGGCGTTAATGATGTGCTTATTGCTTTCGGTAAGGGGGCAGTGCAGGCTAACGATGTCCGATTGGCGGAGTAGGTCCTCGAGTCGTTCGGCGCGGCGTGCGCCCATAGCTTTGATGGCGTCCACCGAGGCATAGGGGTCGTAGACGAGCACGTCCAGACCCATGCCTTTCACTAGTTTCACTACGGCGGTAGCGATGGCGCCGCCACCCACTAGACCTAAACGCATGCCGGATAATTCTCGACCGAGGAAATCGGCCTTTTCCCAGCGCCCTTCACGCATGCTCGCATCCAGTGGCAGCAAACGTTTGATCGTCGAGAACATTAGGGCAACCGTGTGTTCCGCGACAGAGACGGCATTGCCACCTGCCGCTCGGATGACTTGGATGCCATGTTGGGTTGACGCATCGATGTCGATATTGTCGACGCCTGCGCCATGCTTGGAGATAACCCGCAGCGATTTCCCTGCTGCGATAGCGCCGGCACCAAATTGCCCCATGCGAGACACGACTCCAACCGGGTCGTACTGTGTGAGGAAGTCAGTGAGTACCTCCTCAGATGGATAGGGGGGGGTGTGAACGAGGGTATAGCCAGCGTCTTCGGCTATTTGCTTTGCAGTGGGGGCAAGGTCGGGGCCTGTTATTAGAATCGTGGGTTGTAGTGCCAAAATAGATCCTCCCTGTTGTAACGAGGGCAGCCGGACACTGATCGGCGTAGCATCACAGGCGACTGCTTTCGAATTGATTTTTAGAATACAGGAAGATTTTTTATACAAAAGCGAATAATATTTGCCTTTATATTAAGTATTTCTTCATTTGAGGAGGGGTTATGGATACTCGCCAACTACGAACATTCGTAGCAATCGCTGAGCATGGCACATTCGCGCGGGCGGCCTTGATTGTAAATTTGACCCCTTCCGCTGTTAGCCAACAGGTCCATTCGCTTGAGCAGGAGCTAGATACTCAGTTGTTCAATCGTGACTCTCGCCCTCCTAGCCTCAACTTGCAGGGGCTGAAAATGCTTGAAACGGCTAAACAGGTTCTGGCCTTGGTGGATGAAACCCGTGGTGTTCTGTCCGGGAAACAGATAACGGGTACGCTCAATATTGGCTCGGTGCGCACCAGTACTATCGGTCTATTGCCACGTGCCATAGTGGCACTGCGTCAGGAGTTCCCCGAGCTGAACGTAAACCTACGAGTGGGCATGTCTTCAACGTTGATCAGTGATGTCAACGCCGACCGGCTGGATGTAGCGGTGGTCGCCGAGCACTCCGGCGTTTCGCGCGATCTCTTATGGTCGCCGTTCATACGCGAGCCGCTAGTAGTGATAGCGCCGCCCGGTACACCGCCTATGCCGGTTCAACAGTTGCTGGAAACGCTACCCTTCGTGCGCTTCGGCAGTAACGTGCCGCTGGGCGCGATGATCAACAACGAGCTGGCCCGGCTAGGCATAGCGGTGAAGGACATCGCTGAGATCGACACCGTGCCAGCCATCGTGGAGTGCGTGGCCGCGGGTCTCGGTGCCAGCATCGTGCCAAATATCGCGGTGCGCGAGAATGGTCGCGATATGCTGACATTGCCGTTCGGTGAGCCCCAAGTCTTCAGGCAGATTGGCATGATCCATCGCCCCAGTTCGGCCAAGGCTGAACTTCTGACAGCATTACACAATAAGCTGGCAGAAGTTGCGGGAGAGTTTGGTGTTTATCGAGCAGAGCCGTCATTACGGAGATCGTAAATAGTTGATAACTTTTTTAGAGAAAATTGATGCGAGCCGTTTGAGTTCTAAGTGCCCACCAGAGCGAGCGACTCCCTGTATGGCTATTTTATTGGCAATAAATGGCAATGATGCTCTGCACTATCTGAATGGATCCCTAGGGTCTGTTGGCGTTTCATCGCGGGCCGCGTTGCTGCCTCAAAGAGTGCCAGACAAGGCGTAAAACGCAGGGAAGGGTGGTTCCCTTTTCAGCGCGCCATGCCGCCGCTAGCTTGCAATTGCCACACATGAAGCTCTCCAGACCATGTTGGCGAGCCACCTTTTTTAGGCTGGTGTTCTCGCGTAAACACTGCTTCACGATCAGCAGTTTGAATTCCTCGTCGTATTGTTTCCTCATAAAAAAAACCCGAAGGTTGGATTGGATGTCCGACCTTCAGGGGCAGTTTAATGAAGTCCTGCGGCGATACTTTTTACAAATTGCTGTAACTTTTTGTATGTTGTTGCGTTAGCTCACCGTAATTACTCTTGAACGACAATGACCGACTTAACATTGACGAACTCAAGCATACCGAAGCCGCCATGCTCACGGCCGTAGCCGGAGTTTTTAACGCCGCCAAAGGGCATTTCCGGGGTGGCAACGCCAAAGCCATTGATAAACACCATGCCGGTATCAAAGTATTTACTGGCAAGTTCGGTGGCGCGCTTCACATCTTTAGAGATGATGCCGCCGCCCAAACCGTAACGGCTGTCGTTGGCAATTCGCATGGCGTCTTCGTCATCTTTGGCACGAATCAGCGCTGCCACCGGGCCAAACAGCTCGTCATCGTAAGCGGGCTGGCCGGGCGTGACGTTATCCAGCACGGTGACCGGATAGAAGGCACCTTTACCTGAAGGCTTTTCACCGCCGCAGAGAATCTTCGCACCTTTACGAACACTTTCTTCCACTTGATCGTGAAGCCCATCGCGAAGATCGACACGGGCCATGGGGCCTAAATCGCTGCCTTCCTGGGTGGGGTCACCCGCGTTGAGTGCCTGCATGCGTTCTACATAGCGCTGTTTGAACGTTTCGTAGTTCTTTTCAGTCACTACAAACCGTTTGGCCGCCACACAGGTTTGCCCGCCGTTATAGACACGCCCTGTCACACAGGTGTCAATCGCGACGTCCATATCAGCGTCATCTAGCACTAAGTAGGCGTCATTGGAGCCTAACTCCAGTACCGTCTTTTTCAGGTTCTCAGCCGCTTTGGCACCGACTTTACGACCTGCGCCATCGCTACCCGTTAGCGTTACGCCCCGTACGGCAGAGTGGGCAATCACTTCGTCAGAAATGTCGTGAGAGATTACCAGCGTACGGAAGACGTTTTCCGGAAGACCCGCTTCGCGGTAGATCTTTTCCAGCAGCAGCCCGCTACCGGTCACGTTTTCAGCGTGTTTTAGCAGCACGCCGTTACCCGCCATTATATTGGCGATGGAGTAACGTACTACCTGATACGCGGGGAAGTTCCAAGGCTGAATGCCGTAGATCACACCCATGGGTGAATAGGTCACAAAGCCACGCTCGCCATTGCCAGGCTGGCGCTCTTCGTCGGCTAGCTTCTTGGGGCCGTGTTCAGCAGTGTAGTCACAGATGCCGGTGCACAGATCGACTTCCTGGCGAGCCTGAGAAGGCAGTTTGCCCATCTCTTTGACCATAAGGTCGGCAAGCTCTTCTTTATGCGCCTGCAACGCTTGGCCAATGGCTTTTACCGTTTTAGCGCGGCTTTCCAGCGATTCCAGGCGCCAATCGAGAAATGCCTCGTAGCAGGCGTCTACTACCTGTTTGGCTTCCGCGCTGCTCATCAACGCGTAGGTTTCGAGGGTTTCACCATTGGTGGGATTAATCGTCGTAATGTTGTTGCTCATAAGATCTCCTATCTATAGATCAACGTTTGGGTCAAAGCGTCCAGCTCCTGGGCGTTTAGTCGACCGGTCTACTTCTCATGTGCAGTCACTCTAGTACAAATGAGCGTGTTTGCATAATTAAGCGCTCACCGTGGGGCAGTGTTTTGAGGCATCAGTTCCGTGAGGAAAGCGAATAAGAGGCTTTGCTACTCAAACGTAGGCCCGCCGGCTTCTTCACCCCAGACCTCTTCCAGGCGGCCATCACGACCACAGCTGTAGCGGTAAAATTTATAGCGTACGGGGTTCTTTTGATAATAATCCTGGTGGTACTCCTCGGCAGGCCAGAAGGTGGTGGCCGGAATAATCTGTGTGGCAATGTCCCGGTCAAAACGCGTCTCCATTTCCGCTTTGGACGCTTCGGCCAGCTCGCGCTGCTCGTCGTTGTGATAAAAGATCGCCGAACGGTACTGATCGCCCACATCGCAGAACTGGCGGTCAACGGCAAAGGGGTCGATATTGCGCCAGAAGATCTCCAATAGCTGTGCGTAGCTGATTTGTTCAGGGTCGTATTCGATTTGCACAACTTCAGCGTGGCCCGTGTTACCTCGGGTGATATCTTCGTAGCTGGGGTTCTCAAGCTCGCCGCCGATATAGCCGGAAATAGTGGCACTGACGCCGGGTTGGTTGTCGTAAGGGGGTTCCATGCACCAGAAGCAGCCACCGGCAAACGTAGCCTCTGCATTGGCATGCTCTTGAGATGCCTGATCTTGAGAGGATTGAGCATAAAGTGGTGCACTGGCGAAGCCTACAACTGCCATGATGCACAGCGTTAAAGGGCGCAAGAGCGGAAGTCGGTTCATGTTGGCACTCCAGTGGCGGTGGCGTCATCTCGTGTTATTGAATCGATTAGTAGCTTGAGACGCGATTTCCTTACAGCCATTCTCTTATAGCTGTTCTCTTACAAGCTGTTCTCTTACAAGCTAGCCGGGACGGTGTGGCCATACCTCATCCAGTGTGCTTAGCGCAGCTTTCACCGGCGGCTCGTTGGCGCTGTCGTGGCGCCAGATAAAGCTCAATGCGCAGGGTAGGCGAATGTTGTCGGCTACGGCTAGACCACTCTCCTGGCGCTCGGTCATCGCCAGGGCGTCCCGGGCCAGGCTTAGGCCAACGCCTGCGCGAACCAGGTCAAGCATGCAGGCCTCTTGATCAACCTGGGCCACCCGATTGGGCACTGCGCCGCTTGGCCCAAGCGCCTGTTTTAACAGCCGATGGTGGGCGGAATTTTGGGGCGTGACAATCCACGGCAGCGTCGCCAGGTGCTCCCAGCGGGTATCCATAAGCCGGTTTTCCCAGCCTGCAGGGGCAATCACATGGTAGTGAAAATGCGTTAGCTCACGCCAGGCCAGCGCCGCATGCCCTTTGCCAGGGGCGAGCTCAGAGGCTAGGCCAGGGCCTTCGCCAGGCGGCGCTAGATAAAAACCGATATCTAAATCACCCTGTTCCACGCGGTTAAGCACGCTGCCGCTCATGCCATGCTGAAGCTCGGTTTCCAACTGCGGCGCACGGGCCATTAGGCGGCTTAAAAAGGCCCCCAGGCGGAGGAATTCCGGGTCGACAATGGTGCCGATTGAGAGCTTGCCGCGCAGCGTGCTGTGCAGTGTTCCGGCGGTTTGCTCAAACGCCTGGGCGCTGGCCAGGGCTTTTTCAGCGGCGGGTAACAGCGCGTGGCCGTCGGTCGTCAAGGCAAGCCCCTGGGGGCGGCGGCTGAACAGCGTGAGGCCCAAGTTCGCCTGTAGCTGCTTCAACTTTAGGCTAATGGCGGGTTGCGTCAGGTGTAGCTGCTCAGCGGCGCGTGACACGCTGCCCGTTCGTGCAACGGCCACGAAGGCGCGCAGTGTGGCGTAGTCCTGCATGGTAGGCCTCAAATAGAACGCTGATATTAACAGAGCTTATAACTGGCTTTTGAATAACTCAATTGATCCGCTCGCTAGGCCCAGTAGGCTAGGCTGAAAGTAAGCATTCTGCACAAGCCCCCAACATGCGTTCTTAAAACAGGTACTCCCATGACAACAACAGCGATTCAGCACTTTATTAATGGTCAGGTTACCGCGGGTGACTCGTCTCAAACCCAGGACGTATTCAACCCCGCCACTGGCCGCGTTACCGGCCGTGTATCGCTGGCTTCCCCGGTGGATGTTAATACCGCGGTAGAGGCCGCCCAAGCCGCTTTCCCAGCCTGGGCAGATACGCCGCCCATTCGCCGCGCCCGGGTAATGTTCAAGTTTTTGGAATTGCTGAACGCCCATAAAGATGAACTAGCCGAAGCGATCACCAAGGAGCACGGCAAAGTATTCACCGATGCCCAGGGGGAAGTGGCCCGCGGTATCGATATTGTTGAATTTGCTTGTGGTATCCCGCAGTTGTTAAAGGGTGACTACACCGAACAAGTGAGCACCGGAATCGATAACTGGACGACGCGCCAGCCGTTAGGTGTCGTCGCTGGTATAACGCCATTTAATTTCCCTGCCATGGTGCCAATGTGGATGTTCCCACTGGCGATCGCCGCAGGTAATACGTTTATTTTGAAGCCTAGCCCGCTCGACCCCAGCGCTTCGCTGCTGATGGCCGACCTGCTGAAGCAGGCGGGCCTGCCCGATGGCGTGTTTAACGTTGTGCAGGGTGACAAAGACTCGGTGGAAGCCCTTATCGATCACCCGCACGTTAAGGCGCTCTCGTTCGTGGGGTCTACGCCGATTGCCAACCTGATCTACGAGCGCGGCGCCCGTAACGGTAAACGCATTCAAGCCCTCGGCGGGGCTAAAAACCATATGGTGGTAATGCCGGATGCGCATTTAGATAAAGCCGTCGACGCTCTGATCGGTGCGGCCTATGGCTCTGCCGGTGAGCGCTGCATGGCGATTAGCGTGGCGGTTTTAGTCGGCGATGTGGCGGACAAAGTCGTGCCAGCGCTGGCGGAGCGTGCCAAGGCATTGAAAGTAAAAGATGGTATGCAGCTGGATGCAGAAATGGGCCCCATTGTGACCCGTGAGGCTCATCAGCGGATTACTGGCTATATCGAAAAAGGCGTGGCGGAAGGCGCCGAACTGGTGGTCGATGGCCGCCACTTTGATGCTGCATCGGCAGGGGAAAGCTGCGCTGAAGGCTTCTGGATGGGTGGCACGCTGTTCGACAACGTGACCCCGGAGATGACGATCTACAAAGAAGAAATTTTTGGCCCGGTACTGGTCTGCGTACGGGTGCCGGATATCGCTACGGCGATCCAGTTGATTAACGACCACGAGTTTGGCAACGGCGTTAGCTGCTTTACTGAAAGCGGCACGGTAGCTAGGGAGTTTGGCCGCCGCATTCAGGTCGGCATGGTGGGTATCAATGTGCCTATTCCGGTACCCATGGCGTGGCACGGCTTTGGCGGCTGGAAGCGCTCGCTGTTTGGTGATACGCACGCTTATGGCGAAGAGGGCGTGCGTTTCTACACCAAACAGAAATCCATTATGCAGCGCTGGTCAGACTCCATCGACGCAGGCGCTGAATTTGTCATGCCCACGGCGAAGTAACGCCTACACGTTATGGGAGCCAACGCATGCCATCGGCAACTAATAATAATTTTGACTATATCGTGGTAGGAGCAGGCACCGCCGGGTGCCTGCTGGCTAACCGACTCAGCGCCAACCCCAGCAACAAAGTGCTGTTGATCGAAGCGGGCGGTCGCGATAACTACCACTGGATCCATATTCCGGTGGGGTATCTCTACTGCATTAATAACCCGCGTACCGATTGGCTGTTTCGCACCGAGCCAGACAAAGGGCTCAACGGCCGTTCTTTGATCTACCCACGGGGCAAAACCCTGGGCGGATGCTCAAGCATTAATGGCATGATCTATATGCGCGGCCAGGCACGGGACTACGACCATTGGGCCGAAGTCACCGGCGACGATGCCTGGCGCTGGGAGAACTGTTTACCCGACTTTATCAAACATGAAGACCATTACCGCCTGGATGAGGGCGGCGATGCCGATGCCAAACACCGGGATTTTCATGGTCACGGCGGTGAATGGCGAATCGAAAAGCAGCGCCTCAAGTGGCAGGTGCTGGATGACTTTGCCGAAGCTGCCGTGCAAGCGGGCATACCCCGCAGCGACGATTTTAACCGCGGCTCTAATGAGGGCGTGGCCTACTTTGAGGTTAATCAGCGCTCGGGCTGGCGCTGGAATACCGCCAAGGCATTTTTGCGCCCCGCACTCAAACGCGACAACCTGACGCTATGGCACTCCACTCAAGTAAATCGCCTGCTGTTTGCAAACCGCGCAGACACACTGCAATGCACAGGCGTGGAGGTAGAGCGTGAGGGCAACCCCCTTCGCGTTGCGGCGAGCAAGGAAGTAGTGCTGTGCGCGGGAGCGATTGGCACGCCACACCTGTTACAACTTTCTGGTGTAGGGTCGACCGAACTGTTGCACGAACATGGCGTTGAGGTCGTCCATGAACTGCCGGGGGTGGGCGAGAACCTGCAGGATCACCTGCAGATTCGCTCGATATATCGCATCACCAATGGCAAAACCCTCAATGCCATGGCCAGTACGCTGTGGGGTAAGGCGGGAATTGGCCTTGAGTACCTGCTTAAACGCTCGGGGCCGATGAGTATGGCGCCTTCGCAGTTGGGCGCATTTACCCGCAGTACCCAGGATCAGCCGCACCCCAATATTCAGTACCACGTGCAGCCGCTAAGCCTGGAAGCCTTTGGTCAGCCGTTACACCCTTATCCGGCGATTACTGCCAGCGTGTGTAATTTGAACCCTACCAGCCGGGGCACGGTGCGGCTTAAAAGCAGCGACCCGCGCCAGGCCCCGGCGATTTCGCCTAACTACCTGAGCACCCCAGAGGATCGCAAAGTGGCGGCGGATTCACTGCGGGTAACCCGGCGCATCGCGGAGCAGCCTGCGTTTGCCAAATACGCGCCGGAAGAGGTCAAGCCCGGCGTCGAGTACCAAAGTGACGATGAGCTAGCCCGGCTGGCCGGGGATATTGGCACGACTATTTTCCACCCCGTGGGCACCGCGCGAATGGGCCGCGAGGATGACGCCATGGCGGTGGTCGATGCGCGCTTGCGGGTGCACGGCATTAGCGGCTTGAGAGTGGCCGATGCGAGCGTTATGCCAACCATCACCAGTGGTAACACCAATTCGCCTACGCTGATGATTGCGGAGAAGGCTGCCGGCTGGATGCTGGCTGAGTGCCATGACGTTTCCGGCAGCACTTAGCAATAAGCGTTATTTATCAGCATTGTTAGGGGGTGTTGACGTGGGTGGGTGGTTAAGCGCAAAATGTGGGCAGTTGGTTAGCAAGTCGAACGTTGTCAGCAGTATAGAAGCGCCTCTAGCGTTAAATCTGGTGAAAGTCTCTTGTTATACCCACTGTAATTCGGGTATTTCCCGGTTTAATTAGCAACATTGAGGATTTTGATTATGGCAACTGGTACCGTTAAGTGGTTTAACGACACTAAAGGTTTCGGCTTTATTTCTCCTGACGACAATGGCGACGACCTGTTCGCGCATTTCTCAGAAATTCAGGCAGAAGGCTTCAAATCCCTGCAAGACGGCCAGAAGGTTTCCTTCGACGTCACTCAGGGTCAAAAAGGCCTTCAAGCTTCTAACATCAAAGTCGTTGATTAATTTCTGCGCACTGACATGTTAGCAATCACCGCCTAGCGTTGATTGATCAAAGAACCCCGCCAAGCGCGGGGTTCTTTGTGTCTATATGAACAGGCAAATATATACTTGCCTCACACCTCACACCTCACACCTCACACCTCACACCTCACACCTCACACCTCACACCTCACACCTCACACCTCACAAGTATATTCCATTTTGATCTTTAAATGTTTCTAAAAATAACTTTTTAGAATATAAGATTGGCTTCACAATACCCTCATGCTTATTTGTTAAGGATGTGGTGGTTATGTCGCTGGATGCTTGGATAGCGGTAGGGGTGGTGCTCACCATCTTCCCGTTGATGGCCTTTTCACGCCTGGGGCCGGATATTATTTTGTTGGGCGCGGTTATTGGGCTAATGACGCTGGGGGTGATTGACCCCCAGCAGGCGCTGGGCGGCTTCTCTAATAGCGGCCTGTTTACCGTAGCGTTTATGTATGTACTGGTCGCCAGTATTCGCGAAACCGGCGGCATCGACCTGATCATTCGCTATGTGCTCAAACGGCCCAAAAGCGAGCGGGGCGCGCTGGTTCGACTGCTGCTGCCGGTAGCCTCGCTTAGTGGCTTTGTCAATAATACCCCCGTCGTTGCTACCTATATCCCCGCGGTCATGAGCTGGAGCCGTCGGCTGCGCTTGTCTCCCCAGCGGCTGCTGATGCCGCTTAGTTTCGCTTCTATCCTGGGTGGCACCATCACACTATTTGGTACCAGCACCAACTTGGTGGTGCATGGGTTGCTGCTGGAGCGCTACCCAGAGCTTGGCATGGGGCTGTTGGATTTGGCTTGGGTGGGTGTTCCTGTAGCCGTAGCAGGACTTGCCTATCTCATTTTGTTAGGGCCACGTCTGTTGCCCGCTCGGGAGGGGCTGGCCAATGCGTTCGCTAACCCGCGAGAGTTTACCATTGAAATGGAAGTCGACCCGGCAGGTGTGCTGGTGGATCGCAGCGTCGAAGAGGCAGGACTACGCCACCTACAAGAGCTGTTTCTGGTCGAGATTGAGCGCGAGGGTAACGTGGTCAGCGTGGTGGGGCCTGGCGAACAACTCAAAGGTGGTGACCGGCTGGTATTTGCAGGCACCTCTGATGCGGCGGTGGAGCTGCAGCAAATCCGCGGTTTGATCCCCTCCCGGGATGGCACTTCCAGTTTGGAGAAGGAGTTTAAAGAGCGTCGCTTGGTTGAGGCGGTGGTGTCTAACCAGTGCCAGTTTATTGGCCAGCGAATTCGCGATGGCCACTTTAGAACCTTGTATGGAGCCGCAGTGCTGGCGATCTGCCGTGGCGGTGAACGGGTTAAGGGCAATCTGGGGCAGGTGCGGCTGCAGCCCGCCGATGTGCTGCTGCTGGAAGCGCGGCCCCCGTTTATTGAGCGTCACCGCCAGTCACGGGACTTTTTGCTGATCAGTGAACTCAATGGCGCGGCGCGGCCGATCCATGAAAAAGCGCCGCTCGCCTGGGGCCTGCTATTAGGTGCCGTGCTACTCGCCGCTTTCGGTGTGTTGAGCATGCTTAACGCGGCCATGCTGGGTGCCGCATTGGCGTTGATGACCGGCTGTTGTTCGGTGGGCGCTGCCAAGCGCGGCTTGGATACCCAGGTACTGCTCACCATTGCCGCCTCCTTTGGGGTGGGGGCGGCGTTGCAGAGTTCCGGTGCTGCCGGGGCGATCGGTGGCGGAGTATTGACTCTGGTGGCGGGTAATCCACTGTTGCTGTTAATCGGCACTTACTGCGTGGTGGCGCTGCTTACCGAGCTGGTCACCAATAACGCTGCGGCGGTGATTATTTTCCCGGTGGTGATGAGCGCCGCGGAAAGCTTGGGCGTTAGCCCAATGCCCTATGTGGTGGCCGTCATGTTTGCCGCCTCGGCGAGCTTTTTAACCCCCATCGGCTATCAAACCAATTTGATGGTGTATGGCCCTGGGGGTTACCGGGTGAGCGATTTTCTACGCCTGGGCAGTGGATTAAATATACTGACGGGTGCCATAGCGCTGGTGTTAATTCCCCTGGTATGGCCTTTTTAAGTGGGCTGTGACTATTTTAGGCGCTCTCCCGCTCGCTGTTAACGCAGGTTTGCGCTAGGGTGGCCCTTTTTGCATAAGGAATACGACGTTATGACTGCTCCTGGCGAACTGATTATTGAGCCGAAAGATGGTCAACCCGCCGATGCCTGTGTGTTCATTATTCACGGCTTAGGCGCGGATGGGCACGATTTTGAACCGCTGGTGCCCGCACTGGCGCTGCCAAAAGATTCCCACGTGCGCTTTATCATGCCCCATGCGCCGCGCCTGCCGGTGACGATTAATGGCGGCATGGTGATGCCCGCCTGGTACGATATTCTCGCCATGGACTTGGGGCGTCGGGTTGATGAGGTTCAGCTCAAGAAATCCGCTGAGCGCATCCAAGCGCTGATTCAAGAGCAGATTGATCAGGGGATCGATAGCCAGCGCATTATTGTCGCGGGCTTTTCGCAGGGTGGCGCGGTTGCCTACCACGCCGCGTTGACTTTTCCCGCGCCGCTGGGTGGCTTGTTAGCCATGTCGACCTACTTCGCGACTGCCGACAATATCGACCTTGCAGAAGCTAACCGCCAGATTCCTGTGGAAGTTCAGCACGGTAACTTTGACCCCATTGTGCCTGAAAGCCTGGGACGTAGCGGCGCCGAGCGCTTAAAAGAGATGGGCTACGCGGTCAACTATCGCCAATACCCTATGGCCCATGCGCTCTGCCCCCAGCAGGTCAATGATATCGGCAAATGGTTGGGTTCTCGCCTAAACTAAGCGCCTATTCCTATTCGTGACCGATGCAAGGATGTAGCGAAAACGAATGATAGCTTTCTTTGATGCGATTAAACCTCTTGATGCAATGGAAATACTGCTGGCGCTGTGCCTGACGGCGTCGGCACTAGTGTGCCTGTTTGATCGCCACTTGCTGCGTGCCTGCTGCTTTTTTGTCGCCTTTGCGGCTTCAATGACGCTGGCTTGGTGGTGGCTAGAGGCTCCCTGGCTCGCCGCTGTCGAATTGGTGTTGGGCGTTGCGCTAACCGGGGCCTGTTTTTTTTATGCCCTGGGCCACGTTTTACCCGGCGTTTCATCCCCTCTCGAGCGGGATAGATTTAGCGAGCCCTGGCCGCGGGTGGCGATGCGCGTGTTCTTGGCGCTGGCCTGGTTTGTCATGGTCGGTGCCGCCATTCGCTATGTTATCGCTGACATGGCGTATTCACCTTCACAGCATCCGCTGCTGCTGGCGGGCGTGGTGATTGCCGCCAGCGCTCTGGGGGCGTTTGCATTACATCGCCATTTACTGCGCCGGTTGCTAGCGTTCAATATTCTCGGCTCGGGGGTATTTATGCTGCTGGCCGGTGTGGCGGGCACCTCGGCGTCTGCCCAGGCGTTAATTAGCGTCGGGCTGCTAGTCGCCTGGCTGGGAAGCATGCTGGGCGCGCTGCTGATTAGACAGCTTTTGCATCTGGAAGGGGTCGAAGCCTTAGGGCGCGACGGTAAGCGCAAGGAGAGCGCTACATGATTTGGCGCTTTGGCCTTTTCGATAGCACCTTTGAACCTCTTGCTAGCACCCATTGGGCGCTGTTAGCTGCGCTTGGCTTGCCGCTGCTGCTAGGTCTCTTAGCTGCACTATTTCCTCCTAAACGAGCCTTTCCCGTTGCGCTGGCGAGCCTGCCAATATTGGCGTCCGGGTGGATGTTGCTATCTGCTTATGACCAGGCGGGTCTGCTCCGCTGGCAGTGGGAAATAGCCGGTGTTCACTTATCGCTCCGCTTAAACGGGCTGAGCGTGCTACTGCTGTTAATGACCCAGGTGATCGGCGTTGCTGCGGCGCTTTATACACCTGGCTATCTGCGCTTAAGCGAAACCGGGCCTTTGGCACGCTGGCTCTGGCCGCTGATGGGCGTTGTGCTGAGTGCACTCTCATTAATTTGGTTGGCCACCGACCTGTTGACCCTTTACCTAGCACTGGAACTGATGGGCTTGGCGGCGGTGGGTATGCTGCTGTTATCGGGAAAGGTGCCCGCGCTAGTGGCGGGAATGCGCTATTTGCTGTTGGCGCTGGTAGGCTCGCTCACCTATCTACTCGGGGTCGCGCTGATTTTAGGCCACTGGGGTCGATTGGATCTGCAGGGCTTGGCTGATGTTATAGAGCCTGGCCCGGTGGCATGGTTCGCCGCCGCCCTGATCGGCACTGGTCTGGCCTTAAAAGCGGCACTGTTTCCGCTGCATGCCTGGCTGACCCCGGTGCATGAGAGTGCCTGGACACCCGTGAGCGCGTTGCATGCCGCGCTGGTGATCAAAGCGTCGCTGTTTATACTCCTGCAACTGTGGAGCATTCTACTCCCTGAAACGTTCTATGCCCCGCGTGTTATCGCCTGGTTAGGCCTGCTGGCGATTGTATGGGGCGGATTGCTGGCATGGCGTACTGATTCGCTTAAAACCCTGGTTGCTTCGTCCACCGTGGCCCAGTTGGGCTACCTGATGGTGGCTTTTCCACTGCTGCTGGGGCCAAATATCGAACCGCTGCCCCGGGCGTTAGCTTGGGAAGGGTTCTGGCTGCAGCTAATGGGCCACGCCTTTGCCAAAGCCGCCATGTTTATGGCAGCAGGCAACCTAATACTGGCCACCGGTGAGAGCACGCTCAAAGGATTGGCGGGTACCAGCCGCCGTTTGCCGCTGTCACTGCTGGTGTTTGGCATCGCCTCTATCACGCTAATGGGCCTTCCGCCCAGTGCTGGCTTTACGGCCAAATGGATGCTGCTGCAAGCGATGATCATCACCCAGCAGTGGTGGGCGGTGGCGGCGTTATTAACCGGCACGCTATTAACCGCGGCCTATATATTCCGCCTGTTTCGTTACTCGTTTGACGAAACAGCTCCTCGCCATCGTTACCAACCTCTGGCGCCCGGTATGGATCTGATCGCACTAACGCTGGCCCTGATTGCGTTCGCCCTAGGACTATTGGCGCATTTTCCGCTGGAATTGATGCATGGAGGTAGCCCATGAACGCCGCCTGGTTACCGCTGACCGCTTTGGCGACCTCGCTCCTGGTGGTGGTGATTATTTTTGCGCTGCCGGAAGACGCCAGACGACTACGCACCACGATCAACCTCGCGGCGGCAGTGGTTAAGATTATTTTGGTTATGCTGATGGTCAGGCGAGTAGCCGCAGGTCATGAGGATATTTTTAGCTTTCAGGTAGTCGGGGGTGTTGATTTCGTACTGCGCAGCGATGCGCTAGGGGTGATGTTCGCCGGGTTATCGTCACTGCTGTGGCTATGCACCACGGTTTATGCCATCGGCTATCTGGAAGGTTCTGCCAACAGGAAGCGCTTTTTTGGCTTTTTCAGCCTGTGCGTTGCGAGCACCATCGGCATTGCCCTCGCCGATAACCTGTTTACCTTCCTGATTTTCTACGAAATGTTGACGCTCTCCACCTACCCACTGGTGGTTCACAAGGGGACGCAGCAAGCCCTCAATGCGGGACGTGTCTATTTACGCTATACGCTAAGCGCCGGTGTGGTGCTGCTACTGGGGGCGGTGCTGTTGTATAGCCTGACCGGGGATCAATCGTTCTCTTCAGAAGAGGGCTTGGGCGACTATGTGAACGATCACCGTGGCCTGCTAACGCTGATATTTGCCCTCTTGGTAGGCGGGTTGGCGGTAAAAGCGGCCATGGTGCCGCTGCACGGCTGGCTACCCAGAGCGATGGTGGCGCCCGCACCGGTGAGTGCGCTGCTGCACGCGGTCGCGGTGGTGAAGGCGGGCGCATTTGGCATTTTGCGGGTGGTTTACGACCTGTTTGGCATTGAGCTGAGCGTGGAGCTGGGCGTTATCACCGCCTTAGCGGTAGCGGCCTCTATTACGATTATCTATGGCTCGTTAAGGGCGATTGCTCAAGAGGAGCTCAAACCACGCCTAGCGTTCTCCACCGTCAGCCAGGTCTCCTACGTCATACTCGGTATAGGCTTATTCGGCCCGTTTGGCACCGTTGGTGCTTTAGCCCACTTGCTGCATCAGGGCCTAATGAAGGTCACGCTGTTCTTCTGTGCAGGTAACTATGCCGAAGAGCTGGGGATTCATCGCATCGATGAAATGGACGGCGCCGGTAAGCGCATGCCGTTGACCAGCATTGCATTTACTATCGGCGCGTTAGGCATGATTGGCCTTCCCCCGGTGGCGGGTTTTATTACCAAGTGGTATCTCGGGGTTGGCGCGATTCAGGCTGAGATGTACTGGGTCGTCGCTGTGCTAGTGGCAAGCAGTACGCTTAATGCCATGTACTTTTTACCCATTGTGCACCGCTTATGGTTCCGTTCAGGGCCCTCCCATGGCAAAGGGAGTTGGCCCAAAGAGCAGCGTCTAGGCCGTTTTGAAACCCATGGCTGGCTGCTTTTACCCATGGTGTTTACCGCCATGGCCAGCCTGGGCGCTGGGCTATTTGCAGGGCTGCCCTTTAGCCCCTTGGATTGGGCGGCTCGGGTAGCCATCGGGGAGTACCTGCCATGATGACTCTGCTGCTTGCGCTAACATTGCTCTGGCCGCTGGCCGTCGTCGGTTGGACGCTACGTAACGGCTATCGTATTTCCGCTGCCCAGCGTGGCTACTTTTCAGCGCTATGGCTAAGCGCCGGTTGGCCAGCGCTGCTGTTAGCCTACGGCGGCGAAGCGCAGTGGACGATGGATGCCTGGATGCTGGGCGGCGAATGGGCGCTCAACTCGCTAAGCCGCCCCTGGCTCGCGTTTACCGCGCTGCTCTGGAGCCTGGCGGCGTTTCATGCCAGGGGCTATTTTGCAGCGGAGCAGGCGAAGGCTCAGGACGGTGATCAAGACGCCGAGCGGCGCCTGTTGCGTTTGGCGCTGTTGTGGCCGCTGACGCTGCTCGGCAACGTGCTGTTGATTATTGCCCAGGATATCGCCAGCTTTTATCTAGGCTTTGCGCTGATGACCTTCGCCGCCTACGCCCTCGTAGTGCATAGCGGTTCACAGGAAGCACGGCTGGGGGCAAAGGCCTATTTGATATTAGCCGTGGTGGGAGAGGGGCTTATTCTTGGTGGCTTTCTCTGGGCGGCCGGGGAAGCCGATACACTTACGCTACAAGGGGTACGCGAAGGTATTTTAGTCGCTGAGCAAGGCGCATGGATGGCCACTTTGCTGTGCTTGGGTTTTGGTGTGAAAGCAGGCGTTATCGGCCTGCACGTATGGCTACCACTGGCCCACCCGGTGGCACCGGCGCCCGCCAGTGCGGTACTGAGTGGGGCGATGATTAAGGCAGGGCTATTGGGCTGGATCAGTGTGCTGCCGCTGGGTGATGAACAGGTGTCATCATCGCTAGTCCAGTTTGGCAACCTGATGCTGATGGCGGGGCTTGCGGCTGCCTTTGGCGCCGCGCTGTATGGGGTTTTTCAGCGCCATCCCAAAGCCGTGTTGGCCTACTCCAGTATCAGCCAGATGGGCATGATGACCGCGCTGGTGGCCATGGGCTTAGTCGCCCCAGAGGTATGGCCGCTGCTATGGCCAGGCTTGGTGCTGTTTGCTGCCCATCACGCGCTGGCCAAAGGCGCTTTGTTTATGGGTACTAGTATCAGCGAGCACCTACCCCGCTGGCCGCTGCCGTTGATATGGGCATTGCTAGCGCTTCCGGGAATATCATTGGCAGGCACCATTGGTGCAGGCCTGGTCAGCAAGTGGGGCGTGAAGAGTCCGCTCTATGAAATGCACCATGAGTCCTTGATCAAGCTGCTCAGTTGGGCTGCAGTTGGCACGGCGGCACTGGTGAGTGTTGCCTTATGGCGTCAGTGGCAGCAGCGCCATCAAGGGGGCAGTAACCGCGAGCAGTGGGGTGCCTGGTTAGTCGCCATCGCTGCAGCGCTGTTAACGCCGCTTTGGCTTCCCCTTCCTGCAGGAAGCATCGAGATACCGCCGCTGAAAGAGTGGCTCGGAATCATGTGGCCCTTGCCGGTCGGGGTTGTGTTCGCCGCGATGGGCTGGCTACTAACGCGGCCGCTGAAGGGTAAATCGCTCCCCGCAGGCGACCTATGGTGGCTTTACGCGGGTATTGTAGTCGCTGTGCTGGTGCCATTACGCTGGTTCGGGCACTGCTGCGCCCAGATGAAAGCGACGAGCGTGGCAACCGCACAACAAACCGAAGAAACGTTGATGGGGCATTTAACGCGGCTGTTATCGGCCGAGTCCTGGTTGCGTCACCATGCCAGTGGCTTGATGATGGTGCTTGCCGTATTGCTTGCGGCGCTACTGATGTGGGAAGGCCAGCGATGAGACGACTGTTTTCAATGTGCTTGTCAGGAGCCTGCTATGAGTAAGCTCTCGCGCGGTCGCCGCGCGCAGGTACCCGCTGATATCCCGCAACGTGGCTGGCAGGATATTGCCTGGCGGGTAGTGCGCGCCGCGCGCCGTAACCGCCTTACTATGCTGGCCGCCGGTGTGGCTTTCTACGCCTTATTGGCGTTGTTTCCTACCATTGCAGCGGTCATTTCTCTTTGGGGGTTGCTGTTTGATCCTTATGAAGCTGGCCAGCAGTTGTACGAAATTAGCCGCTTTATGCCACCGGATGCTGCCGAGTTAATCGATAAGCAGGCCCAACAGGTCGTTGAGAGTGCGGAGTCAGGTAACTTTCTAGGTGCTCTCGCCGGGTTGCTGATTGCCATGTTTATCGCTTCCAAAGGGGTGGCGGTATTGGTGATTGGCCTTAATGTAGTCTACGGCGAAAGCGAAAAGCGCAGCCTGTTACATCGCAGTACGGTATTGGTATCGCTGACCTTTGGCTTGATTTTTATGACCCTGGTCTCGCTGGCTTTTATTGCTATCGTGCCGGTGGTCGTCAACGCCCTGGCGATTGACCAACCGCTGAATCGAATACTGCAGTGGCTGCGCTGGCCTGCACTATTGTTGATGATGAGTATGCTGATTGCGCTGCTCTACCGCTACGCGCCCTATCGACGTTCAGCCCAGTGGAGCTGGTTAAGCTATGGCACGCTGTTGGCAACGGTGATGTGGCTGTTAGGTTCCGGCGGGCTTTCGCTCTATGTGCGCTACTTCTCTACCTTTAGTGAGCTGTACGGCTCATTGGGAGCGGTGGTGGCGCTAATGTTATGGTTCTGGCTCTCCGCCTTTGTGGTGCTGTTTGGTGCGGAAGTTAACTGTGAGATGGAACGCCAAACCTTCACCGACACCACCATTGGCGAGGCGCGCCCGTTGGGTGAGCGGGAGGCGTTTGCCGCGGATACCATTGGCGCCCCTCAGCCATTGAAGGGCTCAACCGGTAACACTGAAACTGAATAACCCCCACCCTTTGTTAGCGGTGGGAGGTGGTGGGTTTTAACAAGCAGGTTTAAAGAAGAGGGCTTAAAGAAGTTAAAGCAGTTCTTCCGCCGCCAGTGCCAGGCGCGAGCGCTCAACGCTTTTCAAGGTGATATGCCCGGCGTGGGGCCAATCACGGAAACGCTCCACCACCGCGGCCATGCCGCAGGTGTTGGCAGTGAGATAGGGCGTATCAATTTGCCCGACATTGCCCAGGCAGACAATTTTGGTATTGCGTCCCGCCCGTGTTACCAGCGACTTAAGCTGTTTAGGGGTAAAGTTTTGTGCTTCATCAATAATCAAAAAGGTGTCGTTTAAGGTGCGCCCGCGCATAAAACTTGGCGAGCGGATTTGTACCCGCGAGCCAATTAACTGACGGGTGGCGCCGTTATCCCAGCTGGATTCTCCCTCCTCGTTGCGCAGCAGGTTATCCATATTGTCGTGGAAGGCGCCCATCCACGGTGACATCTTCTCCTCCTCTGTGCCGGGTAGAAAGCCAATGTCTTCCCCCATGGGGATAGGCGCGCGAGTAAACACAATACGCTCAAACAGCTTGGCATCCAGCGTCTGCTGAAAGGCCGCGGCCAGGGTCATAAAGGTCTTACCGGTACCGGCATTACCGGCAATGGTCACCAGGTCAATATCGGGATCCATGAGTAGGTTGAGGGTGAAATTTTGCCGGCTGTCGTGGGCGTGAACCCCCCAAACGCCCGCGTGGTGGCGGTAGTTGGTGAGTAGCTGAAGGCGAGCCGAAGAAGGGCCCAGTTCGCGAATGATCGCTTCGAACTCGGCGCCGTTTTCGCTATCCGAGACCAGCATGCCCACGTGCCAGTTGCGGGGCATAGTGCCGGTAAGCTGATAGAAAGTATGGTGATCCAGGCGCTCCACAGTGACATCGACATTCAACGCTTCCCACAGTGAGGCGCCATTTTGGCCTGCAGAGGCGTAGACCTGAGCGCCTTCTATCATGGCGTCGCTGTCGGAGAAGGCACGGTCGTTGAGGTAATCCTCAACAGGCACTTTTAGCGCGGCGGCTTTAACGCGTAGGTTGATATCTTTGGTGATCAGGATGACCGAGGCGTCGGGACGTTCTTCGCGTAGGCGGCAGGTTTCTGCCAGTATGCGGTTATCGGGGCTATCGTCGAGGGCGTCAAAGAGTTTTAAATCGTTGTAGCATAAAAAGTGCAGGCGTCCTGTGTCGCCGCTGAGCCGGGGAATCGGAATACCACGTTGGATCTCATCAAAGGTGACTTGGCTGGTAAGGTCAGAGAGCGTACGGCTGATTTGGCGAGCCGTGCGGGCAATTTCACGTACGCCATTTTTGTGCTTATCAAGTTCCTCCAGGACGGTCATGGGGATAACGACATCGTGCTCATCGAAGTGGTAGAGCGCGGTGGGGTCATGGATGAGGACATTGGTGTCCAACACGTACAGCCGAGTGGCTTTCTTATCGAGTCGTACCATCGTTGGAATCACTCCTTGGTTGACGGCAACTTCGACACTGGCAGGTGCGTATTACGCCCAGATGACACTTACCAGTGTTCCTCACGTGGCGTGTCCTGGCGTCTCCTTATTTAGCTGTTTTTAATAGCGTGGAAGGCTTTGGCGTTTTTTGCCACAAAAAAGATTTCAACGATATGTCAGTAAGTCCGCATTGGCTTAATTCAGGGTGGCTAAAAAATGCGTCACTTTATTCAATAGCGCGGTGGCGACCACACCACAGTTATCGCTTTCAACATAGCGGTAGTAATGGCTATCCAACGCCAAATCGTGATTAAGCGTGCACAGCGTACCTGCCTCCAGGGCGCCTTTAATTAGTGGGTAAGGCAGCAGCGCCCAGCCGGTCGCGTTGATGACAGCGTCGCGAATGACTTCAAACATGGTCAGCCCAAGGTAATTGCCTGAAAACAGCGCCTCGCTAATCAGTTTGTCATCCTGCACGTGGGTTAAACACACTTGAGTGTACTGGGCCAGGTCGTCGCGGTTAACGCTGGGCAGTCGGCTAAGCGGGTGATGGGGCGCTGCCACCAAGCGCATGCTCACCGGGGCAAGATTGGCCGCCTTGGCGTCGATGCCTTCGGCGGTATACAGGCCAAAGGCAATATCCACCGTCTGGCGCTGCACAAACTGAGTATGTTCCTGGGGTGGCACCAAGTAGACCGAAATCGCGGTTAGCGGAAATTGCTGTTTTAAATCGTGCATCACCTGGCGCCAAAACGCTTCGGGCAAGGCGTCATCGCGGGCAATACCGAGCTGGCTTTCCACCCCCTGTAAGTGCTGATGGCAGTGTTTTTTGATCCGACTAGCGCTGGTGAGCAAGCGGTAGCAGTCGGGAAGCACGCTATCGCCTACGGCGGTTAGCGTTAGGCTGTTGCCCGAACGCTCGAATAGCGCCACGCCCAGGCTGTCTTCCAGCGCGTTGACGGCGGCGCTCAACGTGCTGCGTTTAAGGCCGGTATGCCTCGCTGCAGCGGCAAAGGAGCCGTGCTCGGTGACATCAATAAAAGCCTGTACCTGTTCAGCGCGCATCGTTACCCCGGTTAGCCCTTTGAGCGCCAGTAAAATTGGCGCTGAGCGATTCGTGATTGTTATAACACCTGACTATTATGGCCCACAATTCGACTAATGTGATGGAGTTATCCGCGTGACCCCCTTTGTTGCCGAGCGCCGTGCGCTAAGATTTTCAGCTATTTCCGCTAGCCTGTTTGCGTTTACCGGGCTGGCGCTGGGGCTGACCAGCGGTTCCATAACGATTCTTTTTGACAGTGGCTACTCGCTGTTAAGCCTGGTACTGGCGTCGTTATCGCTATTTGCGCTTCAGCAGGCGCGCAAACCTGCGGATGATCACTACCCCTTTGGGCGGCTGACGGTAGAGCCGCTTGCCGTGCTGCTCAAAGGTGTAGTGATCGCGATGGTCTGTATCGTCTCGCTGGTCTCCGCCCTGTGGAGCCTGCTCGACGGTGGGCGCCTGGTCACGTTGGATTTGGCACTGATGTTTGGTGTGGTCAATGTGACGGGCTGCTTATTAACCTGGTGGTGGCTGGCGCGCTACGCCCGGGTGGCGCGCTCCTCGCTACTGGCTGCAGAACTGCGCCAGTGGCAAATGGATACCTGGCTGAGTGCCGCCGTCATGTTGGGCTTTGCGCTTACCTGGGCGCTAACCCAGTCGCCCTGGGCCAGCTACGCGCGCTTCGCTGACCCGGTCATGGTGCTGATCATTGCGGGCTATTTTCTCCCGATGCCGATTCGTATGGTCAAGGGGGCATTACGTGAGCTGATGTTTGGCGGCTCTTGCAGCAGCGTGCGGCAAGAGGTGGTGGAGGATGTCGCCGACTTTGATGTCACCGCCGACGATGTGCGCCTGGCCCAGGTGGGCAGCTTCCTGATGGTGGATATCCAGCTAGACAAGCAGCAGTTCGACGACGCCCAGGAGATTGTGGACAGCGTCGAGCAACGATGTAAGCGGCTAAATCTACGCCCGATTACCAGCCTTACCCTGGTTGCTGGCTAAGGCATGTGAAAAAGCATTGACGTCCGATTAAAGGCAGTGCTATTAAGCGCTACCGACAATGGGTGTCGGCTTAATAGTGCTACGTTGAGGGTTGTAAAAACATGCCATTGCGCCGCTGTTTACCCGTACTGCTGCTGACCGCACTGGTCGCTGGCTGTGCTAGTTCTACCATTGCGCCAAGTTACACCACCAACAATCCGGACGTTATGCGGATTGGCGGCGAGCGCCCGGCCAACCGCGATGCGAGCGTTGAAAGCGCCGGCTCTTTCTGCCTGGAAACCGCCGAACGCTGGAACGAGCACGGTCGCACGCCAGATGGTCAAACGTTATGGGCAAAAGATACCCTGCGTAAAGTGGTGCCTTGCAAGCAGTAACGATTAGTAAGTCAACACAACAGCGCCAGCTTATTGAAGCTGGCGCTGTTTCTTATATGTCTCTTTTCGCTGGCAAGTTTAGCTGGCAAGGGGCTATCCAATAGAATGATTACTCCTCTTTCTTCTGCGGCTTGCCTTTGCGTTTTGTGCCCGCCATCTCCTCTAGCTCGTTTTCACTCATCGAGTCATACATCTCTTTAGAGGCGCCTACCAGTTCGCTGGGCTTGGTTTCGCCGCGTTTAGCGGAAAGGGCTGCCCCAGCAGCTTTCTGCTGAGCTTTTGAAGTGGCTTTCATTTTGAGACTCCTGTCAGTTGACTTCCTTAACTCGGTCACGTTATTAAGCCTAGCAGCGGGTAGTGGTATTTTCCTACTGATTGACGCTTTTAACTTAAGAGAGAGAAATGACACCGGCGATTAATAGTGCAAAACATGCAGGCATTGCCTTTCAAATCCATGAGTACCATCACGATACCACCGCGCACTCCTATGGGTTGGAGGCGGCTGAAAAACTGGGCGTCGCGGTTGAGCAAGTATTTAAAACGCTGGTGGTAAAGCTAGATGGTAAGCAGCTGGCAGTGGGCATTGTGCCCGTTACAGGGCAGCTAAACCTAAAGCAGATTGCCAAAGCCGCTGGGGCCAAAAAAGCGGCCATGGCAGAGCCGTCGGAAGTTGAGCGCACGACGGGCTACGTACTGGGGGGCGTTAGCCCGCTGGGGCAGAAAAAACGCTTAGCCACCTTTATTGATCACTCCGCCGAACATTTTGCCAGCATTTATGTCAGTGCAGGGCGCCGCGGGCTTGAGATTGAGCTTTCCCCAAAGGACTTAGCTACGTTGATTCAGGCTACATTCGTACCGCTGGCAGCGTGATGTCGATGTGATGGCGGCGCAGTGTAAGGCACTTTCTGGTATGGTGCTTCACATTATAGGTTTGCGGGGCAATACGGCCCCTTCAGGAATTTTCTGTGTCCGACACTTCTTTTGCATCTCTGGCGCTTCCAACGGCGCTACTTACGAATCTAGACACACTCGGCTACCACGAAATGTCGCCGGTGCAGGCGGAAAGCTTGCCGCCCATGCTGGCCGGGCGCGACGTGCTGGCACAGGCGAAAACCGGCTCAGGCAAAACCGCGGCGTTTGGTTTAGCGCTGCTAGCTAAGCTGAAAGTGGAGAGCTTCGCGGTGCAGGGCCTGGTGCTTTGCCCCACCCGAGAACTCGCTGACCAAGTGGCTGAAGAACTACGCCGCTTGGCGCGCGGTATGGCCAATGTGAAAATACTCACCCTCTGCGGCGGTGCGCCCTTTGGCCCGCAGCTCGGCTCTTTAGAGCACGGGGCACACATTGTGGTCGGCACCCCAGGGCGTATCGATGAGCATTTGCGCAAAGGCTCGCTCGCTCTGGGTTCTCTCACCATGCTGGTGCTGGACGAAGCGGATCGCATGCTGGATATGGGCTTTCAGGCAACCATTGATGACATCATTGCCGACACCCCAGCTGACCGCCAAACGCTGCTGTTTAGCGCAACGTTTCCGGATGAGCAGTCGTCAGGCGGCCTAACCGAGATGACCCGCGGGGTAGTGCGTAATCCGGTGACGGTCAAAATCGCTGAAGTACACGATGCCAGCACGATACGTCAGCACTTTTATAGCGTCGCCAATGAAGAGGCGCGATTCGATGCACTGCGCCAGCTGCTGCTCACCTATCGACCTGCCACCAGCGTGGTGTTCTGCAATACCAAACGCGAAACCCAAGCAGTCGCCGAGCAGCTCACAGATGCCGGGTTTAGCGCCGTGGCGCTGAATGGCGATCTTGAGCAGAAAGACCGCGACCGCATACTGATTCTGTTCGCCAATCAGAGTGTATCTATTTTGGTGGCCACCGATGTGGCCGCCCGAGGCTTGGATATCGCCGAGCTAGATGCCGTGTTTAACTACCAAATTGCCCGCGAGCTTGATGTTCACGTGCACCGGGTAGGGCGCACCGGGCGTGCCGGGGCCAGCGGCATTGCCTGTACGCTCGTCACCCCTAAAGAGAGCTACCGGTTGGAGCGGCTGGAAGGGTTGCTGGAGCAGGCGATTAAAACGGAACCTATGCCTAAACCCCAGCACTCGGTGCCGTTTGAGCCGCCGATGGCGACACTGCAATTAGCCGGTGGCAAGAAAGATAAGCTGCGCCCGGGTGATATTCTGGGAGCGCTGACCAGTGAAGGTGGGCTACGCGGCGATCAAGTGGGTAAAATCAAAGTACTCGCCCGCAGTGCCTATGTGGCCGTTGAGCGCAATGTGATCCAGCAAGCTCAGGCCAAACTTGAGCGTGATAAATTAAAAGGGCGTGCTTTCCGTGTTCGCCGTATCCGTTATTGAACGCGTACCAAAGAGGAGCCGACGCAGCTAACCATGAAAATCCCTAAACGATTACAGCCCCTTGTCGATGATGGCATGATCGACGAGGTGTTGGTGCAGTTAATGAGTGGTAAGGAAGCGCAGGTTTACGTGGTGCGCTGCGGTGAAGAAGTGCGCTGTGCCAAAGTATTTAAAGAGGCCAAGCAGCGTAGTTTTAAGCAAGCCGTTCAGTATCAAGAAGGGCGTAAAGAGCGCAATAGCCGCCGCTCACGGGCGATGGCCAAAAAAACCCGTTACGGCCAGAAAGAGCAGGAGCAGGCGTGGCTGAACGCCGAAGTTGACGCGCTCTATCGCCTTGCCTCGGCGGGCGTGCGGGTGCCCGAGCCCCACGGTTTTGTCGATGGTGTACTGCTGATGGAGATGATCAGCGACGCCGAGGGCAACGTGGCGCCGCGTCTGGACGAAGTAACGCTTAACCCAGAGCAGGCCGAGACCTACTTCGCCAAGGTCATTCAGGACGTGGTTAAAATGCTCTGCGCGGGTTTGATTCACGGTGATTTGTCGGAATTCAACGTGCTGGTCGATGCCTCCGGCCCGGTGATTATCGATCTGCCCCAGGCTGTAGATGCCGCCGGTAATAACAGCGCGGCCGCCATGCTGTATCGGGATGTGGATAACATGCGCAACTACTTCGGCCAGTTCGCGCCGGAGATTCTGAATACCGAGTATGGCAGAGAGATGTGGGCGCTGTATGAAACCGGTGAACTACATCCGGATAGCAAGCTCACCGGCCACTTCGATGCTGACACCCACATTGCCAATGTGGATGAGCTGATGGAAGTGATCGACGACGCCAAAGAGGAAGAGGCCGATCGCTTGGCGCGCATGCGCGATGATGACGACGATGGCGAGATCCCCCAGCCTTACTAACCCAGTAGCGCATTAGCCTGGTCGACGATGTTCTCGACGGTAAAGCCGAAGTGCTTGAACAGATCCCCCGCCGGTGCGGATTCGCCGTAGGTGGTCATGCCGATTACGCGGCCGTCCAGACCCACATACTTGTACCAGTAGTCGGCGTGGGCGGCTTCTATAGCAATACGCTTGGTGACCGCTTTGGGCAGCACGCTTTCACGGTACTCGGCGTCCTGGCCGTTAAAGCGATAGGCCGACGGCATGGAGACCACGCGCACGGCTTTACCCTGCTGTTCCAGCTCGGCAGCGGCGTCCATGGCCAGGGCGACTTCTGAACCGGTGGCGATCAGAATCAGCTCGGGCGTTCCTGCGCTATCTTTTAGGACATACGCCCCGTTCTGAATCGATGCCAACTGCGTTTTGGTACGCTGCTGATGGGGCAGGTTCTGGCGTGACAGCACCAGCGCCGTGGGGCCAGAGCGACGTTTGATGGCGGCATCCCAGGCGGCGGCGGTTTCCACCGCATCGCAGGGGCGCCATGTGTTCAGGTTCGGCGTGGTACGCAGGCTGGTCAACTGCTCAATCGGCTGGTGGGTTGGGCCATCTTCCCCCAGACCAATGGAGTCGTGGGTAAACACATAGATGGCCTGCTGGCCCATCAACGCTGCCATGCGAATCGAGTTACGCATGTACTCCATAAAGATCAGGAAGGTCGCGCCGTAGGGCACCAAACCGCCATGCAGAGCGATGCCGTTCATGACCGCCCCCATGCCAAACTCACGTACACCGTAGTGTAGGTAGTTGCCGCTGGCGTCTTCAGGGGTGATCGCTTTCGCGCCTTTCCAAAAAGTCAGGTTAGACGGTGCCAGGTCAGCACTGCCGCCCAGCAGTTCCGGCATTTTCGGGCCAATGGCGTTCAACACTTCAAAGGAAGCTTTGCGTGATGCAATGGTCTCGCCACGCTCCTGGGCCTGCTCGATCAATGCTTCGGTAGGCAGTTCCGCGGGCAACTGACGCTTCATCCGGCGGGTGAACTCCCGCGCTTCCGCAGGGAAGGCTTCAGCATAGCGGGCAAAACGCGTGTCCCACGCCTGCTGCGCCGCTTTGCCTGCTTCACGGGCATCCCAGGCCGAGTAGATCGGCTCGGGAATATGGAACGGAGCGTGGGGCCAGTCGAGCTGGGTGCGGGCCAGGGCCACTTCGTCATCGCCTAAGGGGGCGCCGTGGGCGTCCTCTTTGCCCTGCTTGTTGGGGGCACCAAAGCCGATAATGGTTTTGCAGATAATCAGGCTCGGCTTATCGTCATGGCTCTTGGCCAGCTCAATAGCGGCTTTGACCTCTTCAGGTTTATGACCATCAACGTTGGGGACTACGTGCCAGCCATAGGCTTCAAAACGCTTGGCGGTATCGTCGGTAAACCAGCCTTCCACTTCACCATCGATAGAGATGCCGTTGTCGTCATACAGGGCGATCAACTTACCCAACTGATGGGTACCGGCCAGCGAGGCGGCTTCGTGGGAAATACCTTCCATTAAGCAGCCGTCACCCAAAAAGCACCAGGTGTGGTGATCCACAATGGTGTGGCCGGGGCGGTTGAACTGCGCCGCCAGGGTTTTTTCGGCAATGGCAAAGCCCACTGCATTGGCAAAGCCCTGGCCCAGCGGGCCGGTGGTGGTCTCGATGCCCGGTGCGTAGCCAAATTCCGGGTGGCCGGCGGTGGGCGAATGCAGTTGGCGGAAATTTTGTAGCTGCTCCAGGCTTAGCTCGTAGCCACTCAGGTGCAGCAGCGAGTAAAGCAGCATGGAGCCGTGGCCATTGGAGAGCACAAAGCGGTCACGATCGGCCCACTTGGGGTCTTCGGGGTTGTGCTTGAGGTAGTCATTCCATAGCACCTCGGCGATATCAGCCATTCCCATGGGGGCGCCAGGGTGGCCGGACTTGGCCTTCTGAACGGCATCCATGGAGAGGGCACGAATGGCATTGGCCAGCTCAAAACGGTTATTCATATCAGTGGTACCTTGGTTGTTATATTGAGTAGCGTGTCGTTAGGCACGAGCAGCCAGGCGTTGAGTGATCAGCGACTCTAATGTTTGTTGGTCGCTGGCGAAGCGGCGGATCCCGTCAGCTAACATCTCGTTGGCCATGGCATCTTGATTGTGCTGCCAACGAAACGCCGCTTCTGATAGCGGTGAGGATGCTTTATGAGTGACGGATTGTGGTTGGATGCTGGGGGTGACCTCTCCCTCCAGGCTATCAAGCTGCTCTAACAGGGCGGGAGAGATGGTCAGACGATGGCAGCCCGCCAGCGCCAAGACTTGATCGGTGGTACGAAAGCTCGCCCCCATAACCACAGTGTCGTAACGACTAGCGGCAGCCTTCTCGCAAATCCCTTTTACAAATAGCACGCCAGGATCGACTTCTGGGGTGAACTGCTTGCCTGTTGTCTTTTGGTACCAATCGCTAACGCGGCCAACGAAGGGTGAGATCAGATACACCCCCGCATCAAAGCAGGCCTGTGCCTGAGCATCGCTGAACAAGAGCGTTAAATTGCAGTTGATGCCTTCACGCTCTAGTTGCTCAGCCGCACGGATTCCTTCCCAAGTTGACGCGAGCTTAATCAAAACGCGGTTGCGGTTAATGCCCTGTTTTTCGTAGCGCTCAATCAGTTCGTAGGCCTTGCGGATGCTGGCTTGGGTATCAAAAGAGAGGTGTGCGGACACTTCTGTCGATATGCGTCCAGGAATCACGTTGGCAATTTGCTCGCCGATGGCAACCGACAGCTGGTCAACTATCTGGCTCGGCCCGCTCTCCTTGGTGCGTGATTCAGCAAGCACCTCATCGATCATCTCTTGATAGCGCGGTAGCTCAAAGGCCTTGAGAATCAAAGAAGGGTTCGTGGTGGCATCCTGGGGTTGATAGCGCTTTATGGCATCCAAGTCGCCCGTGTCGGCCACGACCAGTGAGTGTTCGCGTAATCCCGTTAGAAGTGACATCGCTCATCCTCTTGAATAATGTACATTAAGTGATCAGATGATTGATCATTTTCATCAGTTTAGTCAAATAAGAGAACTGCTTGGATAGGTTTTAAGGCCTTGGTGCAAAAATATAAGGCGCTTTGGTCATTGGTTTGTTTTCGTATATTCATATTAAAATCAATGTATTGGTGAATTTCGTTGCTTTTGTCTTCTTTTTCTCCTACCAAAAAACAGCGTGATCTTATGATCGTTATCTTTACATATGCTCGGTTGGTGATAGATTGAATAGGGTCAGTAGCCGACTGGCAACTGTGTAGCGGTATTCCTCGTTGTCAGTCGTCCATGTGTCTATTTTTTGGAAAGGGAGAGCATGAATGTCTAATGCGACGCCTCCTCTCAGAGTCGCTATTGGCGGTGATGAAGCCGCTTACGACTTGAAAGAGATTCTCATTGGTTATATCCGGGAGTTGGGCTACGTAGTCGAAGATTTTGGCACTTTCAATGCGCAGCCCGTGCTGTACCCCGATATTGCCTTTGAGGTGGCTACGGCTATTAAGGAGGGGCGCTTCGATCGTGCTGTACTGGTTTGTGGTACGGGAATCGGAGTGGCTATTTCTGCCAATAAAGTGCCTGGAATCCGCGCTGCGCAGGCCCACGATACATACTCAGCGGCAAAGGCGCGCACCAGTAATAATGCCCAAATTGTCGCGCTGGGGGCCCGAGTGATTGGGCCAGAGTTGGCGAAATCAATAGTGGCCACCTTTTTGGGTAGTAACTTTGCGGGTGGTAATTCCGAATTAAAAATAGCAAAAATTGACGAATATGAGTCCCGGCAGAATACTCAGTAATCGTGGGATCGCTTATATTCGTCGACGCTGATTAATAACAACAGCATGCAAACTGTGATCACGCAGTTAGGCCTCACTCCAGAGGATATAATAATGACACGCCTATTTAATGACCCCAGTGATTTTCCAGAAGAAGCCCGTTTAGGCTTAGTAGCCGCGCATCGCGATAAGTTGATGGCTGTGCCAGGAGGTGTTGTGCGCAGTACTCGCAGCCAGCCAGGCACTGTTGCGGTCGTGGTTGGCGGCGGTAGCGGCCATTACCCCACCTTTGCGGGACTGGTTGGGCAGGGCTTAGCCCATGGGGCGGTCATGGGGAATCTGTTTTGTTCGCCCTCTGCGCAACAAGTCTACTCCGTTGCCAAAGCCGCTAACAACGGCGGTGGTGTGCTGCTCTCTTTTGGCAATTATGCCGGGGATGTTCTGCATTTTGGCGAGGCGCGCGAGCGTTTGATCGCGGACGGTATTGCTTGTGAAATCGTGTTGGTCACTGATGATGTCGCCAGTGCACCCTTGGCGGAGCTTGATAAGCGCCGGGGCATCGCCGGCGATTTAACCGTTTTCAAAGCTGCTGCCGCTGCCGCAGAGAATGGATTGTCACTGGAAGAAGTAGTTCAAGTGGCGAAAGAAGCCAATCGCTGCACGCGCTCTTTTGGGGTGGCGTTCGAGGGATGCACGTTACCGGGCGCAGCTGATTCGCTCTTTCATGTGCCCGAAGGCAGGATGGCCATCGGGTTGGGGATTCACGGTGAGCCGGGCATTAGCGAGACGGATATCCCTTCCGCAGACGGCTTGGCCAAGATTCTCGTCGACCGATTATTGGAAGAAGTACCTGAAGGTATCAGTATCAAAGGGGCTCGCGTGGCACCGATACTCAATGGTTTGGGTACCGTTAAGTATGAAGAGCTGTTCGTTATTTATCGCAAGGTTGACGAATTGCTGCAGGAGGCTGGGGTTACCATCATAGAGCCGGATGTGGGCGAGCTGGTAACCAGTCTGGATATGGCCGGGGTTTCACTGACGCTATTCTGGCTTGATAAACACATGGAGTCGTTGTGGACTGCGGCGGCGGATGCGCCGGGCTATCGAAAAGGCAGTGTGACGCCAGCACAGGCGCTGGATCCGGCCGAAGTCGAGGTGGTAACTCAAGATGAGATTCCCGAGGCTAGCGATGCCTCGCGGCAATTAGCGCTCGGCGTTGTCGAGGCGCTCGAAGTACTGGCAGATACAGTCAATGCAAACTGCGAGATGCTGGGCCAGATTGATGCGGTGGCTGGCGATGGTGATCACGGCATTGGCATGCAACGGGGCAGCAAGGCTGCGCTTGAGGCGGCCAAAGAGGCTTGCGATAGAGGGGCGGGCGCGGAGACCGTGCTGCAGTGGGCTGGACAGCGCTGGTCCGATAAAGCGGGCGGCACCTCTGGCGCTATCTGGCGGGTTATCTTAAAAGCGATGGGTGAGTCGCTTGGTAATCAGCAGCCGCTCTCAGGGCAGCGGCTTGCTGCTGGTGTAGTCAATGCTCGCCAGCAAGTGATGGCATTTGGAAAGGCCGAGTTGGGCGATAAAACGCTTGTCGATGTGCTGGTGCCTTTTGCCGACGCCCTCTCTTTGCAGGCTGAGAAAGGCCAGGGAGCTGTGGCTTGCTGGGAGTCGGCCGCACCCATAGCGAGTGAGGCGGCTGAGGCTACCAGGCAGTTAATTCCCCGAGTGGGCCGCGCACGCCCATTGGCTGAGAAAAGCGTGGGTACACCCGATGCTGGGTCGGTTTCATTGGCACTGATTGTTCAGGCGCTGATTCCTGTGTTGAAAAAGTGTCAAGCAAGCTGACATGATACATGCCCTTCAACAACTCCTGGATGCCGAGGATGAATGGTCAAGACGCTGCAGATATAGACTTAATGACAGAGATTTCAACGCTCTACTATGTGCAGGGGGAGACGCAGGAGGCGATCGCTAATAGGCTCGGGCATTCGCGTGTGCGCATAGGGCGGCTGCTCAAGCGAGCACAGGCAGAAGGGATAGTGGATGTTCGCGTGCGCCTGCATCCCGCCGTTAGTATCGAGATTGAGCAGGAGCTCAAGCGGCGCTTTGGCCTGAAGCGAGCATTGATTGCTCTGGATAATTCCGACCCCGATGTGCAGCGCTCGTCGGTCGCGAGTCTAGTGGCCGACCATCTGTCGCGTAGTTTGACCGATGGCCAGATCGTGGCCGTTGGCATGGGGCGTAACGTCGCCGCAGTGGCGGATAATGTTTTTCTCTCCGAGTCGTTAAAGGTTTCATTTGTGTGCGCAATCGGCGGTTCGCTGCGCGCAGGCGAGCATATGAATCCTGACCATATTTGTCGGCGCCTGGCGAGTCGGTTTGGCGGTGACAGCGAGACGCTTTATGCCCCTGCGCTGGTACAAAACGGCGAGCTTAGGGATGCGCTGTATGAAAATTCCACCGTGCGCCAGACGCTGGATCGTGCTCGACGCGCAGATACCGCTTTGATTGGTGTTGGTGACGTGAGTGAGGACAGTAATATGGTGCGTATGGGGTGGTTTTCCGCCCAGGAGATTGCTGAGGCGCGGCTCTCTGGGACGGTGGGCGATATGATGGGCTACGACTTTATTGATATCCATGGGCAGCCTTCTGCGTCGCAGATGCAGGGGCGTGTGGTTGGGCTCAATATCCAGGATCTCTCCCGTATTCCAGACGTTATCGCTATCGCCAGTGAGAATACTAAAGCGGTCGGCATACTGGGGGCGCTGCGTACCGGGGTCATCGATACGTTGGCCACTAGTGTCACAAATGCCCACACCATTCTGCGTCTTGATGAGGCGACTCAAGGAGAGGCGCGTGCTTAATTTGTATCCAAGCTTCGCTGCCTTTTAAGGACCCTTGGGCGCATTGCGCCCAATCGCTCCCAGCCGCCCCCTGCCATGCTCCTTGAGGTGTGTGCCCCTTTTGGCATGCCTGGCTTGCCCCTCCTCTTGCTACGATGCCAGTAACGACTGTCTGTAAAATGTACATTTGAACGATGTAAGAACATATAGCATGGCTTAAAGAGTCATTGCTACATGGCTGAAATAACAAACAGTTTCCATTTTTTAAATTTAAATATAAAAATCAATGAATTGAATTATTGGCCTAAAGTATAAGATCAGAAAATTCCATTATGGATTGACTGGGCTACGCTTAAGGCAGTTAATTCATATGTACACAATAAGATCTTTTGTAATGAGAGCATCGCTAGCTAGGCCCTACAAGACACATTAGGAGTGAGTAATGCATAACGCCGATAACAACAATCAAGCCGAACTGCCATTGACCATGCAAGCCGTCGTTGCCTACGCGCCTGGTGATTATCGCCTTGAAGAGGTGGACGTGCCTAAGGCGGGAGAAGGTGAAGTTCTGATTAAGGTCGAAGCATGCGGAATCTGCGCAGGCGATCTCAAAGCCTATGAAGGCGCCCCTAGTTTCTGGGGAGATGAAACCCAGCCCGCTTATATCAAAGCACCGATGATTCCAGGTCATGAGTTTATTGGTCACGTGATGGCCTTAGGGGAAGGCGTTAAAAACCTGGAGATCGGTGACCGCGTTATTTCTGAGCAAATTGTGCCTTGTTGGGAGTGTCGCTTCTGTAAACGTGGGCAGTATTGGATGTGCGAAAAGCACGATGTCTACGGGTTTCAGCATAACGTGAATGGCGGTATGGCCGAATATATGGTCTTTCCCAAAGAAGCCATTAATCACAAGTTGCCCGATGAGATTCCGATGGAAAAAGCGGTTCTTATTGAACCCTATGCCTGTTCATTGCATGCCGTTAAGCGTGCGCAGATTGAACTGGGGGATGTGGTTGTACTCTCCGGTGCGGGAACCTTAGGGCTAGGGATGATAGGCGCGATCAAAAAGTCCGGCCCTGCCAAGCTGGTCGTGCTGGATCTCAATAACAAGCGGTTAGATCTGGCCAAACAGTTTGGTGCCGACATTGTCCTAAATCCTGCTGAAGTCGATGTTGTTGACTACGTGAAAAGTATAACGGAAGGCTATGGCTGCGATATCTATATTGAGGCCACCGGCGCCGTTAAGTCGGTAGAGCAAGGCCTTTATATGATTCGTAAACTGGGCCGTTTTGTCGAGTTCAGCGTATTCAAAGAGCCTGTTACGGTTGATTGGAGCATTATTAGCGATCGTAAAGAGCTCGATATCCTGGGGGCGCATCTAGGCCCTTATTGCTACCCACTTGTTATCGAAGGCATCGGTAATGGTGATTTTCCAACGGACAATGTAGTGACTCACAAGCTGCCATTGGCAGAATTCCATCAAGGGCTAGATTTAATGCGTAATGACCCTGACGCGTTAAAGGTTGTGTTAATACCTGGTTCGTAGGGAATAGCCGAAGCTTTTTATTTATAACTACAATGATAACCGGAGTGATTATGTCGGCGACATTAAATTCGGTGCCCGGTGATAAGCGTATAAAAGTCTATGTAGCAGCGGCTTGTGGTTTAGTGCTAGTTGCACTCATGGCGTTTGATACCAAAGTCATTAGCCTTACTGAACTTGAGAGTGAGGTAGGGTTTTCACCCCAGCAATTTGCTCAGGACACATTTCCCGAGATCCAGGCATATGTCGAGAATAACGCCGTAGAGGCAGCGGTATTAGCGCCAGAAGTGCTTCAAGATGCCGGCGCGGCAGGTGAGAAATACGGTGTCGCTGCTGGCATTGGTCATATCGTGCCAGTCTCTTTCTCAGGTGTTGTTGTAGAAGGGCGAGGGGGTGTTTACACCCTAGATGTTGCCGATGTGCCTTCAGATATCGTTATTCGCCTGCAAACGGGCCCAGCCATTAATGGCACTACGCTAAGAGATACAACCGGCAGTATCCAATTTGGTGACTTCACCAATCAGATCGAATACCAAGACGTTGGCGCAGCACTTAATGACGAAATGAAGCGTCAAGTGCTTGTCGATATTTCCGGACAAGACTTAGCCGGTAAGACGCTAGAAGTCGTCGGCTCCTTTACCATGATAAATCCCAAAAACTGGCTAATTACTCCCGTGAGTATGGCGATCATTGAGTGAGGGGCGGCTATGAGTATCGATAGATCAACAGGGGAAGTGGCGCCGGTGATTCTTTCTGCACGCAATATCGAAAAACGTTTCGGTGCCGTGCAAGCCCTTAAAGAGGTGAACTTCGATATATATCGAGGTCAAGTGACAACACTCTTTGGTGAAAATGGAGCGGGTAAATCCACGCTGATGAAAATCCTGTCTGGCGTCATTACCCAGACGGCTGGCGAGATTGTGTTGGAAGGCGAGAGTGTTAGCTTTTCTTCGCCGTCGGATGCCGAAGCGTTGGGGATTACCATTATTCATCAGGAGTTGAGCTTGGCCTCTAACCTGAACGTGCGCGACAACATTTTTATGGGCCGTGAACTGACTAAAGGGAGGGGCAGCGTCGATTATAAAGCGGAAGCGCGTCAGGCGGAATTATTAATGGAGGAGCTTGGCGAACCGATTCATCCTCTCACCCTAGTCGAAGATCTACGTGTGGGGCAGCAGCAAATCGTTGAAATCGCTAGAGCGTTGTCCAAGAACTCACGCATTTTGATTATGGATGAACCGACCTCCGCATTGAGTGCAACGGAGGTCGAGACGTTATTCAGTGTCGTCGAGGATCTCAAAAACAAGGGTGTGTCGATCGTTTATATTTCTCACCATTTGGAGGAGGCGCTACAGATTACCGATCATGCCGTTGTTCTACGTGATGGCGTTATGACGGCTTATGCCCCGCGTTGCGACATCGATCTGCAGTGGATTGTTAGGCACATGGTGGGGGAGAGCTTCGATCTAGGTTCACCGCCAACAGGGTATGAGCAGGGCGACACCGCGCTCTCTATCCAGAACCTTTATGTAAGCGACGATAAAGTGGCAGGTCGTTATGTGGTTGAGAACCTTTCGCTGGATGTGCGCGCAGGTGAGATTGTTTGCATTTATGGGCTGATGGGGGCTGGCAGAACTGAGTTATTGGAGTGTGTGGCAGGGCGAACCCGGCAATCCAAGGGAGATATCCTGCTCAATTCAACTGGTGTATCGCATTACAACATTGCGCAGCGAATCGAGAGAGGTTTGGTGTTAGTACCTGAGGATCGCCAGCGGGATGGTTTAGTACCCACCCTGTCAGTTGGTAGAAATCTGTCGCTGGCCAGTATCCAGGCGTTTACCCGCAAGGGGCTTACTTCATCCCGCCTGGAGGCAGAAATGATTAATTCAGCTATTGGCAATGTGCATATCAAAACAGACGGTGGCGAGGCTAGCATTGGTTCATTGTCTGGCGGTAACCAGCAGAAGGTGGTGATCGGTAAGATGTTGGCGACTAATCCCGACGTCATCATGCTCGATGAGCCGAGCCGTGGCATTGATGTGGGTGCGAAGGCCGAAGTGTTCAAGTTGTTAAGCCAAGGGGCCCGGCGGGGGTTGGCGGTTGTCTTTACCACGTCTGAAGTAAGCGAGTGCTTAAGTATCCCGCACAGAGTGGTGGTGATGAGCAAGGGGCGGATTTCTGCTGAATTCAAACCGGGTGTTACGAAAGATGAAATTATGGCTGCTTCGGGCGAATCAGTTGCTGCGTGATTATTCAATCGGATAGGTAATGACCATGTCTTATCAAAAAATGTCTCATCATAACAATAACGCGTTACAGGTTGATAAAGACAGTATCGATATCGTCAAGGTTTTGCTGGAAGGTCGGGCTTTCTTCGCATTAATCGGGATCATTATTGTCTTTTCCATACTCTCGCCTGTTTATTTCTCCACGGGTAATTTTTTAACCATGTCTTCGCATGTGGCTGTTTTTGGCTTGCTAGGCATCGGTATGCTGTTTGTTATTCTGACCGGCGGCATAGATCTGTCAGTTGGCTCTACGCTGGCACTTTGCGGGGTGTTCGCGGGTATGCTGCTAGAAGGGATAGAAATTGAGGCACTTGATTTAGCCTTCTTCCCTTCAGTGTGGGTTGTCGTGGTACTTACCTGCTTACTAGGCGGGCTAGTGGGAGCTATCAATGGTGTATTAGTTGCCTACTTCAAAGTGCCTGCTTTTGTGGCCACGCTTGGAATGCTGTATGTCGCCCGCGGAGCCGCTTTGCTACTCACAGATGGTTTAACTTTTAATAGCTTAAGTGGCGATCCTGCGCTAGGTAACACCGGGTTTGAATGGCTTGGGTTTAATAAGCTATTGGGTATTCCGGTAGGGGTTTTAATTCTCTTTTGTGTCGCTATTGTTTGCATGCTGGCTCTTGGCCGCACGCCTTTTGGCCGGTGGATTTACTCTACGGGTGGCAATGCGCGCGCAGCAGAGCTGTCCGGGGTGCCGGTCAATAGAGTTAAGCTCTCTGTCTATATCATTTCCGGCGTGTGCGCTGCCATGGCGGGGATTGTGCTGGCCTCACAGTTGACATCTGCGGGGCCTACGGCAGGCACTACGTATGAGCTGACAGCGATTGCTGCAGTCGTTATTGGTGGTGCCTCGCTTATGGGAGGACGTGGCACTATTCGCAATACTTTATTGGGTGCATTTGTGATTGGTTTTCTCGCCGATGGTCTTGTCATCATCGGTGTGTCTGCCTACTGGCAGATGGTATTCACGGGCAGTGTTATCGTCTTCGCTGTCATGTTAAATAATGTCCAATACAGTGCTAAAAACAAGTCCTCGAAAAAAGCCGATAAAAAAACCACTGAAGTTAAGCGCGAAGATTCTAGAGCAAAAGCTACTTAACGTAGCATTGCTTAGAAGTGTGACCTGATAAGGTCTATTGAACCAAGAGATAACAATCATAACTATGAGGTAATAATCATGCTTCCAAAAAGTAAAAAAATGCTTTTTACAGCACTCGCCAGTGTCTCGATGCTCTTTAGCGGCTCTATAGCTGCTCAGGATAAGGGGCTGATCTCAATTATTGTTAATGATATGTCAAATCCCTATTGGCAAACGGAAGGAAAAATTGCTGAACGCACAGCAAAAGAGTTGGGCTATGAAGCAAATGTCAGTTCCCATGTGGGGGATACCAACACGGAAAGCAATCAGGTCGATACGGCGATTACCAATGGGGCTAAAGCGATCATTCTGGATCCTGCGAATGTGGACGGCTCCATTGGTGCCGTGAGACGTGCCGTAGAGGCAGATATTCCTGTATTCATTATTAACGCCGAAATTAACCAGCAAGGGTTGGCTAAGGTGCAGCTGGTTTCCAATAATGCGCAAGGTGCCGCGTTAGGGGCCCAGGAGTGGGCGACGCAGCTGGGTGGAGAAGGTTCTTATATAGAATTAGAGGGGCCGCCATCTGATAACAATGCCGCGACAAGATCCAATGGCTACGAGACAGTGCTGAGCCAGTATCCCGACCTTAATCTGGTGGCATCAGATATCGCCAATTGGAGCCGGACTGAAGGGCGCAATAAGATGCAGAGCATGCTCCGTTCTCATCCTGATATTCGAGGCGTAATAAGCGGTAATGATGAAATGGCCTTAGGCGCTATTGTTGCTCTAAAGCAGGAGGGGCGGTTAGACGATGTGCTGGTCGGTGGGTTTGACGGTTCACCCGATGCCGTTGATGCGGTTCGCTCGGGGGAATTGGCTTATACCGTTCTGCAGCCGGTGGCCGTTTTTGCAGAAGATGCTGTAAAAATCGCTGATCATTACATCAATACTGGAGAAACGGGGCTGGATAGTGAAAAGCAGCTTTATGACTGTATCCTTATCACCCCAGATAATGTAGATAACTATACTTCTCCCTTTGTTTTGGAAGAATAGGTTTTGGAAGAATAGGTTTTTGAAGAGTAAGTATTAGAAGGGTGAGTGTTAGATAATCTTTCTTAGAGACCAGCCAGCTTTATAGTTGGCTGGTTTTTTGAATAAGAGGGCGTGTCAATGATATTTAACTTTGGTTCCATCAATATTGATCATACTTACCGCGTTCCCTATTTTGTTCGCCCTGGCGAAACGCTGGAAAGCAATCAATACAGTGTCGGCTTGGGTGGGAAGGGAGTTAATCAATCGCTGGCGATAGCGCGTGCCAAAGGATCGGTGAGCCACTGGGGACGAGTGTCATCGATAGATGCCTGGGTGGCCCGCGAGCTTGAGGCTGCGGGTGTTGGTGTGAAAGATGTTGAATTGACCACAGGGCCTAGTGGGCATGCGGTTATTCAAATTGATTCACTGGGTGAAAACGCTATTCTTTTATTCGCTGGCGCCAATCATGGTTTTACGCAGGAGAGGATTGCGGCACTGATTGCGCAAACCGCGCCTGGCGACACAATACTTCTTCAGAACGAATGTAATGGGCTTGATCAGCTTATTCCACTGGCAGTGAGTCATGGCTGCAAGGTGATATTTAACCCTGCGCCAATGACCTCGAAGGTAGCATCACTACCCCTCGACCAATGTGACCTGCTTTTTTTTAACCGGACAGAGGCCGCCGCTTTATTAGATATGCCAGTAGAGTCGAGTGCTGCAGATTTGCTAAGGCGTTGTAAAGAAGCCCTTGGCGATGTCGAAGTAGTGCTTACCCTAGGTAGCGAGGGCGCTTGGTATCAGCGTAGCAGCGAAACCCTTTTCCAAGAGGCGTTAAAAGTAAAGGCCATTGATACAACGGCCGCAGGCGATACCTTTGTGGGTTACTTCCTTGCCGCTAGGCAAGCTGGCCTAACGCCCTCACAGAGCTTGCAACGGGCGACAGCTGCAGCTGCCCTAGCGGTTCAAAAACACGGTGCTGCCAATAGCATTCCAATGGCTGAGGAGGTTGATAGGTTTATGTGTCACCAATAGCAAGAGCTGTAAAGCTGGTTTTTTGTAGCTTGTATGATGCATTGATGGCTACCGCTCCCAATGGCTGACATCGCATGGTCAGCATCTGACGGAGTCCGTGTTGTTCGTATGTGGATATATGCCTTTCCCTTTCATTTAAGCCCCCTCCTTTCAAATAGCAGTGATTGACCGCCCAGTTTGGCCTTTCTCCTCGTTCGCTGCCTCACATCCTGACCAGTCTGCATTATTCCCTAGGTCTACGCCGTTATCGCTGCATGGTGGATAGGTACGCTATTTATTCTGAAAAATCTTAAATTGGTCAACCATTGTGTCTTTTGAAGAACTTTTAGTACCAGATTTTCCTGAATATAGATTCTTGAAATGTTATTTATTGATCTTTGATTCGTGTGCCTTGTGTTTTATAAGTATTTGTAATTTATCGATTATTTATTAATTTTTGTGTGTTCTTAGATTTGTACATATGCCGTTTTGAAGCCGATCATTTTTCCTTTAGACTAAAGTCACGTTTATAAAATAGAAAATTATCTCTATCTTAAAATGGTCAACCATTTGGAGGTGACTGAAATGTGTCAAACAGCTACCGCAGCGAAGGCTAGTGATATCGAGGCACTTCGGCAGCGGGCTTACAAAATTCGTCGCCACGCCCTGCGGATGGGCGAAGTGCAAGGGCAGGGCTACGTTGGTCAGGCCTTAGGGGTTGCCGATGTTCTAGCAGTTGCTTACTTCCGAGCGCTAAAACTGGATCCCAAAAATCCTGAATGGGAAGAACGGGATCGTTTTCTGCTGTCCATTGGGCACTACGCCATCGCTCTCTATGCTGCCCTAATTGAGGCGGGTGTCATCGCCGAAGAAGAGATCGAAGACTACGGTAGCGATGACAGCATCCTGCCTATGTCGGGTATGGCAGATTACACCCCGGGTATGGAGATCACCGGTGGTTCTTTGGGTCACGGTTTGGGTATCGGCGTAGGTATGGCGCTGGGCCTCAAGCGCAAAGAGAGTGCTTCACGTATTTTCAACCTGCTTTCGGATGGCGAGCTAAATGAAGGCTCGACCTGGGAAGCCGCAGCCTCGGCGGCACATTGGAAGCTGGATAACCTGATTGCCATCGTCGATGTTAACGATCAGCAAGCTGACGATAAATCCTCCACTGTACTCAACTATGAACCGATCGCTGATAAGTGGGTTGCGTTTGGGTGGGAAACCTACCGTGTCGATGGCAATGACCTCGACGCGCTAGTCGAAGCCTTCGACAGTGCGCTAGCCAGTGACTCTAACAAGCCCCGAGTGATTATCTGCGACACCCTGATGGGGCGCGGTGTGCCTTTCCTCGAGGAACGTGACAAAAACCACTTTATTCGTGTTGATGAGAATGAGTGGAGTGTGGCGCTCAAACAGCTCGATGAAGTTTACGGTGTCCAGTAAGGAGGAGATGAAATGAGCGCCAAGAAGAAGCTAAAGACCTCGGCAATGATTGCGTCCATCGCCGGCGAAGACCAGCCCACAACCGCCGCGCCCTTCGGCCATGCGTTGGTAGAGGCTGCTGCGAAAAACCCCAAAATTTTGGGTATGACGGCAGATTTGGGCAAATATACCGACCTACACATCTTCGCTCAGGCCTACCCGGAGCGCTACTACCAGATGGGCATGGCTGAGCAGTTGCTGATGATGGCCAGCGCAGGGATGGCCCGTGAAGGCTTTATCCCTTTCGTGACGACCTATAGCGTCTTCGCCTCACGTCGCGCTTACGACTTTATCTGCCTGGCGATTGCTGAAGAGAAGCTGAACGTCAAGATAGTCTGCGCGCTTCCTGGGTTAACCACAGGCTATGGGCCGAGCCACCAAGCGACTGAAGATATTGCAATTTTCCGTGGCATGCCGAACCTGACCATCATCGACCCCTGTGATGCGGTTGATATTGAGCAGTCAGTTCAGGCGATGGTCGATTTTGATGGTCCGGTCTACCTACGCCTACTGCGTGGCAAGGTGCCTCGCGTTCTGGATCGTTTCGAAGGCTATAAATTCGAGATCGGCAAAGCCAAGCGTTTGCTGGATGGAGAGGATGCTCTGATCATCTCCTCTGGACTTATGACCATGCGCGCGATTGAGGCTGCCGATGAGCTAAGAGATAAAGGCACCAACGTGGCGGTTTTACACTGCGCCACAATTAAGCCGCTCGATACCGATACCATTCTGAAGGAGGTTCGTCGCTATCCTGAACGTCCCGTCTTCGTGGCCGAAAACCACTCAATCATTGGTGGTCTGGGCGAAAGCATCGCATCGCTGCTGATGAAAGAGGGTGTGTCCGTCAAATTTAATCAGATCGGCCTTCCCGATGAGTTTCTGGATGCCGGTGCTTTACCTACCCTGCATGATCGTTACGGTATTTCAACCAAGGAGGTGATCAAAACACTAAAGCAGCACGTTGCCTGAAAGTACTAAGTAGATCATCACGCTAAGACTCCAGCTACGTTAAGTAGCCGCTATTTCTAACAACAAATATTTTAATAGAGAGAAACGTCATGAAAAAAACAGTCCTTGCTTCTGTCATTGCCAGTGCCTTTTTCATTAGTGGTAATGCCGCCGCTCAGCAAACCCTGCAACTCGCCCACAATGCGGCGGAAGGTAACCCCAAGTGGGATGCTTCCGAGCTCTTCGCAGAGCTCGTCGAAGAAGGAACCAATGGGGAATTAATAGTAGATGTGGGTGGTAATGCGCAGTATGGCGACGATATGGAAGCCATCACCCAGATGAGAATGGGAACCTTGGCTTTTAGCACCAATAGTCAGGGCTCGACATCCAGCGTTGTGCCGCAGTTCTCGGTTCTGGGGCTACCGTTTCTGTTTAACTCTCTCCCCAGTGCATGGAAGGTCATGGACGGCGAAGTCGGTGATGAGCTGAAAAGGCTTTCGGAAGAAAAGGGACTTGTTCTTTTGGCGCTGTGGGATAACGGCATTCGTCACGTTAGCAACAATGTTCGCCCTATCGAGACCCCTGCTGACCTGGAAGGTCTTAAGATTCGAACCCCTCCCGATGAGATGACGGTTGATATTTTTGAGGCGCTAAGCGCAAACCCTACCCCAATGAACTTCTCTGAGCTTTATATCGCCCTTGAGCAGGGAGTCGTTGATGGTCAGGAAAATCCATTAATGAATATTTACTCATCCAAGCTTCACGAGGTGCAGGACTATATTTCCTTAACCGGCCACAAGTATGAGTCAACCCCTCTGCTTATGAGCAAGATGGTCTGGGATACGCTTTCTCCCGAATATCAAGAAGTAATTCAGCAAGCGGCCATTGAGGCGGGCGAATTTAATCGCCAAGCATCACTTGAAGCCGACGATGAGCTGAGAAGCAAAATGGAAGAGGCAGGTGTCGCTTTTAACGAAGTGAATCCTGAGCCTTTCATTGAAGCCACTTCATCCGTTTATGACCAGTGGGCAGAAGAGTACCCCGAACTGGTCGATATGGTCGTCAATGCGGCTCAGCGCGAGTCGCAATAACGGAAGGGGCTTTTCATGTCGCTCTCAATGGAGAGCCGCGGCGGTGAAGTGGGCGGGCCCACTTCACTGTTAGCGAGCTCAAAACGTTTGATTTATCACACCTTCAAATGGGTATCCATCGTCGCCGTTGTGACTATCTTTGTGTCGCTATTGCTGGGTGTGGTGGTTCGGTACCTGTTTTCTACCAATTTGGGCTGGGTGTCGGAAGTGCCTAACCTGGTTTTCCCCTGGTTAACGATGTGCGCCATCGTCGCTGCGGCGGCAAGGAACGAGCACATTGGCGTCGAGCTGGTAGTCGAAAAGCTGCCAAGACTACCCAAGAAGGTAGTGGTGTTGGCCGTTAACCTAATAGCAATGATCGCTTTTAGCTTTATGGCAGTCCACGGGTTGGATGTCGTCGAAATTGCAGGCTCCCAGCGATTGCCGATCACCCGGATTGGAATGTCTTGGGCTTATTGGTCAGTCGTCGTTGGTTTTATGGGGTTAGCTGTTATTTCGTTCATCAACATCGCAATGGTGCTCAGCGGAGGAGATCTGAATCAATCCTCTGAACCTCAAGTCGCGCACGGGGAGGAAGGGATATGACGGCCCAGATGCTCATTGGCTTTGTCTTGTTGCTATTAATGGCGATGCCGGTTGGTTACTCGCTGGTTATAAGCGGTTGGGCGGCGCTATCCGTTTTTGGCCCTATGCCATCCAGTATGGCGGTTATGAAGATCTTTCAGCCGACACAAAGTTTTCCTTTGCTGGCGATACCCTTCTTCATTCTTTCTGGTGGGCTGATGATGTCCGGCAAGCTAGGACAGAAGTTAGTGGCTTTAGCCTCCATGTTGGTGGGTAAATATCACGGCGGGCTAGGTCAGGTCACCGTGGTGGGTTCAACGGTCTTCGGTGGGGTCTCAGGGTCTTCGGTAGCAGAGGCGTCCGCACTCGGTTCCATGCTTATCCCTTGGCAAAAGAGGGAGGGTTACCCTGGCGCTTTCGGCGCTGCCGTTACCTCAGCCTCCTCTGTGATTGCTGGCCTGATGCCGCCTTCTATCCCACTTATCCTGTTTGCTACTGTCTCGAACACTTCCATAGCCTCACTGTTCATTGCCGCAGTGATACCGGCACTGATGCTCGCGGGTGGCATGATGCTGGCCTGCAATATCATTGGCAGACGTCGTGGTTTCCCTCGTCTTACGCTCAAGTATACGGGCGCCGAAATAAGAAACACGCTGTTCACCGCGCTACCCGCGTTGCTGATGCCGGTATTTATCGTCGTGCTGCTGCGCGCGGGGATTGCCACACCCACAGAGGTAAGTGTCATCGCCGTTGCCTATGCCCTGGTAGTCAGTAGTGTTATCTACCGTGACCTGACGGCTGATCGTGTCATGAGTGCACTGGTAAACACAGTGATCACCACAGGCATTGTGATGTTAATTATCGCGGCGGCAAACATCATTGCTTACATTCTGACGTCTGGCGGTGTCCCGCAGGCCGTCGCTCAATGGGCTGTCGAGTATCTAAAACACCCTATCTTGATCATTTTGGCGATCAACTTGCTGATGCTATTTATCGGTATGTTCCTCGATTTGCCCGCTGCCATCTTGCTGTTAGGGCCAACGCTGGTCTCCATCGCCAACGCGATTGGGCTAGATCTGGTGCAACTCGGCATCATCATGTGCGTGAACCTAAGCATTGGCCTGTTCACGCCCCCCATCGGCACCACTCTGTTTGTCTCTTCTGCCATTGCCCGTGAACGTATTGGCGCCGTGGTAAAGGAGCTGGGGCCTTTCTATTTGGTGGCCATTGTCGTGTTGTTGCTGGTGTCCTACGTGCCAGCTCTGATTATTTACTGAGGTGGTTATGCAAACTATCGCATTTGCAGGGCTGGGCGCCATGGGGTGGCCTATGGCAACCCGGCTGAAAGAAGGTGGTTTCCAGGTGCTGGGTATGGATGCCGTTGAGTCAACGGAAACGGCTTTCAACGACCAGGTGATGTCACCAGAGCAAAAACAGCGCGGGCTGACCCGTTGCGAAGCACTTTTTATCATGGTGGTAAATGCTGATCAGGTGCGTTCTGTGCTGTTTGGTATCAACGGTATCGAGTCGCTTAGGCAAGGTGCTTGTGTTGTCCAAATGTCGACCATTGCCCCCGACGATGCGGCGGCTATCTCACAAGAAGTCGAGGCGATTAGGCCAGACCTGCACTTCATTGATGCTCCGGTGTCAGGCGGAGTGGTGGGTGCCGAGACGGGTGAACTCACGATTATGGCAGCAGGTACCCAAGATGCTTTGTCGAAATGCCGTCAAGCGTTTGAAATATTAAGCAAAGTTGTCTTTGAAGCCGGGGAACGGCCGGGGCAGGGCGCGGCGATGAAAGCGGTTAATCAACTGCTATGTGGCGTGCACATTGCCGCTGCTGCAGAAGCGCTAGCGCTTGCAGAGAAGAGCGGTATTGATGCCTCAACAATGCTGTCGCTGTTGCAGGGTTCGGCAGCGTCAAGCTGGATGCTGAAAGATCGTGGCCCCAGGATGATCGCTGAGCCAAACGAGATTACCAGTGTGATCGATATTTTCTGCAAAGATATGGGCATCGTCTGTGATTCAGCCAAGGCCTCCAAGGCGTTTACGCCACTGGCAGAAACCGCGCGTCAGCTTTTTATAGCCAGTGCTGAGCGTGGGGAGGGCAAGTTAGATGACAGCCAGCTGATTCGTACCTACCGAATGCTCAACGGAACGGCCTAAGGAGACACAATGCCGAGTTTTATATCTGTCAGCACGGCGGCTTACGACGGCTACGGGTTTGATGTGATTCTGCCATCGCTAGCGCGGTGTGGTGTAAAAAATGTGGAAATTGCCTTTATCGATGGCTATGTAGAAGCCTTTACCGACAGCGACTTTACTGAAGCTTTCGCCAGCGAGCTGAAAAGTGAAATGCAGCGCCATGGCCAGCAGTGCCGCTATTTTTCCGGCCATATTGATTTGGGCATTGAAAACGCCGCTGCCAGGCTTGAAGCACGCTGTCGTTTTGCTGCGTCTTTAGGGGCCACCTGTGTAATTACTAACGCCGCTACGCGTGATCGTGCAGGTACTTTCTTTGCACAGGCCGATACCCTGGCTGCGATTGCTCACCACTACGGTGTGCGCATTCTGCTTGAGAATCCCGGCAATGGCGTTCCTAACTTACTCGACTACGCCGGTGACGCAACGGGCTTGCTTAAACAGCTGGGCGCTCAGGCTTTCGGTATTAATTACGATATCGGCAACCTGTTAGCCCACTGCCCAGCTCGAGATCCGCTTGAAGATGCACGTACGGCAATGAATTTTGCCGACCATTTCCATCTTAAACCCTGCGTGCGCCGTGAAGGCGGCATCGATTTCGTTCCATTGGGAGCAGGGGATGTGAATGACACTGCGCTGGCGTCGCAGCTTCTTCGTCAAAATAAGCCGTTTTCACTCGAGCTTCCATTTCGCCTTCATCGTGATGCCAATGCTCAACCTTGGCGCGATGAACAACCACTGCCACTTGATGTAATCGAGTCGCACATTTCCCGCTCGCTTATGGAGCTGGAGTTACTTCAAAAACAATCGACTACAAATCAATAAAAGGAAAACGTTATGCTACTTAAAGACAAGGTATGTATCGTTACAGGCGCTGCAGGTGAGAAAGGCATTGGCTTGAGAACCGCTAAGCTCTTCTATGAGCATGGGGCTTCGGTCGTTATTTCTGATATCAATCAGCAGGCCTGCGATAAGGTGAGCAGCGAGTTTGACCCAGAGCGCTCGCTAGTAGTGGTTGGAAACGTAGCGAATCGTGATGATTGCTTCAATTTAGCGAAGGCGATCATGGATAAATTCGGCCGCATTGATGTGCTCATCAATAACGCTGGTATTACTCAGCCGGTGAAGTTCGAAGAGATCTTGCCCGAAGACTATGATCGCATTCTGGACGTTAACCTCCGGGGCATGCTGTATATGTCGCAGGCTGTTGTGCCACATATGAAAGCGGCGAAGTCAGGCTCAATTATTAATACCTCTTCGGTTTCTGCGCAGCGGGGTGGCGGTATCTTTGGGGGGCCGCACTACAGTGCCGCTAAGGCAGGCATGTTAGGGCTGGGTAAGGCCATGGCGCGCGAGCTTGGTGCTTTTGGTATTCGCATTAACTCCGTCACGCCGGGATTAATCGCTACCGATATTACCGCTGGCAAGCTGGACGATCAGATGAAAGCCAAGATTTTAGAGGGCATCCCGCTGGCACGAATGGGCACTCCTGAAGATGTAGCCAAGGCCTTCCTGTTCTTGGCCAGCGACCTTTCCAGCTACATTACAGGGGCCACCCTGGATGTTAACGGCGGTATGCACATTCATTGATTATGCTAAGCTGCCCCTATGCTTACGATACGGTATAGGGGTGGCGCTTGGATGATGTTATGAGTCAGATCGATCCGAATCTTTTGGATAGACTTAAGGAGTTTGTGTCGGTCTCCGAGCTGTCTAAAGATGGCCGGTTAAAGCTACCGGCAGAAAGAGCGTTGTGTGAGCATTTTGATATGCATCGTTCGTCGGTTAGGAACGTCCTTTCTTTATTGCAAAGTCTTGGCTTCATCGAACGCAAGCAGGGGAGTGGTACTTTTCTTAAGATGCCCGAACCTGTTTTTATCCAGCTCTATTTTGAGCTAGCGCTAAAGCTCAATTACGTCTCCGTCGATCATCTTGAGACGGCTAGGGAGATGTTTGAAAAAGAGATCGTGCAGGCCGCAGCGGTTAATCATCAGGCTCATGAGCTGAAAAGGCTAGAGTTACTTTGCGAAAAAATCGTGACGTCATCTGATGTTCTTGAGGGCATTCAGGCGGATTATGAATTCCATGAGCTGCTGGCCATTATGGCCAAAAACCCTGCCATATTGATTATTTTTCAAGGGCTATCATCGGTACTTAAAAAAGTACTTCACCAGCGCAGGATTTTGGCAAGGCAATCAAAAGAAGCACAAAAGAAAACTAACGAGACACATATAGCAATTGTCGCTGCCATTAAAACTCGTGACCGGGAGCTTGCGCGTCAAGCAATGCACGATCACTTTGAGACGTGGAATCAGCAGACGATGCGTAGTTTCCCAAAAGCAGAGGGTTTAGGCGTGTTTGCCGAGTAGATGCTGCTCCTCGGCAATAATCCTAAACGGCATTTAGGCTGTAAAAAACCTCTAGATTGACTAGGTTAGCGAGCAGAGATTCAGACTGCTCGCTACCTAAGCATATTCAGAGGGTTGGCAGTGGCCTATTTTAGCCCTTGAATCCTTTTATGGTTTTCCAGGGTCATGACCAACGCTTCTGCGGCTTCCTTGCCTTTGGCGCGGAAATGATCATGGAAAAACGCGTGGTGCGTGCTGTGTTCATGAAAATGATGAGGCGTCAGCACAACTGAAAGGATGGGGATTTCGGTGTCCAGTTGCGCTTGCATCATGCCTTCAATGACCGCTTGGGCAACGAATTCGTGCCGATAGATGCCGCCATCAATGACAAAGCCGGCCCCCACAATGGCGCTGTAACGGCCAGTTTTAGCGAGCAGTTTAGCCTGAAGCGGGATTTCGTAAGCTCCCGCGACTTGGAATATCTCTACTTGATCAGCAGAAAAGCCATGCTCGCTGGCAAGCTGAGCAATAAATGCCTCTCTGGCTTGAGTGACAATATCGTGATGCCAAGATGCTTCGATAAAGGCAACGCGCACTGATGAAGAGTGTTGGGTCTGATTCATGGTCATCCTATGGGGGGATTGTTTACCAGAACCAGGGCATGAGGCATCCAATAGCACAGCACCCGTATGCGTTGGAACGCTACGGGCAATATCACTAGGAAACCTTCTCTTTTATCCGGACTATTACCGTCGGCTCCGGGATCTCACCGAATCTGCTGTCCTCAACCGTCAAGCTTTAGCCATTGGTTGAGCGCTCGTGGGCTTGTCCGCATCGACTGCAGCATCACCACCGGTGGGGACTTGCACCCCGCCCTGAGAAAGTTCGCCATTAATGGCGAAGGCTATTATACGCTGGCTGGATAGTAGATGCAGACTTCGAAACAACTATTTTTGATCAGGAGCCATCGCTTGAAAAGACGCGACGTCAACCCTGAAAGACGACTAATAGTGATAAACTGGCCATGACGCTTAGCAGGATAAGTATCCTGGCGCTTAGCCAAAGGTTGATCATGGGGGGCAGTTTGAAGGGCTACCGTTTCAGTGCAGAGAGTTTAATGTCACTTGCGATTTCGCTGGGTCTAGGTGCCTTGGGCGGCACGTTGTTTCAACTGACCGGTTTGCCCCTTGCCTGGATGCTGGGCCCGCTGATTGCTAACCTGCTGGCTTCTTCACAAGGTGTTAAGGTGTCAGTGCCTGAGCCGCTGCGTAATATGTTTTTAGCGGTAATGGGTATGGTGCTGGGTAGCCAGGTCACCCCACAGTTGGCGCATCGCGTAGTGGATTGGCCTGTTTCCGCCGCACTACTGCTGTTGGGGGTGGCCGCTTCCACCGCCGTGGCCGCTGCCTGGTATCGTCGTTGCGGGTTTGACCCAGTCAGCGCCTGGTTCGGTGCCTCGCCTGGCGCGATGACGGCGATGATCCTGCTGGGTGAAAAGTGCGGTGGCGACCCGCAGCGTATTGCAGTGGCGCAGTCGCTGCGGATCATTTTAGTGATTCTTTTTTTACCGCCGCTATTTTGGGCCTACGAGGGTGGCGGTGAAGGCATTGATCCTGTTCATAGCGGTTTGGAACATGGCTGGATGCTGTTGCTGATTCCGCTGTTATTGCCGCTTGGCCGCTGGCTACGAATTCCCAGCCCCGCACTGCTGGCACCGCTGCTAGTCGCTGCTCTATTATCCGGTGTTGATATTGCTAGCCTTGCTCTACCGGAGTGGGGCATGAACCTTATGTTGTGGGTGCTGGGCAGTGCCATTGGTTCGCGTTTTCAGGGCATGACGCGACAGCTTTTTGGGCGCTATTTATGGCAGTCTGGCGTGGCGACACTGTTAGCGTTGCTGGTACTGGCGCTATTTGCCGAGCTGATTCACCAACTGCTCGGGGTAGGGCGCGATGTAGCGCTGCTGGCGCTGGCACCAGGTGGCATTGGCGAGATGGCAATTTTGGCTGTGGCGTTAAACATCGACCCGGTATTTGTCGCTTTTCATCACCTACTGCGTATGGTGACGCTGATGATTATTGCACCGTTCTGGGCGCGTTGGCTGCTGCGTCATTCGCATTCTTCATGACCTTTTAACGACATCTACACCCTCACACACAACAAATTAAAGACCGTCAATACCAACGCCAGTAACGTAAAGGAACCCTCATGCTATCGCGTGTTTTACAGCCGTTATTTCGTTACTTCGAAACGCGGGTTAATCCCTACCCGGAAGGCGAGGTAAAAACGCCGCCTAAGGGCTTAATGCCGTTTATTGTCCACTTTTCCCGTCCTATGTTGCCGCTATTGCTTCTCATGACGCTGTTCACCGCGCTAGTGTCGGCGGCGGAAGTGGTCTTCTTCAGCTATATGGGCCAGCTAGTGGATTGGTTGGGCAACGTCGAGCGGGCAGGCTTTTGGGCTGAAAACGGGCTGTGGCTGACAGGTCTGGGGCTATTGCTGCTGATCGGTTTGCCGCTGCTGGTGCTGCTGCAGTCGTTGGTTACCCATCAGAGTATTTTCGGTAACTATCCGATGATCGGCCGCTGGCTATCCCACCGCCATATGCTTAGCCAGAGCCTGGCATTCTATCAGGACGAATTTGCCGGGCGGGTGTCGCAAAAGGTCATGCAAACGGCACTAGCGATCCGCGAAACCGTCACCAAGGTGATGGGGCTGCTGGTCTACGCCATTGTCTATTTCACCGGGGCGGCTTTTTTATTGGGACGGGCAGATCTACTGCTACTGATACCGCTGGGGCTGTGGTTAGTAGGCTATCTTGCGATTATGCGTTTCTTCGTGCCGCGTCTGCGTGATGTCTCCATGGCTCAGGCGGACGCTCGGGCGCAAATGACCGGCCGCGTGGTAGATAGCTACAGCAATATTCAGACCATCAAGCTGTTTGCCGACACCGAACGTGAGCAGCGCTATGCTCGCGATGCCATGGAAGGCTTTATGGTGACTGTTCACCGCCAAATGCGGCTGGTGACCATCATGAGCGTGGGCCTCACGATGTTAAACACTGCGTTGTTGGTGGGGACAGCGGCGATGGCTATTAGCGCTTGGTATATGGAGGCAATTTCACTGGGCGTGCTGACGATTGCCATTGCACTGGTCATGCGTATTCGCTTTATGTCTGATTGGATCTTATGGGAAGTCGCCGGGCTGTTTGAGAATATTGGTACCGTTCAAGATGGTATGAATACCATCGCCCAGACGCCAACGATCAACGATGCGCCCAATGCAAAAGCGCTTCAGGTTCCCAATGGCGAAATTGTGTTTGACGCGCTTCGCTTTCAATACGAGCAGGCGAAAGGCGAGAGTAAAAACGTCTTTGATGGGCTAAGCCTGGCCATTAAGCCCGGCGAGAAGATCGGCTTGATTGGCCGTTCGGGGGCGGGTAAATCCACCCTGGCCAATCTGCTGCTGCGCTTTTATGACCTGCAAGGCGGGCAGATTTTGATTGATGGGCAGAATATTGCCGAAGTGACCCAGACCTCCTTGCGCCACCAGATTGGCATGGTCACCCAGGATACCTCGCTGCTGCACCGCTCGCTACGCGACAACATCCGTTACGGCAGCCCTCATGCCAGTGACGAGGACGTTTGGAACGCGGTGTGCCGCGCCCATGCGGATACCTTTATTAATGACTTGGTCGATCCGAAGGGGCGTCGTGGGTTGGATGCCCATGTAGGCGAGCGCGGCGTTAAGCTGTCAGGCGGCCAGCGCCAGCGGATCGCCATTGCACGGGTGTTGCTTAAAAATGCGCCGATTCTGGTTTTGGATGAGGCGACCTCGGCGCTTGACTCTGAGGTCGAAGCGGCTATTCAAGAGCAGCTGGATACGCTGATGGAGGGCAAAACGGTCATCGCCATTGCCCACCGTCTTTCGACCATTGCTATGCTCGACCGGCTGATTGTGGTGGATGAGGGGCGCATGGTGGAAAGTGGTACGCATCAGGAGTTGCTTGCACACAACGGCATTTATGCCAGCCTATGGCAGCGACAGTCGGGAGGATTTTTAGGTCACGACCTTGATCTCGAAGATAACGCCCTCATCTCATAATAGACCAGTCGTTTTTAACGACACACGTTTAATAGGAGGTAGTGATGCAAGCCATTCAGCTGCGAGAGCCCGGCGGTTTAGACAAGCTAGAGGTCGTTGAACTAGCGGCCCCAGGAGAGCCTGGCCCTGGTGAAATTAAAGTACGCCTGCACGCCAGCTCGCTGAATTTCCACGACTACGCCGTGGTCGCCGGGATGATCCCGACGCAAGACCAGCGTATTCCCATGTCGGACGGCGCGGGGGTGGTTGAAGCGGTCGGTGAAGGTGTCAGCGAGTTCGCCGTTGGCGACCACGTGGTCTCAACCTTCTTCCCGCACTGGTTGGAAGGCCCAGCTCGCGTGGGCGATTTTCGCACTACCCCCGGCGACGGCGTGGATGGCTACGCTCGTGAGCAGGTTGTGCGCCCCTTTGAGTGGTTTACTCATCAGCCTAAGGGTTACAGCCATGCAGAGTCCGCTACGTTAACCACCGCTGGTTTAACCGCTTGGCGCGCACTCGTCGTCGATGGAGGCATTAAAGCAGGCGATAGCGTCCTGGTGCTGGGCACCGGTGGGGTATCCATTTTTGCCCTGCAGTTTGCCCGCCTGATGGGCGCGCGGGTAATCGCTACTTCTTCCTCTAACGAAAAGCTGGCGCGGCTGCGCGAGATGGGCGCCGAGCACACCATCAACTACAAAGAGACGCCTGATTGGGGTAAGCGGGTAAAAGAGCTGACCAACGGCGAAGGCGTTGATCACGTTGTTGAAGTAGGCGGTTCTGGCACGTTGCCGCAGTCCATCGATGCGGTGAAAATCGGTGGGCATATCGCGTTGATTGGTATCCTCACCGGCCGTGAAGGTGAAGTGCCAACGGCTAAGCTAATGGCTAAACAGGCGAGCTTAAAAGGTTTGATTGTGGGCAGCCGTCGCCATCAGATCGAGATGATCCGCGCGCTGGAAACCTTCGACATGCATCCGATCATAGATCGTGAATTCCCACTCGCCGACATCGCCGACGCTTTCCGCCATCAGGAATCCGGACAGCACTTCGGCAAAATTTGCCTGACCATGTAAGCTTGTCGTGCAATCAGCAGCCTGACGTTAAGCGGCCATTCGGGTAGAATGGCCGCTTTTCTGTCTAGTCATTAATTAACGCAAGAACTAACACCAAGAACTAACACAAGGTACCTATGCAGCGTTTAGCCCATTTAGTGCATGAATCATTAGCCCAGCCGCTTGAAGTCGAGCAGCTACGGGTCTTAAAGCGTGAGGCGGCCCGAGCTATTGTCACCCGTGACGATAAAATCTTGCTGCTCTACACCGAGCGCTACGATGATTTTAGCTTTCCTGGTGGCGGCATTGATCCGGGCGAAAGTCCTGAGGCGGGCTTGCACCGTGAACTGCATGAGGAGACAGGCGCTAACCAAATCGAAATCGTTTCCCACTTCGGCTATGTGACCGAATATGCGCCTACCTTCAAAAAAGACTGGGATGTGATGTATCAAACCTCGCACTGGTTTAACTGTGAAATCGGCCAGACGCTTGGCGATACGCGCTTTGAGGATTATGAAATCGCTAATGGTATGTCCGCTGCTTGGGTGAGTCTTGAAGATGCGCTAGCCCACAACCGTGGTGTGATTCAGCGTCGCCCTAGCAAGATGGGTATCTCTATTCACCGGGAAACCCTGGTGCTTGAGCGTGTGGCTAAGGCATTGGTGGAAAGCCCGCAAGTGCCTGCATAAGGGTGGCGTCAGTCGTAGTGAAGAAAGAGGGGAAAGCCAGTTTTGACGACTAATCTGGCAAGCGGCTGTAGACCACACCTTTTATTTCCAGCTCCAATATTTCATCGTAGGGAACCGTAACGCCTTCAACGTCACCCGGCGTGCGATGGCTGTTTTTAATCTCGGTTTCAGGTATCACCTTTACGCCAACCAGCCCTACGTGCTGGATTCTTGCGCTAAAGCGATTGCCCTCATGCTCGATCAGTAACCGCTCACCGGCAATGCACTTCTCAAGCTTGGCGTGCAGCTCTTCTTCGCTAACGTGGACAACACTCATCGCTTTCTCCTTTAGCTTTTGCCATTGCTTGACCATAAAATGCTTGGCAATAAAAAAATAGTCCGTTAAGTGCCCTAATGACCGTCTATAAAGACTGTCTATAAAAACTGCCTATAAAGACTTTATTCTAGACCATAAGTTCGGATTTGAGGTTAGTAACAGTGAGCGCCGTGCTAAAGTGAGTGCTTAACGCCAGCCATAAGGACAAGAGTCATGGGGGAGTCATCATCATCGGCCGACACGCCGTTGTGGGCGGTCGTTGAGCTAGATCACTTTCGCACCCCTGAGCAGACCCAGGCGAGCCAGTGGCGACGCTCGTTGCGTTCGGCTTCGACGTGGCTGGTAGGTAAAAATAGCGCTGAACAACAGGTAAAGGAAGAAAATGAACTGCGTGCGTTACCTGAGGTTAAGCTAGCACATATAGTGCCGCCCATTGATTGGGCACCCGCAGCAAAGGCTTTGGCGCAGCAGCTAAACGGTCTGGAAGCGCCGGTTGCATTTTTTATTACCCCGCCGCACTGCGGCCATGTCTCAGTGGTTCGTCAGTGGGCGGAGCAGCAACATTTTACCTGTCTGCCGCCACCCACGCTTAGCGAGCTTACCGAAGGCGATGCTCAGTGGGTTGAGCGCTTTGCAAATCAGCGAGAATGGGCTGTAACCGCGCTAGAGCGTTATTTTTTACGCCACACCCAGGGTATTCAGGGCGTTCGTGAGTTTCTTGAGCGCGCCTTAAGTGGCCGCTTGGGGCAGGGTGTGATTGGCTGCAATAGCTGGACGTATGCCTACCTACAAGAAGTGATCGGTATCGAAGGGGCACCGGTGTTTACTCTTCAATCCATGGAGGGCGAACAGCTGTCGCACTACTTTGCCAAGATTGCGGCCTATGAGGGGCAGTCTCCGTTGGTCTACAGCACGCGAACCGGCAAGCCGGTATTGGCTGAATCAGCAACCCAGTCTAACGATAAAGCCCCTAACAACGATAAAACCCCTAACAAAGAGCTACAGCGCTTAGCCGCTCACTGTCGTGGTCATATCGGCCTTGCTTGGCACTACTGGCGGGAGCGACTGCGCGAGCCAACATCAGACGGTGAAGAGGCGCTGTGGCTGGTAGATGCCCTCGCCGAGGCGGAACTTTCCACTGATACCGGAGATATCGCCACGCTGGTACTGCATGCGCTCTTGATTCATGGCGGGTTGGATGACCACTCGCTCGGGCAGGTGTTGCCATTTTCGCACCATGAAGCACTCAATGCCCGGTTAGCGTTGCAGCGCAAAGGGATTGTTTCAAGCAACGATGGGCGTTGGCAGATCACACCCTTGAGCTACGCGAGCGTTCGCCAGCTATTGGAATCGCGCAATTATCTGGTTGATCCCCTTTAAGTCGCCGCGCTAAAAGCGACAGGCCTGCGGAGAGCACCATCCATGGACGAACAACAAAAGTACGCACGACTGTTTAACGATATTGATAGCCAAACGCTGATTACCCTAGGGGTGGTGCTGTTATCGACCATTGTGCTGATTATTGTCAGTCAACGAGGTCTCAACTGGTTGGCCACACGGTTACATGGGCAAGTGCGTTTCCGCATTTTTGCACTCGTGCCGTTGACGCGTTTATTGATTTTGATTACCGCGCTGGCCATCATCGTACCGATTGTTATCGAGCCGTCGCTACGCAATATGGTTACGCTGCTGGGAGCGCTTGGCTTAGCCATTGGTTTTGCCATGAAGGACTACGTAAGCAGCTTGATCGCGGGAGTTGTTTCGGCGATTGAGTTGCCTTATCGTCCTGGGGACTGGGTGAATATTGAAGGCACTTACGGCGAGGTTAAGCACGTCGGTTTGCGCACGGTAGACATTCAGACACCCGACGATGATTTAGTCGCCGTGCCACACTTAAAGTTGTGGGATCACGCCGTTTACAACGCCAATAATGGTGGTACCAGCCTGCAGTGCGTGGCGAGTTTTTACCTTCACCCCGACCACGAAGCAGGCTGGGTACGTAAAGCGCTGCGCGATGTGGCGCTGACCAGCGCCTATCTGAAGTTCGATAAGCCGGTCATTGTGGTGGCCGAAGAGAAACCCTGGGGCACTCACTACCGCATCCGTGCCTACCCGGTGGATCCTCGCCAGCAGTTTCTGTTTATTACCGACCTAACCGTACGTGGTAAAACAGTGCTGAATGCCGCGGGCGTTCAGTCAGCGATGTTGCCACCGGATGCCGCCCTGGATGCGCGCAACGCGGCAGAATCTTCTTACTAACGGGTGTTAAGCATCGGTAGACTCAGGTAGCTCACCGCTGTGGTAGACATTTTGTACGTCGTCCAGCTCGTTGAGCATGCCAAGAAATTTTTCAAACATGGCCACGTCGTCGCCTTCCACCGGGGTGGTGGTTTGCGGCAGGAATTGAATCTCGTCAGCTTCAAAGTCAATGTCACCGAAGGCATCCAGCAGCGTCTGTTTGGCTTTGGCGTAGTCGGTATGCGGTGCAAAAACGGTGATCCGCTCACCCTCTTGCTCAATGTCAGTGACATCCACATCGGCTTCCATTAATGCTTCGAGCACGGCGTCTTCATCGCTTCCGGCGAAGGAGAAGATGGCACAGTGGTCAAACATATGGCTGACGCTACCGGGGGTGCCGATTTTGCTCTTGGTTTTGGTGAAGCAGCCGCGAACATCACCAAAGGTGCGGTTGGGGTTGTCGGTAAGGCAGTCGACAATCACCATTACATTGCCAGGGCCGAAGCCTTCATAACGGGCGGCGGAAAAATCTTCGCCACCGGCGCCGCTGGCTTTGTCGAGTGCTTTATCAATAACGTGAGAAGGCACCTGATCTTTTTTGGCCCGCTCCATTAAACCGCGCAGCGCCAAGTTGCCATTGGGATCGGTGCCACCAGCTTTAGCGCAAACGTAAATCTCGCGTCCATACTTGCTGTAGACCTTGGTCTTTGCATCGGCCGTTTTGGCCATGGATTCCTTACGGTTCTGAAAAGCCCTACCCATGTTGCCGTCCTATGTTTTCTATACGCCCCGCGCATTGGGCGGCGGGGCGGTTGTTTTAAAAAAGACAAAAAGTGCAAAGAAAAAAGTGAGAGCGCAAATTTTACCCAACAGCGTACCATGCTAACAGCGTTATTTAAGACGCTTACCGAAGTGTTGCTTGGCTTGGCGTATACTGGCTGCAACCCCCCATACTGTGATATCGACCCTTCAAGGAGGAACAAGCATGCCGTTGACACTTTGGCTATCACTCGCCGCGGTTTGTGCCATGGGGGCTATGTCGCCGGGGCCGAGTTTGGCACTGGTGCTGCGCCATACGTTGGGCGGCGGGCGTTTCACTGGGGTGACCGCTGCTATCTTCCATGCCTTTGGTGTGGGCTTTTATGCGTTACTCACTGTTTGGGGATTAGGTGCAGTAATTGCCGGCTTTCCGCTGCTGTTCCAAATGATTACCTGGTGCGGCGCGGCGTATTTGGCATGGCTAGGGGTGAAAGCACTGCGCGCTGGCAAAGCGGGTGCCTTAGAGCCTGATGCGATTGTGACGAGCCGGGGCCAGGCCGCCAAAGAGGGCGTACTGGTGGCGTTAGGTAACCCGAAGCTGATTCTATTTTTTGTCGCACTGCTGAGTCAGTTTGTGACCCCGGAAATGAGCGATCTGGCTAAAGCGATCATTGTGTTAACGGCGATGTTGATTGACGGAGGGTGGTACGTGCTGGTCGCAGTGGTGCTTTCTCATTCACACATTCTGCCCTGGCTGCAGCAGCGTGCCCACTGGATTAACCGTATCACCGGCGTATTATTAATCGCACTGGCGCTAAGAGTCGTCGCTGGGCCGCTGGTGTAAAAAGCATAGCCGTGGCATGGTGATACCCATGCCGTTTGTGGTTTTGTGGGGCTGATTGATGCAAATTTACGACCAAGATTGCTTTACCCACCAAGGGCTGCCGTTCAATCTGCGCGTGCTGCGCGGTCAAGTGTTGCTGGTGGTGAATGTCGCCAGCCAGTGTGGTTTTACCCCGCAGTTAAGCGAGTTAGAATCGCTCTATCAGCGCTACCGGGATCGTGGCTTCACTGTGCTCGGTTTCCCGTGCAACCAATTTGGCCGCCAGTCACCGGAAAGTGCCCAAGCGTTTTGTCAATTTGGCGAGCAGCAATTTGGCGTCAGTTTTCCGTTACTGGAGAAGGTTAATGTCAATGGCCGTGATGCCCACCCTCTGTTTGTACTGCTCAAGCGTGAAGCACCTGGCGTGCTGGGCACACAACTAATCAAATGGAATTTTACCAAGTTTCTGGTGGGCCGTGACGGCAAGGTGATTGCCCGTTTTGGGCCGCGGGATCACGGGCGCCCACTTCGTCTGGCATTGGAAGAAGCGCTAGACCAGAGCTACCCCTAACGCTATCTAAATCTGCTCGCCCCGGGCAACGGCCACGCGGCTAATGAGCGTGTTTAAGCGGTGACGCACCATCATGGTGGTTAGGCCTGAAAACAACGCCCAGCTTTTGCGCCGCCAACCTTTCAACCGCAGGTTGTGGCTTACCAACTGTTTCATCAACTTATAGTCATCGAATTGCCGCCACTCGCTGGCGATCGAGAGCTGGTGGCGGGACATCACCGGGGCCATTTCCAAGCGAAACATCCACTCAAGCTCGTTAAGGGTCATATCATAGCGCTCTATGACCTCGACCATACGCGCGTAATCGCGTTCGCTGGGTTCACGATCCAGCCACAGCGGGGCTAGCACCAGCCATAAATCGCCGCGTTCATCTACTAGCTGCTGTGCATTCATGATTGCCTCATGGTAAGTCGTTGCTGACACAAGTGCTGATACAAGTACTGACACAAATACTGGGGCAGCTATCGTGACGCGAAAGTGTTTCTAGCTCAAGGGCAGACTACCGCTTAAGCATGGACAATAGCTCAAGGGCGGACAGGGCGCCGGTAGACCGCTAGAATACCCCCACTGAATCATGACATTGCTCATGAAATTGCTCTTGAAATTGCTACGGCAAACGCTATTGCAAAAACTAACGCTGTGGCAAAACTATGGCATAACGATGTTGCTAGTTATGATGTCAAAAAAGCAAAATCAATCCGATAACGAGGTTCGATGTGATTATTAAACCCAAAGTGCGCGGCTTTATTTGTACTACCACTCATCCCATCGGCTGCGAGCAGAATGTTCGCGAACAGATTGAAGCGACCCGTGCTCGTAGCTTGGATAAGCAGGCGGGCCCGAAAAAAGTGCTCGTCATTGGGGCCTCAAGTGGCTATGGGTTGGCCGCACGTATTACCGCAGCGTTTGGCTATGGCGCCGACACGCTTGGCGTGTTCTTTGAAAAGCCCGCCACCGATAAAAAACCGGGCACCGCAGGTTGGTACAACAGCGCTGCTTTCGATAAGTTTGCCAAGCAGGAAGGCCTGTATAGCAATTCGATTAACGGCGATGCGTTCTCCCATGAAGCGCGGGAAAAAGCCATCGAATTGATCAAGCAAGACATGGGTGAGATTGATCTGGTGGTTTACTCGCTGGCGTCCCCTGTGCGCAAGCTGCCGGATAGCGGCGAACTGAAGCGCTCAAGCCTTAAGCCGATTGGCGAGACCTACCGCGCCACCGCTATCGACACCAATAAAGACGCGATTATCGAAGCGGAAGTAGAGCCAGCTACCCAGCAAGAGATCGATGACACCATCACCGTGATGGGTGGCGAAGATTGGGAGCTGTGGATGGAAGCCCTTGACCAGGCGGGTGTGCTGGCCAAAGGCGCGCGCAGCGTAGCGTTTAGCTATATCGGTACCGAAATCACCTGGCCGATTTACTGGCACGGTGCGCTGGGTAAAGCCAAAGAAGACCTGGATCGCGCCGCAGCGGCTATCGATGCCAAATTGAAACAGAGCGGTGGCGGTGCCAATGTGGCAGTGCTCAAGTCGGTTGTCACCCAGGCTAGCGCGGCCATTCCAGTTATGCCGCTGTATATCGCCATGGTCTATCGCATCATGAAAGAGCAGGGTCTGCACGAAGGCACTATCGATCAGTTGAACCGTCTATTTGGCGAGCAGCTCTATTCGGCCGAAGGCCTTCGCGGTGAGTTCTCCACCGACGACGTTGGACGTTTGCGTCTGGATGACTGGGAATTGCGCGATGACGTACAGCAAGCTTGCCAGGATCTTTGGCCGGAAGTGACGACGGAAAACTTATTCGAAATTACCGACTATGCTGGGTATAAGCACGAATTTTTGAAACTGTTTGGTTTCGAGCGTGACGATGTTGATTACGATGCCGACGTCAATCCAGAGGTTAAGTTTGATGTCGTGAATCTGTAAGCTATTCACTGGGGCGGGGGAGCGCCGCCCAATTCGACCGGAACGCGGGAGGTGTTTATGGATACTAGGGAAAGCAAAACCCCGGAAGAAGAGAAGCAGCACATTATCAATGAGCGGATACCAGAGGATTATGAAACCTCCAAACCGCATCTACAGCCTGAAGCCAAGAAGCGACCAGACGGGTTATACAAGCTGCTACCGTTGGTGGTGATCATTCTCGGCGTAATTGTGGTTAGCATCATCGTGTTAGGCATTATTAATCGGGGAAATTAGTGCTTAACTAGGCTTTAAATTGCCGGGCTTTGGCCCGGCAATTTGCATTCATGCGTCACGTTTTTGCTGCAGTGGTCATAACGCTGCCATCCTCTACGCAATTGGGTAAGATGGTCGCTTCTCTAGGCCGATGGCGGTTTTTCATGCGGTTTTTTATACAATTTTTTATACAAGCCAGTCAGTTATCATGCTGCCCAACCCGTTAACCTCCCACACAGGTATCACTCGTCGGCGGGTGGCTTTTCTGTTGTTGCCGGGGTTTTCGTTATTGACCCACGCCAGTGCGCTAGAACCGCTGCAAATGGCCAACCAACTAAGTGGGCAAATGCTTTACCAAACCGTCACGCTAAGCCTCAATGACGAGCCAGTGCGGAGTGGCGCCCAGCTTTCGCTCATAGCGCAGCATGAGCTAACTACTGCTCTAGGCCCACTAGACCTGCTGTTTTTATGTGCACCGACACCATTGCCCTATACGCTGCCCGCCAAGCTCAATGAGTGGCTGCGGGGGCACCAGGGCCATGGTGTAGCGCTGGGGGGCTTGGCAGGGGGCACCGAGGTATTGGCGCGCTGTGGTTTGCTAGAAGGTTATCGGGCGACGCTGCCCTGGCAGCGTTTTGAGGCCTTTTCCCAGGCTTATCCGCAGGTGACGCTTTCTCAACAGCTGTTTGAAATTGACCGCGATAGACTCACCTGCGCGGGCGGTACTGCCGCCATGGACTTAATGCTGACGCTGATTGGTCAGCATCACGGTGCGCGCTTAGCGGAACAGGTGTCGGAACAGTTTGCCTGCGACCGCATTCGCTTGGCAGATGAGCGCCAACACGTGCCGCTGCGTAGCCGCTTGGGCCACGCGCCGCAGAGCTTGGTGGATGCCGTGACGCTGATGGAAGCCAATATTGAGGAGCCGCTCTCGACCCTGGAACTGGCCGAGCACTTGGGGATCTCCCGGCGTCAGTTGGAGCGACTATTTAAGAAGTATCTGCAGGCGGTGCCCAGCCGCTACTATCTCGATTTGCGCCTGCAGGAAGCCCGCAAACAGCTGCGCGAAAGTGACCGGCCAGTCGGGGATATTGCCTTTGCCACGGGATTTTCCTCTGGCGCCCACTTCTCTACCGCCTACCGTCACCATTTCGGCATGACACCTCGGGAAGAGCGCCTGGGTTAAGCGCCGCTATTCATAACTTACCGTCCCATTACTGAAAGCGGTTACCCTTATTACCCCTTTATACTGTTTTCATTCTATTCCTCCATTGGAGCTAGCGTGCCATGAGCCATACCCCAAGCCGTCAAGATTACGACCACTACATGACGCCCAACTACTCACCGCAGCAGGTCATTCCCGTGCGTGGTGAAGGTAGCCGCTTGTGGGATCAGCAGGGGCGAGAATATATCGACTTCGCCGGGGGGATCGCGGTTAACTCCCTTGGCCATTGTCATCCGGTGCTGGTTAACGCGCTTAAAGAGCAGGGCGAAAAGCTGTGGCACCTCTCCAACGTATTCACCAACGAGCCAGCGCTTGCCCTCGCCAAAACGCTGGTCGAGCGCACCTTTGCCGATAAGGTGTTCTTGTGCTCCTCCGGCGGTGAAGCCAACGAAGCCGCGCTCAAGCTGGCGCGCCGCTGGGCAGTGGATAACCACGGTGAGCATAAAGATAAAATCATCTCGTTTTATCAGTCGTTCCATGGGCGTACCTTCTTCACCGTCAGCGTCGGCGGCCAGCCCAAGTACTCCCAGGGCTTTGGCCCGGTGCCCGGCGGCATTCTGCACGCCAACTACAATGACCTGGAAAGTGTGCGCGCGCTAATGGGCGACGATACCTGCGCGGTTATGGTCGAGCCCATGCAGGGCGAGGGCGGCATCGTGCCCGGAACGCAGGCGTTCCTCCAGGGGTTGCGCGACCTGTGCGATGAACATAACGCGCTGCTGATTTTTGACGAAGTGCAAACCGGCGTTGGCCGCAGCGGCGAGCTCTACGCCTATAAAAATTACGGCATCACCCCGGATATCCTCACCAGTGCTAAATCCCTGGGCGGCGGTTTCCCCATTGGCGCCATGCTGGCAATCGACTCGGTGGCTAAATCATTAGTTGTCGGTACCCACGGCTCTACCTATGGCGGTAACGCGCTGGCATCCGCCGTTGCTCTGGCTGCGGTAGAGTTTATCGATACCCCCGAAGTGCTCCAGGGCGTTAAGCATCGCCACGATCTGTTCCGTGAGCATCTGGAAACCATCAACCGCAAGTACGGCGTATTCAAAGAGATTCGTGGTATGGGCCTGCTGATGGGCGCCCAGATGTCGGATGCCTATGAGGGCCGTGCCAAAGATATCCTGCCGCTGGCGATTGAAGAGGGCCTGATGGCGCTGATCGCCGGGCCGAACGTACTGCGCATGGCGCCTTCGCTCGTTATTCCAGAGGCGGATATTGCCGAGGGCATGGCCCGCTTGGAGCGCGCGATTGAGCGGTTAGTTGCGACCGCATGAGTGAACAACAGGCTGCGTCACTCGTGTTAACGGAAGGAGAGGCGTCGAGAATGCTGGTAGTTCGACCCGTTAAAGCGTCGGATCTCATGTCGCTGGAGCAGTTGGCTGAACACGCGGTGCCGAGGCTGACCAACTTGCCCGCCAACCGTGAGCGCCTTCAGGAGCGCATCGCGCGCTCTCAAGACGCCTTTAACGGTGACGTTGAGTTTCCAGAAGACGAGCACTATACGTTTGTTCTGGCGGACGATACGCGCGAGGAAGTGCTGGGCACGGCGACTATCCGTGCCCAAGCGGGCGCCAACGAGGCCTATTACACCTACCGCCAGGAAACGCTGATTCACGCTTCCCAGCAGCTCAACGTGCGCCGCGAAGTGCAGACGCTGGCGCTCTCCCATGAAGTCTCGGATGCCACTCTGCTGTGCGCCTTCTCGCTTAATCCCCGCTATAAAGGCACCAGCGCGGAGAGCCTGTTACGCCGGGCGCGGTTAATGTTTATCGCCCAGTATCCAGAACGGTTTTCGCGCATTCTGGCGGTGGCCTTCCCCGGCTATCTGGATACGCGCAGCGAATCGCCTTTCTGGGAAAGCGTAGGACGGCACTTTTTCGCCCGCAGTTTCCAGGATATGAATCACATTGCCGGAGTGCGCTCGAAGAGCTTTATTGCCGAAGTCATGCCCCAGTTTCCGCTCTATTTGCCGCTGCTGACGCCCCAGGCGCGAGCCGCGATAGGTCGTGAGCACCCGGCCCACGAAGAGGCGTTGGAAGAGATGCTGGCCGAGGGCTTTGTGCGTTCGCGGCATGTGGATATTTTCGACGCGGGGCCGATTGTCAAAGCCGAGCGCGAACGGTTGCAAACCTTTCGCAGTGCCGCTTGGCACCCCGTGCGCATACGCCCGGAGCACACCTTGCCTGACGCTGAACCGGCGCTGGTTGCCAATCAAAAGCTGGGCGAGTTCCGTTGCATCGTCGCGCGCTACGCGCTCTCGCCCACCGGTCAGTTGATGTTATCTCCTGAGCACGCCGAGCGGTTGGGCGTCACGGAAGGGCGGGCGGTGCTTGCCGCGCCGCTGACGCTACCCTCTGTGGTAGATGCACTCGATGAAGGAGAGATGTAATGCGCATTCGACCCATTGCCCGTGATGATTTGGATGGGCTTCAGGCGCTTGCGCAGCAGGCGGGCGTTGGCTTTACCTCGCTGCCGGATAACCGCGAGTTTCTGGCCGGTAAGATTGAAGCCGCCGCCAGTGCCTTTGAAGAGCGCACCCCGGTGGATGACCGACTCTACTTCTTTGTGCTGGAAGACGAAGCAAGCGGCGAACTCGCTGGCTGCTGCGCCATTGAGGGCCAGGTGGGCCGGGAAGTGCCGTTCTACAACTATCGGTTGGGCACCTTGGCACACTCTTCGGTGCAACTGGATCTACACCGCACCATCGATACGCTGTTTTTAAGCTCCGATCACACCGGTGACGCCGAAGTGTGCTCGCTGTTTCTGCGCCCGGAATACCGCGGCGAAGCCAACAAACATTTGCGCAACGGCGCGCTGCTCTCTAAAGCACGCTGGCTGTTTATCGCCCAGTTCCGCGACCGTTTCCCCGATAAAGTGCTGGCGGAGATGCGCGGTGTGTTTGACGACAACAACACCAGTCCTTTCTGGGAGAGCCTGGGTAAACACTTCTTCCCCATGGATTTCAGCGAAGCGGATCGATTAACCGGTCTAGGGCAGAAAAGCTTTATCGGCGAACTGATGCCCAAGTTTCCCATTTACACCACCTTTATGGCCGAAGAGGCACGGGCCTGTATTGGTCAGGTGCATCGCCACACTCGCCCAGCGTTGGAAATGCTTAAAAAAGAGGGGCTGCGCTGGGAAGGCTATATCGACATTTTCGACGGTGGCCCGACGGTGGAGGCTTATATTGACGACGTGCGCGCCATCCGTAACTCACGGCTCTGCCACGTGGAGATATCCAATAGCGCAGCGGAAGAGAGCGTTAGCCGCTGGCTGGCCGCCACCACCCACATGCTGAACTTCACCGCCAGCTGGGTAGGTCGTGCGCCTAACGATGACAACACCATCGTGCTTAGCGAACAAGAAGCGCAGCGTTTAGGCGTTTCCACCGGCGATACCTTACGGCTACTCGAAACCTAGGCGACGTTTTCAGGAGAGTTTTTTATGCACGCCCAACAGCAACAACTCATCAATGGCGCCTGGGTCGCGGGCGACGCAGAGCCGTTGAGCAAGTACGACCCCATTTCCGGTCAGCCGCTATGGCAAGCCGCGACCGCCAGCGCTGAGCAAGTCGCCGCCGCAGTAAAAGCCGCCCGCGGTGCCTTCCCCAACTGGGCACGCACCCCCTTTGCCGAGCGTCAGGCGCTGGTCGAACGGTTTGCCGAGGTGCTCAAAAACCGCGGTGAAGAGTTAGCCGTGGCGATAGCCTCTGAAACCGGTAAACCACTCTGGGAAGCGCGCACCGAAGCGGGTGCCATGGTGGGAAAGGTGGCTTTGTCGGTTAAGGCGTATAACGAGCGTACCGGCGAACGGGAAAAAACCGTTGGTAGTGCACAAGCCGTGTTGCGCCATCGCCCCCACGGCGTGATGGCGGTATTTGGCCCTTATAATTTCCCTGGTCATCTGCCCAACGGCCATATGGTGCCTGCGCTATTGGCGGGTAACTGTGTGGTCTTCAAGCCCAGCGACCAAACCCCGCTGACGGCAGATTTAACCCTGCAGTGCTGGCTGGAAGCCGGTCTGCCCGCAGGCGTTATCAACCTGGTGCAGGGCGGTGTGCCGGTGGGCCAAGCGCTGGCAGGTAATCCCGATATTGATGGGCTGCTGTTTACCGGCAGCGCCAAAGTGGGCGGTATGCTGCACCAGCAGTTTGCCGGCCAACTGGATAAGATTTTGGCGCTGGAGCTGGGCGGCAATAACCCTCTGGTGGTGAAAGATGTCGACGACGAGCGGGCCGCTGTGCTGGCGATTCTGCAGTCAGCGTTTCTTTCCGGCGGCCAACGCTGCACCTGCGCACGGCGTTTGATGGTGCCTGAAGGCGCAGTCGGTGATCGTTTGATCGATGCGCTTTCAGAGGCGATCACAAAGCTACACGTGGCGGGCCAGTTCGAAGACAATCCTGCGCCGTTCTATGGTGGCTTGGTCAGCGTGGTGGCGGCAGATGGCTTGCTTAAGGCCCAGGATGAATTGGAGTCCATGGGCGGCACGGTGATCAACCGCATGCAGCGTCTGCAAGAAAGCACCAGCCTGTTAAGCCCTGCGCTAATCGACGTGACGGGATTGGATGTGCCCGACGAGGAGCATTTCGGCCCGCTGCTGAAAATCCATCGTTATAGCGATTGGAATGAAGCGCTCGCGCTTGCCAACAACACCCGCTACGGGCTTTCCGCCGGATTGATTGGCGGTGAGCAAGCCGATTGGGACGACTTCCTGCTGCGTATTCGCGCCGGGATCGTCAACTGGAACCGCCAAACCACCGGCGCCTCCGGTGACGCACCTTTCGGTGGCGTAGGTGACAGCGGCAACCACCGCCCCAGCGCGTTTTATGCGGCAGACTACTGCGCCTATCCGGTCGCCTCCATGGAAGCCGATAGCCTGGAGATGCCCGAGACCCTGCCGCCGGGAGTTAGTCTATGAGCGCCCTCGACGTCAGGGAAGTCAATTTCGATGGGCTCGTCGGGCCGACCCATAACTACTCAGGTTTGGCAGTAGGTAACGTCGCTTCCATGAGCCATGGCGGATTAGTGTCCAACCCCAAAGAGGGTGCGCTGCAGGGGCTCTTAAAGATGAAGTCGCTGATGGACGCGGGCTACGCCCAAGGCGTGCTGCCCCCCCAGCAGCGGCCGGATATTGGCGCATTGCGCGATTTGGGCTTTAGCGGTAGCAATAGCGAAGTGCTGGCCCGTGCCGCTCGTGAGGCTCCACAACTACTGCGGGCGGTCTGCTCGGCGTCCAGTATGTGGACGGCGAATGCGTGCACGATCACTCCCAGCATGGATGTACCGGACAGTCGGGTACATTTCACCCCCGCAAATCTACAGTCCAGCTTTCACCGCTATTTAGAGCCGCAAACGACTGGCCGGGTGCTGCAAGCAATTTTCCGCGACGAGCAGCACTTCGCCCACCATCCGGTACTGCCCGCAACGCCCGCCTTTTCCGATGAAGGCGCGGCCAATCACACCCGTCTATGCGGCGAGCACGGGGAACCCGGCGTTCATCTGTTTGTGTATGGCCGCCAGGCGTTTGGTGACGTGCGTAGCGGCGAGCGCGAACCCAAGCGCTATCCCGCCAGACAAACGCTGGAAGCCAGTCAAGCGGTGGCTCGCCAACATGGACTAACGGAGGCGCAAACGGTGTTTGCCCAGCAGCATCCGGACGCCATCGATGCAGGCGTGTTCCACAACGATGTGATTGCCGTGGGCAACGGCCCCGTCCTGCTCTACCACGAAATGGCCTTTCTGGACGAAGAGGGCACCCTGGATGAGCTGCGCGCTAAAATGGCCACGCCGCTGATTCCCGTGCGCGTACCCTTGGAAGCGGTGAGCATGGAAGATGCGGTGGCCTCGTATCTGTTTAACTCGCAGCTACTCTCCAATCTGGATGGCACCATGACGCTTGTGGTACCCGGCGAATGCCAAGAGCGCGAAGCGGTCTGGCGCACCATCCAGGATTACCTACTGGCGGGCAATAACCCCATCAGCGAAGTGATCGTTAAAGACGTCAAGCAGAGCATGCGCAACGGTGGCGGCCCCGCCTGCCTGCGCCTACGGGTGGTACTAACGGAAACCGAACGCGCCGCGCTCACCGGCCGTGTGCTGCTCACCGATGGGCTATACGATGATCTCACCGCTTGGGTAAATCGCCACTATCGCGACCGACTTGCCCCTGATGATCTCGCTGATCCACAGCTCGCGGAAGAGTCCCTCACTGCGCTGGATGAGTTAACCCAGCTGTTAAAGATTGGGGCTGTTTATCCGTTTCAGTTGGGGTAAGGGGTACGTCAGCCAGTAAAATAAAACGCCAAGTCAAACATGGCTTTGGCGTTTTCAATATAGGCAAAAATTGCACTGCTTCATCAATAGTTTGCAGCCTATAATTGAGCATAAGCTCATTTTTTCAATTGATCGAGCCATGCTTGCTGCTGTAATTGAGAATACAATTTTTCAGCTTTAGCGTAGTCTGAAATCTGTGTGTCTGAGCCATTACTATTGTCTTTCGCGCTTGTTTTTTGAGAGTTGACTGAGTCTGTGGTTTCTGAACTATGGACTGGCATCTGAAATGAAGGCGTATGCCCAACCGATCCATTGTTTTCCTTTCTGCTTTTCATAAACTCAGAAAGGCTGACGGTAGGTACGTTTTCTAATGAAATGCTATACATAATATTTTTCCTGTCAGTCTAGGTTGCCATCAATATCTCATGCATTAAAAATGGCTGATATGCCAATGAGGTTGACGGTACCATCAATTTTAAATCATTAACCTAGTGGTAAGAGCAGAGTTACACCTCTATATTTCACAGCCTTGAGGACACCTTGCATCTCCTGTCGAGTTCTCCATTAATGGTAAGCAGCAATGAGACAATACATTTTGACCTTAATGATGGGAGTATTGTTAGCAATGTCTACAGAAAAAAGTGCTAACGGCTTAGATTTCAAGATGTTAGTTTCAGAGCAGGGCACAGCGAGCCAATTACCAGCACTTCAGCGCTTTGAAGCGCGTGATGGAACAGCACTGGCGTATCGGCATTATCCCAGTGAATCTCCCACTGCACTGATTGTTCTTCATGGGTCAGGCACGGACAGCAAATATTTAGCCACTTTTGCCCAGGCGTTAGCTGATGCAGGCGCTGCCGTGGTGTATACCCCCGATGTACGGGGCCATGGGCCTTCTCCGCAACGGCGCGGCGATATCGACTATATCGATCAGCTTGAGGATGATCTGGCTGATTTTATATACCACATCAAAACGGAAAACTCTGTGGTATCCCAGGTAGTAGTGGGGGGCCATTCGTCAGGGGGAGGGCTTGCGGTGCGTTTTGCGGGTGGGGAATATGGGCACCTTGCTTCCGCATACCTCCTGCTGGCGCCCTATCTTGGGCACGATGCCCCCACTGTGCGTAATAACTCCGGGGGATGGGCCGAGCCCAGTGTGGCTAAAATTATTGCGCTATCTCTTCTCAATAAGCTGGGCGTGACAAGTTTGAATGGCTTGACCGTGCTGCGGTTTAATTTACCGCCTGAGTACCGCAATGGCTCGGAGACCTTGGCTTATTCCTATCGTCTGATGACAGGATTTAATCCTTCTAACTACCGAGATGAGCTGCGTTCTATAAACGTGCCGAGCCTCTTCCTGAGCGGCGCCGAGGATGAGGCCTTGTTCGCCGATCGCTTTGAGTCTACCGTTCGACCGCATATCCCGGACGCAGAAATAGTTACCGTCCCAGGTACATCGCACTTGGGGCTTTTAGTGAGTGAAGAAGGCATTGAAGTGGTACGTCATTGGCTTCAAGGGGTTTAGCAAGTTTTAGTAGAGCGTACTTTTGAAAGTAGTAGTGAAGGCTTGATGATTGATAGGAAGAGCTCGCTCAGTTAGGGGGGCATTTTAAGCATCAATTTTACGTTAACCACCGGGCTGGAGAGAGGCGATTTGAAGAAAGTATTAATCAGCGCCTGCTTGTTGGGGAAAAAGGTTCGCTATGATGGTGGCGCCCTTGCGATAGGTGATCAGATCGTTGAGCGGTGGCGCTCTGAAGGTCGGATCGTTTCTGTCTGCCCTGAAGTTGAGGCGGGGATGAGTATTCCCAGGCCACCCGCAGAGATTCTCAACGGCAGCGGTGAGAGCGTATTAAATGGCGAGGTCGATGTTATCGAAAAAGATGGAGGCAAGGTAACCAGTGAGTTTTTAGCAGGTGCCTCTATTGCTTTGAACTTGTGCCGTAAATTTGATATCAGCGTCGCAATACTTGCTGAATTCAGCCCTTCCTGCGGAAGCTCTGCTATTTATGACGGCAGTTTCTCTGATAAAAAAGTAGCCGGTATGGGAGTGACAGCTGCACTGCTCCGCGAACATGGCGTTCAGGTGTTTAATCAGTATGAAATAGTGGAAGCCCATAAAGCGCTTATGGGAGAAAGTGACTGAACGCAGCACTGAGAGTATGTATATGATGCCTATTATTAAGCCTGCTAACGATAAGGCGTTTGCGGAAAACATAATTCTTCGGAATATGTCAGCCTATTACAAACAGCTGGATATGCGCTGGGATACTGACCTATTTGATAAACAGTGGCGTGAGTTAGACAGCTACGAGCTGTTCATAAACGCGTCACGAGTGGGGCTGCTGTGCGTAAATCACGATGAAAGCGCTTACTATATTCGGGAACTACAAATTGATCAAAAATGGCAGCGCAATGGCTTCGGTACAGCGGCAATTCGATACACGGAAGAAATTGCTCAACAAGCGGGCATTCACTTACTTCGGCTACGTGTATTTTATATAAACCCGGCGGTAGCGCTTTACGAACGTATGGGATTTCGTACCCGTAAAACGGAAGATAATACTCACTATATGGAACGATGTATTCTTTAACCTTGAATTCAATCAATAATGAAAGCAGGTTCGGTTAAAGGCTTCTTTTGAACGCCTCTAAACGGTGCATTACCTTGATTGGTACCCTCTTATTTAGGCTGGTGCATTTGGCTACTGCTTGGCTTTACCAATATTAAGTAAGGCAATACCGGCACCAATGAATAGGGTGCCTAGCAGTAAGCCCTCGGGGGCGGTCTCTCCCTGTAGCAGTATGGCGACGGGTACGCCCACCACGGCGCCGACGGAACCCAGTAGACTCAGAAATACCGGGCCGCCACTTTTTTGCAGTAGGAAAAGCAGCAAGAACTGGCCTGCAAAGACCATTGCTTGAACGGCAATCAGCATGATCGGCAGAGAGCGGTCTGTTGGAACGTTCAAAGAGAAGCCCGGTAGGAAGCCCACGCTGAGTAGAATAACGGCAGCGGCGATGAGCATGCCGGGTGCCAGCGCATCGCTGGATACGCCTTCTGGCCAACGCAAGGTTCTGTAAAGATTACCGATGGCCAGCAGTACAGGGCCGATTAAAGCGAGGAGAATCCAGAGATAATCGGCATCCGGCGCGGAAAGCTTATGGAAAGCCAAGGTGATGGCTCCTGACAGGGCCGATATTACCCCCGCTGCGCGCATCACCTGAAACCGCTCCATTTTTAACGCTAGGGCGCCGACGTAGGTGAGTAGCGGTGGCAGGGTGATGATCAATGCCACGAACCCAGCACCTACATGGGGGACGGCTGAGAAAAACAGTAGGTTGGCCCCCGCCACACCCAGCAGACCTGAAATAGCGTAATACTCAACGGTGCGGCGGTTAACTGGCGGTAAATTGCGACGGAAGGCGGCAAGAGCCAGCAAAATGAGCGATGCCCCTGAAATCGACCAGAACAGAAACGCGAGCGCTGACAGCTGAATGTCACCGGCAAGTTTCGCTAAATTAGTCGATAGGCCCAGCAAGGCGCCACCGGCTAGCAGGTATACCAGCGGGGCAAGCCAAGCTCTTTTGGGTGAGTGTATTGTGCGGTCAGTGCTTGATAACGTCATTGGCGAAGTTCTCATTGGTACCGTTTTTTGAAAGTATCTTGATATCAAGATATGTGTGATTAATCTTGACGTCAAGCTAATTAGGCGCAAAATACGCTCATGGATCATGTAGACAACATTCTCAAACAATGGCGGCAGGAGAGGCCTGACCTTGACGTTGCGCCGATGGGCACCATCGGGCGGGTCAAACGGCTGAATCACACTTTAATGCGCGTAATGGAGAAGACCTGGGCGGAATACGGCCTGACTGACGCCAGCTTTGACGTTCTGGCCACCCTGCGTAGAGAGGGGGAACCCTATGCGCTATCGCCGGGGGATTTGATGGCATCCACGATGGTGACGTCAGGCACCATGACTCACCGCATCAATCAACTAGAAAAGGCGGGGTTGATTGAGCGGGTTAAAAACCCCAATGATGGTCGCGGCTTTTTAATCTCTCTTTCCCAACGTGGGTTCGATTTAATCGACGAAGCGGTGGCCGCCCACGTGGAAACCCAGGCGCAGCTGGTGAGGGGTCTGACTGACGAGCAACGGGCGCAACTTGATAATCTGCTTAAGCAGTTTTTGGCGGGGGTAGAGTGAGTGAGCAAAAGTACCTTGAAAAATCACTAAGCGTTGACGTATACCCGCCGCTAAAACGAGCGCTTGAGTTAGTGGGAAACACCTTGCCAAAGGTAGCCGTTGATGCGGGCTGTGGGGCAGGGCGTGATGCCATGTACATGGTGGAGCGTGGTTATACGGTATATGCCTACGATAAAAGCGATGCTGCGATAGCGCGCTTAAAAGAGGTAGGTGGGCGACACATTGATAACACGCTATTTCCGCAAGTATGCAGCTTTGAACAGTTTACATACCCAGAAACGGCAATTATTAATGCATGCTCTAGCTTGTTCTTTTGTGAACCCTCGCATTTTCCGGTCGCTTGGCAATACTTAACGCAATCGCTGCAGCATGGAGGTGTATTTTGTGGCCATTTTATGGGGCCAAATGACGCCTGGGCAAAAATGAATCGAGGTGATTTATCGATACATTCCTATGCTGATATCCAAGCGTTGTTTAATGATCAGTTTAAGCTCATGGATATTGTTGAACACAATACAGAAGGTAAGACCCTGCTAGGGAAGACCAAACATTGGCATGTTTACGCAGTTGTTGCTCAGAAGGTTATTTAACCCATCAAGGCAGAGTTTACATCACTGCCTCTGAGCAACATGTTAGGCAATTAAATAATCTCTACAGCTGTGCCGGCCACTACTATTCCTCCTTGCTCGGGGACTTCAACCTGCAGCAGGCTTAATCGACCCATCGTTTCACCCTGCTTTATCAGAAATTTTCCAGGTACATCCATTAACTTGGCATCGCGTAAATAACCGCCTAGCGCGGCCGCTGCAGCGCCAGTGGCAGGGTCTTCCACAACACCGCCCACAGGGAAAGGATTGCGTGAATGGAAAAGGTCATCACTTTCGCGGAATATAAGCTGGAGCGTTGTTACTCCCTCCCGCGACATCCAAGATGTCAGTTTTTCAAAATCGTAGTCTAGTTGGTTCAGTCGATACTGGGAGTTGACCGCCAAAATAAGGTGCCAGACTCCGCCGTAGGCCAGGGCTGGAGGAATAGTGCGATCCAGTGCATCAGATGGCCACTGCAGTAGCGCGAGTACTTCATCGACAAGTTGTTCAGTAACAGGTTTATGGGCCGGCTCAACCGAGGTGAGTGCAGCCTGCATCTGACCATCAACCGAGTGAACCTTCACGGGTATGCGGCCTACTAATGTATCCAACTGATAAGTGCCAATACCACTTAAGCGCCCCACCATGACGGCACTTGCAATCGTGGCATGACCACAAAAATTGACCTCTGCTAGCGGGCTATAGTAACGAATAGTTCTGATTTCACCGCTCGATGGGGCGATAAATGCGGTTTCCGAGTAACCCACTTCTGCGGCGATACTCTGCATTATCTTATTATCTGGCAACGCATCGCCAATCCATACGCCCGCTGGGTTGCCCTTGGTTGGATCTGTCGAAAATGCCGCTAGTCGATATAAATGCTCACTCATGATGCTCTGCTCCTAAAGGGATCATTTAAAAGAAAGCATTATTGTGACCTTAAAAATAATAATGGAAACTGCTTTATTGTCACCCATAGGGTTACTAGAATTTAGCCATGAGCAAAATCACTTTTCCTCCTTTAAACACCCTTCGTGCCTTTGAGACTGCTGCACGATTAGGCAGCTTTGCCGCTGCTGCCCAGGAGCTTAGCCTGACGCCAGCAGCCGTCAGCCATCGTATAAAAGAACTGGAGGGTAGGCTCGATATTGCGTTGTTTATACGCCAGCCACGTGGCGTAATCCTGACGGAGTCTGGCCGTCGCTACCATGGTCGTTTAGCTACTGTTTTTACCCAAATCGAACAAGCAACTAAAGAGCTTAGGCAACAGGGGGTAGATGGCCCGCTGACGCTATCTGCCCCCCACTCATTTATCCACTATTGGCTAATCCCTCGGCTAGCTAATTTAAAAGCTCTTTACCCGGGCCTGCAGATAAAGCTGCGTGGTGAAAGTGAGTTATTGAGCTTTCGCGATAACCAAGCTGATATAGGCATCCGTTTTGGCACTGGTGACTACCCAAACCTTCATACTGAGCAATTGATGGGCGATGCGGTGGCTGTCCTTGCTCCTACCATGTTGATAAGTAGTCTCAGCGACGTTCGCTCTGAAAGTTTATTGCAAACTCAACTTTTACTGGAAGACAGCACTATTCAACCGTCAGAGCCATGGAATACATGGCAGCCCTGGTTTCGTGAAGCGGGGGTTGAATGGCATTCATCACTACAGAAATTACAGTTCTCTGACAGCAGCCTTACCTTAGCGGCCTGCGCTGAAGGGTTAGGACTCTATATTGGCCGATACTCTATCGCTCGTCGGCTACTTCAGAATAGGAAAGTCCAGGCAATCATGCCCTGGCGTAGCCATGAATTTGCCTATTACTTGGTATCGCATCCCGCTGAAGTTGAAAATCCGCGTGTTAGGGCATTTAAACAGTGGTTAAGTGAAGAGATTAGAAATTTTCAAATGCCTTGAGTACATTGAGCAGCCAGGCAAGTACGTTTATTAGTTAGTGAAATAACAGTGGTGGAAGGCATTTTCCATGTGTTGAGCTAGATTCTTTGGCCTTGAACCCCCACCGTCATCGCCTCCATAAACGCACGTACTCTGGCCACATGGCGCAGATCCGGGTGGGTGAGCAGCCAGAGTTGGGTGGTGAGTGCTTCTATGTGTTCGCTTAACCTGAGTAGCTCTTTATCGGCATCGCCAAGATAGCAGGGCAGTACCGCAATACCCGCCCCGTGGCGTACCGCTGATTGCATACCCAGCATACTATCCAGCCGGTAGGTGGCGTTTTTATTCATCATCCACTTTTCAAGCGTGGCGTCGCCTAGATGAACATCCGGGCCGATCCAGCTTTCTGTTGGCAGTGACGCGGGCTCTAATGGCAGGCAGGCGTTTTGCCAAAGCGCCTTTTGACCATAAATAGCCTGAGTGATATCGCTTATCTTGCGACCTACCAGGGTTTCGGGTGGCTTTCGAGTAGGCCGGATCGCAATATCGGCCTCACGTCGCGACAAGCTTTGCAACTGATTGGAGATAACCACTTCCAGCGTGATATCAGGGTAGCGCTGGCGAAAGCTAGCAAGTAGCGGCGAAAGCAGCCCCGCGAAAAGCGTATCAGTGGTGGTGATGCGCAGATTACCGGTGAGGGTTAAGTCCTGCCCGATAATTCGCCGCTCAGCGCTATTGATTTCGCTCTGTACGCGCTTGGCCGAAGCCGCCAGATCATCCCCTGCCAAGGTTGGTGTATAGCCTGTGCGGCTGCGCTCAAAAAGGGTAACGCCAAGCCCTCGCTCCATCTCACTTAAACGTCTAAATACCGTGGCATGGCTGATACGCAACGCTCGGCTGGCACCGGATAGCGAGCCCGCCTGGGCAATCGCTAGCACAATTTGTAGATCGTCCCATCTTATTTGCTGTTCATTCATGCAAGATTAGTTCTCATTTTTAGCCAATGTTATGGCATATATGAACAGGTTAGCCTGTCGTCAAACCAATCGATAGGGGAGGCGCAGTATGAATGTGTTGATCGTCTTGGCTCATCCTGAGCGCAAGTCATTTAATGGCGGCCTGGTGGATGTGGCGGTAAAACAGCTGGTGGGCGCGGGTCATACCGTCGAGGTAGACAATCTCTATGCTGAGCAGTTTGACCCGGTGGAGCGTGCTGAGCACTATCCACATCAAGCCGTTGACGTGGACTACTTTTATCCCCTCAATGAACAGCGCGCTCACTACCAGCAAAACGCATTACCGCAAGACGTTCAGCGGGAGTTAGCGCGGCTGGAATGGGCTGACTTGGTGATCTTCCAGTTCCCGTTATGGTGGCACGCCCAGCCCGCTATCTTGAAAGGCTGGTTTGATCGCGTACTGGTATATGGCGGGCGCTACACAAGCCGCATGCGTTACGACCGGGGCTACTATCGCGGTAAGCAGGCGATGCTGTCCGTCACCACGGGCTCGCCGGAGAAAGCGTTTCAGCCCTTTGGGCGTGCTGGCAATATGGTTCACTGGCTATGGCCTATACATGCTTCGCTGTATTACGTTGGCTTTGACGTGCTGGCCCCTCAGCTAAGCTACGGCATTCAGGGCGGCGGTATTCGCTATCAAGAGGAGGCTGATATCGCTGGCCATCTAGAGGCCTGCAAGGCAGCCTGGGCAACTCGCCTGGTGAGCTTGAGTAGTGAACGTCCCATCCCCTTTGCAGGCTGGGACGACTGGGACGATGAGGGCGTTTTAGGTCAAACAAACCCGCTACGCTGGCGGCTGGGCTAAGCTCGTGTAGACTCTGCACTGACTCTACAACCGATCAGCAAAAGGCCAGAGCAGCGCAATGACCATCTCGAACCACCGTTTTTCCGATGCTGAGCGGCGTGGGCTCTACCGCGCCATACATGAACGGCGCGATGTGCGTTCGCAGTTTCTGCCTGACCGGATTCCCCCTGAAGTGCTGAACCGTCTGTTGGAGGCCGCGCATCATGCGCCATCGGTGGGGTTTATGCAGCCCTGGGATTTCATCGTGATTGAAAGTCGCGACGTCAGGGAAACGGTGTTGGCGCTGTTCGAGCAAGAGAATCAGAAGGCCGCCGAGCGCTTTGAAGGCGAGCGTAAAGCGCATTATCGCAGCCTTAAGCTGCAAGGGATTATGGAAAGTCCGCTTAATCTTTGCATTACCTGCGACCGAAGCCGGGGCGGCCCCCATGTGCTGGGCCGTAATAGCATTGTAGAAACCGACCTGTTTAGCACATGTTTGGCGGTGCAAAACCTCTGGCTGGCAGCGCGAGTGGAAGGCATCGGCGTTGGCTGGGTGAGTATTCTTGACCAAGAGCAGCTAAGCGCTGCCTTGAATCTGCCTGAACACGTTTATCCGCTGGCGTATCTTTGCCTTGGCTATGTCAGCGAGTTTTTAGACCAGCCGGAGCTCGAAGCCAAAGGCTGGCGCTCCCGTCTATCATTAAGCGAACTTGTGCATGGTGATAAGTGGGGGCAACCGCTGGACAGTAGTTTATGAGGAAACTTCTATAAGGATGGCCTGCTCGTTGTGCCTAGCGCACTGGCCTTTGGTTTGCGGCGCTGACTTTTGTCTTCATACATGCGCTCATCTGCGAGAGTAAACACCTGTAAGGCAGGCGCTTCGCTGGAGCTGGCGAACCCCAAGCTCACATGAAGCGTCAGCTCTTCGCGTTCGCCGTTAGCGGTGTCGATGGTGCAACGTTGGTTGGGCAGATTTTCCCTGAGCAGACTTGCCATACGCTTGGCTGCTGCCAGGTCGGCAGAGGGGAATAGAATGACGAATTCGTCGCCACCGTAGCGTGCCAGTACGTCACTATCTCTGCAGTGAAGTTGCAGATACTTGGCAACGCCAGCAATCAATTGATCGCCTGCGACATGGCCATATTGGTCGTTCACTTCCTTGAGTCTGTCGACATCCATCATCAGAACAGCAAAATCCAGGCTTGGCGTCTGTGCTTTGCCCTGAATGCTCAACTGCAGCGCCGATTCCAAGAAACCTCGGTTATAAAGGCCGGTGAGCCCGTCACGCTCAGCGGTTTTTTTCAGCTCCAAATGCAACAATTTATTTTCGGTAGCGGTCGCCAGTTGGTCGGCAAATAGCGACAGTATTTGCTCCAAGCCATCGTCCCGTTTGGGAGCTTTTACGAACAACCAACCTTCGTACAAGCTTAAACGGCCCCCCATGGATGTAATGTATAAATTCTCATCTTGCTCTGTTGGTGGCAGTTTGACTGGATACTCTCTTTGCTCATGGACACTGGCCAATAGGCGCTTTAGGCGTTCTTCATCCTTTGGGCTTAGCCCCGCAATAGCCGCGTAGCGTGTCACTTCTGAGCGTTGCCGTTCTTGTAGAAAAACGGCAAAGCCGTAGTCGGGAAAATGGCTATGTAGGTGGTTTAACGAGTCATCCAGCAGAGAATGGATATTGATCGCACGATTGGCGACCGCCCCGAGATCCAATAGGGCGTGAAAAACCCGGTTCTGAAACTTAATCTCGCCAATGCTACGGCCGATCTGACGATTCTGGCTGTACGTTACACGACCTATGGTTAGAAAATAGACCACAGCCCCGGCCCATTGGTAGATGTCTAAATTGTTGCTCACATAGGGACGAAAAGTGAACCCTGTCAGGGTACTTCCGACCATCGCAGCGACAGCAAAAAGTGCAGCTGAAACAATCATTTTCCGCACTCCGCCGACCACTAAGTTATTCATCAAACAGGCAAGCCCGATAGTAATGGTGGCTAAAAGGTAAAAATCCAGCACGCTACACCAAAAGCCAAACAGCAGGCTGTCGAAGAGGAGATTCCTAAATTCGGCACGCTTGGAATTCCGAGCACTTGCCGCAAGCGCATAGGCGACGCCGGGCCATAGCAGCAGTAAAACTCCAGGCAGAATAAGCGTCCAGCCGCTGTTTTCTACTATGGAGATCCATACGGTTAGCCCGAAGGTATGGCAAAAGGCAAAAGTGCGCGGGGCAATTGTCGCCAATGCAAGACGGTGTGTTCGTCTTAATGAATGTTGCATTTGTGAGTCTTTATTTAACGTTATTTGAATAACAGACTAGCACCTAAGAGGCTGGAAAGTCCTATCCTGACGTCAGACAGATAGAGCCTTCCTTTCTACCCGATTTTAGACAGTGTTAGGGCTTATCTATTGGATACGATGAAGAGTGCTCGCAACTGGCTAGTAAGTGTTTGGCGTGCTCACGTAGGGCTTCTTTTAGGCCATCCGGCTTGAGGACGGTAAATCGAAACGGGAGCTGAGCCAACCAATAGGCAAACCACTCGAAGCTGTCGGTTCGGGTGTTGAGTAGTAATCCACCTTCAACCTCTTCGAACGGATCTGTACAGAAAAATTGGTTCTCAAAGTAAGCGTACGCGGCACGATCAATGTGTAGCACAAGTGTTACTTCATAAGTTGGGCCCCAGGACATAAGGCTTTCGCTTAAAAAATCGGCTGCATTGAAGTGAGCGGGGCGTGTGAAGGTATCATCAAGTAGGCGCACACCGCTGATACGATCCAGCCTAAACGAGCGCATGGCACCCCTCAGATGGCAAAAACCAACGGCATACCACCGACCTTGTTGGAAAACTAACCCGTAGGGGTCGATCTGACGTTCAATCGGTTCATGTTGCGGAGAGTGGTAGATAAGCCCGACGGTTCGCATGGCTTCAGCGGCTTTAGTCAGTGTCTCAAGTGCGCAGTCATCACGGCTGGGTTCACGCCGGGGTAAGAACACCTGAGTGGTCTCACTGATACTACGCACTCGTCTTTTTAAATTCGCAGGCATCACCCGCTCGAGCTTCGCTTGTACGCTGGCGATGGCAGGCGTTGCGTTCGTCAGTCCCAGTTGGCTGGCGGCCAATAAGCCTAGAGAAACGGCGAAAGTCTCTTCATCAGTAAACATCATGGGGGGCAGCTTGAAGCCAGCCACCAGTCGATAGCCGCCGTAGCGCCCCTGCTCGGTCACTATCGGCACACCTATATCTTCCAGCGCCGTAATGTAACGCCGGATAGTGCGTCGATCTACGCCCAGGCGTTCGGCCAACTCGGCTCCGCCTATCTGGCCATTAGCCTGCAGCAACTCAAGTACAGCAAGCACGCGCGTTGTGGGTCCTGCCATCGCCACCTTCCTCTCGAGGTTATTTTTGAAGTCTTGCAGAAAAAGTGCATTGTTGCGTTTATTTAGGACGCATTTTCGCCTATTAACCCACTAATCTGGCCTGGCAATACCTTGTGTCACCGAAAAATTGACTAAAAAAGGAGCTCAGCATGTCAGAACTTACGTTTTACACTCATCCGATGTCTCGCGGGCGCGTGGTGCGCTGGATGCTGGAAGAAGTAGGCATACCCTATTCGGTAAAGGCGATGGAGTACGGCTCAGAGATGAAAGCCAAGGACTACTTGGCTATAAACCCAATGGGGAAGGTGCCTGCCATCAAGCATGGCAATATTGTTGTGACGGAAGTGGCGGCTATTTGTGCGTACCTGGCGGATCAGTTTCCGGATAAAAAGCTGTCACCGCCCCCGCAATCTCCCGCACGCGGAGCCTACTATCGCTGGCTGTTTTTTATGGCGGGTCCGTTCGAGATGGCCACCAGTGCCATGGCCTATGATTGGAAAATTGACAGCAGCAACGCACAGGCCGTTGGGTGTGGCCAAGTGGCAGACAGTATCAATACGCTTGAAAAAGCACTCAGTGAGAGCGCTTATATCTGCGGCGATCAGTTTACTGCGGCAGATATATTGGTTAGCAGTTACCTCTGGTGGGAGACAATGCAGAAGAATATCCTGCCGAACGAGGTGTTCAAACACTACATAGCGCGCACGGAAAGTAGACCAGCAGCCAAGCGGGCCAATGAGTTGGACGATGAGCTAGCTGAGAAAATGAAGCCCGTATCCATCTGATAGCCAATTTGTGTCGCTTGTAAAAATAGGGCGCTCCTAATGGAGCGCCCTATGTAACGTTTTACGCAGCTAATTTATCTTCTCTACCCTTAAAGGCGCGCCTCAAGGATCAAATTAAACGGTGTCTCCGCTGCGCGCCTGAAGTGACTGAACCCCGCCTTGCGAAATACCGCTGCTAAGCGTGCTTCTCCTGCTTGCGCGCCGAGAACCTGCTTGCCACCTTCCGATATCGCATGGGCGCAGCAAATAGTCGTGGACGCGGCGTAATACATTCTCGCTACCAACGACAGATTGTGTTCAAGATGATCCTGCGCATAGGGTTCAACTAACAATACAGTGCCGCCTGGTGCTAGCACTTTGGCGGCATAGTTTGCGGCTGCCACTGGATCGCCCATATCGTGCAGGCAGTCGAAGAAGCAAATCAGCCCGTACTGCCTGTCCGAATAATTGTCCGCCTTTGCCACTTCAAAGTGTGCGCGCTCGGCGATGCCAGCGTAGGTGGCATTTTGGCCCGCCTCGCCAACAGAAGGCTCGTGGGCATCAAACCCGTAAAAGCGAGATTTCGGAAAAGCCTTAGCCATCAGTACCGTAGAGTGGCCAAACCCACAGCCAACATCGGCAACCGTGATACCGGCTTCAAGCTTGTCAATGACGCCTTCTAGTGCGGGCAACCATTCAGGCACCAGACTGCTGCGATAACCGTTACGGTAAAAGGCCGCGACACCACACTGTAGGCGGCTGTCATGGTCGCCCCATGCCACGCCTGTGCCAGTGCGAAATGCCTCAAGGGCTTTCTCTTCGTCAAACCACATTGAGGCGGGAACCTGCCATGCCGGTGGAATAAATACTGGGCTATCTTCGTTTGCCAGCACCATCGCCTGTTCAGGGGGAAGTTCGTAGGTATCGCTGATAGCATGGTAGGCAACATAGCCGCCGGCCGCCTGGGAATTTAACCACTCCCGGACATAGCGTTCAGCGCAGTGGGTACGCTGGGCAAGTTCTATCGCGCTAATGGGGCCTGCACTCTCCATTGCTTTGTAAAGCCCAAGCTTGTTGCCCAGGCTGACCATAACACCGCCATAAGCAGAGGACAGATCGCCCACCGCCTGCATGACAAAGGTTTCTAACTTGTTTTGATCGATAGCCGTTACGCACATGGTCTACGCTTCTCTTGTGTGGTGTGAGGGTGTCAGTTGAAGGTAACAACTGAACGCACTCATAATCTCAGCGGTGCCCTCTCGGTATAAGAGTCAGAATCACCCTAAATCGGTTCGTTTGTGACACGACGTTTTTGTGCGCTGGGAAACCTAAGCCATGCCTCAATCATTCGTTAGCTTTGGCGCTACTCCCTATCATGTCAGTCTGCTGGCGTTGCCTGATGCGGTAATCTCTACGCTGGCAGGTATCTACGATGTGATGAACGCTGCCTCATTGATGAACCTTGTGCCAGAGGGGGCGCCTGCACCTTTTCATGTTGAGATTGTCGGCGAGGCCGAGGGCTCCCTTGCACTGGCGAGTGGCGTACCTATCAACGTGCAGCGGGCAATCGAGAGCATTACCAACACTGATATTGTGATCGTTCCTTCAGTATTGCTGAGCGAGTCTGGTTGGGAGAAGGGGCGTTATCCACACCTGGTTGAATGGTTACAAGAAATGCACAATACGGGCGCCGTGTTGTGCTCAGCCTGCTCTGGGGTTTTCCTGATAGCCGAGACCGGCCTTTTCGACGGTCGTGATGCCACGGTGCATTTTGGCTACGCTCAGGCGTTTACGACTTGCTATCCTGAGGTGGTTGCACACCCTGAACGTGTCTTGGTTATTGCTGGCTTGCGTGACGAATTGATCAGCTCTGGTGCCTCCACCAGCTGGCACGATTTAGCGTTATACCTTATTGCGCGCTACGCCGGTGCCACCACTGCGCAGGAAATCGCACGTCTATACGCGCTGCAGTGGCATCAGGACGGCCTTACTCCCTACATGATCTTCGAAGGTAAAACAGACCACGGCGATGCCGATATTCAGGCCGCGCAACAATGGCTGTGCACCCATTTTTCGGTCGCTAACCCTGTGGAGGAGATGATCAAGCGCTCCTCACTCGCTGAACGCACTTTCAAACGTCGATTTGCTAGCAGTACCGGTCTGACGCCTATCGTTTACATCCAACGTTTACGCATTGAGGACGCCAAACGCCGCCTGGAACGAACCGATGCCACTATCGATGACATCAGTTGGCAGGTGGGTTATGAGGATGCGGCTTTCTTTCGGCGTTTGTTTAAACGCACGACCGGTCTTGCGCCAGGCGCTTACCGTAAGCGATTCAGGATGCCAGATTTTACGCTGAGCTAGTCAGTATTCGTAGGGAGCCTCGCTTGATCGCTGCCTTGCCGCTGACCGAATTCGTGGCTGACCCTTATTGGTGGATTTAGGTGTTGGAGCGCAATAGCATTGTCGAGGCTGGTCAAGCTTCTATAGCGAGGCATGCCGTTTGTCGCTACTGTATTCGCTTGTGCTAAACAAGGCTGGGAGCCATTCATGCAAAGCGATATTATCCTTCAGCGGCTAAGAGCCGACGACCCTAATGCTGACGCAGTTGCAGCCTGGACATTTGAAGCATGGGGTCATTTACACCCAGGGCTCACCCTAGAGCAGGCTATTGAACGTTTAAAGGCTGAATGTGGTCAGGGCGGTGTGCCTTCCATTTTTGTGGCGATGCAAGGCGAAACCCCCGTGGGAACCGCCAGCCTGACTGCTGATGATATGAGTATTCGCCGCGAATTTACTCCCTGGCTTGCCTCAGTATTTGTTCTACCCGAATGGCGGGGGCAGGGTATTGCCTCTGCGTTGGTACGCCGGGTAGAAGCCGAAGCAGCTGCGCATGGCTTTGAGCGCTTCTATCTCTATACCCCTGATCAACAGGCGCTTTATCGACGGCTGGGTTGGGAGGATAAGGAGGACGTTGAGTATCGGAAAGAGCACGTTACGGTGATGGCGCGGCAGCTAGATAAGCCACAAAACTGAGAGGCGTTTATGATCAGTGGCCGTGCGTTACGCTACTTCGATACTGTGGCTCGGTGCCGTTCACTGCGCCAAGCCGCTGCCCAGCTGCATATTGCCCCCACGGCGATTAGCCGTCAGATTGATCTGCTCGAACACCAGCTTGGCGCACCGCTCATCGAGCGCGGCCCCAATGGTATTAGCCTAACAGCAGCGGGGGAGCTATTAGCCGCCCAGGCCCAGCGCACGCTGCGTGACCTTGAACGGGTGCAGGAGCATATTGCAGACCTTAAAGGTTTGCGCACTGGCCGGGTCAGTCTGCAGGTATCGGAAGGCGTTGTTGCAGGCCTGCTAGCGCCTGCCTTGGCCAAGATGGTGCTGCGCTACCCTCATTTGAGTTTTGATATCGGAATCGCTAGCGCTAGCCAAATGGTGGAGGCGTTGCGCCGAGGCGATGCAGATATTGGCTTGTCGTTCTTTATGCCTCGTCACGATGACATCGTGCCATTTGCCAGCGCCGAGTTGCATCACCATGCTGTGATGGCCCCAGGCCATCCATTGGCCGCGGCTTCTGAGGTGAGTCTTCACACCTTGGCAGAGCACCGGCTGATCTTGCCTGATGAGTCCTATGGCGCTCGTCAAGCGCTAGAGCACGCTGCTCATCAGGCCGGGGTAGTTCTGGTCCCCACCTTCAAAACCGCTTCACTGGAAACCCAAAAAGCACTCGCCCTGAACGGCGCAGGCGTGCTGGTATTACCGCCGATGGCGGTTGCCCGCGAATGTCAGTTAGGCGAACTCGTCAGCATTCCCTTATCTCCTTTAGAGCTCGAGGCAGCGCGGATTGATCTCTGTGTTTATCGTCATCGCCAGCGCAGCTTTGCCACCGACGCGTGCCTTTCGCTGCTGGCAAGTGCTCTGCAAACACTGCAAGACCCGCCATTCTGAAAGAGCTTGAACCTAAAAAAATTTTGAAAAGCAGAGTGCACACAAATTGTGGACACTCTGCGGTCAATATTGAAATAGCAGAGAGCGCTGAGTGGGTTCATGCTGAGCTAATTGATAACGTCAGTCTGACAACAACAGCAAAAAGGTAATGTGATGCCTGAACTACATCAACTCACCGCCACCCAATTAATTGATGGCTACCGAGCCCATAGGTTCTCGCCAAAAGAAGTAGCCAGCGCCCTGGTTGAACATATCGACGCCTGGGAGCCGCACATCAATGCGCTGTATGCCTATCAGCCGGAAGCCTTCATTAAAGCAGCCGAAGCGTCTACACAGCGTTGGGCCAAGGGCGAGACAAGCGGCGTTTTGGACGGTGTCCCGGTCACTCTTAAAGAGTTGATTGCCACTAAAGGGATGCCGGTGCCGGTGGGCACGGGGCTGGGTGAGCAGGCTGCTGCCACTGAGGATGCACCCCCGGCTGCGCGCCTAGCGGAAGACAATGCCCTGCTGTTGGCAAAAACGACCTGCCCTGACTTTGGCATGCTGTCATCGGGGCTTTCTTCTTTTCATGGCTTGACCCGCAACCCTTGGAATTTGACCTGTAATACCGGTGGTTCAAGCGCGGGGGCGGGCGCGGCGGCGGCCGCTGGGCTTGGGCCGCTGCATGTGGGTACCGATATTGGTGGCTCGGTACGCCTGCCAGCGGCGTGGTGTGGGGTCGTCGGTTTTAAGCCTACGCTGGGCCGGGTACCCATAGATCCGTATTATGTGGGCCGCTGTGCCGGGCCCATGACCCGCAGCGTAAACGATGCCGCGTTAATGATGGCATCGCTTGCCCGCACGGATCGACGCGATGCAATGCGCCTGCCGCCGGAAGAGATCGACTGGATGGACTTAGCGTTAGACGTTAAAGGTTTGCGAGTGGGTGTGATGATGGAGGCGGGCTGCGGTCTGCCGTTAGATGATGAGATTCGCCAACATGTCGAGCAGGCTGCCAAGCAGCTAGAAGCCGCCGGGGCAATGCTAGTGCCGTTGGCACCCGTGCTGACCCGCGAAATGCTGGATGGTCTGGATCACTTCTGGCAAGCCCGACAGTGGAGCGAGCTGTTAAAGCTCTCGCCAGAAGAACGTGAGCAGGTATTGCCCGCCATTTTAGCCTGGGCCGACGGTGGCGCGCGCTTAAGTGGCGTAGACGCGGTGCAGGGTTTTCAGCAAACCATGATGATGCGACGCGCCACCGAAGCGGTTTTTGATAAGGTGGACGCTGTCATATCGCCTACTACGCCGAATATTGCCTTTCCCGCAGAATGGCCATCGCCCACCAATGATCCGCGCCAACCCTTTGAGCATATTGCTTACACCGTGCCATGGAACATGGGCGAGCAGCCCGCTATTTCCCTTAATGCTGGGGTCAGTAGCGGTGATATGCCCATTGGTGTGCAGTTGGTTGGCCCACGTTTTGCGGATCATTTTGTACTCAAGCTGGCGCGGCAGCTTGAAGAGCGCTTGGCGCTACCCATGCGCTGGCCAACGCTGCCAACGGATAACGTTGAAGCTAAATAAAGCCGTTTTAAATAACCATTTCTAAAAGCCATCGTAAAAAACGGGTTATTAAAAAACTGTAGTTAAAAAAATGTAGTTAAAAACCGACTTTAAAACTTGGATTCAGAAAATAAGGGGAACACTCATGGGGCGTTTATTGGTTCTGCCTACCTCCCGGGCGGGCTGGGGGCTGTTAATTGCGTTTGTGGTATTGGTGCTGGCAGGCATATGGCCGGTGATTGGGATGGTGAACCGGGCCACCTTGGTGATGGGCTTGCCGCTAATAGTGGTGTGGAGCTATTTGGTAATTTTTGCCTGCGTGGTGGTGATGCTGATCGGTAACTGCATTGTGGAGAGAGACGACCATGAGTAGCCCCTGGCCACTGTTGATTACCTTGACCTATGTCGCCATCGCCATGGTGATTGGCCTGCGCGCCAGGGCAGGGCGCTCCATGAATAGCCTGGAAGAGTGGGGCGTGGCGGGTCGCAGTATGGGGCCGGTGACGCTCTACCTGTTGATTGCCGCTGGTAGTGTGAGTGCTTACACCTTTATGGGAGCTCCCGGTTGGGCTTACTCCAAAGGCGTCGCGGTATTTTATGTGGCGATCTACCTGGCTTATCTGGCATTGGTAGCGTGGTACTTCGGCCCCAAGGTATGGCAGTTCGGTGAACAGTTTGGCCACGTGACTCAGGCAAGCGCCATTTCCGACCGCTATCAGAGTCCCGCGTTGGGCGCATTAGCGGCACTCGTTATGGCAATCGGCTCTATTGCCTACGCGGTACTACAGACTATTGGCTCGGCGTATATTCTGTTCGTGATGAGCGGTGGTTTGATTCCGATTTGGTTGGGGGTTGTGCTGGTGCTGGCCTGCATTGCGGTCTATCTCTACGCCAGCGGCCAGCGCGCAATTGGCCGAACCAATGCATTTCAGGGGGTGTTAATGCTGATTGTGGCTTGGGCGGTTGGCCTGTGGGCTGTTCACAGTGCTACCGGTGGGCTGAGCTTTGCCGGAGTGTTTGAGCGTATTCAGACCGAGCATAGCGAGTTTCTCACTCTACCAGGCGCAGGCGGCGATATGAGCTTTAGCTTCTGGACGACCTCGATCATCGTTTCGATGTTTTCGTTTATGCCGCCGGTATGGACTCAGTGGATGAGTGCCTCTTCGGCGCGCACTATTCGCCGCAGTGCCACGTGGTTGCCGACTTATTATGTCGTCATTCTACCCATGGTTGTCGTTGGTTTTATCGGTATTTTCTCGCTGCCTGAGCTAGCCCGGGCCGATACCGTGGTACTCGAATACGCCATGCAACACTTGCCGGTGGTGCTGGTTGGACTGCTCGGCGCGGGTACCCTGGCGGCCTCAATGTCTTCCAGCGAGCCGTTTATTCATTCGGTATCGCTGTCGCTAAGCAAAGATGTGCTTCAGCCGGTGCTAAAACTTTCTGATGGCGTGACCGGAAAGCTCGCCCGGCTGCTGATACTGCCTATTATGTTCTTGGTGGTTGCGCCACTGGCGATTGCCGAACCCGGCAGTTTGGTAATGATTCTGTTAGTGGGGTTGGGGTTTGCTTCCCAGGTGCTGCCCGCCTTTATCGGCATGTTCTTTTGGCCGCGGGCTTCTCGCTTGGGCGTGATGGCCGGTATCGTGGCGGGCTTTTTGATTACCGTGGCGTTTACTACGCTATGGCCACACCCGCTAGGCATTCATGCGGGGTTCTGGGGGCTGATGCTTAATCTGCCGGTGTTTGTGGCGGTTTCATTGATGACACCTGCTACCCACGTCGAGGTGGTGGAGCGCTTCTTTCGCATCGCTGCCCCCCGTGGGTTTACCCGTTTGAGTCAATAGGTGTATAGGGCGGCCACTGACTTAATCTATTCATGGTTATCGACTACCTTTATAACAAACCGTTTTTCCGCATCAATTTTTCTGCATCAAACAAGGTAATTCGATGAGTCATGCATTGACTGGACATAACCGCCCTCAGCAGGTGATTGAGGCAACCCACCAGGCGAATAACACCTTGCCAACGGCGACCCGTCAAGCCAAGTACGCAAAAATGGCGGCGTCGCCCTACCGCTTTTACCGTGGTAGCAACCATCTGTTTTGGAATGATGTGTGGCACGACTGGCGCTTTGCCCTGTTTGGTGGCTGGCCGGAAACCCAAACTTGGCTGCAGGGGGATACCCATGTCTACAACTTCGGTGCTTATGGCCATCATGATGATCAAGTGCGCTACGGTATGGATGACTTTGATGATGCGCTAATTGGCGACTATCAATATGATCTGTGGCGGCTGGCCATCAGCGTCGTGCTTGATAGCCGTGAAAACGCTGAGTTAGATCCCAAAGCAATTGATAAAGCGCTTAAAAAGTTAATAGAGGGCTATTGCCAAACGCTAGCTGACCACGTCGACGGCAAACCTGTGGAAGCGGTCACGCTTGATAGCGCCAAAGGTCCACTAAAGCCCTTTATGAGTAAAGTGGCGGATAAACAGAGCCGTGCTCGCATGCTCGAAAAGTGGACGGTGCTTGACGAACAGAAAGGCCGCCAGTTTGCCGAACGGCCTGGCAAGCTGGCTAACCTGCCGGCGGATGTGGCGAGCCAACTACGCCGATTAATTGAGCATGAGTATCAACAAACGCTGCAGCACGCCATAAAAGAGAGTGATCCCCACCACTTTAGAGTGAAGGATACGGCGCGACGCTTGGATGCAGGCACCGGCTCGTTGGGGGTAGAGCGCTATTACGTTTTGATTGAGGGGGGAGTTGATCACGAGCACGATGACATCATCCTGGATGTCAAAGAGCAGGTTCCCCCGGAAGCGTTTCGCTTAATGGATAACAACCAGCAGCAGGCGTGGCGTAAATTATTTCCTAACGAAGCTATTCGCCATGCGGCGGCGTTTCATGCGATTGCCGAACACCCAGACGCTTATCTCGGCTGGCTAACCATGAACGGCAAGGTGTTTTCGGTGCGTGAGCGCTCGCCGTTCAAGAAAGACTTTCCGACCCATAAGCTCTCTGGCGCGAAGTCATACCGAAAGCTTGCTCAACAGTGGGGAGAAATTCTCGCCCGAGAACACCTGCGCGGTGCTAAAGCGCTTAACCAAGGTGACTCAACACGCTTTGCCAAGTCCGTTTGCCAACGATTGAAAGGGCGTGAAAACCTGTTTGTTGAAGTGGTGTCGACACTGGCGGTTGCCTACGCCGACTGCACTGAGCAGGACTACGCCGTGTTTATCGATCACTTTCTGGCAGGGGGGCTGCATAACCAGCCGACAGCATGAGCGATTACTGAGGCTGCTGTTTACCGAGCATAAATCCCTGTTCCTCAAGCGTCTCTTCCCATACAACACAGCGGTTACGGCCGCTGTGCTTGGCTTGATAAAGCGCTTCATCGGCAAGTCGTAGCAATCGCTTAGGGTCTTGGGTGTGATCAGGATAGGTTGCCACACCGCAGGAGAGCGTGATTTGCCGCAGCCGGGTGCCTTGATGGATGAATGCTTGATGGGCAATAGAGGTTAACAACGCCTTGGCGCGAGATTCGGCAGCGATTTGGGAGGTGGCGGGCAACAGGGCAACAAACTCTTCACCCCCAAAGCGACAGATCACGTCCATATCCCGTAGGTGATGTCGCAACAGCAGGGCAATTTCAACCAGTACAGTGTCTCCTGCATCGTGGCCAAAGTCGTCGTTAATCTGTTTAAAATGATCCACATCTAGCATTAGCACGGAAAGTTGACTGGCATGCTGCTTAGCTCGCTGACACTGGTGGTCAAATGCCATATCGAAATGGCGTCGGTTATGCAGACCGGTTAACGGATCCTTGCGTGAGAGGCTTTCCAATTCTTGCACTAACCGGTCAAGGTCGGCGGTGCGCGCTGCCACTTGTTGCTCAAGAGTCTCATTGGCCATCGCAAGCTGTTGCTGTGTATGCCGGTAGTGCCACAGAAAAATTGCGGCGTTAGCCAACGAAAAAGCCAGCGTGCCGTAGCTCAAAGGCACACTACGCCAGCCCACAAAACCATGGGCGACCGCCATATCGGCCAAAAGTAGTGGTGCAAAGAAAGTAAAACTAACGACCAGAAGCCGTTGTTCAAGGCTGAGCCGTTTAAAACGCATGAGCGCTAGCGCCAGCATCACGGGAAGCGTAAAGGCTAGCATGACATCAAATACAGGGAAGGTGAGTGAAAGGCTCACTACTCCCAGTCGAACCAGACCAATCGTAAGAATCAGGTACGCTAAGTGGATAACCCACAAGTGAGTTATCCAGCGCTTAGCGGTGCCTTCCAACCAGTAGCTGAGTAGCAATCCTAATGCCACCGGCAAGGCATAGTAGCTGCCTGCGCGTAGTGTGTCCCAGGCCAGTGGGCCATCGGCAATGAATTGACGGGCAGGCGTCTCTGCCAGCAGCATTAGACCTGAGGCGTAGGCAAATAACGCGATCGATCCGAAGCCGCGGCGTTCAGGGCCTATTATCGCGAAAATAGTGGCCAAGATGGCAAGTACCAGTACCAGTGCACTGACGCCAAGATCCTGAGCGGAGTCATGGATAACTTGTTTAAGAACCTCAATGCGCTCCATTACCTGAACTTGGCCCCATAGACCAATGCTGGTGTAGTAGGAGTAGAAGCGGAAGGTGAGCGTCTGACCGGCGGCATTTTCGGGTAGGTCGATCATGTGCCAGGGCCATCCCGCAAAATCACCTTTACCTTGATCGTCAAACTCACCGTATTGATAGATGAGTTCATCGCCTAGGTAAACTTGCCCAATCAAATTGATACTGGTGATAAAGAGGACGGGATCGCTCCAATCACCGGCGGGCACTGTAGTGCGTAGCCAGAGGTGTTCGTGCCCGTCTCGGCCGGGTGGGTTAGAAGGGGTATCTATCGCCTGCCACTCTGTTGAGTTGCTGTGCAACCATAGGGGGTGGTTATCAGCATCAAGAGGAGAGTCGCCCCAGCGATACTCCCAGCTTTGCAGTGGTTGAGAAGAGGTATCGGCTTTAAGGCCAACAGGAAACGCCAACAGCATGGCAAAGGCCACCGTTAGCAGAATGCCGTGGCGTAAGGCTAACCCACAGGGCAGCATGGTGGGAGTCCTCATCTATGGGTAGCGGTCAATCTACTCATCAATGCAGTCACTTGGCTAATTACCTCGCGTGGATACTGTGGAAGGTTTATAAGCTAACAGTTTACCTAAAAACGTCGCGCAGGCGATGACATCCACTTCAACGTTGAGCCGCCCGTTTAGCTGCCATCAGGGCAAAATAAAACCGAGCCACTCAGGTGGCTCGGCTTATTACTTTTTCAGTGTACGCATTGATAACGCGCTTAGTGGCCGCTGGCAGCACCGCCTACGATCCCGCTGCGAAAGTCGCTGTCGCTGCGGTTTTTAAGGTGGTTAGCCACGGTATCCTCAGGTGAGCCCGCCATTTCACGGAACATGCCCATCGAGCCGAGCAGAGCAGAGGACTCGTAAGGTACGAACACGCGCTCCCCATTTTTTGCCATATTGGGTAACACCTTGATATAGCTCTGACCAAGCAGGTAGCCCACAACGGTGCGCTTATTCTCTTCACTATCGCCAATGGCGCTAAGCACCAGCTTAATCGACTCTTGCTCGCCTTGAGCGCGCAGAATCGCTGACTCTTTATCACCTTGGGCATTAAGAATTGAAGACTCACGCTGCCCCTGGGCCATGGCAATCGCCGCTGATTTTTCACCCTCTGCTTCGGTGACGGTGGCCCGGCGCTTACGCTCGGCGGCCATTTGCAGGCGCATAGCGGTTTCCACCTCTTCCGGCATGGCGATATCTTGCACCTCGACCCGAGAGATTTTGACCCCCCATTTGGAAGCAGGCTCTTCCATCGCGGCCTGGATCTCGTTATTCACTTCTGCTCGAGACTCAAACAATTTATCCAGCTCCATTTTGCCGACCACCGAGCGCAAGGTGGTTTTTGCGAGAACTTCCACCGCTTGGCTCATATTCTCCACTTCATACACTGCCCGCTTGGGGTCGATGATTTGGTAGTAGAGCGCGCCGTTGATGCGCACGGTGACGTTGTCGGTGGTGACCACCGGCTGGCCGGGAAAGTCCATCACCGTTTCGCGGCGGTCGATACGGGTTTCGTCTGTGGTGATAGCGGTGTAATCCTCACCCATTTTGCGATAACGCAGCATGGTGATTGCACGGGGTTGTTCAATGAAGGGGATGATGATGTTAATACCGCTTTCTAACACACGGTGAAACGAACCAAGCCGCTCAACCACCATCACTTCGGATTGGCGAATAATGATCAGGCCTTTAGAGATGATCACTACCGCGATCACAACAATAATAAGGCTTATTAATAAACCGGGACTAATCGGTAAATCCATTGTTAGGGCTCCTTGCGTTGGGAATTGTCATCTTGAGAGTCGACATCTGCGGGCTGATGTAGCGTGACCAGCGCAGTAGTGCCCTCAAAACGTTTAAAGACGACCGGGGTACCGTTGGGTAACGCGGTTTCACCGCTTTCAAGTACACGTAAACGGTAGAAATCGCCGTTCACTTTAATGCCTGTGGCATCATCAAAATCGCGGCGTAGAGTAATGTAGTGATTGCCTTTCTCCACGCCCGTGCCCGTTGTGCCATAAGCCACTCCACGCGGGGAAAAGTGCGGACGGATCACCATGATGGATAACGGCAACAATATGCCGGTAAAAATGGCCATGCTGAGCAGTTGCCAGGGAAGCGTTAATCCCAATGCCGTCACCGCTGCTGTGAGCGCAGCGGCAATACCCAGTGCAAGCAGCACCATCGCGCCAGAAGTCAGCTCTGCCAAACTCAGCAACAAGGCGAGTACTAGCCAGCTATAAGCCGGATTCCAGTCCATGTGCTCTCCAATGCAATATGTCGATGATCCTCTTAGGGTAACCCACTTAAGCAGTCTTGACCTGTGGGCTGCCTGTAGGTTTTAAACTTTAATGACCAATATTGCCGATAGGAACGTGCCATGCCCTTTTACGGTATTAAAAGCCAAATGCCTACTTTCCGACCACTTCTCGCATTGAACATGGTGGTAGGTTTGTGTGTGGTAGCCGGAGTGCTGGTAGCGACGCCTGTCATTGCCCAGGAAAATGACCACCATGGCAGCCATGGCGAGCACTCAGCCGCTGCTGAGTCGCACGTTGATAACCCTGCCGTAGCTGCCTACCAAGCCGCCAGTGATCGTATGCATGAAGATATGGCAATGGCGTTTACTGGAAACCCAGATGTGGATTTCGCACAAGGCATGATTCCTCATCACGAGGGTGCGATTGCCATGGCTGAAGTAGTCCTTGAGTACGGTGAAGACGAGCAGATTCGCCAGTTAGCAGAAGAGATTATTGCCGCCCAGGAAAGCGAAATCGCATTCTTGAAAGGGTGGCTGAAGCGTCAAGACCACTAAGTGAGGCGTGGCCATCAGGTTGTGCCAATAATGACTAAGAGAGTGCTATCCTGCCTGCCTGCATAGATGCGAGCATAAAGGAGAAGGGCGTGTCGGGCGTTGTTTACTGGCTGGATATGGCGGGGGTCATCGTGTTCGCGCTATCGGGGGTGATTTTGGCGTGCCGGTCACGTATGGATCCGATAGGCATGCTGGTGTTGGCGGCGGTCACCGGCATTGGTGGGGGCACACTGCGGGATTTAGTGCTGGGCGTCAGGCCGGTGTTTTGGGTGACGGACCCGACTTACCTATGGGTGATCTTAGCTACCGTCGGCGTGTCGTTGATGGGGTTTCACTATATCCATCGCCTTTCGCGGGGCTTTTTGCCCATCGCCGATGCGTTTGGGTTGGCGCTGTTTACGGTGATTGGTACGCATAAAGCCCTGCTGCTGGGGAGCTCGGGCACGGTGGCCGTGTTAATGGGCATGATGACCGGGGTGGCTGGCGGCATGATCCGTGATGTGTTGGCCCAGCGAGTACCCATGGTGCTGCGCGAAGAGGTGTACGCCACGGCTGCAATGGCCGGAGGCGTCGTTTACGTGGTGCTGCATGCGCTGGAGGCGCCACTTACTATAGCGATTGCCGCCTCACTAAGCGTCACTCTTGGGCTGCGTTTGGCGGCGATCCATTGGCACTTGGCGTTGCCGGTGTTTGCCTGGGTCACGGTGCCGCCGAAAACCCATGATGAGACGGCAGCCCCACTCTCCACGCCGCAAAAAGCCAAAGAACGGGTCAAAATGATTCGCCGCGAGCGTAAACGCCGTTAGGGCCTGGGTACCTGATTGGCTACCCGCCAGCGATCAAACCAGCGGCGCGGTTGGATGACACGCAAGGTTGGCTCGCTGTCGTTAAGTACCACCCCCAATCCAAGCACGCCAAGGCGGGCATAGAGTGCCCCGTTGGCACTGCGATCGGCTAATGTGACATCCGAAAGGAGCAACAGCGGGCCGCCGGTGAGTGTTAAGTCACTCAGACGAATTTGCTCGCCGCTGATCGCTAGTTGTGCCGTGCCCTCGATATGGTGAACATTCAACAGTCGCCCGAGCCAGTCGCTATCTCTTGCCCGGGCGAGAAACAGCCGGGCGAGTAAGCCGGTATCGCGCATCTCAAGGCGCAGCTGGCTGGCGAGTCGAATAGGGTCTTCCCAGGCCAGCTGCGCATCCAGCATGGAGAGCGTTACCCACCAGCCAGCGTCTGAAGCGCCATTTTCACTCTGGCGATTGACGTTTTCCAGGCGTAAAAATGAGTCGTTGGCGGTAAATCGACGTGTTTCCAGATTACCGTCGGTTAGCTGTAGATAGAGTTGTAAGTCGCCTCGAAGCCGCTGATCCAGCAACGCTAGCTCTGCGCCAAAGGCGCGCAGGGTGATTTCGCCCTGGGCGTTTAAACCCTCCAGCAACCACTCGCTTTCCAGGCTGGCTTGCCCATCCAGCAAGGTAATCCCCGCACCTTCTGGCAGGTAGCGGTTGTAGCGGGTGAAGTCGGGCACTTCGGTAATCGGCAGCGCAATGCGGGTAGTGAAATGCTCGGGCAGGGGGGATTCGAGCACATCGCTAAAGCGCTCGGTTTGGGTGGTAAGGGCAAAATGGCGACCTTCCAAATGAGGGCTGTCATCGTCTTGGCGTCTTAGCGCAAAGCGGGGGATGCCAAGCGAGAGTTGGGCCTGCTCGGGGCTATCCAGTTGGGCGGTAAGTTCACCACGCCCGGTGGCGAGATAGTCTAAAAACGAGACCTCAAGTTGGTCAGCGTTGACGCGCAGCCGAGTGGGTGCCAACAAGCGGTTATCACGAAAGGCGCCTTGGAAGAAAAGCTGGCCTTCTCCAGCGATAGTTAAGCCGTGGGCATCCGGTAAAAAAGCATTTAAAAAACTGAGTCGTTGCACGCTGCCTTCAAGCGCAAACTGCCCGCTGGGAACGCTGTCGCGGCGTTGAAAGCGGCCATCGGTTAACACTAATACGCTCTCTAGGCGCTCACTCGGTTGGTCGACATCACCCACTTGCCAGCTCAGCCGGGTGCCACTGATATTCAGTGTTGAGCCATCTATTGCCGCCTGTTTAATGGGCAGTAAAAGCTGCATATCGCTGGTTAAAGTGCCGCTTTCGTCGCCGTGCTGCCAGCGAGTATTCAGCGCTTCTCCGGCCAAGCTAATCTCGCCGCGGAGCTGTTCTGATGCGATGGTGAGCTGGCCGTGACTGACCGCTTGGCCGCTAAGCAATTGCAACGGCGCAGGGTCTGGCAGCAGGGTGTTCAAGTAAGTTTGTAGCACGCTGATATCAGGCAGGCGCGCGGCTTGCCAACTGAGTGCCACGGATGCGTCTTCACGCGCACGTTGTGCATCAATGGGACTTGTGACGTCGACACTGATATCGGCATCGTCAAGCAGCAGGCGGGCTTGGTGATGCAGCGTGGCCTGGCTAAAACTTAGCGTTGCCTCAATCATTTCTTGGGGGGTTAGCTGGGCGTCCAGTGAGCCACTGCCCTGGGCAGTAAAACCAAGCGTGTCAGCCGCTAGCTCTGGCGCTTGAACCCTTAGTTGGGCAACAAAAGGTCGCGACTCGCGAATGCTCGCGTTGGCCTCGATTTGACCATGGCCGGAAAGGCGCACGCCCTGTCCGTCAAAGCTCGTTTCCAGGTAGCGGTTAAGCATATCCAAACGGGTAATATCGCCCTGGAGTGAAAGTGTCGCTGCTGAGGGAAGATCGAGTTGATCCAGGCGCTGATTGGCAGTTTGGCTGGCCAGGCGTAGCTCAGCGTGCTGTGCATAGGTGTGTGATTCGAGGTGCGAATCGAGGTGTGAGTCGGCTAGCTCTTCTTCCGCTAATACGACATCAATCAGCTGCGTCGAAAAATGCAGTTGATCGTTCTCGACCGCCAGGCGAACTTGGCCTTCGCCGGTAGCCGTATGGTGTGGTGACGGGTTATCCGCCACTATCCAGCGCGGCGAGTCACTCGGTGCACGTAAACGCTGCTCATCCACCGCTAAGCGCAACTCAGGCGCGTCCAGCATAAGTTCGCTACCAGGTTGTAACTTGCCAGCGGTTATCGCCAGTTCCCCCGTCAGTGCCCCGCGGCCCTCCAGGGTTAGCCAGGGCAGGGCGTCTAGGTAGGGCATAAAGACATCCCAGGCATCAGCCTGGGCATCCAACTGAAGCTGTGCCGAGAGCGCTGCCAGTAGGTTGGCGTTCAGCTCGCCGCTCTCGGCGTTGACAGGGTTTATCGTTTTGAGTGTGGCATCTGCGTTAAGATTGATAGCGCGCACTAAGGTGGCTTGGTCACTGAGGCGAACTAAGCGACCATGAGTGATGTCGAGGGAAATGTTAGGGATAGCTAAGGTATCGCGACTCAGGGTGGTCTCCGCTACTTGTAGCTGGCCCTCCGCTTCGAGGGCGATGTCGCCAACGGTCAGGCGGCGTATACCCTCAGCATCCAGTGCATTGATATGCAGCTCGCCGCGCAGCAGGGCCAGTAGCGACAGCGAAAGGGTGGCGCGTTCGGCTTCAATCGAAATGGGCAGCGTTTCATCTTCACGGGCTAGATAAAGCCCCTCGACTTCCCAGCGGCCCGGATGTCGGCTGGCGCCTTTTTCCCAGCGGATATCGACACCTTCGAATTGCGAAATGCGTGCCGGAAGCCACTGGCTGTTAAGCAGCCAATAGCTGCCCACCACCCAGATAAGGATGAGAAACAGTAGGCCAATCAATACCCTCAGCAGTAGGCGGGGTAGGCGATTTTTAGCAGTGTTCGCGTCTGACATAGTGGCTTCCCTAGCAGATAACTCCTGTTGGGGCGTGTTTTATGGCATTATGCGCGGCGTTGGGCAGTGACGGGTTTTCGATTTCAACGCTAGGCAGGCAACAAACGCCATGTTCAAGGATTTTTACGCGCAGCGCGGAGACTATGTAGTGATCTCTGCAGAGCAGGCCAGCCGCTTCGCCAAAGGCGTGGCGGGTGACTACAACCCTATTCATAACCCGGATGCACGGCGCTTTTGTGTGCCCGGTGATCTACTGTTTGTGCTGATACTCACAAAGTTTGGGTTGTCGCGGCAAATGGAATTTCGTTTCACCAACATGGTGGGCGCTGACACACCGCTAAAGTTTAGCGAAGCAGACGACGGTGCTCTTCACGTTTGCGATGAGAGCGGCAAATGTTACTTGCAGGTGGTGCGTAGTGGTGACATTACCCATGATCCCGCGGTAGTGGAAGCCTTTGCGCGTTGCTATGTGGCGTTTTCAGGCAAGAATTTTCCACACTATCTCAAACCGCTAATGGAGCAGCATGGGGTCATGTTTAACCCCAAACGCCCCCTGGTGATCTACGATAGCATGGGATTTTCGCTTAAGCGTTTAGATGGCTTTTCGCCGGGACTAATGCTGAATCACTCTTCGTTAGAGGTTCATGGGAAACGCGCCGATGCGCTGCTGGAATTCTCGATTGAATCCGCCGGGGAAGCGGTGGGTGTCGGTTCCAAGAAGCTTGTGGTGAGTGGCCTGTGTGATTACGACGCCGATGAAATGGCCGCCATAGTAGAAGAGTTTTACCGCTTAAAGGCTGCCTACGAGTCGGCCTAGCGTCCAGTCGAGGCCATCGGCGGCATCATAGCCTGTGGCATTACATCGACTTCAACTTCCAAACGATGTTCGCCACCGCCATTCATAACGCCTTTTAGCGGGGCGACATCGGCATAATCACGCCCCCAGGCCAACACCGGATGCTGCTCGCCAGCCACGGTGCCGTTGGTGGGGTCGAGAGCAAGCCAGCCCCAATCAGGAATCCAGGTTGCCAGCCACGCATGGGAAGCATCTGCGCCGATAAGGCGTGGTTGCCCTGGTGGTGGCTGGGTTTCTAGGTAGCCGCTGACATAACGGGCGGCGAGACCCACTGAGCGCAAGGCGCCAATCGCCAGATGGGCGAAGTCTTGGCACACGCCGCGGCGGCTGGCGAGCACTTCGCTTAGCGGTGTCGCCAGTGTGGTAAAGCTGGGGTCGTACTCAAAGGTTTGGTGAATCAGTTGATTAAGCGCCAGTGCCGCTTCAACGATCGGTCTGCCTGGGGTAAAGCAGCTGCGGGCAAAGCTGGCTAGCTCATCGTTACGGCGGATAAACGGTGAGTCGAGGCGGTAAAGCTGAATATCAAAGCTGTTGTTCTGGCTAAGCTGCTGAGCAACCTGTTCCCACGTAGTTGAAGTGGTTGGTAGCGCCGCTAAGGGTTGTGTGCTCAGTGGCGTTACTACCGTGACATCCAGCGTTTGATGGACATCCTCCATCGCGAAATAGAGTACTCGATTGCCAAATACGTCGCGGCGCTCCATTTGCACCTGGGGCGCGGGGCTGATCTGAAGCTCCGATGCGCCACACTGCTGGTGCGGGGTTTTACGCGGTAGCACCCGCGCTTCGCTATGGCACAGGGTCACTGGGGCGCTGTAGTGGTAGCGTGTGGTATGGCGCAATGTGTAGTTCATGCATCGAGCTCCATACTGACTAACTGGCGCGGCCGCTCCACGTGGCTGAAATGGCTCTGGCTAATGGCTTCACATAGCGCGCTTAAGGGCTCAATCAAGGCATCCAGCAGTTGTGCTAAGGCATCCTGCGCTTCAGGCGTCTCGGCCAAGTGGCTCAAGCGATCAATATCGGCTAGGTGCAGCGCCGCATTGGCTTGAATCAGCAGCCGCCGCTCAGCGTTACGGTAGGGCGATGTGCTGCCCGGAAGGCGATCCATCTGGCGCTCAATGCGTTTGAGCATATAGCCCACCGAGCGGGGATTGGTTTCGTCGAACAACAGTAGATCGAGAATCGCCGCTGGATGAAGCTCGCTGCGGTAGCGCCGCCGGTAGGCGGTAAAGTTGTCGGTGGTGGCAAGCACCACTTCCCATAGCGCTAAGCCCGGCGTATGGGGCGCATTGAGGGTGAGCTTGAGCAGTGAAAGCAAGCCCAGCACACGATCCAAAAAGCGGCCGATATCCATAAACCGCCAGCCGTAGTGATGCGGCATGGTTTCGTTGCATAGCCCAAAGAAGGCGGCTAGCTGTGCCGACAGTCCTTCGCAGGCGCGCCTTGCAGCGCTAGCCCCTAAACTGGGGTTAAAGGTGGCTATGCGCTGGCGCAACTGGTGGACTACCCGCCAGGAGTCGTCGCCTAAATGGTCGCGCACGCTGCGCGCATTGCGCATTAGCTGGGCAAACAGCGGCTGCAGTGCTTGGGGATCCACATCATCAAATTGGGCCAGCAGTGCGGCGCGTTTGAGTTCGAAGCCAATCAGCGGCGCCTGAAGCCGCTGTTCGTCCTCTTCGTTTAGCGTGGTGATATCCAGCGCTAGCAGCAGTTCATCGAGTAGCTGGTCGGCGATTTCATCCTGGTCGTACTCCATCAGCCTCATCAGCGCTTCACGCAGCAGGCGCGCGCGGGTGTCTAAGCGCTCACCGTAGCGACCTAGCCAAAATAGGCTTTCGGCTACCCGGCTGGGTAGGTCAGTGCCGTCACGGGTCGCCACCACCGGGCCGCGGGCCTGGCGTAACTGGCTAACATGGGGCTGGGGTGCAGCGGCGGTGACCCACACATCCTTAACGATAGTGCTGCTTAATGACGGCGAGCCAGGTTCACCCACCCAGGCTAAACCGCCGGGCATCACTTGGTACTCACTTGCTTCGCTGCTTTTGCCTTTGGCGTTGTTTTGGATGGCGCTGGCTGGCGTGCGGGTCACAAAGCAGCGCAGGTTGAGGGTGGTGGGCTCTAGGCGCTGTAGGTAGCTATCAAAAATTGGTGCAGTGGCGGATTCCGTCGAGGCATCGGCGTTGGGCAACAGCAGGGTTTCGCCCAGCAGATGTTCGCACAGCATCGGTAAGTAATCGGCTAATACAGGAGCTTCCAAAATGCCCACCCCCAAGGCGTTGGATAGCGCCACGCCGCCTGCGCGCATGGCCTGCAGCAGCCCGGGTACGCCAAGCTGCGAATCACCACGCAGTTCCAGCGGGTCACAGTAAGCATCGTCGCAGTGGCGCAGCACTACATCCACTGGCTGCAAACCGCCTAGCGTACGCAGCCATACCTGGGTATCGCGTACGACTAAGTCCTGGCCTTCTACCAGCGCGATATTGAGATAGTTGGCAAGGTAAGCGTGCTCAAAGTAGCGTGGGCTTCCCGGTCCCGGCGTTAATAAGATAAGCGTGGGGTTGTCGCGATGCTGATAGGCCATGGCGATCAGCGTGCGGTGGTGCAGGTCAAGAAACCCCGCCAGCCGCTTCAACGGCGCATTGCGGTACATATCCGGCAGGGCACGGGCCATCAGTATGCGGTTTTCAAGCGCAAAACCTGTACCTGATGGCGCCTGTAGGCGATCTGCCATCACCCGCCACTGGCCTTTTGTATCCACAATGACATCTACACCGTGGAAGTTGATCGCAGCGCGGTCATTGGGTAGTGACTGGTGGCAAGGCAACAGTAAGTGCGGGGATGCAAGCAACGCTTGGCTGGGTAAGAGACCCGCCTCAAAGAGCGTTTTGGGCCCATAAATATCAGCATAAAGGGCGCTCAACAGACGACTGCGCTGGATTAGCCCCACTTCTAATGTCTGCCACTGTGCTTGATCAATTACCCAGGGCAGAGGATCAAGCCGCCACGAACGCCCCTGGGTGTCATCGTGCATATTAAAAATCACGCCGTTTTCAGCCAGCAGGCGCTGTATTTCTTCATGCTGCTGCAAGCGACCCGTAGGGCCCATACCTTCTAGGGAGCCGAGTAAGCTCTGCCAACCGGGGCGCAACTGCCCCTGACCATCGAGCATGGCGTCAAAGGTGCCGGGCTGTCCCTTGCCTAGCTGATGTAAGTAATCCTCGACGAGCCCGTTAGCCACGGGCGCGAGGAGGGAGGGAGAGACAGGGGCCGTCATTATCCTTGTAATCCTGAGAGGTAAGGGGCGGATTATCCTGTACTGGGCGCTAAGAGAAAAGCGTTAGCTTTGTTAAAAAACATTAACTGGGCGTCCAACGCAGGTCGAGGGTTTGTGGCAGTTCCAGGCTAGGCGTTTCCAGCTTGGGCACCTGATGTCCGTGGCGATGGCCGCTGTCACTAAAACGCCCCAGTCGGCGCGCTTCGGCTTCAAACGCATTGACCGGGAAGGTGTCGAAGTTACGCCCTGTGGGGTGCACCACGTAATAGGTACAGCCCGCCACTGAGCGCTGATTCCAGGTATCGATGACATCAAATACCAACGGTGCGTGAATGGGAATTTGCGGATGCAGCGCAGACGGTGGCTGCCAAGCGCGATAGCGCACCCCGGCCACCGCTTCGCCGTTTCTGCCGGTGGCAGAAAGCGGTACCCGACGACCGTTGCAGGTCACCACGTAGCGGTCGCCGCTCATGCCGCTGACTTTGACTTCCAGGCGTTCCACTGAGGAATCCACATAGCGGGCGGTGCCGCCTGCGGAGGCTTCTTCACCCAGCACGTGCCAGGGCTCGATAGCCTGGCGCAGCTCAATATCCAGCATCGGGGTGTGCAAGCGCCCGTGTAGCGGGAAGCGGAACTCCAGGAAGGGGGCGAACCACTGCAGGTCAAAGTCGAAGCCGTGGTGGCGCAAGTCACTTAACACATCGTCAAGGTCATTCCACAGGTAGTGAGGCAGCATCCAGCGATCCTGTAACGCGCTACCCCAACGCACCGGTTTGGCCCGGTAGGGGGTTTTCCAGCAGCGCGCGACAAGGGCGCGGATCAGCAGCATCTGCATTAACCCCATGCGGGCGTGGGGCGGCATCTCAAAGCCGCGTAGTTCCAGTAATCCTAATCGCCCACTGTCGCTATCCGGCGAATAGAGTTTGTCGATACAGAACTCGGCGCGGTGGGTGTTGCCGGTCAAGTCGGTTAGCAGGTGACGCAGTAAGCGATCCACCAGCCAGGGTTGTACGACCTCACCTTCGGGCATTTGCTGCAGGGCAATTTCCAGCTCATAGAGCGCTTCATGGCGTGCTTCATCCACTCGTGGCGCTTGGCTGGTAGGGCCAATAAACAGGCCTGAAAACAGGTAAGAGAGGCTGGGGTGATGCTGCCAATAAGTGACCAGGCTAGCCAGCAAATCTGGTCGGCGTAAAAACGGCGAGTCGTCAGGCGTGATGCCGCCCAGTGTGACATGGTTACCACCGCCGGTGCCGGTGTGGCGGCCATCCAGCATGAATTTCTCAGTGCCCAGGCGGGTTTCACGTGCCTCGGCATACAGCCGTTCAGTTTGCGCGACCAGGGTTTGCCAACTGGCAGCGGGCATAATGTTCACTTCGATCACGCCCGGGTCGGGGGTGATCATAAAGTTTTCCAGGCGCGGATCCCTAGGCGGCGAATAGCCCTCTACCATCACCGGGCAGGCGAGCTCCTTGGCGCACTCTTCAACGGTGCTCAGCAGGTCGAGGTAGTGCTCTAAGCTGGTCAGCGGCGGCAGGAAAATATGCAGGCGGCCTTCCCGTGGCTCCACACATAGGCTGGTGTGAATAACGCCACTCTCAGTGTCGATTTCCGCCCGGGGCTGCTGCTGAACCGCTTCGCCCTCAGGATGAGAAGGGCTTGGGTGGCTGGTTCTACCCAAGCGTTCGGCCTCGCTGAGGTGGGGCTGTTCGGCGTTGCGGCGAGCAACTTCACCGTGAATATCGCCCAATTCAGGGCGGGGCGCGAATAGCGACTCCGGTTGGGGCTGCTCTTCTGGGTCAGCCCAAGGCAGCGCCGAAAGCGGTAAACGCAGGCCCATGGGCGAGTCGCCGGGCACCAGGAACAGGTGTTCACGCTTGAGCGGCCAGCGACCGCTTTCCCAGCGGTGGGCCTGGCTAATCGAGTGGCGCAACGGTAGGGCATAACCAACCACTTCGCCTAAGCCTTGTTCTAATAAGCGCGCTAACCGGTGGCGTTCGGCGTCATCTTTGAGATTGGCTTCACGTGGGTCAACGTTGACCGGTAGTGACTGCTCTTTCCATAGATAGTAGTAGGTGTCCTCGAACGCCGGAATCCAGTAGCGCTCGGCTACGCCCAGGCGTTCGCTAAGCGCTTTAGTAAAGCGCTGAGCCATTGCATCATCTGCATTGATCTCTGGTGAGCCGTCTAGGCAGGCTAGCCATTGCGGGTCGCGCCATAGGGGCACGCCATCTTTACGCCAGTAACAGGCTAGCGCCCAGCGGGGCAGCGGTTCGCCGGGGTACCACTTGCCTTGCTGTTGCTGGATAGCGCTGCCGGGGGCGTAAGCGGCCTGCAGCCGGGTTAGCAGTGCCTCAGCGCGTTCGCGCTTGTGTTCGCCCAGGGCTTCGGTATTCCACTGCGGGCTCTCCACATCGTCGATCGAGACAAAGGTGGGTTCGCCGCCCATGGTGAGGCGTACGTCCTGGTGGAGCAGCTCGGCATCTACTTCGTCACCCAATGCGCAGATACGCTGCCACTGCTCATCGCTATAGGGCTTGGTGACCCGCGGGTCTTCGTGGATGCGTTCCACTTCCATGGTGACATCGAAAGTGACTTCACACTTATCCGAAAACCCGGTAATCGCGGCCGCACTACCAGTCGTCGGGGTGGCGGCGAGGGGGATGTGGCCTTCGCCAGCGAACAGCCCTGAAGTGGGATCGAGCCCCACCCAGCCTGCGCCGGGCAGGAAGACTTCGGTCCAGGCGTGTAGGTCGGTGAAATCCACTTCGCTGCCGCTGGGGCCATCCAGCGCTTTGACGTCGGACTTGAGCTGAATGAGGTAGCCTGACACAAAGCGTGCGGCAAGGCCCAAATGGCGGAAAATTTGTACCAGCAGCCAGGCGCTGTCGCGGCAGGATCCGCTGGCGAACGTTAAGGTTTCTTCGCAGCTCTGAACACCGGGCTCCATGCGTACCAGATAACCAATATCCTCCTGCAGGCGTTGATTAAGCGCTACCAGGAAATCGACGGTGGTGGTGGGTTCGCGGGGAACGGCCTTGAGCCACTCCATCAACCGTGGCCCTGACTCGGTTATTTCCAGATAGGGGCTTAGCTCCTGGCGCAGTGCTTCGGGGTAGGCAAAGGGAATCGTTTGCGCAATGTCGTCCAAGAAGAAATCGAACGGGTTGATCACCGTCATTGGCGCGATGAGCTCGACGGCAATGGTTAACTCTTTACGCGGTTCGGGGAACACCACACGGGCATTGAAGTTGCCAAACGGATCCTGTTGCCAGTTTAAAAAGTGGTCGTCGCCGGAGAGCTTGAGCGAGTAGGCCTCAATATGGGTGCGGCAGTGGGGCGCGGGACGCAGCCGAATAACATGGGGCGAAAGACGCACCGGGCGGTCAAAGTGGTAGGTCGTACGATGATACAAGGCAACGCGAATGGTCATGGGCCACCCTCAAAAGAACCGTTATCAACCGGTGGGTCGGTTGGGTTAAAGAATAACCGAACGTTTCGCAAGTATCGTTCCACTTTTACTTTTTTGCAGCCGCTATCTTAACTAAGGCGTTTAACTAAAGTGGAAATCACTTAATGCACCAAAATAGCACTGCTTTACTGCACCGATGTGGGGCAGAAAGTCGCTTTAATTGGCTCGTGCTCCCTGTCAAGAAGCGTTTAAGTAAGCGAACGTTGAAATATCGCAAAAGATGGTACGTATTTTGCTCTCAATTGTTTGATTGTTTTGCGCGCGGCAGGCCTACACTGTGCATTGAGGAAGTTGCCGCTTCCACCCCAGCGCCAGGAGAGCGCCCATGAGCCAAGTGAATTGGAATAACTATGCGTGTCGTGATTACTACGATGAGCTGATGGCCGCACCCGGTCAGCCTCGCGATTCAGCGGGTGAATTGTGCAACATGTTGGCAAGGTTTAGCGCAGAAGAGTTAGCCGAGCGGAAAACCGCGGCGGAAATCGCCATTCGTACCATGGGGATTACCTTCACTGTCTACTCTGAAGGCGCGATGATTGACCGCGCTTGGCCCTTTGATATTGTGCCGCGGATTATTCCCGCCAGCGAGTGGCGTAAAACCGAGGCAGGCCTCAAACAGCGCGTGCAGGCGCTAAACCTATTTATTGATGATCTCTACCACGACCAAAAAGTTATTAAGGACAAAGTATTGCCCGCCGAGGTGCTAGCGCAGTCGGTTAATTTCCGCCCCCAGTGCGTCGGTATTAATCCCCCTCACGGGGTGTGGGCCCATGTATGCGGTTCAGATCTAGTGCGCGATGGGGATGGCACGCTGTACGTGTTGGAGGATAACTTACGCATTCCTTCCGGCGTCTCCTACATGTTGGAAAACCGTAATGTCACCAAGCGGGTGCTGCCGGAGCTGTTTGCCACTGGCAAAATCCTCCCCGTTGATGACTATGTGGCCAATCTTTACGACATGCTCGCCGCAATGTCACCCCGCCCTGGAGATGATCCTCAGGTGGTGGTGCTGACCCCTGGAATCTATAACTCCGCTTACTTTGAGCATGCCTACCTTGCCCAGCAAATGGGCGTCGAGCTGGTGCAAGGCAGCGACTTGCTAGTGGATGACAATGATGTGGTGTACATGCGCACCGTAGAAGGCCTGCGCCGAGTCGACGTTATCTATCGTCGCGTGGATGACGAGTTTCTCGACCCGGAAGCGTTTAACCCTGACTCCATGCTGGGGGTGGCGGGCCTGATGCGCGCTTGGCGTGCTGGCAAAGTAGCGCTGGCCAATGCACCCGGTGCTGGCGTGGCAGATGACAAGGTTGTTTATGCGTTCGTGCCTGCGCTGATCCGCTACTATCTTGACCAGGAGCCGCTGCTGCCGAACGTGCCCAGTTACCTGTGCATGTTCGAAGATGATCGCCGCTATGTGCTTGATCATCTCGATGAGCTGGTGGTGAAGCCGGCCAATGAGTCGGGGGGCTACGGCATGCTGATTGGCCCGCGCTCAACCAAAGAGACCCGCGAAGAGTTTGCCCGCTTGATTAAGGCGAACCCGCGCAACTACATGGCGCAGCCCACCCTGGCGCTGTCGACCACACCGACGTTGGCGAATGGTATACCTCAGCCGCGCCATGTGGATTTACGCCCTTTCATACTCTCTGGGCCTGAAATCCACGTCACCACCGGTGGCCTCACCCGCGTGGCATTGATAGAGGGGTCGCTGGTGGTGAACTCCTCTCAAGGTGGTGGCAGTAAAGATACCTGGATTGTAGAAACCGACGATAAGGCGGCAGTGGCCGCGGTGAAAGGAGCCTAACGCCATGCTGTCACGCGTTGCAGAGAACCTCTACTGGATGGCGCGCTATATTGAACGTGCGGAAGATACCGCACGCCTACTGAGCGTCAATAGTCACCTTATGCTCGATTTGCCGGGGCGCTTGCCGCTGGGTTGGGCGCCGCTTATCGAAATGACCGGCAGCCTGGAAGCTTTCACCGCACGCCATGACGATTTTGATGAGCGCAACGTGGTGCATTTTTTATGCGCTGATCCCGACAATGATATTTCGATTATTTCCGCGCTTGCCAGTGCCCGTGAGAACCTGAGAACCACCCGGGATGTGGTGCCCCGGGAGATTTGGGAGGAGGTTAACCAGCTCTATCTGAGTGTCGCCGACCATGCCGAAAACGGCGTTAGTCCACGACGTCGCGATAGCTTTCTCAAAAGTGTTATTCGTGGCTGCCAGGCGCTGACGGGCCTGATTGAAGGCACGTTAAGCCATGGCCCTGCGCGCACCTTTATTGAGCTGGGGCGTCAGTTAGAGCGGGCCGATATGACTACCCGTATTGTCGATGTGCGCTCCGCCAGCCTGCTGCCGCAAAACCCTGAAGAGCTGCTGCCGTTTGAAAACCTGCAGTGGATGAGCGTACTCAAGTCGCTCACCGCCTATCAAATGTACCGCCAGCAGGTGCGCTTGCGCGTTCGCGGCCCCGATGTATTGCGTTTTTTACTGCAAGACCCCAACCTGCCGCGTTCGATTGCCTGCAGTCTCGAAACCCTGGGTCATGAGCTGACGCTACTGCCACGTCAGGATCGTCCGGCGGCGACCGTTTCACTGGTGCGCGCCGATGTGGTGGATGCCGATATCCAAGCGTTAGCCCATTCACCCAGTAAGCTGCACCTGTTTATCGATGAACTGCAGATCGGCTTTGCCGCCATCCACGATACGCTTAGCGCCACCTACTTTGTGAATGACGACAGCGTCCCCCGTGTGACCCAAACCCAGAGTCAGAGCCAAAGTCAGAGCCACGCGGGGGATAACGACAACGACTAAGTGTTAATTACTGATTCTCTAATGGGCTGGCGGCCTGAATGATGTGGTGCAGGTACGCCAGTTTCTCGCGCACCGCCGGGGCAAGTACCCCAGGCGCTAAATCGAGCAGGCCCATATCCCGGTTGAGCTCATTTACTGCCATGCCTACCTGATGAAAAGCAATCAGCATGCTCTCTAGGCTGCCGTCGTATTCCACGTGGGTGATGCCCATGTGCAGCGCCGTATCCAGCACGGCGACCATGTCCAAGTAATAGGCGAAGGTTTCGGCAAAATCTTCCCAGGGGTGCATGGTGGCGTAGGCGGAGATAAAGCGGTTGGGCCAGTCGCCGGGGGCACCCTGCTGGTAGTAACGCTCTAACGCTTCGGTATAGCTTGGCCGATGGTGGTTGCCAAATACAGCGCGACACGCCTCTTCATCGCGATCCTTAACCAAAACATCCCAGTAATAGTGACCGATCTCGTGGCGGAAGTGGCCAATCAAGGTGCGGTGTGACTCGTTCATATCGACCCGCAAACGCTCGCGCTCAACGTCGTCAGCCTCTTTGACATTAATGGTGATATGTCCTGATGCATGGCCGGTATACACTTTCTTCTGGTTCGCAGTGGAGCGCCATAACCCTTGGTCGGGCAGGGCATCCGCCATAAACGAGAAACTTAATGGCACCGCAATAGCATCCTCTTGGGTGCCGTGGGGCAGTTTGAGTAGATCGAGGGTGTGAAACAGGCGCCTTTTGGCAGCTTCAAGCGCTGCCCACCGCTCGCGGTTTCCATCGATGGTTAAGTCGGGAATCATGGCGTTATATCGGCAGCAGTCGCATAGCGCGTCAGCTTGGCCGTTTTCCATCACCACCATGCGATTGCAGACGTTCTCAACAGCGTAGTTGTGACACTTCATCAGCGCCGTATCACAACCTGGATAGGTGCAGTGATAGCCGCCGTAAGCCAGGGGCTCAATGGCAACGATATTGCTGCAAGCCGGGCACCAGCCGACCTCTGACTGGCAGCCAAGGCAGTGGGTGTTTTCGTAGAACAGCGGATTGCCACAGCGGCAGCTAAAAGTCTGCATAGATAATTCCCTGTGTTAAAACACGTGCGTTCGCCGTGTGCGATCCGCGAAACTGCGGCACACTGAGTAGCCGAAGCATAGCCAGCCTGACGACACAATGGAAAGGCTAATTGACGTCCCGCTGTAGATTTTGTTTACTCATACGATACTTGATTGACGTTTACGTCAACTTGCTGCTATACCCTGTGTTCTTACTTTAACGCGATAGACTTTTTACAAACCGATTTCTTACAACCATCACGACCATAACCACCATTGTCATTACAATCAGAGCCATAACAACCAGAACCATTTCAACCAGAGCCATTACAACCAGAGCCATAACAACCACAATCATAAACAGGAGCAACGCTATGTCCGTTCGCGAAATCCCCATGTATATCGATGGTCAGCCCATGCAGTCGCAAAGCCAGGAGTGGCGCGATGTGGTTAACCCCGCCACGCAAGAGGTAGTCGCCCGGGTACCGTTCTGTACCGCTGATGAAGTAGAACGCGCTATCAGCAGCTCTAAAGAAGCGTTTAAGGAGTGGCGTAAAGTCCCGCTGGGAAAACGCATGCGCATCATGCTCAAGCTGCAGGCGCTGATTCGCGACAATACCGCTGAACTGGCGGCACTGATTACCGAGGAGCATGGTAAAACCCTGCCCGATGCGGAAGGCGAAGTGGGCCGTGGCTTGGAAGTGGTGGAACACGCCTGCTCGATTACTTCGCTGCAGTTGGGTGAATTAGCTGAAAACGCTGCCAACGAGGTAGACGTTTACACCATGCACCAACCGCTAGGGGTGGGGGCGGGAATTACCGCCTTTAACTTCCCGATTATGCTGCCCTGTTTTATGTTCCCGCTGGCGATTGCCACCGGTAATACCTTTGTTCTCAAACCATCGGAGCAAGACCCTAGCTCTACCATGCGCTTAGTGGAATTAGCTCATGAAGCCGGTGTCCCTGCGGGCGTGCTCAATGTGGTGCACGGTGGCCCGGATGTGGCCAACCAAATTGCTGACCATCAGGATATCAAAGCGCTCTCGTTCATCGGCTCTACCCATGTGGGGTCGCTGCTGTATAACCGTGCGGCGGCGGCAGGCAAGCGGATGCAAGCGATGATGGGGGCCAAGAACCACTGCGTGGTGATGCCCGATGCTAACCGTAGCCAAGCGATTAACAACCTGCTGGGCTCAGCCTTTGGCGCGGCGGGCCAACGCTGCATGGCAAACTCGGTAGTGGTGCTGGTGGGTGAGGCGCGTGAGTGGCTGAGTGATATCGTCGATGCGGCGCGAGCAATGAAAGTCGGTCCTGGCACTCAGCTTGATGCGGATTTGGGCCCACTGGTGTCACCCGCTGCCCGTGATCGTGTCCTGCGTTTAATCGATGCGGGGGAGAAAGAGGGCGCCAAACTGATGGTCGATGGGCGCAATGTTCAGGTGGAGGGTTATCCAAACGGCAACTTTGTGGGGCCGACCCTGTTTGCTGACGTAACGGCGGATATGACCATTTACCGAGAGGAGATTTTTGGTCCTGTTCTGTGTGTGGTGAGTGTTGAAACACTTGATGAGGCGATTGCCTTTATTAATGCCAACCCTAACGGCAACGGCACCTCTATCTTTACCAACTCCGGTTGGGTCGCGCGCCGTTTTGAAACCGATATCGACGTTGGTCAAATTGGTATTAACGTGCCGATTCCAGTGCCGGTTGCTTACTTCAGCTTCACTGGTTCAAGGGCTTCAAAGCTAGGCGATTTAGGCCCTAATGGTAAGCAAGCGATTGCTTTCTGGACACAAACAAAAACCGTGACAGCGCGTTGGTTTGAACCAGAAAATGTTTCCAGTGGTATTAACAGCACGATTTCACTGGGCTAAGGAGCGTTTGCTGGGTTAACGAACATTGGCCCTGCAGAAAACAGGGCCAATTGACGGGCGTGTAACGGCTGTCCTGGCTTAGAAATTATCGAATAAAGGCAGGCTTTCTTCGAGTAATTGTTCGATGGGGCCGAGCTGGCTTTCATGTAACACTAAAAGTGATTCTTCATGCATAAACTGAGCCGCTGTTGGAACGAGTAGCGCAAATTCACCCTCTTCAAGATGAAATTCATGTATTTCGCGCATGCCTAATGGCGTCATGCACTGGGAGCAGCGGTAGTTGTCATCTTCACCGTAAATGAGACGGTGGTACATTTTGAACAGCGTGTAGAGGGCTAAACCGCCTTCAAACGCTGGCCATCGTGCTGGGGTATCGCGAATGTCGTTAGTGAGTTCTTGGCCCTCTGCTTTGGCATCTGCAATCGCATCGGCGAGTGGGGCGGCAAGAATGGCGGTCTTGTCGGCAGGTAGCGGTGTGTTCTGCTTCGAGGCTCGTTCAAAATCCTGTACTGCGCGCTTAAAGTCCACCACACCACTGAGAGAGTAGTCGACATGCTGTAGGTCTTCGGGCTCAAAGCCACCGTTTTCCCAGCCATGGATAACGCGGAGTGTCATTTGACCGCGTGTCATTGGGCGGGCCAGCAACATATGTAACATGATACGAATATGCAACTGACGCTCATCGGTATCATTTTCAAACGCTCGATAGGGGTCAGCAAACAGCTCGTTTAGGCGACCGGGGGTATGTTCCTTGGCTTCGTTTTGGTTCATGACAGTGTCCCTTTGAACGAACTGTTTATTAAGAGAGTAGTGCGCGGTTTTTATCACAGATCGATACATCAGTATGGCGAGCAGGTGTGCTGATTAAAAGCGTCTTAATTTAGTTTTTTGTTACTCATCAGCTAACCCTTTTTTACCAGATGTTTAAATTTAACAATAAAGAGGTGAGTATGTCTGCATCATTAAGTCGTTTTAACGTGCCTGAAACATTGGATGATCTGCCGGAAGATATTCGTAGTACCATTTTGGCCGTTCAGGAGAAGGCGGGGTTTGTGCCCAATGTCTTTCTGATGCTGGCCCATCGCCCCGCTGAGTTTCGTGCTTTCTTTGCCTATCACGATGCGTTAATGGAACGCGAATCGGACACGCTCACCAAAGCCGAAAAAGAGATGATTGTGGTCGCTACCAGCGCGCGTAACCGCTGCTTGTATTGTGTGGTCGCTCACGGTGCTCTGGTGCGCATTTACAGTAAAGATCCGCTGCTCGCTGACCAAGTGGCGATCAACCATCGCGTGGCGCCGATTAGTGAGCGCCACAGAGTAATGCTCGATTTTGCTATGCACTGCGCTATCGATGTCGGCGAAATGACCGACGAGTGGCTCACCCGCTTGCTTGACGTTGGTTTTAGCCAAGAGGATTGCTGGGATATAGGTGCCATCTCGGCGTTTTTTGGCCTGTCAAATCGATTAGTTACGCTGGCGGGTACACCGCCGAATGAAGAGTTTTACTTAATGGGACGCGTGCCTCGTTCGGATACGACCACCACACCTTAAACTTTACTAAGTTGTGGTTCTGATTGAGAATAGTTCCTGAATCTGTTTTGACATCGTTCTTAACGACGTTTTTGACACCGTTTTTAACATTGTTCTTAACGGCGTACCTACATTCACTGTCGCCAGGGGAGCCCCTGTTGAAAAGGGCTGAGATGCGCAGCGCGCAGACCCTGGAACCTGATCCGGTTCGTACCGGCGGAGGAAGCGCGACATGCTTTACCTGACGTCAGCCGTGCTTGGCGCGGCGCTGTGCTGCTTTGCTTATTTAGGCCTACGGGCTCGCTGGGTGGACGGCCCACTTGATGACTATGTCACCGCCCGCAACTCGCAAACAGCTTCTACCCTGGGGCTCTCCTTCCTTGCTTCCGGTATGGGCGCATGGATTCTCTTTGCGCCCCCCGAAATAGGCGCCTTTGTCGGCCCACTCGCCCTTGCAGGCTATGCGCTTGGCTCTGCGCTGCCGTTTATCGTCTTAGGGCTGTATGGGCCGAAGATTCGCCGTGCGTTGCCAGAGGGGCGCAGTATCGCCGAGTTTGCTGAGGCGTGCTATGGCCCTGGTGTACGGCGCTGGGTAACGCTGGTCTCCATCGCCTATATGTCTTGCTTTCTAGCCGCTGAGCTCACCGCTATAGGGGCTATCACCGCGCTGCTTTCCGATGTGCCGCCCGCGCTGGTGATTATTGGGGTGGCGCTTACCACGCTGATTTATACTGCGGCGGGCGGGCTGCGTGCCAGCCTTGCCACCGACCGTTGGCAGGCGTGGTTGCTGCTGATATTGCTGTGTGTGGTGGGTGGCATGGCCCTATGGCGGTTGCCCTCCATACCCAGTGAGGCTGCGCTCCCGTCTATTCCTGTATCGAGTGCGCTAAGCGTAGCGTTAACGCTAGTGATCGCGGTCACCGCCGCGAACCTTTTCCACCAAGGCTATTGGCAGCGAGTATGGGCCGCTCAAGATAATCAAAGCTTAGGACGTGGCGCCTGGTTAGGTGGCGCGATGACAGTCCTGGTAGTGATGGTGATTGGCGGTCTTGGCGTGTTGGCAGCAATGAGTGGTGTGCCGCTCGGCGAGCCGCCAATACCGTTCTTTGCCCTGTTAAGCGACGCTCCCGTTTGGCTGACGTTACCTGCCTTGGTGCTGGCGGTGACCTTGGTGGCCTCCAGCGTTGATACACTTCAAAACGGGATTGCTTCACTAGTGGTAGCGCGCAGCGAGCAGCAGGGCGTTTCACTGGTGGCTGCCCGCTGGGTGACGGTAATCGTGATGATCCCAGTGGTAATGATTGCCCTGCAGGGCCTGTCGGTGCTGCGGCTTTTTTTGATTGCTGACTTGCTGTGTGCCGCTATTGTGGTGCCTGTACTGCTTGGCTTATGGCAACGCATGACGCCGATTGCGGCCATTGCGGGGGGCATCGCGGGACTGCTGGGGGCTATTCTCCCGGGTTGGTTGAGCCAAGGTAGCCTGGTAGCTGGGGTCATGGCGGCAAGTTTTCCGGGCAGTATTCCCACCTTGGGGCCATTCCTCGGGGCGTTAATCGCCTCAACGCTCACGAGCTTACTACTCGCGGGTTTAATTAAGAAAAAGTGAGTATAAAGTGAGTATTAAGCAGTAAAGGGCTGATCGCGTTATGCTGGTAGAATAACAGCTACCCCATGGGTGATATGACCATGAGCTATCCCATAGCACCTGACGAAGATGCGCGGTTAGCCGCCCTTTACGAGCTTGAACTGCTAGACAGCCCCGATGAACCTGCTTTTGATCGTGTCACCAGACTGGTGACCAAGCTGCTAAACGTACCTATCTCAACGGTCACGTTAATTGATGCTAAACGCCAATGGCTAAAATCACGTGTCGGCGTTGATACTCGCGAGACTTCTCGTGATGTGGCTTTCTGTGCTTATACAATTATGGGCACAGAGCCACTGATCATAAATGATGCTAGCCAAGACCCACGTTTTGCACACAATCCGTTTGTCACGGCTGTCGACGGTATCCGCTTTTATGCGGGTATTCCGCTTAGTACGACCAAAGGCCTAATGCTAGGCTCACTCTGCGCGATTGATACGAAACCGCGCGCCATTAGTGAGAGTGAGCTAGCGGCCCTGCAAGATTTGGCGGCGATTGTCACTGATGAAATTCATTTGCGTGAGCGGCTAGTATTAGAAAAGAAAAATGCCCAGCTATCCCAGCAAGCACTGAATGAATTACACCACAGTATGGAGTGCCAAATCGAGCGGCGTACCAACGAGCTTAAGCTCGTTATCGAGTCTGCCTATGACGCTTATATCAGTATCGATGCCAAAGACGTGATTTTGGACTGGAACCGAGCGGCCGAAGCTATGTTCGGTTGGCCGCGAAAAAAAGCACTGGCAAGGACGATAACGCAGCTGATTTTCCCCGCCGGATTGCCCTCCAGCAATAACCGTGCTGCCATCATATCTATGGCACGGCGCCAGGATGGCACTGAACTACCTGTTGAGGTTCGGATTAAGGCACTCATGATTGATGGGCGCGAGCGGCGAAGTCTTTTTATTCACGATATAACCGAACGTCAGCAGCTTGAGCGACTTCGCGATCAGCAGGCCCGTGAAGATGTATTAACCAAGTTGCCTAACCGGCGAGCCCTAGATGAACGTTTGCCTGAAGCAATGGCTCGCACACGGCGCAGCCAACAACCGTTAGCCGTTCTGTTTATGGACTTGGATGGTTTTAAGGCGATTAACGACGCTTATGGGCATGCCAAGGGCGACGATCTGCTGCGTGTGATCGCTAAAAAATTAGTCAGCACGATACGTGAAACCGACTACATAGCCCGCTGGGCCGGAGATGAGTTTGTTGTACTACTGGAGGGCAGTGAACCCACGGCAATCGAGCAGTTGGCTAATAAACTAGTCAAGGTGGTGGAAGAGCCGATGATCGCTGGAACGGCGGCGTTAAACGTCAGTGTGAGTATTGGTGTAGCGCTATATCTACCGGCCAGCGCCGAGACAGCCAACGAGCTGCTTAAGCGTGCTGATGTGGCTATGTATGAAGCCAAACGCTCTGGAAAAGCCCAGGTCAGCATTGCCCAGCCGGCTGATAACTCTGGTTAAGGCCGGCAAATAATCAAGGACGACAATTAGGACGATCATGATACGAACTATTCTGACCACGCCTGAAGGCGAGACCCGCGAGGGCGATGAACGCTTAATGGCAGTGTGGCAATCCACGCCAGGCAGCCATATCTGGATCGATATGCAAGGTGAAACCCAGGAGAGTGAACGCGCTATTTTAGAGGCCTTCGAGTTTCATCCGATGGCGATTCAAGATGCCCACAAAGAGCGCCATCCACCAAAAATTGAAGAGTTTGACAATCACACGCTAATTATTTATCGCGGTATCTCCTCCTTCGATGCCGAACTGAACTACCTGCCTCAGCAGGTTTGCTTTTTTGTGGGTGAGCGTTTTTTGGTCACCCTCCACCCCGGCCAGGCGCTCTCTATTGAGAACCTTTTCAATGAGCAGGGTAAAGCACTACTGGCCCACTCGCCTGAGCATGTCGCGCTGCGGGTAATGTATATTTCAGCAGGCTTTTACATTGACAGTTTGCTCGAATTTGAAACGGCGTTAAGCGATCTTGAAGACGAACTGCTGGAAAATGGTAATGATGTGGTAATGCGCAAGATCATTACTTACCGTTCCCGGTTGGTTAAAATGCGCCGCATCTTTAGCTACCACCAGGGGATAACCCAGGAACTCACTGCCTACGACTATGATCACTTACCGCGGGAAGAGAGTGAAACCCTGCACGCGATCAACGATGTAGCGGATCGTTTCGAGCGACTCTACACCTTGACCCAAATGTACTACGACATTTGCGGTGACTTGGTCGATGGCTATATCTCTATTTCTTCCCACCAGTTAAATATCACCATGCGGGTGCTCACGGTCATTACTGCGATCTTTGTGCCTCTTACGTTTATCGCCGGCATTTATGGCATGAACTTCGAAAATATGCCCGAACTGCGCTATCAGTACGGCTACTTTTTTGTATGGGGCGCAATGCTGGGTATCGCGGGTGTCATGGTTTGGTTGTTTAAGCGCAAGGACTGGTTTTAAGGACTGGTTTTAAGGACTGGTTTTAAAGACTGGTTTTAGCCTTGCTATAGAACGACTCATCAGGAAACGAAAAGTTGACGTATACGTAGGTGGTCAGCGGTTGAGTGTGGCATCCTCTGCAGCGACCAAAACTATAAGGCATAAAGCCTAGACTAGCGTTTTAACTGGGAGTTGTTCCATGACCATTATGATTATCGGGCTGCTGATTTTTTTAGGCAGCCACTCTGTACGTATTTTTGCTGAAGACTGGCGTCAGCGGCAGATTGCTCAACGCGGCGAAACCACTTGGAAAGTCGCCTATTCAGCCGTATCCATCGTTGGCCTGGCCATTGCTATTTACGGTTTTGGACAGATGCGCCTCGACCCCATCTATATCTGGTATCCGCCCATGGGCATGCGTCATGCGGTGGCGCTACTGATGGTACCTGCTTTTATCATGCTGGCGGCGGCGTATGTACCGGGCAACGCCATTAAAGCCAAACTTGGCCATCCGATGATGCTGGCGGTAAAAATCTGGGCGTTTGCTCACCTGCTGGCCAACGGGCGCTTGGGTGATATTATCTTTTTTGCTGCCTTTCTTATCTGGGCTATCCTGGCGTTTAAAACCGCTAAAAAGCGCAACCGTCTTACACCGTCTGCGCCGGTTAGCACCTCTAAAATGGCAACGATTGCCGCCGTGCTAGTGGGCTTGATAGCGTATGTTGTGTTTGCCTTTTATCTACATACAGCGCTGATTGGCGTTCCCGTCTTTAGCTAATCTGTATTTGATAAGCCTGTCTTTATCAATTTAGGAGCCAGCCCATGGCCGAAACTTCACATACCGTGCCGACTACCATGGCCGCTATGCTATTAACCGGGCATGGTGGTATCGAGAAGTTGGAATACCATCAGGATGTCGCCACGCCGCAGCCCAAGGCGGGCGAAGTACTAGTGCAGGTGACGGCGACGGCGAAGAACAACACTGACCGCAAAGCCCGTGAAGGGCTTTATCCCACCAAGGACAAGGGCGATGTGACTTCCTTCGCTATGGGGGGAACGCCAACCTTAACCTTCCCGCGGATTCAAGGCGCCGACGTGGCGGGACGCATAGTAGCGGTCGGCGAGGGCGTTGACGTTGAGCGCATTGGTCAGCGCGGGCTGCTGGATTTTAATATCTACGCCAACGAGCGCCGCGATATTAATCTAACCCCGGATTACTACGGGCATGGGGCCGACGGTGGCTTTGCTGAATACATCGCCGTACCTGCTGATCAGTTTTATCATGTGCCCAACACAGAGCTCCACGATGCCGAACTGGCCGCAATGGGCATGTGTTCTTATCAAACCGCTTACCATATGATGACTGCCGCCAAGGTGAGCACTGGCGAGCGTGTGTTGGTCAGCGGTGCCAGCGGCGGCGTGGGCACCGCGCTGATTCAGCTGTGCCGCATTGTGGGGGCTATCCCGTATGCGGTCAGCCAGCTAGACAAGATAGAGGCGCTCAAAGCACTCGGCGCAGAGGCTGTGATTGACCGTGGCGACCTGCCGACGTTTGTTGAGCGGGTGCTGGAAACGACTGGCGGCAAGCCGATTGATGTCGTGATGGACTTGGTCGGCGGTGAGATGACCAACCTGTTTATCGATACCATGATTGTCGATATGCAGGGGCGTAAGAGCTACCCGCGCCTCTCCATTGCTGGTGCCAGCGGTGGCAATCTTAGCGAAATGATGTGGACTCGTGTGTATCTGTATCAAGTGCAAATATTTGGCGTCTCCCACGGTACCCGTGAAGAGGCCGAACAGTTGGTGGCATGGATCCGCAGCGGTGAATTAAAGCCGGTGCTCCACGCTGCTTTTAAGCTGTCTGATCTGCATGACGCCGAGCGCTATTTTGTAAACCGAGGCAGCAACTACCTGGGCAAAATTGTGCTTGTTCCCGATGCCCAGTGGGCTACTCACGGTGCGCCGTTTGCCCTTGAGAATCCCTCTTCTGCTGCCCAGGAGCGCCGCTAGTGCATAAGCTTCATACCATCCAGCTAATGGATACCCATGCCGGGGGCGATGTTAGCCGTATCGTCACGGGGGGGATTGATAGTCTGCCTGGCGCCACTGTGCGCGAGCAGATGGAGTACCTACGCGATGACGCCGATGGTTTGCGCCGCCTGCTGCTTGAAGAGCCCTACGGCATTCCGGAAATGTCGGTCGACTTACTAGTGCCGGCAACCCATCCTGAGGCGGTGGCGGGTTACATCATTATGGAAGTAATGGGCTACCCCATTTACTCCGGCTCCAATACGCTGTGTACCGCCACAGCGGTGCTGGAGAGCGGTATTGTACCCAAGCAGGAGGGCATTCAGCGCTTTAAGCTGGAAGCGCCAGCGGGGCTAGTGCAAATCGAGGCCAAGGTGCATAACGGGGTGGTGGAATCAGTTACCTGTGGCGGCCTGCCCAGCTATATCGATACCTATCGCGATACGATTCAAGTACCGGGGATTGGCGACGTCACCTACTCAATTGCCTATAGCGGCGGTTTTTACGCCTTAGTTGACGCCACTGAGCTGGGCTTTAGGCTTTCCCGTGATGAAGAGCGTGCTCTCTCAGAGTGTGCTTACAAAATTGTCGAAGCAATAAAAGCGCAGCGGGGCTTTTCCCACTACACCCTGGGCGATGTAGGGCCGCTGCCATTTTTGCACTTTATGGGCCCTGAAGAGCAGGTTGGCGAAGGTTACATACGCTCACGGTCAACGACCTACGTTCATCCTGGCGTTATTTGCCGCAGTACTACGGGCACCGGTACCTCGGCACGTCTAGCGCTAATGAATTACGAAGGGCGTTTGAATGTAGGTGATAAGCTAGAGACGGTATCACTGCGTGAGACGGGGTTTATCGGCACTTTCATTGGCACCCATCAGGAAGGGGCTTACCAGGTAGTGGAAAATACCATTACCGGCCGCAGCTATGTACTGGCCCACTCGGATATCGTTATTAACTGTGATGACCCGATGGTGGCCTGCGGTGAGTTACACCATATATTGCGCGACCGTCACTCGCCGGAAGCACCGCCTTTAGAAACGTAGCCTTTGGAAACATAGCCCTTAGAAACATAACCTTCGGCTATTAAGCGATCCCATACCGGGGTCTTTTCGGCCTCAGTCATGCTGCCCCAAACCGCAATTTCATCCAGCGTGCGGCCACACCCTTCACACACCGATGTTGTTGGTTCAATCTGACAGATCTGTATGCAGGGCGAAAGGGGGCGCTGAGCGGGAGGTGCGGCGTCTTTAGTCATTAAGAGGCCGATACCTTACCGCGCAGCGATTTAATTTTACCCTTACGGGTTTTGTGATCAACGCGACGGCGCTGTGAGCCTTTGGTGGGCTTGGTGGCACGGCGTACTTTTTGCTGTTTAGTGGCACTCTGTATCAGCTCTTTTAAACGCGCCAGCGCATCCTCTTTATTCAGCTCAAGCTTGCGGTGGCTCTGGGCCTTAATGATCACCACACCTTCTTTGCTGATGCGCTGATCGGACAGCGCCATTAAGCGCTCTTTGTACAGCGGTGGTAGCGTGGAGCTAAGGATATCAAAGCGCAGGTGTACCGCTGAGGCGACTTTGTTGACGTTCTGGCCACCCGCGCCTTGGGCGCGAATCTGACTTATGTCAATCTCCCAATCAGCCAAGCTAACGTTACTAGAAATGGTGAGCATTAATGGCCTCTGTGTTACTCGTGAACCTGTAAGGCTAGCACAATTGGCACAGAGGCGGTGTTCGCTAAGGTATTTAGCGCGCCCTGTTAGCCCGCTAGATTGTTGATGGGTTGACCATTCATGTAAGCCAATAGGTTGCTAAAGGCATCGCCAAAGTAGAGCTCGTAGCTATCTTTTTCCACGTAGCCAAGGTGTGGCGTGGCGACGAGGTTGGGCTGCTCCAGTAGCGAGTCAGCTAAGAGCGGTTCTGTGTCAAAAACATCGACGGCAGCTTGGCCGGGGCGCCCGGCTTTTAGAGCCTGCTCAAGTGCTCCTGGCGCGATTAATTGAGAACGACTGGTGTTCACCAGCAGAGATGTGGGCTTCATCTGGGCGAGGGTCTCAGCGCTGACAATACCCCGAGTGTCGTCGTTTAGGCGCAGGTGAAGGCTAAGCACATCCGCACGCTGGAACAAATCGGCCTGGCTTTTGGCTACTTCTATTCCGGCATCATCGGCGCGCTGGCGGGTGCCTTCTCGTCCCCACACCAACACTTTCATTTCAAATGCCTCACCATAGCGCGCTACCAAGCTGCCGATTTTTCCGTAGCCAAAAATGCCTAGAGTGCGGCCTTTGAGACCCGTGCCTAGTGTACGTTGCCAACGGCCCGCTTTAAGGTTCTCAACTTCTGCAGGTATATGGCGCATTGCCGCAAGCACCAATCCCCAGGTTAACTCTGCCGCGGCGTAGGGCGAGCCAGTGCCCGTCATTACGGTGATGCCATGACGGCGGCAGGCCTCTATATCCACATGCGCCGCGCCGCCACCGGTTTGGCTAATGACTTTTAGGTTAGGCAAACGCTCAAGTAGAGCTGCCGTTATCGGCGTGCGTTCGCGAATAAGTACGAGCGCCTCGGCTTCCTGGAAACGCGTACTCAACGCGTCCAGATCGGTAAGGGTGTCTTGATAAACCGTCACATCATGACCTTCGAGCTGTTTGAAGGCGTCCAGATGGCGCACACAATCCTGGTAATCATCGGCAATGACAATCTTCATAAAAGGACTCCTCAAGCTGGCCGCGTCGATGATGGCAAAACACGGCGTGGTAGGCTTTGCTGTTATAGAGTGATACTAACCTGAAAAACCGTTATCAAGGAGCCATCCATGAGTGATTACCTATTAGACGAGTCGTTGCTAAGCCCTGGCGTGATTTACCGCTTGTTATCCGGCACCGTTTGCCCCCGGCCTATTGCTTGGGTGTCTACCCAGGATAAGCAGGGCAACGCAAATTTAGCGCCGTTCTCTTTCTTCAATGTAGCCAGCGTGAATCCTCCGGTGTTGGCGTTTTCCCCTCTGCTTAATGGCAGCGGAGAGCTTAAGGATACGGTGCGCAATTTAAACGAAGTGCCTGAATGCGTGGTGCATGTGGGCAGTGAAGCATTAATTGAAGCGCTGAATACCACCAGTGCCAGCTTGCCGCCCGGAGAGGATGAGTTCGTCCTGGCCGAGCTTGAAAAAGCGGTGATGTCTGGCGTTAGCGTGCCGCGGATTGCCAATGCCCCCGTGGCGTTTGGTTGCAAACTGTTCGATATGATCCGGTTTGGCGACCAGCCCTTGGCAGGCACGTTAGTGTTGGCTCAAGTCGTCTCTATCCATATCGACGATTCGCTTTGGGATGGTCGCCATGTAGATATGGATTTGCTCAAACCTGTAGGGCGCTTAGCGGGCAGTGATTACCTTCGGATTAGCGATCGTTTCGCCATTGAACGGCCCGCTTAATAACCGCTTAATTTTTTAACAGCATGATTTTTTAAAATGATTCAGTATTTTTTGCCAGCTGGTGATGGATTGTTACAATTGGGCAATAATTGTTACTTTTTAATTAACGATAATTAATCTTTAGTCGTATATTCTCCTGCCGATAGTAATAAACAAAAGTTCGTTAATGTGGCGAAGGTGTGAGGGGGAACACTACTCACCTTTGCCATGCTATTTACGTGGGGAAGTGATCTAGCCAGAAAGGAGCAGATCCATGCAACGATTGGGAACTTGGTTGTTAAGAAAAACTTTATTAAAAAAGTCTGTATTAAAAAAATCTGTATTAAAAATAGCTTTATTAGCTGGGTTGTTTACGCCACTGCTGGCGCAGGCAGAACTGACCTTTGGTATTGTTGCCCCTTCCAGCGGTGGCGCTGCGCCGCTTGGGTTGGGCATGCAAAAAGGTATCGAGACCTACTTTGCCGAGGTCAATGCGGCGGGTGGGGTAAATGGCGAAACATTAGCCCTTATCACCCGCGACGATCAGTATAATCCGCTGCAAGCCGCGACTAATACCCGGCAAATCATTCAAGAAGATGAAGTTCTAGCGGCGATTGGTAATGTCGGTACTCCGACAGCTACCGTTACCATTCCAATCTACAATGAATATAAAACGCTGCTTTATGGCGCGTTTACTGGCGCGGGAGTGTTGCGCAAGTCACCGCCTGACCGCTATGTGATTAACTACCGAGCCAGCTATGTACAGGAAACCGCTGCCATGGTGGATGGGCTGCTGGAAGCAGGTGTGTTGCCCGAAGAAATAGCCTTCTTTACCCAAAACGATAGCTTTGGCGATGCGGGATATAATGGCGCCACAAAAGCGCTAACCGCCCATGGCGTCGATAATATCGCGGCGCTGGCTCACGGTCGCTTTACCCGCGGTACGCGTAATGTTCACCAGGGGCTGGCGACTATTCTGGAAGCGCCGGTGACGCCGCGGGCGATTATTATTGTCGGTACTTACGGCCCCGCTGCTGATTTTATTCGTGAGGCGAAGAATGACCTGCCCGACGCGGTATTTCTGAACGTCTCTTTTGTGGGCAGCCAAGCGCTTATGGATGAGCTTGGTGATCAGGCCGAAGGCGTCATTATTACTCAGGTAGTACCCCCATTGGATGCCGACTTACCGGCCGTAGAAGCCTACCGTGAGGCGTTGGATGCCCATTCCAGTGGTAGTGAGCCTGACTTTATCTCATTGGAAGGTTATCTGGCCGCGAAGCTCTTTGTGGAGGGTGTGAAAGCCGCTGGCGCTAATCCAGATCGTGACGCCATTGTGGATGGTTTACTCGGTCTGGGCTCGATTGATATTGGACTAGAAGAGCCGGTTAGCTTGGGGCCGAACGACCACCAAGCCAGCGATGCGGTGTGGCCCACTATCATCACAAACGGCCGTTTTGAGTCGGTGGTGTGGGCAAACCTGCTGCCCTAACGCTTACACCACTGAAGCTTACGTTATTTGTAAGACCCTGACACAAGTGAAAACAGATAATGAAAAAAACCTTAAGTATTAGAGCGATGTTGATCAGCCTGTTCTTAGCTGCCGTGCTGGGCGCCATAGTGCTGGCGGCTACGGGCTGGGTGACCAATCAACGGCTTATTGACTCGCAGCGTTATATTATCGGTGAGGTGCTACCGCTTGAAGATGCCAGCCGTGGCATGGTGCTCACTATGGGAGGGTTTGGCCAACGTCACGCGGATTTGCTTGCGGCAGAAAGCGTAACAGCCCTTGATGAGGCCACCGCTCAAAGTGAACTAGATGAACGCTTTCGCACTGCCCAGCAGGCATTGAGTGGGATTGTTGTAGCAGGAGGCCTAAGTGAACTAGATAGCCACTATCAAGCATTGCTGGAAGGCGATACAGCGCTTGAAAGGGTACGTCGTGAGGAACTGAGTCTACAAGTACAGATGGCTGAACGGATTAGCGCTATGCAAGCGCTAGTCTCTCAAGTAATGCTAAGTGCGGAAAATATTGCCGGGCGAGCTGCCTTGGCGCAAGTACGCAGCCGCCAGGAGCAGCGCGAATTGATGGGGGCTTGGCGTGAAGATGGCATGACCACGCTACCAACCCAGTTGTTGGATAACATGTTTACTACGCAAGCAGATATCGGTCGCTTAAGCGGTAACGCGCGAATGGCGTTGGCGCAGCTATCCGATCTTGGCCGCCAGATGATGCAAACCGGCAGTGCCGATGCTCTGGTCAACCTTCGTTATAATGAAATTGCCCAACAGGTGGGGCTTGCCCGCCAGTCATTAGCGGCGATCGCCGAGGCGCCCAGTACCGGAGTAGAGCAGCGCGCGCTAATTCTTGCCTTAGATGATGTCATCGTTGAACTTGAAGGGTTGATGGTGTCCGATGACAACGCTGTGTATGAACTTCGCTTGCAACAGCTAGCGCAACATGAACTGGTGAAAGCTGCGCTCACCAGTGTGGCCCAAGCGACGAATCAAATGCGTGATGCTTTGAGTGATGTTGAAGCATATACCGTTGGGCAGGCGGATAGCGCCGCGACGCAAGCAGAGACCCTGGCCAATGCTGGTCGCACGTTACTGATTATGGTCACTTTGGCGGTTATCGCACTGCTGGCGATTTTTGGCTGGCGTACCATGGTGCGTGTGCTGGGGCCGCTAGTGGCAATGCGTCAGCAAATGGAAAGCATCAGCGGCGCCGCAGGGGAAAATGCCGACCTCTCTAAGCGTCTTGAGCTTAAGCGCAACGATGAAGTGGGCCAAACTGCTCATGCGTTTAATAATATGATGGAGACCTTTGAAGGCATGGTGGCGCAAATTCGTGAAAGCTCCGAAGCTATTGCGGCCAGCAGCCGACAAATTGCTGCAGGTAATGAGAACCTCTCCCAGCGTACTGACCAGCAGGCGGCATCGTTGGCGGAAACGGCTTCAAGCCTTGAACAGATTACTGCCACGGTGAAACAAACCGCTGAGTACGCTGATCAGGCCAAAGACGCTAGCGGCAATGTTGATCAGCGCGCCCGTGCGGCAGGCGATGTGTCAACGCGCACGACAGCGGCGATGGGCGATATTCGCGAGGCGAGCGAAAAGATTACCTCTATTATTAAAGCCATTGACGATATTGCCTTTCAAACCAACTTACTGGCGCTCAACGCTTCTGTTGAAGCCGCGCGAGCGGGCGAGCAGGGGCGTGGGTTTGCTGTGGTGGCCCAGGAAGTGCGTAAATTAGCCGGACGCAGCGCCGAAGAAGCAGCCCAAATTCGCCATTTGGTAGACGACAGTGTCGCCAAAGTGAGTGAAGGCGAGCAGCTCGTGAACGCCTCTAGTAAGCACCTGCAGGAAATCATTGATAGCCTGAGTGAGGTAACGCGTTATGTTACCGAGATTGCGGGGGCGACCCATGAGCAATCGGCTGGGATCGATCAGATCAATCAGGCAATTTCGCAGTTGGACCAGGTGACCCACCAGAATGCCCGGTTGGTGCAGGAAGCGACCACTGCCAGCCATACGCTGGATGATCGTGCCGGTGATATGCATTCTCTGGTAGGGCGCTTTCACGTAAGTGACGCGGCAGGACAGCGGCATCTAGCTCTTCCGCAGCAGCAGGAAGTTACTCAGTAGTAGGCAATTACTACCCATTGCCGGAAAGCGCTTGCTAGTCTCTCTCTACACGCCCCGCGTGTGCTCAAACACTCGATCAATAACCATAAGATCAATAAAGAAGAGGAGCACTGAGATGAGCAGCAAGCGCATTTTAATGATCACCGGCGATTTCACTGAAGATTATGAAACCATGGTGCCATTTCAGGCACTCATGGCCGTCGGACACCATGTTGACGCTGTCTGCCCCGGGAAAGCCTCGGGCGATACCGTGGCGACCGCGATCCATGACTTTGAAGGCGATCAGACCTACTCTGAAAAGCCTGGCCATCGCTTTGCCCTGAATGCCGATTTTGCCAGCATCAACCCCGCCGATTACGATGCCTTGGTGGTGCCTGGTGGACGTGCACCTGAATATCTTCGCTTGAACAAAGAGGTGCTAACCATGGTTCAGCACTTTTTTGAGACCAACAAGCCCGTGGCGGCGATTTGTCATGGCGCTCAGCTATTAGCCGCTGCCAAAGTGCTGGAAGGTCGGCAGTGTTCTGCGTACCCGGCCTGCCAACCGGAGGTAGAGCTCGCAGGTGGCCGCTTTGCCGACCTGGAAGTGACCGATGCGGTAACCGATGGCAACTTGGTTACTGCCCCGGCGTGGCCTGCCCACCCAGCCTGGCTTGCGCAGTTTATGGCGCTACTGAATAAGTGATCTTGATCGCGGTAACCTGCTGATATTTGCGCCTAGCTTCCGCTGGGCGCTCTTGTTTGCTGCATCAATAATTATCGCTATGCTAATAATTCGAGTGAATACGAATACGCCGAGAGACAATGCTCATGTGTAAACTGTTTATTCAAGCCGACCCAGAGCTGTGGCGCAGCGCGACACACTCGCTGCGCATTGATGGCATGGTTACCAGTGTGCGAATGGAAAATTACTTTTGGCACATTCTGGAAGAGATTGCCCAACGAGATGGAATGAACACTGCCCAAATGATTACCCGGCTTTATCATGAGTCAATAGACGCTGGGCACGATTTGGGGAACTTCACCTCTTTTTTGCGCGTTTGCGCCCTGCGTTACCAGGCGCTTCAGTTGACGGGTGATATTCCCACCCAGCACCAAGTACCTATCGCCACCCTAGACGCTGAGCAAATTTTAGCTCGTGAGGGCGGCAATGGCTGCGACCCACTGCATTAAGAAAAAGGGTTACCACTACGGTCACTTAAGTCGCGCTTCTAAAGCAGTTAAAAACTGTTTGATACGTGCCGCATTGGTGCCCACATCGCTGGCACCCAAACGTGACGCCGAGCGCATATCCACCTGCACACCGTTTTCAATCTCGGTTAAGCGAATGACCACATCATCCTCAAAGCCAAACCAGCGCGTAGTCGCGGTGGCTTCTATGTGAGTGTCGGTAATTCGAGCGATGCGCCAGCCAGCCTCTTCGGCCTCAGCTTGAGCGGCAGCCAGCACCATTTGCGGGGCTTCGTCTAGGATCAATGGCTTGATATAGGGGTAGGCTCCTTGCTGTTGCTGGGCGGTGGCTTCGCCGGGGTAGTCGACGGCGTTAGGAGCGGCTTCCCGTGCGGCAGCTAAGGCTTCAAAGGCAGGCGGGTTCTGCGTGTCTGTGGTGATATCGTGAATCGCGGGCACTTGTTGGGCACGCTGCCAATGCTGCCAGGGTACGTAAAGCAGTGCTGCAGCGGCGATGATAACCAGAGTGGCCATTAACGCGGGCTTAGAACGGCGAGTCAGCATGCTAAACAGCAGCGCGACAATACTCATCGCTATCGCCCCTCCAGCGACATAGACGCCGTTGCGCAGTAAGCTAAACGCCTCGCTTAAACTGATAAGTTCGCCACGATAAGCAGGCCCTGCACCTGCCATCATCAGTGCCGCTGCTGCTATCATCAGCATAGCCAAGCCAGCCAGCACGCTTGGCCAGTGGCTGCCTTGAGGGGCTGCCTTGGTTAGTCGCGTTACCATGTTCACTCCTTAATAAAGCGTATTTCGCTACTCTTAGTACTTCGCTACTCTTAGTACAACGTCTGCTTAGCACAGAGACTTATTCGCACAAACGCTTCTCAGCAAAAACACTTCTTAGCACAAACACTGCGTTAATGGGCAATGTGAACGTGTTAAAACCTGACGATAGGATGTATATGACCGATAACGTCGCCGCTCTCCGCCAGCTACTGCTTAGTGTTCCGCGTGAAGCCCTGCCAATGACGTATCAGCAGGTGGCGAGCGCACTGGCACTCACTCCACCGCGCACCATCGCTCAAGTCACCCAGACATTAGAGCAGTTAATGCGCGAAGACGCCGCACACCATAAGCCTTTCATTGCAGCGCTGGTCGTCAGCCGCCGGGGCGAGGGTTTACCTGCGGCTGGCTTTTTTGAACTGGCGGTCGCCTTAGGCCGCTTTCCTGCGGATACTGCACAGCACAAGGCGGCTTACTACGCTGAGTTTCAGCGCGCCCTAACAGAGCGTGTCAACGATGATAAAAGCGATCAGCCCTAACTTTCGCCACGTTGGCTAGGCGTTTTTCGCAGCGGATCAAGCAGCGGGCCAAGACCATTGTGGTCAATTTCGTGCATCAAATGCAGCAACTGGCCAATTTCCCCTGAGGGAAACCCTTCCCTAGCAAACCAGTTTAAATAGGGGCCGGGTAGGTCGGCGATAAGGCGGCCCTCATATTTGCCGAAGGGCATGGTGCGAGTCACTAATTTTTCCAGATCCTCTGGTTTCATGCATTGCCTCTTTAGAAATTGAACGAAACACCTTAGAACGAAACACCTTAGACGCCATTATCAGGCTGCTGGGCTATTTCGCCAATCAATTGGGCCAGCGCCCGGGCGGGTTCACTCAAGTGGCCACTGGTGGGATGAATCAGCCCTATATCGCGGTGAAACGTTCGCTCGCCTAAATCAATCGCCCGCACTCCCGCTGGCCAACGCTGCTGCGCAATCGCCTGGGGCACCAGCGCAACGCCGACGCCTTTGGCGACCAGTTTCACGATGGCCTCTAGTTCATCGACTTCGCAGACCTCACACACGTTGCAGTGGTTGTTACGTAGGAAGCGGTCTACCTGCCGGCCACCAAAGGAAGCGCGGTCGTAGCGCACAAACGGCTGGCGAGTGATCAGCTCCCGCCACTGGTCGCCATCAATATGGTGCGGCACAATCAGCCGAAATGGCTCGTGTGCAAGGGGCGTCCAGCGCAAATCGCTATGCAGCGTAAAGGGGGGACGAATAATCACCGCCATATCCAGCTCGCCAGCGTCGACTTGATTCACCAATTCCATGGAGAGCCCAGGCACCACACGGGTGCGGCAGTCGCGATAGGTGTTATGAAAGCGCGCCAGCGCATTGGGTAGTAGCGAGCGCTGTATCGATGCAATGGCGCCAATATTAACCCTTTGTGTTGCTGGCTGGCCCGCAGTAGTTTCACCCAGCGTGCTGTAGAGGGTGAGCAGGGCGTGGGCTTGCTTTAATGTCTCTTGCCCCCGTGGGGTCAATATAGCGGCGCGCCCTTTACGCTCAAACAGGGCGATACCCAGTTCTTCCTCAAGGCGCTTCATTTGTGCGCTAACCGCCGCTTGGGTGAGGCCAATTTTGTTGCCCGCTGAGGCAAAGGTGCCTTCCTGTGCGACCGCAATCAGCGTTTTTAGCTCGCGGATCATTGATCAATCCCTTTTGTGAATCAGCCAAATAGTTATTGATTTTATTTTCCCATGCGCCGCCCTAGGATGAACACAGCGAGGCCGCATAAAGTGCCCGCGAACTTCATAAAACCCAATAATGTGGAGAATGATCATGAGCCTTTCACCCTTCCATCTGGCGATTCCTGTTTACGATGTAGCGCTGGCGAGGACGTTTTATAACGATGTGTTTGGTTTGGAAGAAGGGCGTTCCAGTGAACAGTGGGTCGACTTTAATTTTTTCGGCCACCAGTTGGTTATTCATGAGCAGCCCAAAACGCCAGGGCAAGAGAGTGCGCACACCAATCCGGTCGATGGGCATAACGTACCGGTACCGCACTTTGGCGTTATCTTAGCGTGGGACGAGTGGGAAGCCTTGGCCGAGCGCCTGAAAGCGCGGGATACACAGTTTGTGATTGAACCGTATATTCGTTTTAAAGGTGAAGTCGGCGAGCAAGCCACTATGTTCCTGCTCGACCCGTGTGGAAATGCTCTGGAGTTTAAGGCGTTTAAGGATATGAGCCAGGTCTTTGCCAAATAATAGCTCAGGCCCTTAATGCTTGCTCTTGACGGCGGTGCTGCAGCGGCGGTTCGCCAAAGTAGCGCTTATAGTCGCGGCTAAACTGAGGCACGCTGCGGTAACCTACCGCCGCAGCGGCCTGATTAACGTTGTGGTTATCTTGCAACAGCAACTGCTGCGCTTTGATTAAGCGCAGCCGTTTTAAGTATTGAGCCGGGGATGAGCGGGTAATCTGCTTAAAGTGATGGTGAAACGTCGACGGACTCATATTGGCCTGGGCGGCCAACTGTTCCACGCTAAAGTCGTCGGCAAAATGTCGGTGTAGCTTAGATAGCACCTGCACGATGCGTGAATAGTTGCCATGCCCCATTACCAGCGCCCGTAAAGCGGGGCCCTGTGCGCCCTTTAGCGCTTCAAACACCACATCGCGAATGCGTGCTGTGCCCATGGTGCTACACTCCACCGCTTCATTTAGCGTGCGCGCCAAGCGCAGTACGGCCTCCTGCATGCCTTCTGTCATCGCCACCGAGGCCATCGGCAACGGTGCCTGGGCGTGTCCACCGTTATCACCCATCGCCGTTACCATCTCGCTTAAAAGTGCGGGATCCAGGCGTACCGATATGCCCAGCAATGGCGCTTCTGGTGAACCATAGGTTTCGCACTCAAAGGGCAGTGGTAACGTTTGGACTAAGTAGTGGCCGGGGTCGTAATAGATTTCGCGATCACCGAGATAGCCCATTTTGCGCCCCTGGGCAATGATGGTCAGGCTCGGCTCGTAGAGGAGCGGCGTACGCACCTGGTGGCGGCTTAAGCAGAGTAACGAGACGCCGTCTAGCGGGGTGCCATTGATGCCGTCGCTTTTAATCAGTGGCGCGATAACGGCAGCCAGCGCATTGCCAGCCTGGGCGGAAGAGGCCATGGTTGTTTCTCTCTGGTTTCTGGTGGCTTTTGTATAATCATAACGATTTATAGCTTTTTTTTGTTATTTTATTACGTGGTATCGGAGTAATGGGCAAAAATGACGTAGCTTCGTTCATCGCTATCCGCATGGATTAGGCCAATACTGTCGACATGCCTCGCACGCGGGGAAATATTGCTGACATTGAAAGCTGATTTTTAAGTCAGCCTTTTAACGTCTAGTTTTGAAGACATATGGAGCCCTACCGATGAGCCAAGCATTATCCTATGCGGCATTTGCTAACGATAAGCCCTTAGCACCGTTTACGTTTGATCGTCGTCAGCCACGTCCGGATGACGTAGCGATTGAAATTCTCTATTGCGGCGTCTGTCACAGCGATCTGCACTTTGCCCGCAATGACTGGGGCATGAGCCAATATCCCGTGGTTCCCGGCCATGAAATAGTCGGCCGGGTGACCGCCGTTGGCGATAAAGTCTCTCGTTTTAAAGCCGGTGACTTGGTGGGCGTAGGTTGCATGGTGGATTCGTGCCGTACCTGCGCGGCCTGTAAAGACGGCGTAGAGCAGTACTGTCTGGAAGGTTTCACCATGACCTACGGCAGCGAAGACCGCCAAGATGGCACCATGACCCAGGGGGGCTACTCTGACTCTATCGTGGTGAGCGAGCACTTTGTGCTGCAAATGCCCGATGGCATCGATTTAGCCTCAGCAGCGCCGATTCTGTGTGCCGGTGTGACGACCTATTCACCGCTTAAGCATCACGGCGTAGGTAAAGGCCATAAAGTCGGTGTGATTGGTATGGGCGGCTTAGGCCATATGGGCGTTAAACTGGCGAAAGCACTGGGCGCTGAGGTAACGGTTTTCACCCGCTCCGACGCCAAAGTTGACGAAGCGAAGCGTAACGGTGCTGATCACGTCGTCGTTTCCAGCGATCAGGCGCAGATGGATGCCGTGGCGGAAACCTTCGACTTCATGCTCGACACCGTGCCTGTACAGCACGACCTTAACCCATACTTAACGTCGCTTAAGTATGACGGTACGCATATTATTGTTGGCCTACTGGAGCCCATTGAGCCTGCTATTGAAGCCTTTAATCTGGTCTTTAAGCGTCGTGTGGTTGCCGGTTCGTTGATTGGCGGCATTGCTGAAACCGAAGAGCTGCTCCAATTGTGTGCCGATCAGGGCATTACTTGCGATATTGAAATGCTCGATATCAATAAGATTAATGAGGGCTTTGAGCGGATGGAAAAAGGCGACGTTCGCTATCGCTTTGTGATCGATATGGCGACGCTGAAAAATAGCGCCGCTTAAATCGCCGAATAGCCTGCCTGGTAAAGGCAGGCGTGTTTGGTTGAGCATTGAGTAAAATTAATGGCCCGCGTCCTACCTATGACGTGGGCCATTTTTTAGGCAGATTTCCTAGGCGTCGCGATTCTAGGCACTGTCTTCCTAGAATCGCGGCTTTATCAGCTTCGCGCTTGGCGGGTGCCTCGCGTGGCCACTACGCCCGGTATTAGCATCAGTCCTGCCAGCAACCAAGCAGGCCAACTACCCAAACGGGTGAACGGTGTCAGGCCCTGCATCGCATAGAACTCGCCGGTAAGCGTTGTGGTTTCAAACTGCGGCGCGCGTTCAACAATTTGCCCATTAGGGTCGATAATCGCAGTAATACCGTTACTGGTAGCGCGCACCACATAGCGACCGTTTTCTAACGCACGCAGCCGTGCCATTTGAAGATGCTGGTGGGGGCCGATTGAAGCGCCAAACCAGGTGTCGTTAGAGACCGTCATGATGACTCCGCTATCTTGGGCACGGCGGGCGACCAACTGCGGGTAAATAATCTCATAACAGATCGCGTTGCCAATAGAAATCCCGGCGGCCTGCATCGGCGTTTGCTCTGTTTCACCTTTGGTAAACGTCGACATTGGTAAATCGAAAAAATTAATGGCCCCACGTAGCACGCTCTCCAGCGGTAGGTACTCGCCAAAGGGCACCAGGTGCTCTTTCTGGTAGTTGCCTTCTACGTCGCCTACGCCAATGACACTATTGAAATAGCGTTCTTGTTCGTCGCGCTGAACGATGCCGGTGAGCAGGGCGACGTCAGGCGGCAGGTTAGCTTGCACCCGCTCTAACACCGGGCGGGCCTGGATCTCCATCATCGGTAGGGCAGTCTCTGGCCAGATGATCAGATCGACCTGGTCGGCGACTTCCCGGGTGAGTTCGCTATAGGTATTGGCGGCTTCACGCTGGCCTTCTGGCGTCCATTTCGACAGCTGAGGCAAGTTGCCCTGCAGCAAGGCGACACGGGTGGGTTCGCTGGCTGGCGTGGTCCACTGCTGCGGCAATGCCAGTGGGATTAACCAAATAGCCGCGAGAGGAGCAAGCGCCCACCATCGGCGGCGAAGCAACAGCTCAGCGCCAAGCGCGCCGCTAAGCGCGACCAGCAGTGAAAGCAAGTAGACGCCGCCAACGGGCGCCCAGGCGGCTAGTGGTGAGTCGACATAGCCTGAGCCCAGCAGCAGCCAGGGAAAGCCGGTAAACAGGTAGGTGCGCAGCACCTCGCCCAGTACCCAGGCACCGGCAAAACTGACAAACGCCAGCTGGGCAGAGGTGAAACGCCGATATAGCCAGAAGGTGCCGGCAAAAAACAACGCCAGAACAGTAACGAACAACGCGGTAAGAAATACCGCCAGCGGTACGCCGGTATAGCCATAGTCATGGATAGAGACATACACCCAGGAAGTGCCGCTGGCGAACAGTGCCACACCGTATAACCAGCCTTTTAGGGCCGCCTGGGCGGGAGTTAAGGTGTGCAGGCCAACATACAGCAAACCAATCGCCACCGGGCCTAGCCACCAAAGCTCAAAAGGGGAAGCCGTTAGGGTGGTGAAGCCGCCCGCCACCAGGGCGGCAAGCAGCTGTGACAAAAACGCGGGGGGTAAACCCATAGCGATAACCTATCGTCGGTAAAGTACGAGAGAGTGGGGTAGTGAGCAGCGCGACGGCTTGTGACTAGGCTGGCTTGTTCTCCTGGTCATCATCCTCTTCGTCATCACGGCGGGTGTCGCGGTAGGCTTCGAGCAGACGAATGCGCCGAGTGTCGGCATTGAGAATTATAAACCGCCAGCCGCCAAGCACGGTGTGTTCACCGCGCCGAGGGAGATGGCCGAACTGCTGCATTACCAGGCCGCCAACGGTATCAAACTCTTCGTCAGAGAACTCGGTATCAAAGCGTTCATTGAAGTCTTCGATAGGGGTTAGTGCGCGAATGGCAAAGCGGCCATTTTCAATCTCGCGGATATCGTCCTCTTCATCGGTATCATGCTCATCTTCGATATCGCCGACGATCTGTTCAAGAATATCTTCAATGGTAATAATACCAGCGGTACCGCCGTATTCATCCACCACGACCGCCATATGATTATGGGTGTCACGAAACTCTTTGAGCAGGCTGTTAAGCCGTTTAGATTCGGGGATAAACATCGCCGGGCGCAAAATGTCATCAAGCTTGAAGGCGTCACGCTGGGCCTGGGTTTGCGAGAGCAGTGGTAGCAGGTCTTTGACCAGCAGAATACCTTTAATATCATCCAGGTTTTCGCCAATAACCGGGTAGCGAGAGTGGCCGGTTTCCTGAATCAACGGTAGGTAACCATCGGTGGTTTGATCCAGGGCAATGGCCGATACCTGGGAGCGGGGGATGAGTACTTCACGAACTTGCTGGTCGCTGATTTCTAGCGCGCCTTCGATGATCATGATGGCGTCTTGATCCAGCTTTAATTTCCCTGCGGTATGGCGTAAAAACGTCATCAGCTCATCTCGCGAGCTTGGTTCGTCATTATCTCCGGAAAGGGCGCCAAAGAGTTTCTCGAGCCAGGATTTTTGATTAGGGTTGCTCGATCGGTCTTCGCTCATGCGTCAATTCTCTCGTTTGCGGGCAGACAAGTAGCTGTTTTATCACTGAAGCGGGGGATAGTACCAGATTCATTGTTATCTGATTTAACGCACCCGCTAGCAAATAATAAAGTTGTAGGTGCTTAGACGTCGTCACCCATAGGTGTGTGAGTGTCGTCAGAGTAGGGGTCGGGGATGCTCAGTTCGGCCAACAGCTCACGCTCGAACTGCTCCATCTCTTCGGCTTCTTCATCGTCAATATGATCGTAGCCCATTAAATGCAGGATGCCATGCACGACCATATGGGCGTAGTGATGCTCAATGGGCTTATTTTGCTCGCTGGCTTCTTTGGCTACTACGGCGTGACAAATCACCAGATCGCCAAGTAACGGCAAATCAACTCCCGGTGGGCCTTCAAAGGGGAATGATAGTACGTTGGTCGTGCTATCTTTGCCGCGATAATCTCGGTTGAGCGTTTGGCTTTCACCCTCATCCACAAAGCGAATCGTCACTTCAAGACGCTGATCGTCAGGGTGGTGGGCAAACACACAGCCCACCCAGTGGGTGAGCTGTTTTAGGCTGGGTAGCAGTGGTTCGTCAATCGCTGCCTGGCGATCAACGATGACCTCGGTAGCCTGGTTCACAGGGGCATCGTTCAAAGATACGCTCATCGCGAGCTATCCCAGGCGCCTTCACGTGCCTGCATACGTGCGTCGCGCTCTTGCTGGCGTACCTCGCGGCGGGCGCGCTCTTCCACTTCCTGCTGGGATTCAAACATATCGTAGGCTTCGATAATGCGCTGAACCAGCGGGTGACGTACCACATCCTTGGCGGCAAAGTGGGTAACACCGATGCCTTGAGTATCTTTCAGTACGTCGAGCACTTGAATCAGCCCTGAACGCTGGCCTTTGGGCAGGTCGACCTGGGTCACGTCGCCGGTAATCACCGCGGTGGAGCCAAAGCCAATCCGGGTTAGGAACATTTTCATCTGCTCCGGGGTGGTGTTCTGGCTCTCATCTAAAATGATATAGGAGTTATTGAGCGTACGGCCGCGCATATAAGCCAGTGGGGCGATCTCAATTACCTGGCGCTCAATCAATTTGGCTACCTGCTCAAAACCGATCATTTCATACAAGGCGTCGTAAAGAGGACGCAGGTAGGGGTCGATTTTCTGAGCCAGATCGCCGGGCAGGAAACCCAGCTTTTCACCTGCTTCAACCGCCGGGCGCACGAGCAGGATGCGGCGGACTTCCTGTTGGTTGAGTGCTTCGACCGCGGCGGCAACGGCAAGGTAGGTTTTACCCGTGCCCGCAGGCCCAATACCGAAGTTGATATCGTGCTCGCGGATACTTGAAACGTAGCGTTGCTGGTTAAGCCCGCGTGGTTTGATCATGGTACGTGGTGTACGCATGATCACTTCATCGCTGCTGCCGCTGCCGCTGCCGTCTTCTTCCTCTTCCAGCGCTTCAAGCCCGGACTCTTGCAGGAATAGGTGCACGGTATCAGCCTCAAGCTCGCTCGCCGCTGTTTCGCGATAGAGGTGCTCCAACACGTTCGCCGCTGCCTTAATACGGTTGGCGGGGCCCGCCAGTTGAAACACATTGCCCCGGTTGCGCAGCGTCACATCTAGGCGGCTTTCAATCAGCTTCAAATGCTCGTCCTGCTGGCCGCAAAGGCTAGCAAGGCGCTGCGGATCATTGGGTTCAAGGCTTAAGGTGATGATGCGATTGGCCTGAGGTGTTGGCTGGCTCAAGAGTGGGGAACCCCTCGTTAGTGTGTGTATCGTTCAGCTTACTGCCCCGAGTGGTGTCGGGGCAATTACCTGTGTTAGTTAGCTGTGCTAAGAGAACGATTAATAGCGCTCGGGCGAGGCAAGCTCACCGCGCAGAGAATTGGGGAATGCTTCAGTGATTTCCACATCGACAAAGTAGCCGATCAGCTCAGTGGGGTTGGCGGCGCGGAAGTTGACTACCCGGTTATTCTCGGTGCGCCCTGAGAGCTGGCCGGGGTCGCGTGGCGAAAAGCCGTTGACCAGCACACGCTGCGTGCTACCTACCATGCGACGGCTAATTTGCGCGGTTTGTTGAATAATCCGCTCTTGTAATATTGCCAAGCGCTGCTTTTTGACGCTTTCCGGGGTTTCATCCGGGAGGCCAGAGGCCGGGGTGCCGGGGCGCGCAGAGTAAACGAAGCTAAACGAATGATCGAAACCGATCTGATGAATCAAGTTCATCGTCGCCTCAAAATCTTCTTCTGTTTCGCCAGGGAAGCCGATGATGAAATCAGAAGAGAAGCTGATGTCCGGGCGATTGGCGCGGATACGCTCCATCTTCTCGACATACTCTGCCGCCGTATGGCCACGCTTCATGGCGTTGAGGATCCGGTCTGAGCCCGACTGAACCGGCAGGTGCAGGTGACTGACCAACTCGGGAATATCGGCGAAGGCGTCGACCAGGCTGTCGGTAAATTCTACCGGGTGCGAGGTGGTAAAGCGTATGCGGTCAATACCATCAACCGCCGCCACACAGGCAATCAGCTCAGCAAGATCGATTTCATCGCCAAGCTGGTTCTCACCGCGATAGGCATTCACGTTCTGGCCTAGCAGGTTGATTTCGCGCACGCCCTGGTCGGAGAGGTGGATGACTTCATCCATCACCGCCTCAAAGGGGCGCGAGACCTCTTCACCGCGGGTGTAGGGCACCACGCAGAAGGTGCAATACTTTGAGCAGCCTTCCATGATCGACAAAAACGCCGTTGCACCGTCGGAAGTAGGCTTGGGCAGGTGATCAAACTTCTCGATTTCAGGAAACGTCACATCTACCGCGGCAATCTGGTTATTGCCACGGGCATCCAGCATCGACGGTACGCGGTGCAGGGTTTGCGGCCCGAACACCATGTCCACGTGAGGGGCACGCTTGCGAATCGCTTCGCCTTCCTGGCTTGCTACGCAGCCACCAACGCCAATCACTAAGTTAGGGTTGGCATCTTTGAGTTTTTTCCAGCGTCCCAGCTGATGAAAAACTTTCTCCTGCGCTTTTTCGCGAATCGAGCAGGTGTTTAACAGAATGACATCGGCTTCACGCTCATTATCAGTGAGTTCGAGCTGGTGAGATTCGCCGAGCAGATCCGCCATGCGAGAGGAGTCGTACTCGTTCATTTGGCAGCCGTGCGTTTTGATGAAGAGCTTCTTCGCCATCGGTACCTGTCATCTATGAGTCGTCGGGGGACGAGGATGAATGGAGTGTTGTCGTGCGGCCAGCAGGTTACTAGGCCAAACCGCTATCATGAGTAGGCACATTATACGGATTGAAGAAACCAGCGGCTAGCATTCATCCATAATCGATACTTGACCCTCAGGATTCTATGGGTATACTACGCACCGTGTTTAGGCAGTTCCTCGATAGCTCAGTTGGTAGAGCAAATGACTGTTAATCATTGGGTCGCAGGTTCGAGTCCTGCTCGAGGAGCCAATTACTTGCTGATATTGATCATCAGGTTGGCTTCGCTCTAAACATCACAATGTTCCTCGATAGCTCAGTTGGTAGAGCAAATGACTGTTAATCATTGGGTCGCAGGTTCGAGTCCTGCTCGAGGAGCCAAGTTGTGCTGCTGGTCTTTATTTGAGCTGCTTTTTCCTGTACGCCGTTTTAGGTAGTTCGTGGAAGAGTGCAATTTGTAGATAGTACTTTGCAGAAAGTACTTTGTAGACAGTACTTTGTAGACAGCACCATGTAGTAGATAAAATATTGTTCCTCGATAGCTCAGTTGGTAGAGCAAATGACTGTTAATCATTGGGTCGCAGGTTCGAGTCCTGCTCGAGGAGCCAATCAGTTTGTCCCCCCTTTTTTTGTATCTTCCTCATTGCACCCCCATCTTTCTTTATACTGCCAGTTAGCTATACGCTGACGGTTCTTCTATTTTGCGAGCTAATTTGAGTTGCAAGCTATTTTGCTTGGTGCTTAACGTTAGTCTCTCCAGTGACGTAAACTACACGTATCATCCATTGGTTTGGGAAGTTTATGGTGGGCAACGTCAACGCGCCCAAGGCGCTGCAAGTATTTAAATGTTTAAGCGATGAGACCCGTTTGATGCTGGTGCTCTTGGTTGCCCAAGAGCAAGAGCTCTGCGTATGCGAAATGACCCATGCGTTGCAGGAGTCGCAGCCTAAAGTATCGCGTCATTTGGCTCAGTTGCGTCAATGCGGGCTGCTGAGTGATCAGCGCGAAGGTCAGTGGGTCTATTACCGGCTCGCTCCAAAGTTACCTGCCTGGGCACTTGAGATTATTCACGCGGGTAGTCAGGGTAGTGCCGTTCAGTTGGCAGCGCTCACTAAGCGCTTAACCAAAATGGGCGATCGGCCTGACCGCCTGGCGGCGCTCTGTTAAAACCAAAACGCCGCCCCTTGTGAAAGGGGCGGCGTTTTTGAACTCAGCGTAGTGTTTAGCAGTCAGCTTAGCGTTTAACAGAAAGCCATTAACGCTTTGCGGCTAGTCGCCGAGACTCTTGCAGGTGGGTGTAATCGAGTAGGATTTCAGCAGATTCGAGTACATAGGCACGATCAACGGCCAGAGCCTCATCCTCAGTGCTATCGGTCTCTTCGGTATCGGCAACTTCGTCCATTCGAGCATCCATCCACTCATCCAGTTCCTCTAAACCTAGCGCACGGCGGCGTTGGTTTTCCAGCGAGAGCTGTTCGGCTTCCTGGGCTTCCATTTCGCGTTTACGCTGCTCGCGATTTAAGCTCACGCTGGTGTGCTGCTCACGTAACTGTCGGGCCAGCGTGGACTGGCGCTCTAAATAGCGGAAGTTCGCGTTGTTTTCGGCCCGTGCATTATGCTGAGCTATCAGCTTGTCCAGCATGGTTTCAGGTTCGCCATAGCGACGATACTGCACGTTCTGAACGGTATCCCAGGCTAGCGCATTATCCAGACTGCTTTCACCGATACGCTCGGGGTCAATCAGGCTGGGGAAGTCGATATCTGGCTCAACGCCACGGTTCTGGGTGCTATCGCCAGAGATGCGATAGAACTTGGCGCGGGTTAGCTTAATCTGCCCATGGCTCAATTCGTTAAGCGTCTGCACGGTGCCTTTACCGAAGGTTGACGTACCCAGAACGAGGCCGCGACCGTAGTCTTGAATCGCACCCGCAAAGATTTCTGAAGCGGAGGCGGAGAGGCGATTTACCAGCACGCCTAGGGGGCCGTCATAGAGCGTTCCTGCTTCACTGTCGCCATAGAGCTGAATACGCCCCTGGGCATCGCGGACTTGTACGGTGGGGCCGCGGTCAATAAACAGGCCAATAAGCGAATTGGCTTCCTGCAGCGCGCCGCCGCCGTTGTTGCGCAGGTCAAGCACGATACCTTCCACGCCCTCTTCTTTCAGACGTTCAACTTCTTTGGCGACATCACGCGTGGTGCTGCGATACTCCTCCTCACCCGCTTGCCAGGCGTCAAAGTCGACATAGAAAGTAGGGATATTAATCACCCCTAGGCGGTGTGGTTCGCCGTCTCGCTGCACTTCAATCACTTCGCCGTGGGCGGCTTGATCTTCAAGGCTGACGGTATCACGGGTGATCTGAACGGTTTGCGAACGGGTCATATCAACCGCTTGGGCAGGTACCACATCCAGGCGAACAATAGAGCCTTTGGGGCCGCGAATCAGATCCACCACGTTATCCAGGCGCATGCCAACCACATTGACCATCTCGCCTTCTTCCTGGCCTACGGCGATGATTCGATCAGCGGGTTCCAATACGCCGGCGCGTTCTGCTGGGCCACCGGGTACTAAACTGGAGACTTTTACGTACTCGCCGTCCGATTGAAGCAGGGCGCCAATGCCTTCAAGGGAGAGGCTCATTTGGATATCAAACGATTCGCCCTGGCGGGGGGAGAGATAACCGGTGTGTGGGTCGATGCTGCTAGTGACGGCCGCCATCAGTACGCCAAACACATCCTCAGGTTCGGTTTGTTCCAAACGCGTCAGTTGGCCTTCATAGCGCTGGCGCAGATTTGTTTCAATCTGCTCGTCATCCTGATCGGTCAAGGCAAGTGTTAAAGCGTCGTTTTTGAGCCGCTTGCGCCATAACTCGTCGAGTTCACTTTGCCGGGATGCCCAAGGCGCCTCTTCACGGTCAATTTCTAGGCGCTCGTTGCTATCAAAATCGAAATCAAGGCCTTCGTCAAGCTGCGCAAGCAGTGACTCAAGGCGCGCCCGCTGCCTCTCGCTGAAGGTGTTGTAGAGGCCAAATGCATCCTCTAGATCGCCATTAAAAAGGGCGTCTGCCATGCCTGTCTCTAAGTGGCGATAGGGCTCGATGTCGCTGCGCAAGAGGTAGGCGCGCTGGCCGTCAAGAATATCCAAGTAGCGTTGGAAAGCGTCCTGCGACCACGCTTCATCAAAAGTAATATCAGCATAGTGGCCGTAGCGGAGCGAGTCCGCAATTTCCACTGCCGCCTGGCGTTGTTCGTTGGTCGGCTCAAGTTGCGCGAAGGCAGCTGGGCTGGTAACAACCAGCATGACAGCCAGGGCGACCGAACGCGAAAGCGTTGCAAACAAGCTCATCAGTCAAGCTCTCCCGGATTTGTGTACACTCATTCTTCCCTAGACCCGCATAAGACCCATGAGTTGCGTAGGTCGAGGGGGTATTGTAGCAGGTCGCCTGCGCTATGAGACTCAATCATTACTGTTATGAGGATTTCCATGTCCGAGACTTTCAACGCTGATCGTTTAACGCGTCTATGCGATTTTCTGCGCCAATCACCGACCCCTTGGCACGCCGCAAGCAATATGGGCGTGCGATTGGAGCAAGCCGGTTTTCAGCGGCTGGAAGAAAAGGCCAATTGGCAGCTTACACCGGGCAAGCGTTACTACGTAACCCGTAACGATTCGGCAATTATTGCTTTTCAACTGCCTGAGTCTGGGTTGGCCGCGCTGCGCATGATCGGCGCGCATACTGATAGCCCGGGACTGCATCTAAAGCCTAATGCCACACAATTCTCGGCCGGCTGGCTGCAGTTAGGTGTGCAGGTATACGGCGGTGTTTTATTGGCGCCATGGTTTGACCGTGATCTTGGGTTGGCAGGGCGGGTGCATGTGCGCCATGCCGATGGCCGCTTAGAAAGCGTGTTGCTCAATGTCGACCGTGCGATTGCCATGGTGCCCAGCCTGGCGATACATCTTGATCGTGACGTGAATAGTGGTCGTCCGATTAATCCTCAGACGCAAATGGCGCCCGTGTTGATGCAAAGCGACACGGCTACGCTAGGCGAGCTGGTGGCGCAATGGCTTGAAGAGCAGCACGGCCTGCGAGCTGTAGAAGTGGTTGATTTTGAATTAGGGTTTTACGATGTTCAGCCGCCATCGCTGGTCGGTGTTAAGCAAGAGCTAGTGGCGAGTGCCCGATTGGATAACCTACTTTCCTGCTTTATGGGTTTAGAAGCGCTTTTGGCTTGCGATGGTCGTCAAGGCGCTTTGCTGGTAGCTAACGATCATGAGGAAGTCGGTAGTGCCAGTGCCAGTGGTGCCCAAGGCCCTTTCTTGGCTGATGTGTTAAAGCGCATTAATGCCCACGTCGGGGGAGAGGGAAAAAAGAGTGAAAAGGGAAGTGAAGAATCGCTGATTCAACTGATTCAATCGTCGTTGATGATCTCTTGCGATAACGCCCACGCGCTACACCCTAATTTCCGCGATAAGCACGATGAACACCACGGCCCGGCGATTAATGGTGGCCCGGTCATCAAGGTGAATTCGAGCCAGCGCTACGCCACCAATAGTGTCACCGGCGCGCTGTTTCGCGATGTATGTCGCGAGGCGGACGTACCTGTGCAGTCGTTTGTTACTCGGGCGGATATGGGCTGCGGCAGTACGATTGGCCCAATTACTGCCACCGAGTTGGGGGTACCTACCATTGATGTCGGCGTACCCCAGTGGGCCATGCATTCGATTCGGGAGACGGCGGGCACGAAAGATGTCGAGTATCTGACTCGCGCGTTAACGCTGTTTTTGAATCGTGAAACCCTGAGTTAGCAGTTAGCTTTAGATGAGTTATCGCTAAATGCGTTAGAAACAAAAAAGCCCGCTGACAGGTGAACTGCACCCCAAAAGTT